>NZ_BONY01000043.1 GCF_016862955.1 Rhizocola hellebori | reverse complement strand
CGCCATAATCACAGCATGCAGTTGGGGGCTCGGATTCGTGACCTGCGGGTCGAGCGGGGGTTGACGCAGCGTGAGCTGGCCGAGCCCGGCTACAGCCGGGGGTTCCTGGCCGCTGTCGAGTCCGGCCACCGGGTGCCCACCGATGAGGCGCTGGCCTATCTCGCCGACCGGCTCGGCGTCGGCACCGACGATTTGCGCTACGGCCGGCCGATCGGCGTGCGTGAAGAGCTGGTCGAGCGTCTGGCGCAGGTTCGCCGGCGACTGTCGGCCGGCGATGACGGCTTCGCAGCCAGCGAGGCGGCGCGGGTGCTGGCCGAGGCGCAGCGTTACCACCTGCCCGATCTGGCCGGGCTGGCCCGCCTGGTCGAGGGCGACGTTCTGTTGCACCGCAACGATCCGGCCGCCGCGCTCGCCGCCTTCCGGGCCGCCGCGGCCGAGCCGATCACCGGGGTGGTCGCCGCGGAGACGATCGCCCGCGTGTCCAACAGCCTCTTCCTGACCGGTCAGACAGCGGCCGCCATCGAGCTGGTCGAGTCGGAGCTGCGGGCCGTGCGCGCCGCGCCGCCCATCGATCCCGCGGTGGAGCTGCGCCTGCTCACGCCGCTGATCTACCCGTATGTCGAGGTGGGAGCCGTTCAGCGGGCGCGGCGTCTGGTCGACGACGGGCTTGCGCTGCTGCCCCGGGTCACCGACATGTCGATCGTGGCGTCCTTCCACACCGTGGCCAGCCAGGTGTGGAATGCCCAGGGCGTGCTGGCCGAGGTCGACGCCGCGCTGAACACCGCCCGTCGCATCTGGGCCGAGCTTGGCATGGAGCGCGAAATCGGGCGCTGCCATTGGATGCGCGGCTATGTGCTGTTGCGCATGGACAGGCTGGCCGAAGCCGACGGTGAGCTGGTGCTGGCCCGCGACATTCTGGGCCGGGTGGGCGCGCAGCACTTCTACGGCGGAGCCACCATGGAGCTGGCCGAGGTGCGGCGGCGGCAGGGCCGCTTCGACGAGGCGGAGTCGCTGTGCCTCGAGGCGGCGCAGGTGGTCAACGCCGCCGGGTACGACGAGGGCATCGCCGAGGCCGACCGGCTGCTGGGCCGCATCGCGGTGGCGCGCGACGACCTGCGCGGCGCGGAGGCGCTGCTGTCGAGGGCTGCCGACCGGTACGAGGCGGCCGGATTATTCAACGAATTGATGCGCACTTGCCGTGAGCTGGGTGAGCTGCTGGTCGGGCAGGAAAGGCTGACCGAGGCCGTGTCTGTTATGCGACGCGGAGTGTCCTGTGTAGACAAGATCGATTGAAGTTTGCCTCTTGACAGGGACCTGCGCCATCCTCTTAACTCCGGTGTTACAGGAGCAGTAACAGAAGTTAATATCGAAGAAGCACTCTCCATTCTGCTTCACCCCTGACCCGGATTCTGGCCGCGCGCAACGGGCCTGACTTTGCGTTGGGAAATCCATTTATTCGCATTAATAAACAGCTAGGCCCATCGGTCGGCCTGATCGACGCTGCCCGGCCACCGGACGCACCGAAGGAAGGAGCACCTCACGTGAGACCGAGAGCCAGACTCGCCACGACCGTGGGCATCGCCACGATCGTGGCGATGGCACTGTTCACGCCCACTGCCGCGGCCGCACCGACCCCCGAGGGCCCCACCACCACCACGGCAAGCCAGGACCCGGCGGCGCTCGCGATCGCGGTCGCCGACCGTGCCGCCGCCAGCGGTCTGGACGCGCTGCGCAAGGGACTCGACGAGAGCTTCCAGCGCCGCACCGTGGTCCCCGCCGCGGGCGGCATTTACTACATCTCCTACGAGCGCACCTACCGTGGCCTGCCCGTGATCGGTGGTGACGCGGTGGTCGTCACCGACTCCGCCGGCCGGGTCAAGCACACCACCTCAGCCGCTTCGCAGCCGCTGCGCGCCATCTCCACCCGCGCCCGGGTGAGCGCGGACACCGCCCTGGCCACCGCGAAGAACCAACTGTCGCGAGTGGACGATTCCGCCGCGCCGCGCCTGGTCGTGCTCGCGTGGGGGCAGGCGCCCGTGCTGGCGTGGGAGGCCGTCGTCTCCGGGATCGCCGACGGCAAACCCGCCATCCTGCACGTCTTCGTCAACGCGCAGACCGGCGCGATCAGCGACTACTACAACGACGTGCACGCCGGAACGGGCAACAGCTACTACAACGGCACCGTCACCATCAACACCTCCGGCTCGGGCACCTCGTGGTCGATGGCCGACTCCACCCGCAGCGGCATCCGGTGCGGCGGCCAGACCGGCACCACGTTCACCGGTACCGATGACACGTGGGGCAACAGCTCCGGCACCAACCTCGAAACCGCTTGCGTGGACGCGCTTTACGCGGTGCAGCGGGAGTGGGACATGCTCAGCTCCTGGCTGGGCCGCAACGGCATCAACGGCAGCGGCGCCGGCTTCCCGGCCCGGGTGGGCCTGAACGAGGCCAACGCGTTCTGGAACGGCAGCTACACCAACTTCGGCCGCAACTCGGCCAGCACCCAGCAGGCCACCGCGATCGACGTCGTGGCCCACGAGTTCGGCCACGCCATCTTCCAGACCACCCCCGGCGGCGCGGGCAGCGGCAACGAGAACGGCGGTCTCAACGAATCCACCGGCGACATCTTCGGCGCGCTGACCGAGCACTTTGCCAACAATGCCAACGATCCGCCGGACTACCTGGTCGGCGAGGAGATCAACCTCTCCGGCTCGGGTGAGATCCGCAACATGTACAACCCGTCGGCCGAGGGCGACCCGAACTGCTGGTCCACATCGATCCCCAACACCGAGGTGCACTCGGCCGCGGGTCCGCTCAACCACTGGTTCTACCTGGTGGCCGAGGGCTCGTCGCCGGGTGGCGGCAAGCCCAGCAGCCCGATCTGTTCGGGCGGCCCGGCTTCGGTGACCGGTATAGGCATCCAGAAGGCCGGCAAGATCTTCATGGGCGCCCTCAACCGCAAGACGTCGACCTGGCGCTACGCCAACGTGCGCTCCGCGTCGCTGGCGGCCGTGGTCGAGCTCTACGGCGCGGCCAGCACCGAATGCGCCACCACCAAGGCGGCCTGGAACGCGGTCAGCGTTCCGGTGCAGTCGGGCGAGCCGACCTGCAGCACGCCCGGCAACGACTTCTCGATGTCGCTCAACCCGACCTCGGGATCTGTCCAACCCGGACAGTCGGCCACCTCCACGGTCGGCACCCAGACCACGAGCGGTAGCGCCCAGACGGTCAACCTGAGTGCCACCGGGCTGCCCAGCGGCGCTACCGCCTCCTTCAGCCCGTCGTCGGTCACCTCCGGCAACTCGTCCACCCTGACCGTCGCCACCTCGGCGTCCACCCCCAACGGCAGCTATCAGATCACCGTCACCGGCGCGGGCAGCACCAGCCACAGCGTGACCTTCACCCTCACCGTGGGCGGGGGTGGGCCTGGACCTGGTACCCCACCAAATGTGAATGTCGATAATGTGCGGGCGCATCTGCAGCAGCTGCAGACCATCGCCTCCAATAACGGCGGCAACAGGCGCTCGACCGGCGCGGGCTACACCGGCTCGGTGTCCTATGTGGAGCAGAAGCTGGTCGCCGCTGGTTATAACGTTGTTCGGCAGAACTGCGCCTCGGGCTGCACCGCCGGAGCCGGGCCGAACCTCATCGCGGACTGGCCGGGCGGTGACGCCAACGAGATCTACATGTTCGGCGCGCACCTGGACAGCGTGTCGGCGGGGGCCGGCATCAACGACAACGGGACCGGATCGGCGGCGCTTCTCGAGACGGCGCTCGTGCTCGCCGAGCAGAACCCGCAGATGACCAAACACGTCCGCTTCGGCTGGTGGACCGACGAGGAGCAGGGCCTCAACGGCTCCGAGTTCTACGTCAACAACCTTGCCGCGACTGAGCGGGCAAAAATCAAGGGATACTTCAACTTCGACATGGTCGGCTCGACCAACGCCGGCTATTTCATCGATGCCATCACCTCTACCCTGGCGGGCAACCTGAAGGGGTACTTCGACTCCATCGGCGTGCAGACCGAGGAGATGAGCGAGTGCTGCAGCGATGACGGCCCATTCCGCAACGCGGGGATTGCGGCAACGTTCCTTTCCACCGGGGCGTCGGCGGTCAAGTCGTCGGCCCAGGCCCAGAAGTGGGGCGGCACGGCAGGTCAGGCCTTCGACTCCTGCTACCACTCCTCATGCGACACCTATCCGAGCAACGTGAGCACCACGGCTCTGGACCGCAGCTCCGACGCGGTCGCCTGGGCGCTGTGGAAGGTCGCGGTCGGCACCATCACCCCGCCGACCCGGGACTTCTCGCTCGCGTTGAGCCCGACAGCGGGGACAGTCCAACCCGGACAGTCAGCAACCGCCACGGTGAACACCCAAACCACCGCGGGCACCGCACAGACAGTCAACCTCACCGCCGCCGGGCTGCCCAGCGGCGCCACCGCATCGTTCAGCCCGGCCACGGTCACCTCGGGCAGCTCCTCGACGATGACCATCAGCACCTCCGCCTCGACCCCGGCCGGCAGCTACAGCGTGACCGTCACCGGAGCCGGGGAAACCGCCACCCGAAGCGCCACCTACACGCTGACCGTGCAATCCACCGGTGGCGGGCGGACCTTCACCAACGGCACCAACTACAACATCTTCGACAACAGCTTCATCCAAAGCCCGATCACCAGCACGGCCACCGGTGCGGCGAACTCACCGGTCACCGTCTCGCTGACGATCGTGCACAGCTGCGCGGAGGACCTCGACATCTGGCTTCGCGGGCCAAATGGCGTCTGGTACCAGCTGAAAGCCGAGACCTGGGGAACGTGCACCCCATGGTCGGGGCCGCGCAGCTACTCCGTCCCGGTAAGCCAGCAGGCCGCGGGCACCTGGTTGCTCTACGTCGGTGACAACTTCGTCAACGACACCGGCTATCTGGACACCTGGAGCATCACGCTCTAAACCGTGGGTGGGGAATAGGCGGCCCCGGGATCTCGTGGATCCCGGGGCCGTCTGGTTACAGTTAACCGAATCGACCACCGGAGTTGACTGGAGGCGCCGGGTGAGCGACGCGCCCGACGACCTCGGCCAACGCATCCAACAGCTCCGGCTGGCCCATGGCCTGACCCAGCGAGCCTTGGCCGAGCCCAAGTACACGGCCGCCTATGTGTCCTCGGTGGAAAGCGGTAAGCGCAGCCCATCGGGCGAGGCGTTGCGCCACTTCGCCCAGCGGCTGGGAGTCCCCGACGCCGAGCTGACCGCCGGGCAGCCCGGTGACAGCCTCGGCCTGGAGCTGGCGCTGACCGACGCGCTCGCCACCGGCTCCGGCTTCATGTCCGTCGCGGCTGCCGCCGAAAAGGCTGGCGATTCACGGAGATGGGCCTGGGCTCTGCTCTTCCTCGACCCCGAAGCCCACCTGGCCGATGCCGCCCGGATGCTCGAGGGCGAGCCACCTTCCGATCGCGTCCCGCTAGTACTGGCCCAGGCCCGCGCGGCCGAGCCGCGCTACGCGATCTACCTGCTGGAGGAGTTCCGCGATGCTTTGCACCGCGGCGGGCTGCCCGACCCCGATGCACGTTACGTCTTGCACGCGCACCTCGCGGAGCGGTACCTGCAGATCGGCGACGAGGAACGGGCCGCCGCCGCCGCACAGGTGGCCCTGGCCCTGGCCGGGCCGCAAGACCCCGCCGCCGTCGGCGCCGACTACCTGGCCACCGCGCAGGCCCTGCTAGCCCTGCGCCGTCCCGCGGACGCCGCTGTCGCGCTTGGCCAAGCCAAAGCCGCTTTCTTGCGCGCCCATACCCGCCCAGCCCTGGCCGCCTGCCATCGCGCCCGCGGCTGGATGCGCCGCGAAGCCGGACAGCTGGAAGAGGCCGCCGCCGACCTGGCTCAAGCCCGCCACCTCTACGGCCCCACCGAAGCCGCCCTCGACATCGGTGTCGAACTGGCCGAAGTACAACGCCGCCGCGGCCGGCCAGACCAAGCCGAAACCTTGCTTTACGAAGCCCTACAAGCCTCCACCGACACCCAAACCGCACCCCTCCGCGCCGCCGGCGCCTACCGCGAACGCGGCCTACTAGCCCTCGACCGCGGCGACGACACCGAAGCCGAATCGATGCTGCGCCAAGCCATCGCCCTGTACCGCGACACCGGCCCCCGCCGCGAACTAGCCCGCAGCCTGCGCGCGCTCGGCGACCTACTGACCGCCCAAACCCGCCTAGCCGAAGCAGCCGACCTCCTCCGCACCGGCCTACTCGACCTCGAACGCATGGAGTGACCGGCTTTCAGTCACACGCCGCCGGGCCAGACGCGCCAGAATGCGAAGAGGATCATCGCCGTGGTTGGCAATCCTCTCGCAGTGTCCACGGCGGGATCTCGATGAGCCCTATCTCGCAGCCCGCCATACTACGAATGACCCGCCATACTACGAATGAGTCGCCGGCGGCGTGAGCCTCAGCGCCGAGGACCGGCACTACTGATTTCGGCCATGCCAGTCGAAATCGCCCAGTTGAGCAGATTCGCGCCGCTCTGGCTGCAGCGTTCCAGGAATGATCACCTGCACGGATCATGGAAGAACCGTAAGCCGGTGCGATCCTGTTACTCGATTGATCGAGGTACTACAGTGCTGTCGTGACCAGACCTGGCAAAGCTCCACGTGGACGGACACTGGCGACCCTGTTCGCGGAAGACGCCGATGCTGCCATATTGCGCGTCCTGGAAGACGCAGCTGGCAAGGCACTCGATGCAGGGAAGATCAAAGCTGCCCTGAGGTCTGGCGGAGTCGAGAAAGTCGCGGCGGATAAAGCGTGGAAATCCATTCAGGCCAAGCGCCTCAAAGCACACGATCAGGTGGCCGTTGACACTGGTAATCGCTATCGCTGGACGACGGCCAAGGCTGAACTGACCGCTTCGGAGGCACTAGACATTCTTGCCAAGGGGGGCGGAACCGCGCCGCGAAGGGCAAGGCTTGTAGAGATTATCCGGGGCGCCCTGCTGCAGCGGGCGCCGGCCGTTGAAGCAGCGCGTGAGCCTGTCGCTGAGGGCAAGATCTCTCCGTCCGCCGGTGAGCAGGCTGACCTTGAGTGGGCAGCGCGCGTGCGAAGGGCTGAGGGCGAGGGTATCCGGCTACTTGCTGACCTGGCCAGTACCGTCGAAGGTTTGATCGACAACGAAACCCCGCCAGACGCGATGCTCAGGATGGTTCGGGCACGGGTCGGCCGTAGTGCGCTTGAAGCGGTAGGCCATGCGGGGGAAGAGACCACGTTCGATCGGAAGAGGCATGAGCCGATCGGCAGCGCCATACGCGACGGAGCGCCTGTCTTTGTTGTCCGACCCGGGTATGTCTGGAAGAAGACCGATAACGATGTACTAGTGCTGAAGGTGGTCGTCGAGGAGTAGTAGTCGAGGAGTCGGGTCAGTTGAGCAGTAAAGCCAAGCCAGCAATTGGATTCGACTTCGGGACCTCTACCACCTTGATCGCCAATCCGCGAGGCGTCGTACATATCGGCACCGATACGGAAGCTTCTTGGATACCGTCGATTGTGGGGTACGGCGACGACGGTTCGATTGTCGCTGGGGATGCGGCGCGAGATCTGCCGCAAGACCAGATGATCCGATCGATCAAGAGATGCATCACGGATGATCGTGTGTTTGTCCGTCTGGACACTCCGACCGGGATTCGGGATATCCGCGCTGACGATCTCATGGTCGCGATCCTGCGCGAGGCGATCCAGCGCGCGAAGGCTAGCGGCCAAGACATGACCGACGAGTCGGCAATACGGATCGGTTGTCCGGCGATGTGGAACGGCAAGCAGCGGCGCCGCCTTGAAGCTGTGGCGCGGCAAGCCGGGCTGCCTGTATCACTTGCAAACTTTGTGGACGAGCCCGTGGCGGCGGGCATCGCCTGGGTGGTCAAGCACGAAGTCGACGCCACGATGCCGCTACGCGTGCTGGTTTTCGACATGGGCGGCGGCACGCTGGACATCGCCGTGCTCGATGTACGGGGTGCCAGCCATTATGACGTTTCCGTCCTGGCGGCAGTCGGTGCTGCTGAGGCCGGTGATGCGTTGGACGATGCGCTCACCGCCGACCTTGAGCTCCAGCTCGCCGTGGCAGGTTACGACATCCAGGCGGCATCCAACTCACGCCAGGCGAGGGATCGTTTGCGGGACTCTGCGCGGGCCGTGAAGATCGATCTGACAAACTATGCACAGATTGATGTAGCACTGTCGAAACGAATATATGGGATTGCGACCATTCCCTATAGCCGCGAGCAACTCAACGAGGTGTTCGCGGAGCAAATAGACCGTGCTGAGTTTTACATCGCGGCCGCACTACGGGCGGCTCGGCTGGCCGAGCCTGGTGCCGTCTCCGCGCACGAACTGCTGCGTACCCCCATAAACAAATTGGTAGAGAACGTCGATGTCGTCGTGCTTTCTGGCGGCATGAGCCAGATCCCTTACGTGACAGAACGAATGAGGGAACTATTCCCCGCCGCGACACGCATCGAGATGGCCACCACGCCGTCTGAGGACGCTGTGGCTATCGGCCTGGCCAACGCCACACGCTTCGGGCGGATCAGCATGTACCGTCCGGCGTTCGACATCCTGCTTGAGTGGGATCACGGGCAGGAGTTCCGAGTGGTCTATGACGCCTTCACCCCCCTAGTCCAGCCTGGTCAAATCGCGCAGGGAACCAGCGATCTTCGTTATGTGGTCAACGGCTTGGACCTCATGCTTCCACGCAAAGGAACGGGACGGCTCCGCGTGGTTTCCCAATCAGGTCAACGGATTCACGCGAGCATAGGCGGGGCAGACCTGAACGGATTCCAGGTGATGCTAAGCGAGCAGAAGTTCGAATTCTCCATCTATCCCAGCGGTCGCATACGCATGACAGACGGCGGCGGCACATACGACGGCCAGGTCGACGCATGGCATTTCACAGACGCAATTCTGTGACCGATGTCCTAGACCGAACCGAGCCCGATTTGCTTGCCTCATTTGGGACCGGCCACGAAACGCAGCGGATGGGACCGACATGCTCGTACGGTCAACCGGGACTCGTTCCGGCATTGGAAGACCGGGCCAGAGCCAAGACCTCGTCGGTCGTCAGCGGGCTGCGCGGATGGTGGCTGAGGCACATCGACGTACGCACCTTCTGTGGCGGTTCACCTTCGACCGCCACATAGAATTCGCCCGACTTGAGGCGCGAAAGATCTGATATGTCGCCACCCCTCATCTTTGCCATTTCACGAGCGGCCTCGACCTGCACTGGCGCATGGAGTGCGCCGAAAAATTGCGTCGTGGCGTTGCCAGAGACGCGATTATGCAAACCTTTGGGCGCTTGGGTTGCGAAGATCAAGCCGAGCCCGTATTTGCGGGCCTGCGCGGCCAGAGCCAGGGTGCTTTGGGTGCATGCGGTCATAGGACCTGACGGCGCCAACGTCTGCGCCTCGTCCATCACGAAGAGACCGAGTAGTGGCCGGTCGACTGCGGGGTTCTTCTTGATCCAGGCGAACAAAGCCATCTGCAGCTGATTGACAAAGCTCTGACGGGCTTCTTCAGCTGGCAGGCCGACCATGCTGATCACCGAGATCCTAGCTCGCTTGCCGGGCGTCGGGGTGAGCAGTAGCCCGGGATCAGCGGGGCTTCCGTCTCCTCCAAACATTGGGTCATTGTCCATTGAGGCGGTGAGCGTCTGTGCCAGTCCAGCGGCGATCCGATCGGCGTCGCCGAGCCGACTCACCCCGTCAGGCAACGCCGACAGCAGCTCGACCAGCCCGCGAAGGTCGCCGCCCCCCTGTCGTCCGTAGTGCTCCACCGCGCGACGCAGCACCGCCAGGCCGAGCTGAGCCTTGTTGGCTCGGCCAACAAGGCTGGCCCGCGGGGCCAGGGCGGCCACCGCTGCCTCCACGGCCTCGCCAAACTCGTCTGGATCATCGCGCATTTCGCCGAAGTCTGGAAGCGGTTGGAAGCTCAGCGGACGGCCAGATTCGCGACGTGGCGTCCAGACCACCACCTCTGTGTTGGCAAGGTACGTCGTTGCGCATTCTTGATCGTCAGGCCGCCAGGATGAGGGCGGTTCCGGCCATTGCTCGCCGAGCCTAGCCAAGTCGTTGTTGGGGTCCAGGACGATCGCAGATACGCCCTGCAACGCGCAGTCCTCGACGAGACGCCGTATAAGCACCGTCTTGCCGGAGCCCGATCCTGCGAAGATCGCTACATGCTTGCGCAACGACTCCAAGGCAACCGGCACGGGTAAACCATCCTGATATCCATACCCGACCACGACCTCGGGCGAGGTCTCGTCGACCTCCGGGTCTCGCCCCAGCGGGCCTGGGATATGACCCGCAGCAGTCCACGCATCCGCATCCCCCAACGCTTCCTTAAACAATGCAATATCAGCGGTGGGCCTGCGCTTCACCAGCCACGCCTGATATTCCGCAGGGTTCTCGTCGCGCAGGCCATGCAATGCGGCCAGCGTCCGCAGGTCCGCATCATCGACGCTGAGCATGACACCGCCAGCGCGCCGGAACTCCCGGAGCGACTGCTGGGTCTTGACTCCGGCGGACCAAGGGCCGTTGCGGATCAGGAACAGCATGCGTTTGGCGACATCAGTAGACAGTCCCGCGCCGGTGCTTGCGCGGCGCAGCCGGTTGAGCGCGGCCACGGCATGATGCGTGTCGCTGATCGCCCGGAAGCACCAGTGCACTTGGTCCTCAGTGTCTTCATTCAGGGTCCGGCGTAGTCGTGCGTGCAGGTCCGGATCGGCGCTTGGTGGCGGGTCGAGGGTGAACACTTTGGCGCCTTCACCGCGTTCCAGGATCCAGGCGGTCAGTCCGGCGGCTAGTAGCAGCGGGAACTGTGAGTCTTCGACGTCAGCATCAAGCGGGGACGTGATGTCGGCCTCGTGTTGCAGCTCTTCAAAATGAGCATCAATACGGGCGAGTGCATCGTCTGAAACTTCGGGAGTCAGCGGGCCTGGCGAACCCGGGTCGTCCTCACCGTCCGGAAGGTCGCTCAGATAAGTCAGCTCTCGGATCTCGCCGGCCTTCAGGCAGGTGTGGATGTGCCGGTCGATCTCCATCAGTAACCGACGTGGCGTGTATGTCCCCGCCGCCGCGAACGCAGACTCCCGAACGGGCCAGGTCGGGTAATCGGGGTGAAACCCGAGCCTGGCGTACGGTTCAGCGAACCGTCGCTCGACGATCTCCCGGGCCAGCTGACCATCGATGATGCCTTTGATCACCGCCGATTTACGGAATCGATCGGCGACCGTGTTGGTAACCCGCTTCTCTATCAGTGTCCAGATCTGCGGCAGGCAGGCGACCACCGTCAGTGTACGGCGGGTACGTTCGCGCAGCGTCATGAGACCGCTCGCTACGTGTTCGAGCGAACGTAACTCTTGCTGGCTTACTTGCGTGTCCTCGTTGAGTGCCAAGTCGGCGCTGAGCGAGGACTGGGCGATCAGCGTGTCGATCTGATCCACTGCGATGACCGATGGTCCGGTCATCGCCAGCAGGAATGAAAGCTGACGGACGATCTCCTCTGCGGTGTACGGCTTGCGCCGCATGCCCCAGTCGGTGCGTTCACCGGGGAACGACTCCTCGTCTGATGCGAAAAAATTGTCAGCGATGTCTCGATGCGCGGAGTTGTGGGAAGCGTTGAGGGCCAATGCTCGGGCAGTATCCCGGCTGACGCCCTCGACGAACGGGTCGAGGTCGGCGAGCCCGCCAATGAAGGAGTCGAGTGCAGCTGAGGTCAGCTCGGTCTCCCCCATCACCGCCCTACGGGCCGCCCGACTCGCACCGATCCGTGAGGACAGTCGGCGTAGCAGCAGGCGGCGCTGCGCCTCGCTGCCCGGGACTGGCCGGGCCAGGCCATCCCTCATGGAGGCCAGCACGCTGGGCCAGAAGGTCTGTTCGTCCTGCAGGCTGACGAGAAAGAAGTACCCACCCTGCTCCTGGACGCATTGCCGCACCCAGCCGAGCAGGTGGGTCTTACCTGAACCCCGCCGGCCCAGCAGCGCCAGGCTGATTGGGTTCGTAGTGCTGGCTTTCGCATCATCGATTCCGGCCAGCAGGTCCGCGACGACCTCGGTGTGCAGGCCATCCACATGCATCGGCGATGGCTGCCAGACGTCGTCCGGCACCGGTGCCCAGCTGAGCCTTAGAGCGCCCAGTGCAGCACGCTCCTCGTCGGTCATCGCACGCCAATCGACAGCAAATGCCGGTCCTCGCCACCTATCCGTACCGCCGCACGGCGTTCGCTCGACGTCAGCCGCGACTGATTAGCTTCCGGCTCAAGGTTGACATCCGGAGCATCCAGCAGGGATCTCAGTGCTTTGTCCAGATCAGCCTTTGACACGTTGTCGAAGAGCGGACGAAGCCGGCTGAGGCTGACCCACGCTCCCGGCTCCGTGGCCAGGTCAGCGTAGGCGCCCCGGATCTGCCTCTCCAGGCTCTGCTCATCGCGGAGCGGCGCCAACGTGCGGGGCTTGTCGCCATCGTTAAGGTGGTACTCGTGTAGGGCGGCGAGTGCGGCCCAGAACGGCAACTCCTTGGCGCCGAGCTTGCTTTCCTCAACGCCCTCTCCATCCCCGGCCACCTCCAAAGGCACCTTGAGTACCTTGATGCCCTTGGGAGAAATAGCGTGCCGGTACGGACGCTGATCCGTCTTTGAAATAACATAGCCACCCGCGTTGAGCCGCGTACAGCTCGCACCCACCAGTCGCACGCCATGATGATCATTTAGGTCGGTGTTGGAGATCTCCTCACGTTCAATGTCGAGCAGGATAAGAAACGCATAATCTGTTGGAGTCAGATCGTCGGCCATAGTTGGTCCTTTCCGAAGGTCATTGGCTCGGAGCCGGGAGTGACTGGCTCTCCATCGGCGGCGAGGCCGAAGGCGCGTAGCCGTCCCAATTGCTCAGGCGGGATAACTTCCTGCGCTGTATAGAGCGCGATCAGGAGGGCGGCGGCGCTGTGGGTACCGGCTTCCAGTTCGGTGCGCAGACCGTCCTCGTCGCGTAGCTCAAACAGCACTGTGCACAATTGCCGCGCCACCCCCGGGTCGCCACCAGCGGCCGCCCTCAGCTTTGCCACCTCCGACTCGGTACCGCTCGAACGCACACCCTCCGCGCGGACCTTCGACAGACGCAGCTCCGCGGCCTCGTCGCCACGACTTGCGCGGGCCTGTAAGAGATCCACGTCGCCCCAGGCGAGGTACAGATCAGCGAGGGCTTCCGCCGCGTACTTATCGCCATGGTCCGCACGCTCCCGCAGCTCCCTCAAGCAGCCGCGGTCAACAAGCCGCTCCACGAGTTGCTCGGCGGCGATGGTGTCGCCATCGTCCGCACGAACTCGCAAGTCGTCGCACCTGCCACCATCCGAGAGGATCTCGGTGAGTCGCTCACGAGCCACGGGATCCCCAGCATTGGCTCCGGGACGGATCTCTTCCGCCCGCTGCCACAGTTCCTGCGTACGCATGAGGCGTTCGCCGAGGTCCCGGTCCCTTGGGCGCACTGCCAACTGCCGTCGCAGCACGTCCACCGCCTGTTCAAACCGGTCCTGGCGGATCAGCAATTCGGCGAGCTCGGTCGCGGCGGAGCAGTCACCGAACTCGCCGACGAGCCGTGCGAGGGCCGGTTCGACGTAGCGGAATCGCAGCCTAGCGGCCGCACTGTCCGCGACTCGGCGCAGATCCACTGCGCGGTCCGTCCGCGTGACGAGTGCCATCCAGGCTTCATGTGGGACAGGCTCAGTCCGGCGGCGCCTCCGCAAATGCTGGGCCAGGTAGTCGGCGATCATGTACCCGCCGAGGACGCCAGCCCGTCCTCCGTCCGCCGGTGACAACGCTGACACGTCGCCGTGCAACGGCCTGGTCGCATGGGGGATGGCCTTGGCCAACCACTCCTCCTTCGACCTCACCCGCTGAGCTGTCTTGAGATAGCCGAACATGGCTTCTGTCAACAAGTCCTCGTTTAACGGAGCCTGCACGCCGAGGCGGTGCGCATCGGCAGCCACAGTGATCAATGCCTTGGCATACGGGTTAGGCGCCTGCTCCCAGCAGAGCACCAGGGCAGGACCACCGGCCAACGCCTGGGTCAGCCCCGTGTCGCGTGTTTCTAGCGCAACCCGAATCCGGCTGTCCTGCTCTCCTTTGTCACGTGCCGACTTGAGCTCCGCTGGGGTGAAGGTGTCTGGGACGCTGATCATCGTCGCGCTCCTAAGCAGACGACGGACATCTTCGCCCTCATCGGTGGCCGCCTGCATCGCTATCGCCCCAGAGATGTGCTCCGGCCACAATGTGCCGACGACAATGTTCTCTTTGCGGGTCAACGCGCGCACGCATTCCGAGGACAGTGGCGGTTGGCTGCCCAGGAAATGCTGCAGTTCGTCGAGCCAGAAGATTGTCCGATTCGGCGGATTGTCCTTCAGCTCGAATAGCTCGTCAGCCGCCGCCGGTTGTAGCAGCCGCCAGTCTGGCGCTACGTCGTGGACCGCTTCGTACAAGGAGCGGGTCTTGCCAGTCGACGAGCCGCCGACCAATATGACGAAGTAGCCACCGCCTAGACCGTTGCCGGCCAAGGCTGTACGGAGCTGGAAATCAAAGTCGCGCTCTACGTAAGCCGGAAGATCATCGGTCGTGTCCGAAGTGACAATGGCGCTATGGATGCCGAGGGCGAGCGGGGAGGCTTCATTGAATCTGCCCTCAATGACCGGCTGCCACGCCGCGACGCGTGACCGAGCTTCGAGCCATTGACCATAGTCGCCCCGTGGCACGTCACACACGGTTAGGACGCCCATCAAGACCTGCGGATTAATGAGCGTCTTACCGTTGAGCGCGTCGCTAAGGGTCGAGCGCTTCAATTCCTGCCGTGAGCCCCTGCTCCTCTTTTCAATCTCGGCCAAGGACAAACCTTTGTGCTCGTAGAGAGCCCTGAGCGCCGCCCCGAGATCCGTCCGTGAACGCACCCGGGAAAGATCCAGATAGCGTTGGGGCGTCAGTACTCTCACCTCCCGCCGCTGGCAGTCCAGATTTGCGGTCATGATATCGATAAGCCACGCGCCGCACCATCAGCGCTGTTGACTCAGTACATGGCCACTCGGATCACTCACACCATCCGACTGGGGCATTCCCGCCCGCTCACGCCTCCGGTCCGCGTCCGGCAGCCATGCCGGAGGCAGACATCGGCTCGGCGACATCGCATTTCCCAAGTCCTCTACGGCGTTGCGCCCATCCGGATCCCTCCGGCTCCCTGGCCGGAGGGCTAGCCAGTTGGTCCACTGAACTATCCATTGAGGAGCCCCCCTTGGGCACCAATCACAGCCATAAGGAGACCCGATGCAGCAGTGGGTTGGCATCATTCAGGACACCGACGCGCTCTCCGTACTCGCCATCACAGTCGCTCGCGAGGGGGTGAGGGCCCGCGACTGGCATCGAATCCGAAACGCCCATGAAGGCGCCGATGTGGCGGAGCCCGCCAACAGCTACAGCGAGGCGCTCCATCATGTCATGGCATTCAAGCACTACATCGAGAACCAGGACGGCTACCGTTTGATCAACAAAGGAGAGGGATATTTTGCTAATGAAAGGGACGTTCAGACCTACTTTGGCCTTGCTTGGATAGGCACTACCTCGGACGTAAATCGCGAACCAAACAACGGTCGCGGACCAGTCGACTTCAAAGTCAGCAGAGGGGCGACGGACAAGACGCTGATCGAATTCAAATTGGGCAGCAATCGTCAGCTCAGACGCAACCTGATGAAGCAAGTCGAGATCTATGAGGTAGCAAATCAGACCAAGAGGTCCATCAAAGTGATCGTCTGCTACACAGCGAAGGAGGACGAGCGAGTGCGGGCCATCCTGAGCGACCTCCAGCAAGCGGATGCCGAGAACGTCGTCCTGATCGACGCACGTGGCGACAACAAGCCATCAGCATCGAAAGCATAGCCACATAGCTTGCCAAGGGTCATTTTCGCAAGGTGTATGAGCGCCGACCCACGTAGTTCTGTGGGTTGATCGCGCATCGCATAGCCAGGGGAATGGGTCGGCCGGGCAGCGGTAACTTCCTTTGCCCGGCCAATCGGATCTTCGAAGCTAATGAGACAGCGCGAGCGTCAGAGCCTCCAACAGGTCACGGACCGAGGTGAAGACATCCGTCGCCTGATGGCCAAAGCGCTGACCGCCGCATCCCCGTCTCGATCGGCTGCAGTTGCCACTGCAGCAGCCTCACTTGGGACCAGCGCGACCGCGAAACTGGGTCATCGCCGTTGTAGCCGGTGACCAATAGTTCTGTGACCTCCATCAAGAGTCCTCTCGCTTCTGGGCGTTCTCGTTCGGGTGAGCAGTTCGGACCCGGAGCTGGCATTGACCTTGCACGGGATAACGGATCATGGCCCCGACGTCAGGGGGTTGCGGACTTGGCTCTCGTTTTGATTCAACGCCTCGTGCAGCAAAGTATTTGGTTAAGCGCTCGACATCAGCGCCAAAGCGTTTGGAGGGCGTTAGTTCCAGTACGGCCGCGGCGCAATCAGCCCCGGAAAACATGTCGGACAGGACGCTGCATCGCTCAATGTCAGCACGCTGCGGTGCCAGCTCACAAATAATCACGTGATCCCAGGCGAGGCCGCCGGCGCGTAGCGCCACTATCCATCTGTCGTCACTCTGGAGTAGAGCAGCGAGTCTCGCCATGTTCCGTTGGTAAACACGTGGTCGCGCATACGGCCCTCATAGCCGAAGCCGAGCTTGTCCAAGACCTTCTGAGAACCATGGTTCTCTGGCCCGCAAGCGGCCTGAATGCGGTGCAGACCAAGGGTATTGAAGCCGAAGTCCATCATTAGCAGGCAGGCCTCAGTGACGATACTTTTGCCCCAATGGTCCTTGCGGAGTGCGTAGCCGAGTTCGCCACGTTGGTGGGCGTCGAGGGCGATGCGAACAAAACCGATCAGCTGATTGGTGTCGCGCTCGGCGATGGCGAGATAGTAATCGGGACGCGCGTCGGACTGTGCTCGCTGGATGTCTTTGGCCAGCAGTTCCGACTGCTGTTCGCGGGTGCGGGAGTCGAAGGAGAGGAAGACGGTGACGTCTGGGTCGCCGACGATGGCCATGCTGTCGTCGAGGTCGGACTCGACGAATTCACGCAGGACGACTCGGGTGCCTTCGATTCTGACCGGGTACACAGGCGGACTCTATCGCCGAGTGGGTCAGGCAGTAACCACAGCGACCGAGTTTCGGCCGAAGGTTTCGATCTCGTCGTAGGTGAGTCATACCCATCAATGTTAGGTCTGAAGACCTGGCGTGGAGTCAACGTGGACCAGTTCCTTGGGACGCAATTTAGACGGCAACAACCGGCGGTCTCGCTGCCAAGACCGAGCCTGCCACGATCGCTCCTAGACCAAACATTGTCGACCATGTTATCCGCTCAGCGAGCAGCAGCCAGCCGAGGATCATTGTGACACCCGGCGAGAGGTAGAACGCCATGGTCGTTTTGGCTGGCCCAACGCGAGCGATTAGGCCGTAGAAGAGGCGCAGCGTGAAGCCTGTAAATACCACACCGAGCGCGATGAGAGCCAGCACGCTGGGCATGGAAGGCGACTGGCTTGGTACCGAAAGTGATGCAGGGATGAATAGCGTGGCGGTCGCCACCAACATCGCAGAAGTCGCGATCCCAAGCGGCTCAGCGAACGTGAGCTTGCGGTGGATCAGGATGGAGCCCATGGCATAGCAGAGGGCAGCGCTGGTGACCAGGATGCCGCCAAGGAGTGGGTCAGCGCTGCCGCCGATGTCGACTCCGAAGATGAGTGCCAGCCCCGCGAAGCCGAGAAGCAAACCTGCCAGGCCTGCGGCACCTTTCGGCCGCTCACTCGGGTCGAAGCGGACAGCGAGTAGCGCCACAAACAGGGGCTGCGCGCCGATCAAAATGCCGGTTAGCCCAGTTGAAAGCCATTGCTGGCCGTAGGTCAGAAGCAGAAGCGGGGCTGTGGCCTGGAGCAAGACCGTGAGCAGGACCCACCATGGATGTCTCAGCAGCGACTGGAGTGCACCCCGATGCCATGCCAAAGGCAGCAGTACCGCGGCCGCCAGAGCCGCACGGCCAAACACCACGACCACTGGCGAAAAGCTCTGAAGCGCGACGGCTATGAGCAGGTATGCCGTTCCCCAGAGAACAGAAAGCGTGATCAACATGAGCCAATCTCGACGGCTCATGCTGCAGCTCTGGATCTCGCGGTCTGAAGATCTCCGGGCGGGTGCTGCACGACACCGGAGGCTACCCGACAGTGGCGAGTAGCGTCCTGGTCGAGTTCAGATAGCGGTACGGCGTGAACTGCGGCAGCATCCGTCGGATGCGGCGCTGGTTGCGGGCGGAATTGGTCTTGGCCGCCAGTCCCCATGCATCCAGTGCGGCTTGCGCAGCGGCCTCGGCGTCGGTGGCCCAGCCGCCCGCCATGCGGGACATTAGCTGGGCAGTGGCCAAATCGATGAGGGTGCCTGATCGTTCGCGGACGTAGTGCGCCGGGAGTGCGGACACCGCCTCCTCAAGGCTGGCGATCGCGGCTCGCGCATCGCCGAGCTTGACCAGGCAACGGCCCTTGAGCCGGGTTACGTGTTCCGGGCTGTTGAAGAAGCCCAGCCAGTTGGGAACGTCCTGCGCAGCCACGAGGTCGAAGAGCCGTTCAGCCTGGGCCAGGAAGGCGGCGCCTGCGGGTCGGTTGCCGGCGAGTGCTTGAGCTTCGCCCATGGCTTCGAACAGCCAGCTGCGAACTGCGGGGCTGACCCCGAGGCGTGGGTTCTCGGCCAGGCGCAACGCCGCGGCAAGGAGCCGGACGGCGTCTGGTCCGCGTTCGGCGTGGAGGTGGATGTAGCTCATGATGCCGAGCACGTAGGCATGAAGGGTGGGGTCGTCGCCTTCCTGCGCGCTGGACAGAGCTATCGCCGTATAGTGCCGCGCCGACCCGTAGTCCTGACGGTCGATCGCCAACCACGCAGCAAGCTGGGCCGAATCGCCTAACGCCCGCGCAAAGCGTTGGTACAAGGGCGACGGCACGTTGTCGGCAAGCGCCATCATGCGGCCGAGCTGAGCGATTGTTTCTGCATAAACCGAAGCCGATCCGGTTTGGTAGTCCATCTGCCGGTAGGTGTCCGTCAACGTCTCGTATCGCATTAGCAGCTCGGGGTGGACGGCCTGACGGCGCATCAATTCTCCTCCAACAGGCGTTGTCGGCAAAGCCTTCGGCGAGACGCACACACCGGATATCGCGTCGGGCGAGATATTGACACTGGCCTGGTCGGCGCATGCCAGAAGGGCATCCAGCTCTTCGACGGAAACCTTAAGCGCCATCGCGATGTTCGGTCGCTGCCAAGGTTGCGGTTCGTTGTCGCCGCGTTCCCACCGGATGACTGTCGTGCGGTCGACGCCGAGCTGTTCGGCCAATGCTTCCTGGCTCAGGCCAACTGTTCTGCGTCGCTGCGCTAAGCGAATCCGTCTCATGACAACCTCTCGCACCCCGTCGACCGCGTTCCATGATATTGACGCAAATCAGGATTGCCATGGCAACGCCCATGCCACGGCTCTGCCACATTGCCACTCTGTCTGGCATGGATCCCAACCGACAGGGTGATTCGCGTGACAACGAAACGGGATGCTGGGACCTCAAACTGCCTGTCCTGGCCCGACTGTCTCGACGTCGCACAGAGACCACCAGCCGGAATGCGGTTGCTCCGATGGCTCGCACCCAGGAGAACCCAAGGACTTCCGGCTGGTGGCCATCACTTCGACAGGGCACCGGGTCGTAGGCGACGGATGGTCCATGCGGCTTGGTGCAATCGAGGTCTGCCGAAATGATCAGTGGCACGAAAGGGGGTGAACGGAATGGACTACTACCTTGCGGCACCGGAGATCGAGTTGGAAAGCCATCCAGACAGCGGGAGCGATCCGCGTGGCGACGATGACGACCTCAGCTGAGACCCGTCAATAATGGGACTGCGTGGCCGAATGATGGCCGCGCAGTCCCGATACCCGCCAGCATGACACGACGGCCGCCGGAGCCGATTACGAACGGGCGTTCGCGCTTTATGGGCGCTACCGGCTGCCCGTAGACCGCACCGGACCCAGCAGATGCCAGTACGATTGCCGATCTCATGGAAGGTGGATCGGTACCACGGCGGGACCGAGTTTGAACCGGTTGACGAACGGATTGAGCACATCATTGCCACGCTGTTCCGGCAGCAAACCTACCGCGTGCCTGTTGCTTGCCAGAGATGACAGAAGCCGGCCAGAGCTTCCTTAAGACCAGCGGAACCCTTGCGCTGCGCATCCCGCCGAGGCCGCCGACCTCCTGCGCAATGGCGTGGCACTGCTTCAGTCGCGAGGATTGGCCTGTCGCAGTGCGTTGAGCACCGCAGACTTGAGCTTGCCGGCCTCGTCGGCCTCCATTTCGGCCATCGTCTCCACCCGGCCACGCAGCAGGTGAATCTCCTCTTCGCGCTGGCGCACCCGCGTGGCCATCGCGGGATCGGCGCCGTCCCAGGCTTCGGCCAGCTCGCGGTAGTCCATGGCCAGCCGGTCCAGCTTTTCAAGCAACGCTTCGTTGTCGCGCTCATCCTCGATCATCCGGTCGAGGCTGGCCTGGAGTTCCTTGGCCAGCTTGAGCGCCTTCTGCTTGTCTTCCTCACTGGCCTGCGCCATTGGAGGACCCTTCCTCTCGATTGGTGGGGTTCTCTGTCCGCAACGCCCTCGCCTCCTCGGAGATCGCATGTGCCACAAGATCGAGCGCATCGCCTTCCAGATGCAGCACCTTTCCCGAAAGCACACGAAGGTTCTCCTCGACATCACGTGCCTTGGCAGCAAGATCGTGAGCTCCGGCGGTCTGCCATTGGGAGGCGAGCTCGCGCTGTTCGCTGACCAGCTGAATCAGCTGTAACGCCAGCTCCTGTTGTCGCATCGCCAGAGCCTGGACGTGCTCTGTGCGCTCCTGCAGGCGATAGGGATCCTCATTTGCGGCTCCCAACCCTTTCCTCCCACCCAGTAGGCTCACCAACGATTGGGTGTTGCGGCGTTCGCTAGTCGTCAAGCGAATGCCACCGTAAGCCCACGGCGCGGGCCCGGCAAGGCGATCAATGTCCAAGAATCTTGACTATGTGTTCGATATTGATGTTGTGAGGTGTCTGTATATTGTGCCCGCGTGTCAGGTCATGCGTTCATTAGCTACAGCCGCAACGACTTGGCCTTTGTCGAGCGCCTCGCCACCTTCCTGACCGATGCCGGGGTCCCCGTCTGGTTCGATCGCGAGATCGGCCATGGCGAGCGATGGACAAGGGTGATCGAGGAAAGGATCATTTCCTGCTCGGCGATGGTGGTGGTGATGACACCCGACGCGGCGGAGTCGCACTGGGTGGACATCGAGGTCAACCATGCGATGAAGCAGCAGAAGAAGATCTATCCGTTGCTGCTCAAGGGGGAACCGCTCTTCATTCTCAACAATCTTCAGCTGTACGACGTCTCCGGCGGCCGGATGCCCGGCAACGCCTTCGTGGCCCGCCTGCGCCGGGGGTTGCCCGCCCCGCTTGGCATCGACCCGGTGCGCGCCGACGCGGAGACCGAGGACCTCATGACGGAACAGCGATCGCTGATCGCCGACCTGACCCGGACCAAGGGGCGGGTCAGCCCCGAGGTCCTCACCGCCCAGAAGGATCTGGCCGCCTTGCTCTGGGACGACGGCAGGGCCGCCGAAGCGATCCGTGTCATACGGAGCGTTGTCGCCGACAGGTCCCGCACGCTGTCGGCCGACCATCCGGAAACCCTTGCCTGCCGCCACCTTCACGCGTTCTACATAGGAGAGTCGGGCGAGGCAGCCGACGCGGTCACCAGATTTCGCGGCATAGTCAGCGATCGCGAGCGGGTGCTCGGCCGCAATCATCGGGAGACCTTGGAAAGCCGGCATCTGCTCGCCTTCTACCTCGATCTTTCGGGCCGCCGGGCGGAGGCCACCCTCATTTTGCGCGAGGTCGTCGCCGACCGTCTGCTGGTCCTGGGCTCGGCCCACCCGGACACCATGGCCAGCCGCCACCTGCTCGCCGCCACCGTCGGCGCCAGCGGCAAGCCCGAGGAAGCGGCCAGAATGCTCGACGGTGTGGTCGCAGACCGGGCCGCGGCGTTCGGTGCCGATCACCCGGACACCATGGTCAGCCGGCATCTGCTGGCCTACTACCTCGGCGAGATCGGCCGCCGGGCCGACGCCATCGCGCAGCTTCGCGGCGTGGTCACCGACCGCACTCGGGTCCACGGCGTCGACCATTTCCAAACCCTGTACAGCCGCCACCATCTGGCGTGCAACATCGGCGAGGCCGGGGACAACGCCGAGGCGGCACGGCTGCTGCGAGACGTGGCGTCCGACTGCCTGCGGGTGCTGGGAGCCGGGCACCCGCAAACCCTGGCGAGCCAGCAAAGCCTGCTGCACTATGCCAGCCGCAGAGATCAGCGCTAGAGCGGTTGTCGCACCGCTGTGGCAGGGTGGCCTGGTGAGCAGGGGTCAGGACGGCGAGCTGGTGACGGCTGCCCGGGTGGGCGATGAGGCGGCCTTCGCCGAGTTGGTGAAACGTTATCGCGAAGAGTTGCGGGTGCACTGCTATCGGATGCTGGGTTCCTTCGAGGAGTCCGAGGATTTGGTACAGGAAACGTTTTTGCGGGCGTGGAAGAAGCTGGCGGGTTTCGAGGGCCGCTCGTCCTTTCGCACCTGGCTCTACCGCATAGCCACCAACGCCTGCCTCGACGCTCTCGACGGGCAGGCACGGCGGATGCTGCCCCAGCACGCGGCTGGGCCTTCGCAGCCGGGTGCGCCGTTACGGGCGCCCACCGATATCGCTTGGCTGCAACCATATCCAGACACGCAATGGGAGCCGGCCGCGCCAAGCGACGATGAGCCCGACGCGGCGGTGGTGTCGCGGGAGACCATCGAGCTGGCGTTCCTCGCCGCGATCCAGCACCTGCCGCCTCGCCAGCGGGCAACCCTCATTCTGCGCGACGTGCTTGGCTGGCCGGCCGATCAGACGGCCGTCGTGTTGGAGACCAGCGTGGCCTCGGCCAACAGCGCGCTGCAGCGGGCCCGGGCCACCCTGCGATCGGTGCTGCCGAGCAGACGCCAGCAATGGGCGCCGACCATGCGGCCGACCACCGAGGAGAAGGAGATCCTGCGCCGCTATATGAAAGCCATCACCAGCGGCGATCTGCACGCCGTGGCCGCGCTGCTGGCCGAGGATGTCCGCACCGGAATGCCGCCCTTCGCCAACTGGTATTCGGGGCGCGACGCGGTGCTGGCCGCCCTCGCGGCGGGTTTCGACACCGACCGGTTTCATCTCGTGCCGGTGGGCGCCAATCGGCAGCCCGCCCTCGCCAGCTACCTGCGCGACCCGGACACCTTGGTATACAACGCCTTCGCCATCGGCCTGTTCACGATCGAGCAGGGGGTCATCACCGAGATCACGTCGTTTCACCTGCCTTCCCTGTTCGCCTCCTTCGCGCTGCCCGATCGGGTCCTGGCTCACGACCGATGAGTTTTCGCGGCGGTCACCGTCTCAATGAAGGTCAAACACGATGATCAGCATTGGGAGGTAGTTCATGGGCAAGGTTCTTTGGCACATCACGATGTCGCTGGACGGATTCATCGCCGGGCCTGGTGGCGACATGTCATGGATGGCCGGGTACGGCGGAGCAAACCCGACGGCCGAAGAGGTGATGAGCAAGATCGGCGCGCTCTTCATCGGCCATCGCACCTTCCTCGGCGACGACGACGCGGGGGCGGGCAGCGAGGAGGGCAAGCCCTACGGCGGTGTGTGGCAGGGGCCGATGTTCGTGCTCACGCATGACAAGGCCCCCGCGCCCACGCCCGGCTTCACCTTCGTGGGTGATCTGGAAAGCGGCATCGCCGCGGCGAAGGCGGCGGCCGGCGACGGGTATGTCGTTGTTCTCGGTGCGAATACCGCACAGCAGTGCCTCGACGCCGGGGTGCTCGACGAGATCCTGATCCACGTCGTCCCGGTGCTGCTGGGTGACGGCGTGCGGCTCTTCGACCGAAAGGGCGGCGATCTAGTGCGGCTGGAACGCCTCAGCCTGACCCACTCGCCGCAGGTCACCAACATCTGGCTGAGCGTGGTCCGCGCCCCGTAAACCAAGGCCCCGCCGGTCCGTGGACCGGCGGGGCCTTTTCGCGTTATCTAGCGACGCAGGCGTTGCTGTTGAGGGTGATCAGCCCCGGGTTCGGGTTCGCGTAGGCGCCGCTCATGGTGGCGTTGAAACCGACGAACACGGTGGCCCCGGGCTGGATCCTGGCGTTGAACGACTCGTTGAGCACGGTCATGGTCGCCCCGTTCTGGGTGAACCGGCCGCTCCAGCCTTCGCGCAGCTTCTGGTCACCGGTGAAGGCGAACCTGATCGCCCAGCCGTTGACCGGGGTGAGGCCCGAGTTGGTGACCTCAACCTGGGCGGTGAAACCGCCGCCGCCGTGCCACGTGCCGTAGTTGTTGTAGCTGACCCGGCAGGTGACCGCTCCCCCCGGCGGCGGAGTCGGCTGCCCGCCGCCGCCCTGGTCGGCCAGGAACGAGGCGACCCAGGCCAGAGCCGAGTTCCAGTTGATGGCAACCTCGTTGGTGGCGTAGGAGTTGATGTCGTCGACGTAGCAGAACATCGGCTTGCACCCGTCGAGCAGTTGCTTGGCGAACGGGTCGTCCAGCGAGGCGTTGGCGCCACCGGCGATCGAGCCCGCCGGCGGGTTCGGCAACGCCGCGTTCATCTGGTGGCCGAAGATGCGGCTGTGCTGGTTCTCCGACGCATTCTCGCCCCAGCCGGTCACATAGGACTGGTTGAGCGCGTTGCGGCCCAGGATGTAGTCCATGGTCTGCACCGCGCCATTGCGGTAAGCGGCCGTGCCGGAGAGGTCGAACGCGGTGGCCAGCACGACCGCGTTGTTGAGGATGTTGCTGTTGGCGCCCCAGAAGTAGGCGCCCGCGTGACCGGGCATCGCCAGACCGTAGGCCTGGGTGCCGATCGCGGCGAGGTAGGCGTCAGCGGCGGTCAGCACCGACTGGCGCACCCGGGCCTTCTCGGCGGCAGGGAGTCCACTTGGGACGGTCGCCAGATCGAGGCGGCCCAGCGCTGCCGTGCTGCCCCAGCTGAAGCCGGTGGAGGTGAACACCTCGCCGGTGTGGTGCGGCGACGCGGTCACGTCGGCCAGGTAGGCCGCCGCGCCGGTGGTCAGGTACAGCTCGGCCGCGGCCCAGTAGAACTCGTCGCTGACATCACCGTCGCTGTACGAACCACCGCCGTTGCCATCCGCCGGATCGGCGAAGACGGCCGGGTTCGCCTTGGCCGCCGCGTAAGCCTTCTTCGCCGCGGCGAGCGCGCGATCGGCGAACGCCTTGTCGTAGGGCGCCCACAGCCGTGCGCCCTGCGCGGCCGCGGCGGCCAGGTTCAGCGTCGCCGCGGTCGAGGGCGGGTGCAGCTCGCGCTGCTCCGGGTCGGCCTGCGGCGCGAGCGGCAGACCGGTCCAGTTGCGGTCGTGCATCTTGTGGTGCGCCATGCCCGCTCGCGGCTTGCCATCGGGAACCTGCATGCGCAGCATGAACTCCAGCTCCCAGCGGGCCTCGTCGAGGATGTCGGGCACGCCGTTGCCACGCTCGGGCACCCGCAGCGTGGAGTCGCCCAGCGCGGTGCCGAAACCGGCCGTCGGCGCGGTCTTGGTGCGCTCGAAGGCCCCGAGCAGCTGAGCCGCGGCTATCCCGCCGTTGACGACGTATTTGCCGTGGTCACCCGCGTCGTACCAGCCGCCACGGGTATCGAGCCGATAGTCGCAAACCCCTTGCTGGCACGGCACATCGGTGTCACCGAGGTTGGGCGCCACCCCGAGGTGCCCGGCCGGGCGGGCATACTGTGCGCCCACCAGCGAGCCGTCGATGGCTATCCCGCTGCGCTGGATGTAGAAGAACTGCAACGAGTCCGACCGCAGCTGCTGATAGAGGTTGCTCGAAATGTCGAAGGGGTGACTGGTCTCGCCGTCGGCCACCATTGTGTAGCCGGTGCCTTGCCCCGCGTACCCAGAAAAATCAATGGTTTGAACGTTTTGACCCGACGCCTGGTCCACTCCACGAGGTGTGGTCTGGCCGGAGGCCACCACGGATCCGGCGGCGTTGCGCAGCTGCCACGGCAAAGCGGTGGTGCTTGTGGTGACCACGGTCGCGTTCTTGGGACCTTGCAGCAGGTAGCCGACCTGATTGACCCGCACGCGCGGGCCGGTGTCGGGCACATACGGCGGTGCCTCGTCGCCGCCGAGCAGCGAAACGTTGTCCAGGCAAAGGGTGTAGCCGGCGGCGTTCGCGCCGACCTGGAAGGCAACCTGGGCCAGATCGGTGTCGGCGGGCGCGGTGAAGGTCGCCGCGAGGTGGCCGCCGGACGCCGTCATCGGCAGGTCCCGCGAGAAGTAGGACGTGAACGGGTCCGCGCCCAGCTGCACCGCAACCCGCACGGTCGCGCCGGGATCGGCCGAATAGTCGAAGGAGAACGCGTATTCACGGCCGGCCATCAGCGTGATGTCGTTCTGGCCGACTCCGGCGTCCCAGGGGTTGACCAGGCCGCCGGGCACGACCGAGCAGAACCGGCCGTCCACGACCACCGAAGACGTGGTGCCGTAGGAGTACCAGCCCGCGCTGCCATCGGCGAAGTCGCCGTTCTCCACCTGTTCCGCCCCGCCCGCAGGCGGCCCACTGTCCTCACTGGACAGTGACACGTCGTCGAGGCAGAAGGTGAACGCGGCGGGGGTGCCGAGCTGGAAGGTGAACGTGCCGTTGGCCGAGTCGAGGCCGGCGGTGAACGTATAGGTGAAGGTCTGTGCTGTCGGGGTCAGGGCCACCTCGCGGGACAGCGCGGCGGTGAACGGCGCCTCGTTGAGCTGGACGTTTGCCCTGACCGTGGTGGCCACGCTGGCGGAAGCGGTGAAGGTCAGCGTGTAGGCCGCACCGTCGATCAGCGGGATTTCGTTGTGCCCGATGCTGACGTCCCAAGGGTTGACGCTGCCCGCGGGCACCGGCGCGCAGAGCTGGCCGCCGGTGGCGGACAACGAGGTGTTGGCGGTCGACCACCAGGGATCGGTGCCGCTGGTGAAGGTGCCGTTGACGATGTGTTCCACGGGTGCCGCCTGCACCGGGGCGGCGGCGGAGGTTATGGCAAGCAGGGCGGCCGCTATCAGAGCGCCACCTCGCTTGCGGGCAACAGAAATCACGGGACGGGTCCTTCCAGGGCATAGAAGGGGATAACTGGGAGCGCTCCCATTCGGATGGTGCCAGGACCACCTCAGGTTGTCAACCAACCGGTGGCACTTTGCCAGCCCAACGGCGGAGGAGCGACCTGGCCGGACTCCTCGTTGAGAGTCACGGTGGCGGACCCCTAGGACCACGAGGTGGCTATGTACGACGAACGCGGCAAACCCGCGCCGGGTCAGGAACATCGCGCTTTCGAGCCGTTCCTGCGGCGTCATTCCCCGGCCGCATACCGATACACCCGCCAGGCATTCGACTCGGCCACGGCCCACGACATCTGCCAGGAGGCCTGGATCGAGCTGCGGCACGGCTGGGGAACCTGGCACGGCAAGCCGATCGTCTGGCTCGACAAGCTGCTGCTGCGCCACATGATCCGCTGGCGTCTGGCGCAGACGAAGATCGCCGATGAGCCCGCCTTCGCCCTGCAGGTGTGCCCGGCGCCCAGCGACCGGCGCAGGCAACCGCCGGCCACCTCGCCCTACGACGATCTCGCTCGCGCCTACCGCGACCGAATCCAGGACCCTGACCTGCGCAGAGCCCTGGACTCCTCGATCGCCGACTTCCGGCGTTCGCAACGGCAGCGCCGATCAGGGCGGCTCGCCGGGACCACCGAGCGGATCACCGGATGGCTCACCGGCCGGGCCTGGGACCTGCAAGCCCCCGGCCTGGCCAGGTGGCAGATCGCCCGGATGATCAACCTCAGGACGGAGCTGATCACGCTCGCGGTCGACACCCTGCGCAGCCGCCGCCCGGGCGAGGAATTCCGCGACCTCGACTCCGCGCACCGCATCGTCGCCGAGGTCTTCGCCCTGGCCGAGGTGCATCAGCAGGGCAGGCTGCGGATCGCCCCGACCCGTTTCGACACCTGGCTCAAAACGCACATCCAGGCTCGGGCAGCGACCGCCCAATGGTCCACAGTGGACAGATGAGGGCGCCTGGGCCGGGCTCAAGGAAGGCGGCCAGAGCCGTTCACTAGCCTGGTCGCTATGGAACAGCGAATTTTGGGTGGTACCAGGCGAAGCATCGGCGTAGTAGGCCTGGGCGCCTGGCAGCTGGGCGCCGACTGGGGTCACGTCAGCGACGACGATGCCCTGACCATTCTGGGGACAGCGGTCGACGCCGGGGTGAGCCTCATCGACACCGCCGACGTGTACGGCGACGGCCGCAGCGAGCGGCTCATCGGAAGGTTCCTGCGTGAGCGAAGCGGAACGCAGCTGACCGTCGCCACGAAGATGGGAAGGCGGGTGGCACAGGAGCCGCAGGCCTACTCACTGCACAACTTTCGCCAGTGGAACGATCGGTCCCGGGAGAACCTCGGCGTTTCCACCCTGGACCTGGTACAGCTGCACTGCCCGCCGACCGAGGTCTACCACACCGACGCGGTCTTCGACGCGCTGGACACCCTGGTGCAGGAGGGCCGGATCGCCGCCTACGGGGTCAGCGTCGAGACGTGTGACGAGGCGCTTGCCGCGATAGCACGGCCGGGCGTGGCCAGTGTGCAGATCATCCTCAACGCGTTGCGGCTCAAGCCACTGGAGCGGGTGCTTCCGGCCGCGGCCGCCGCCGGAGTGGGCATCATCGCTCGCGTTCCGCTCGCCAGCGGGCTGCTGTCGGGCCGATACGACGAGAACACCACCTTCCCCGCCGATGACCACCGCACCTACAACCGTCACGGCGAGGCCTTCGATGTCGGCGAGACCTTCTCCGGCGTGGACTTCGCGACGGGCCTGGCCGCGGCGCGCCGGCTTTCCGCTCTGGTCGGCGAGAACGCCACCCTGGCCCAGTTCGCGTTGCGCTGGATCATCGACCAGCCCGGCGTGAGCGTGGTGATTCCGGGCGCCCGCAATCCCGCCCAGGCCGAGGCGAACGCGGCCGCCGCCGCGTTGGCGCCGCTGGACAAAGCCACCCTGGACGAGGTCAACGAAATCTATGACGAGCTGATCCGCCCGCAGATCCACCATCGCTGGTGACATTGGCAACGCGTTTGGCAATTTCTATTCATCACTAGAAGCGAATGATAGCTTCCGATGGAGAGCGCTCTCCCCTCCAATAACGCGTCCCGCTCCTGAAAAGGGAGAGCCATGAACACGTCCATACGCGTATGCGCTCGCGCCATCACCGCGCTGGCAGTCCTGTCCGCCCTCGGCTTGGCCGCGGTGCCCTCCGCGACCGCCGAGGTGGTGGTGGCCGCTGTCCCCGCAGCGCCGGAAGAGATCGAGCTGGTGGCCGGCAGCGACTCCTCGATCACCATCGAGTGGGAAGCCAGCCCGGGCGCCACCAGTTACCGCGTCTACCGCGGCACCGCCTCCGGCGGCGAGGCCACCACACCGATCGCCACCACCACCGAGCTGGAATACAAGGACACCAATCTCAGCCCGACCCCGGTCTACTACTACCAGGTGACCGCGGTCAACGCCGAGGGCGAATCACCGCGTTCGGTCGAGGACGCCTCCAAGACCCCGCCGCCCATCGGCACCGGCGGCACCACACCCGGCGTGCCGTCGGGCAACTCGATGATTTACTACTGCAAGGACGCCCTCCTCGGCGGCTTCGATTGGTTCAAAACCCTCAATGGCTGGTTCCCTTCTGTCCTCGGCTCGTCGGGCTCCGAGTCCCCCGGTGATCGCGTGGTGGACATGGCCTACGCCGAGGAGGGCTTTATGACCTTCAACAACGTCGTGGTACCCACCACCGGCCTCTACAGCGTTTCGTGGCGCTACGCGTTCCAGGGCGGGCTGTTCCCCGGGGTCAACAACCGGCAGATGGGCTTGAAAGTCAACGGCGTGGTCATCACCACCACGCAAAGCTTCCCGATCACGGGCAGCTTCGACGTCTACCAGCTGTCCACCCTTCAGGTCCGCCTCAACGCGGGAGTCAATTCGATCAGCCAGATCGCCGTCTCCGACCACGGACTGTCCAGAGTGGACCAATTGATAGTCACCCCCGCCACGGCTTCCAGCCCGAGCGGGCCCACCAATCTGCGGGCCACCGCGGGCAACGCCGGCGCCACCCTCACCTGGAACGCCAGCGCCAGCGGCAATCCCACCTCGTACAGCATCTACCGGGGCACCAAGTCCGACGGTGAGGTGAACACGCCGGTGGGCACCACCAACGGCAGCACCACCACGTTCACCGACACCGGTTTGCAGAACGGCAAGCAATACTTCTACTTCGTCGCGGCCAACAACGCCGTCGGCGGATCGCCGAACTCCAACGAGGTCACCGTCACTCCCGTCAACACCGGTGCCGCGCCACCCACGCCGTCGGGCGTCACCGCCTTGGCCGGCAACGGTTCCGTGCAGCTCAACTGGAACGCCAGCGCGGGCGCGACCGGCTACAGCGTCTACCGCGGCACCTCGCCCGGCGGCCAGGGCGCGACCGCGATCGCCAACCCCACCACCAACAGCTACACCGACACCGCCGTCACCAACGGCACCACCTACTACTACAAGGTGACCGCGCGCAACGCGGCCGGCACCTCCGGCAACTCCGCCGAAGTCAGCGCCACGCCCACCACAGGCGGCGGCGCCGGCCTGCTCTCCCAGGGCCACCCGGCCACCGCCTCGTCCACCGAGAACGGGAGCCTCGTCGCCGCGAATGCCTTTGACGGCAACAACTCCACCCGGTGGTCCAGCGCGTTCGCCGACCCCCAGTGGATTCAGGTCGACCTCGGCGCTGCCCATTCGGTCAACCGGATAGTGCTCAACTGGCAGACCGCCTACGGCCGCGCCTTCCAGCTGCAGACCTCCGCCAACGGCACCACGTGGACCACCATCTACTCGACCACGACCAGTACCGGCGGCCTGCAAGACCTGGCCGTCACCGGATCCGGCCGCTACGTGCGCATGTACGGAACAGTGCGTGCCACCGGATACGGCTACTCGCTGCTGGAGTTCCAGGTCTACGGGACCTGATCCCCGCCACGGGGTGCCGGCCCCCACCCCGGCACCCCGTGGCGTCACTCGTTTTCGGCCACCGATGGCGGTGGGTAGGTGCGCGGGGCGGTGCCGGCCACGCGGGGTGAATAGGCCCGCACCGCCGCGTCGAAGAGGTGGCGGCGGAACCGGGTGCCCGCGATGGGAAGGCCGCGCAGGTGCAGCCGCACCGGTTCCAAGCCAGGGCGGAAGTCTGCTTCGTCGTCGAAATCCTGCGGTGTCAGCTCCCGCAGCTCGCCAGAGGCGATCGTGACATACCGTTTGTCAACCTCGAGCCACAGGACATCGTTCCACGGCACCACTTCTGAGTCGTCGCCGATCCCGGTCTCGTCCACTCGCAACGCAACCTCGCGCTTGATCAGCATGATCCCGGTGCCGACCGCGCCTATGCCGAAGAGCAGCACGCCCGGCACCATGAACCATGGTTCCCGGTAGAGCCCCATCGACCCGAGCGTCAGCGCCGTACACCCAAAGAACATCGCGCCCAAAGAACTGAACCAATGGTGTCGCGTCACATACGCAGTCATGTGCTCCCCGACCAGGCCCGGCGGCTCAGTTTTTCCGTGATGGCGGTGGAATCGGGACTGCCACCACGGTGAGCTCGTCGATGCTTGAGAAGTCTGCTGGGTTGCAGGTGTAGACGGGCAGGTCGTGGGCCAGGGCAGTGGCTGCAATCATGGCGTCGTATGCGCGGGCTGCGGGTTTACGCCCTGCCTTGCGAAGAGAAGCGGCGACCCTGCCGAAGGCCCGCGCGGCGGCGGCATCGAAGGGCAGCGGGTCAAAGTCGGCCTCGGCCTGTTGCACATGGGCTTGGCGGGCGGCGCGTTCGGTGTCGTCGTTTGCCACGAGCGGCCCCACCGACAACTCGGCAAGGGTGACCGCGGTGATGAGCGGCTCGGCCGGAAGGCTTGCCGCGTCAGTGATGCGCGACAGCATGATCACGGTGTTGGTGTCGAGGATGCCGCGCAGATGCCTGACCGTCGCGTCGCTCACAGGGTCGAGTCCAGCACATCGTCGATGTCAGCCCTTAGCTGAGCGGGATCGACGGCTGGAAGCCGACGCCACCGCTGCAGCAGAAGGCGCGCCGGCACCGGCCTGCGGGGCAGCGGCCGCAGCTCTGCGATGGGATCGCCGTCGCGGGTGACAGTCATCGCCTCGCCGGCTGCGACGCGATTGAGGATCTCACCACCGTGATTACGCAGGTCACGGACTGCCACTTCAGCCATGTCAGCCATGAGAACACTGTATCACGGGTGAGACGCGGCACGCGGAGCGTTGGCACGGACGGGGCGGTTGTCGGCGATCCAGTTGTCGATCTGCTCCCACCAGCCGTACAGCCACGTCACCTGTTCGTCTCGATCGCGGGGGATCTGCGCCGCGGGTACCCGCCACCAGCGGGACCTGACGGTCTGTTCCATGGGCAGGCTGTGCCAGATGTCCTTGACGGTGATCAGATCGTCCAAACCGGTGTGGGCCACGAAGATGACGTCGGCGGTGGGGGCGGCGGTCACCGCGGCGAGCACCCCACCTGTGCGCGGGGCCAGCAGATTGGACATGCCGCGGGCGCGCTGGGCCGCCTCGTGCTGGCCGCTGCTCTCCAGCCTTTCGATCGCCCGCTCCCGGCGGCCGTGGGTGAAGTTGCCGCCCTCGGGGAAGATGAGCAGCGCGTCCTCGTCACCCATCTGCGCGGCCAACCGGGTGACCTCCTGGGTCACGCCGCTGCCCGGACCCTTGCTCGGCCACACAAAGGCGTGCGGCAGCCGGTTTATCACCACGTCGACCACGGGGTCGAATTGCAGCGCGCCCTTCATGACTATCGAAGGCTGCCGTTTGTACTGGGTGAGCAGGAAGGTCAGGATCAGGAAGGAGTCACCGGGACCCGCGTGGCGGCTGAGCACGATCACCGGGCGGGTCAGCCGCGCGGCGGCCTCCTCCGGGGTGAATTCGGGCTCCTCCACCTGCACGGTCACCTTGAACAGGCGGGTCAGCACCGGGTAGAGGGTGCCGAGGAACCAGCCGACGAGCCGGTAATGGCGCGCCTGATGGGGTTTGGTGCGAATCCTGCCGCCGAAGCCACTGGCGACCCACAGCCCAAGGCTGGCAAAGAGGGTGGCCGACTCCATCACCAGCCAGGCGACGCTGAACAGCAGCAGGCGCAGCAGGCGCCGCCGGCCGTGCCGCGAGGGCGTGATGAGAGCGAGCACGGTCATCAGCGGCAGTATCACTATCCAGCCAAGCGTGATGACGATGACCAATGGCGCGATTATCAAGCGCCGCACGATGCGGGGTGGCACGACGACGTCCCTCCCTATGCGATCGACTCCAAATAGGAGATAGATGCCTTGTACGCCCGTTGGATATGCACATCGATACGCGAAGCGTCGCGATAGCGCAAGGGCGACAGATCCCCCTTCGGGCTCGGACCTTCTGCCCCTGCGGGCAGCACATGCACCTTGACGTCAGGCGACAGGGCGGACATTTCCTCGAAAAAGCGGTGCCTGCGGGCGATTTCGAAGGCCACCGTGGCCACCTGCCACGGCCGCCGCGGCGGGGTCAGCGGCTGCTCGATGCGCCCGACGTGCAACACGTAGACCGTCTCCGCGCCAAGGGCCACGGCGCGGCCCACCGGAATGCTGTGCACCAGGCCACCGTCGAGGAAGTGCTCCTCATCGATGGTCACCGGCGGGAGCAGGCCGGGCACAGCGCAGGAGGCCAGCACGGCCGGAATGATCGGGCCTTCGCAGAACCAGTGCGCGCTGGCCTTTTCGACGCTCGCCGCGACACATTGGAACGGGACCTCCAGCTCTTCTATCCGCTCCACCGGCAACAGCTCGCCGAGCAGCTCCGCCAAACCGTCATTGCCCTGAACATGGGTGCCGGAGCGCAGGATGGTGCCGATGCGCGACACCAGGTTGCCGTCGAAGACCGACATCACGCCGCGGGTGCGCCACAGCTCAGCGAGGCGGCCGACCCCCTTGGGATAGGCGGCGGCGAAAACGCCGTTGATCGCGCCGATGGAGGTGCCCACGATCAGGTCCGGACGGATAGCGGCCTCGTCGAGGGCCTGCAGCATGCCCACCTCGTGCGCGCCGAGGATGCCCCCACCGCCCAGCACGAAAGCGACCTTGCCTGTGCCTGTTGACTTGGCCATCCGGTAACTCCCCTAGGGCTGGGCTCGGGCGGCGTCTGTCTTCGCGCCAAGGCGAGTGTAGGTGTCCAGTGCGGATCGCAGCAGCTCGGCTGCGCGGCCCGGGACGAGACGGGCAAGATGCTCCCGGGAACGGGCCGCCTGCAGCGGCAGGCCCAGCCGGTCGAACCCCTCGACCGCGCCCGTGAGCAGCCCGACCGCATCGGCAACGTCGCCCTGCGCGGCCAGAGCCAGCGCTTCGGCCCGGTCGCAGAACGGGGCCGTGGCCGCGAGGAAGTCGCCTTCGGCGCGGGCCTGGGGCAGGTATCGCCGCAGGGCCTCGTGGTCTGCTTGTGCCTCAAGCACTTGCACCAGCACCACGATCTCGTGCGGCACCTCCTCCGGCCCGGGACGGCGGCGCTTGCTTACCAGACGCTCGGCCAGATCGCGGGCCATGCTCAGGTCGCCCAGCTCGACGGCCAGCTCGGCGCGCAGCGACTCGGCATTGCCCGGGTGCTCCAGATCCATCGGCACCAGATCGGCAAGCTGCTGCGCGCGTGCGATTTCGCCCATCCTGGCCAGCGCCAGCGCGGCCACCAGGTGACCGCCGCGCAGATAGGGACAGCTCGTCTCGTACTGATAGGACTCCAGCAGCGCCAAATGCTCCCCGAGATAGGGCTCGATCTCGGTCCACCTGCCCAGCTGCTCCAGACACCACATGACCATGTAGGTGCCGTGCATCCGGTCATGCGCGGACAGATCGCGCGAAACAACATGCGACCTGCGCGCGTAGCCCAGCGCCCGCTCTCGGTCGCCCTGCACGTCGCCGATGGCCAGGCAGGCGATCGCGTTGGCGAGCGCCTGGTCACGGCCGTTTGAGCCCTGTTCGGAGAAGGCAAGCAGGTCAAGCGCGGTGGCCACCGCGCTGTCGTGATCGCGCTCGACATACTGCACCGCTGTGCGCCCCAACAGAGCCTGGGCGCGCAGCGGCGCGGAGTCCAGCTCGACGGCCAGCCGATAGGCGTGGTCAGCGGCGTGATGGCGTTGTGCGACCGGCACCGGATCGGGCCGGCCGGTCCACGCCCATCGGCCGGCGCTGAGGGCGAAAAGCGACAGCAGGTGAGCTTTGACCGACGGGTCGGTCACCACGGTGAGACCTTCCTCGATGGCCGGATCCCCCTGGTCGGGCTCGGGCGGAACCCGGAACCCACCCCACCGCGCCACGATCATCTGGCCTATCTTGAGGCACAGCCGCACCCGCCGGTCGACGTGACTGGGCTCCGGCCGCAGCAGCTCGACCGCCGCCTGCCACGCGGCCACCGCCGCATCGCCGTTGAACGGCACCTCGTGGTCGTCTCCGATGGCCTCCAGCGCTTCGGCTGTCTCGCCCACGCCGCAGGCGTAGTGCCGGGCCTTCTCGTGCAGGTCCAGCGCCTTGGCCACGGCGTTGCGGTGACGCGCGCTCGCGCCAGCCTCGATCAGCGAGCGGAAAGCCTTGGCGCGCACCCACTGTCGCTGCGGAGTGCGGGCCGGCTCCCACGCGTCGGCGGCAGCGGCGTAGTGGAAGGCGACCAGCTCAATGACCTCGCCGACCCTTTCGCGTGAGATCTCCTCCAGCCACGCCGCGGTTTCCGCGTGGCCGCGCGCGCGTTGCCCGGCGGGAAGCGAGGCATAGGCGACGTCGCGCAGCAGCGCATGCTTGAACGCGAACTCCGTCTGGCCGGTCAGGCTCGACGTCTGCCGGGCCAGGATGAGGCCACGGCTCTCCAGCGCCGCCAACGTTTCCGCGGCATCGCCGGTGACCCGCGAGCCCACCGGCTCCGCCCAGAAGATGCGGCCCACCACCGCCGCCGCCTGCAGCAGCTGCTTTTCCGCGGCGGGCAGGGCGTCCACCCGGGCGGCTAGGGTGGCATGGATGGTGTCGGGCAGGACCCCCGAGCCACCGTCGGCCACGTGTGCCACCAGCTGGTCGAGAAAGTAGGGGTTGCCTTCGGCCCGCTCCACGATCTCGTCGCGGCGCGACGCACCGATGTCGCCTGAGCGCGGAAGGCTGGCCACCAGTTCCCGGCTGGATCGGTCGCCCAGTGGGCGCAGCGAGATCATTGACATGTCGCTGCCTTGCCCGGTACCGAAAAGGGGATGCTCTTCAAGGAATTCCGGACGGGCGGTGGTCAGCAGCACGACCGGGCCGGTCGAGCGGGAAGCCAGCCGGGCCAGCATTTCCAGCAGGGGCGCCCCGGCCCAATGCAGGTCTTCGACCACCACGAGGGTCGGCCCACCCGCCGCCAGCGCGCTCACCAGGCGAGGCCAGGCCCGGGCCAGCTCCTCGGCGACGATGCGCGGAATGGCGGTGTCCAAAGGGTTGTCGGGCATGGGGATGGCGGCGGTCGCCGCCAGCGCGAAGATGGTCGCCTCCACATCGGACTGTCCGATGTGCTCAGAAAGCAAGGGCTGAAGCCATCGGCGCAGCCGCTGTTGCGCCACCCTGCCCGCCTCACCGAGCGCGATGCCGCAGGCGTTGCGCAGGATCTCGCCGAGCGCCCAGTAGGTGATGCCGTCACCCGCGGCCAGGCAGCGCCCCCGCAGCACTTTGGTATCGGGACGGCGGTGCACGGCGGCCGAAATCACCTCGCGCACCAGGCGGCTCTTGCCGACGCCCGCGACGCCGACGATAGACAGCAGCCGGGGCCGGCCACTGGTCGCGGTCTCGTCGATCAGGCTGGTGATGGCGCGCAGCTCGTCGTCGCGGCCCACCATCGGCGGCTCGGCTCGCGGCTGGCGCTGTGCGGCCCAGGACGCCGAAAGCAGCCGATGGGCCACCACCCCGGGCGTGCCCTCCCGGGTCAGCCACATCGCGTTGCTGAAGCGGAAATCGCCGCCCCCGGCGGCGCGGCGGGTGCGTTCGGCCGCCAGCACCTGGCGCGGCGCGGCCGACTCCCGCAACCAGGCCGCCGCATCGAGCACCGCGCCGCCGATGTCCGCCAGCGACACCGGTGCCGCCGTCGCCGAAGCGATGATCTCCCCGGTGTCGATTCCTACCCGCACCGGAACCGGAATGCGTTGCAGCACCTCAAAACCGGCCCACAGCGCGCGGGCCGCGTGGTCTTCGCGCGCCGCCGGGTAGCCGAAGACCGCGACCACGCCGCCACCGATGACGCGCTGCGCCTGGCCACCCCATCGCCCAACGACATCGCAGAGCACCTCTGTCCAGGTGGACATCTCCCGGCGCGCCTGCTCCGGATCGGACTCCCCCCGCACCCGGCGCAGATCGGCCGCCAGCACGGTAACCAGCTTCCGCTCCTCAACCGCCGCCGTGGGGATGGCCGGGGCCAGCCCGGCATGCGCGGGAAGGGCCGGTGCGGGGAGGGCCGGTGCGGGGAGGGCCGGTGTGGCGGCGGCGGAAGAGGCCGCAGCAAGGGCGGGGGGAACGGCGGCAGGGGCGGCGGGGGGAACGGCGGCAGGGGCGGCGGGGGGAACGGTGGCAAGGGCGGCGGGGGGAACGGCGGCAGGGGCGGCGGGGGGAACGGTGGTGGGGAGGCGGCCGGTGGTGAGGTCGGTGTGCAGGCGGCGAAGCTCTTCGCTGGGGTCGACGCCCAGCTCGTCGCGCAGGCCGGCGGCGAGGCGCTCGTACCAGCGCAATGCCACGTGCCGGAAGCCCTGTGCCGCTTCGAGCCGGATCAGGCGGGCGTAGGCCTGCTCATGCAGCGGCTCGACCTCGATCACCCGCTCGAATGCCGCGATCGCCTCGCGCGGCTGCCCGCCGGACTCGCAGGCCAGACCCTGATCGACCAGGAGCCGCACCAGCACGGCCCGAAGCTGGTCGCGGCGGGGCTCCGCCCACGGCTCAAAACGGTTCTCCGGCAGCAGATCACCGGTGTAAAGCGCGAGCGCCTCCTCGAAGTCGCCGCGGCGCGCGGCCTCCTCGAAGGCGTCGACGTCCACCCACAGCACGCCCGCTTCCAAACTGAGCAGGTCATCGCGCAGCCGCACCTGCTCGGCGGCCAGGGCCCGCCGCGCGAAGTGCAGGGCTTTGTTCAGCCTCGCGGCGCCGGCCTGCTGGCTCAGCGACGGCCACAGCGTGTCGATGGCCTGTTCGCGGTGCAGGCGATGACCCGGGCTCAGCGCCAGCAGCTTGACCAGCGCGGTGGCACTGCTGCGCCGCCACAGCTCCGGCGGCACAGGCTGCCCGCCGACCTGCACGCGAAAGCCGCCGAACAGGTGGATCCGCAGCTCGCCCAGCACGCCTGCGATTGTGCCACCGCCCGCGGATGGCAGGGGGACATCAAACGGACAGATGGCGGACAGCCTGGTCGATAGCGTCCCGCCATCAAAGACGCCGGTTGACGGCGCCCACGTCCACTTAGGAGGCAGCGGTGACTACAACCGCGACACCCATAGACCAGCAGCGGCTCATGGACTTCGTTTTCAAGGCGGTCGGCGACTTCGGCGCGCTGCTGACCGGCTCGATGGTGGTCATCGGCGACAAGCTTGGTCTCTACCGGGCCATGGCGGGGGCCGGGCCGCTCACCTCGGCACAGCTGGCCGATCGCACCGGGACGGCCGAACGCTATGTGCGCGAATGGCTTTGCGCCCAGGCCGCGGCCGGCTATGTCGAGGTGGACGGCGAGGATCGCTTTTCGCTGCCGGCCGAGCACGCCATCGCGCTGACCGACGAGTCCAGCCCGGCCTGCGTGGTGGGCGGCTTCGAGCTCATGCTGGCCGCCGTCCGTTCCACCGACCGGCTGGTCACCGCCTTCCGCACCGGCAACGGCGTCGGCTGGCACGAGCATCACCCCGACCTGTTCAGCGGGTGCGAACGCTTCTTCCGGCCGGGCTACGCCGCCCACCTGATCAGCACGTGGATTCCCGCCCTGGACGGGGTCGAGGCCAAGCTGCGCAAGGGCGGCCGGGTCGCCGATGTCGGCTGTGGCCACGGCGCCTCCACCGTCCTGATGGCGCAGGCATTTCCCCAGTCGACTTTTGTGGGTACCGACTACCACTCCGGCTCGATCGAAGCGGCCCAACAGCGCGCGGCCGAAGCCGGCGTCGGCGCACGCACCCGTTTCGACACCGGCCGGGCCAAAGACCTGGCGGGCACCTTCGACCTGATCTGCCTGTTCGACTGCCTGCACGACATGGGCGACCCGGCAGGCGCCTGCGCCCACCTGCGCGAAAACCTCGCGCCCGGCGGAACCCTGCTGATCGTGGAACCGTTCGCCGGCGACAGAGTGACCGACAACCTGAACCCGGTGGGCGCGGTCTACTACGGAGCGTCGACGTTGCTGTGCACGCCGAACTCCCTCTCCCAGGAACACGGTGCCGCGCTGGGCGCACAGGCCGGCGAAGCCAGGCTCCGCGAGGTGGTCACCGGCGCGGGTTTCAGCAGCTTCAAGCGGGTCGCCGAAACCCCTTTCAACCTAGTGTTCGAGGCACGCCCCTAGCGAGGGGAGTCCATCGCCGGTGAGCGATAATTGCCGGATGGACCCAGCCTTCCGGACCGCCACCGCAGACGACGCCGAAGCCATTGTGGCCCTGGTGCAATCGGCCTACCGTGGCGAGGTCAGCAAAGCGGGCTGGACGACCGAGGCGGACATCCTCGACGGCCAGCGCACCGACCTCGCCGCGGTCACCGACATCCTCGCCGACCCGCAAAGCCTGATCCTGCTCACCGCCGCCGACATGACCGCCTGCTGCCACCTGCAGAATCAGGGCTACTACGCCTATTTCGGGATGTTCGCCGTCGATCCGGGCCGCCAGCGGCACGGCGTGGGCAAGGCCCTGCTGGCCGAGGCCGAGCGCATCGCGGCCACCCACTGGGGCGCCGACGAGATGCACATGACGGTGATCACCGCGCGGCAGGACCTGATCGCCTGGTACGTGCGCCGCGGTTACACCCCGACCGGCAAGCGGACCCCATTTCCTTATGGGGACGAGCGTTTCGGCATTCCGCTGCGCGACGACCTGGAGTTCGAGCTGCTGGTCAAGTCGCTGGGCGCCTAGGCTCACCTTCAGCTTGTGTAAATTTTCACGGCGGACCGGCGGACCCGATCGCCGCCGCTCCTAGCATCGGCCCATGACTATGCTTCGCTGGGCAGCCGCGCTGGTGAGTGCGGCCACGCTGGCCGCCGTGACCATCGCTCCCGCCGCGCAGGCGGGGGCACAGGGTGGGCTGCGAGCCGCGGACGCCGTGCTCCTACGCGACGGGGACCGCTGGGTGAGCCTGGCCTCGGGCGAGTCGCTCAGCTCACCGGGCGCGGTGGCGTGCACCCCCGCCGATTCGGTGTGGGTCAAGGGTTTCGCCCACCTCCCCTATCGGGTCGGGGCCACCCCGGATCAGCTGGGCGGCTGCCTGTCCGGGGACGCCATGCCCGACGGGCCCGCGCCCTGGGCCGATCCTGCGGCCGGTTCGGTGCGCACCCCGTCGGCGGCGTTCGCGGGTGGGGTGTGGTGGATGGTGTACGCGGCCCGCAAGACCGGCGTCACCCAGACCTGCCTCGGCTACGCCGCTTCCAACCGCCCCACCGGGCCGGGCTGGTTCCACGGCCAGCAGCCGCTGGTCTGCCCGGCGGACGGAAGTTCCGTGGGCGAGCCGGAATTCTTCTACGACCGCGCCTCCGCCGCGTGGCACGTGGTGTGGCGGCAGAACGTGGGCGGCTGCGTGACCCGGATTTCGGTGCAGCGCTTCGATCCGGTGGCCGGTCAGCTGACCGGCCCACAGCGGCAGCTGCTCGCCGCGGACGACCCGGTGATGGGCTTCGACGACATCGTCGCCGCCTCCTGCCCGGGCGGACGCCGTCACCTGATCGACAGCCCCACCATGCTGCGCGCGGCCGACGGCAACCTGTGGCTGTTCTTCGGGGCCAACACCCGCGACTCGGCCGACTACGCCACCGGGTGGGCGCTGTGCGGCACCGCATCCCCCACCACCGGCGGGTCCTGTGCGCTGGTCAACGCGTTCAACCCGGCCCACCGCTACCGCCCGGCCTGGGGCTCGTCGACCCGTTCCTCGCCTGAGCCGGGCGCCAATGCCAAGCCCTATCTCGGTTTCCCCGACCTGCCCGGATTCGGCGGGCTGTCGCTGGCCACGGCCGATCCGACCGGCAGCGCGGCCCAGCCCGTCTTCGCGGTGGCCCACCTGTGGTGGGGTGGTGCCGGAGCGTTGCGCACCCAGGTCACGTTGCGGCTCGACGCGACCGGAACCCTTCCCGCCCTTTACGAGTCGGAAGTGGTGACCATTCACGGCCGGGCCGGTTCCTTCGGGACGGACCTGCCCGGCGGGCTGAGCCCCTCCGGGCATCGGCTCGCCACCCGGGCTGTGCCCGGATGGGGCTGGCCCGCCGGGCACATCGGCATCTTCAGCGCTGTCACCGCGCAGGGCGTGGTAGCCGTCCAGGGCGGGCGCGACACGACGGTCGCCGACGACTATGTGGCCGCCGGAATCTACGACCCGAAGACGAGCCGGTGGACCAATGTGCGGGCCAAGACCGCGCTGGGCTTCGACAGCGTCACCCCGATCTCCGAAGGCGGGCAAACCTTCCACGGCGGCGCGGACTCGTGGGACGTCCAGGTCGTCGGCGATGGCAACGCGGTCGCCTTCACCAACCTGTTCGGCGTGCCGTGGCAGTCCTACCTTGAACGCAAACGGATCCCGGCCGAGGGTGTGTGGCCCAGCTTCGGCATCATCAGCAACGTCAACGGCACCTGGCAGGTCTCCCGGCAATGGACCGCGGCGCAGCTGGCCAACTCCAACCCTGACTCCGATGTGGACGAACGCGCCTGCACTCCTTACGCGGGCCTGCCCAACGGCACCAGCCTGTGCGGCGGCCTGAACGAAATGGCGATGTTTCCCCGCTCCCGAGACATCATCGTCGCGCTCTACGCCGGTGACGGCGTGCGCAGCAGCGGCGGGCTGATGGCAATCCGTGTCCTCGGCCCGGACGCCGCGGGGCAGTATGACGCCAGAGTTGTTGGCTACTATGCCTATCCGGAGGTGCGCGACATCGAGCCGCCGAACCCGGCGCGCCCGGGCAACCTCGGTATCGCCCTCAAGTCGGTGGAGGCCGACCCGAGCGGCGTCATCGGCGACGAGCGCTTCAACGTGGTGGCCGACATCTGGCACGCCGACGACGACGGCAACCCGGCGACCATCCCGCCCGGGCTCGATCCGAGTGTGACCCAGGAATTCAGCTACGACTCGCGGAACGGGGCCATCACCCCGGTCTCGGCGCCCTTCCTGGCCGGGCTCACCCCGGCCGGCACCGCCTTCCGCGGCACCCACGGCGGAATCTACGACCACCAGGGCAACATGTGGGCGATCAGCAACGGGCTTGCCGTCTACGCGAAGTCCAACGGGACTCGCAAATTGGGTGGGCCGCTGTGCCCGTTCGACCTCAACCGGTGGAACACCCAGCCACACACCTACACCACCACCGCGCTCGGACGCACCGTGTGGGGCCAAACCTGCGCCCCGGACTACGACATCCTGCAGAGCGCCGGCTTCGGCGGCGGTGGCTACTTCCCCAGCTTCCCGCAGCTGGTCGAGGATCCGGTGAGCAAAACCATTGTGGCGGTTGACACTTGGACCACCGGCAATATTTTCTCGGTACGCCACACCGGGACCGGAGACGCGAAGACCTTCTCGTTCGGCAACCTGCTCGACACCGGCCGCAACCTGTTGCCGCGGCTGGGGCAGCCGACCGAACAGCGGCCACCGGTTTTCGACCGCACCGGCCGGATGTGGGTCACCTTCCACCAGTGGCCGCGCCCGGGACAGACCGGGGTGCTCGACCACTGGATCGCGTCGGTCGACATCGACCGGCTCTTCACTCCGGACCCGGTGACGCTGGCCGCCAACGTCAATGGCGTCACGACCGTCCAAGCCGAACACACGGCCACCACGACCGGCGAACGCCGCGCGCAACGGCCGGACGGGACCGTACCCATAGACGCCACGGCTTTTATGGCGCAATGCTTGGACGCCTGCGCCAGCGACGGCATCGCCGGTGAGGGTTTCACCTTGGCCGACGATTCAGGATCCGGGCATCAGGAGGGTTCAGTCGAGTATCGCGTCTATGTCCCGACAGCCGGCACCTACCGGCTGGCCTATCGCGTCAACGGCGACGACGTCGCCGCCCACCCGAACCCGGCCATCACGGCCACGGTCGGTGCTGTCAGCCAGACGACGGCGGTGAACACCGCCGGTGTCTGGCAAACCGTGACCGCACAGAGCTTCACGCTGGCCGCCGGGCATCACACGATCCGGCTCAGCCCGCCCGCCGGAGGCGGAAACTGGCAGCTCAACTGGTTCACCCTGACCCGCCAATAGCGACGGCTGTCGGGAACGGGTCAATGTCGAGACCGCATCGGTCCCCGTGATTACTGTGCGCGCAATCGCATTGACCCATATAGTTGGGAGGCATCAATGGAGATCGCCAAGCGACTCCTGCTCACGATGGCGCTTGCCATCAGCACCGCGTTTCTCGTCCCGGCGAACCCCGCAAGCGCCGGGGGGCAAGAGATACGGGTGTGCTTCGAGGTGGGCACGTTCGGAGGCCATCGGGTATTCGACTGTTTCACTGTCGTGGTACCCGACCTGGCGCCCAAGCCGCCATGGCCACCGACCTGCCTGTCCTGTCCGGCCGCGCTCATCATCGACAACGAGCTGGACCCGAAGTTCCGCTTCGACTTCATCGCCGAGCTCGGGGAAGGCTTGCAGCTGCTCGGAGAGGCGGAGCTGGCCGGTGATCCGGGCAAGGCCAAGGAGCTCATCGCGAAGGCCACCGACGTTTTCCTCGCCTCGGCGGCCCGGCTCGACGGAGCTGAGGCCAGGCTGGAAAACGTCGGCTGGGCCGACCTGAAGAACGGCAAGTTCCACGACGACACCACCAACAACCCGGCGCTCAAAGCCACCGGGGAGGACCTCGTCGCGGGCCTGTCTTTGATGCAGCTCGCCATGGGCGACCCGCATCCCGAGCCCAACATCGAGGCGGCCATGGCCCGGTTCGGGCAGGCCTACCAAGACATCGCCACGGTTTACGGCGGTTAGGCACCACCCGGGTGCGGCGGATCGAGCCCAGGCCGCCGCGCCCGGCCCTTAACCGAATGCGGTCAGGAATCTGTCGCGGAAGGTGTCCATGCGCCAGACCGGGGCCTGCGGGCCGGGTCTGAGCCCATCTGTCCAGCCCCAACCGGAAACCCTTTCCAGCACGGCCGGATCGCGGGCGACGATGGTGATCGGCACATCGCGGCTGGCCTTCGTACCGGTCACGGCGGTGGATGGCTGGTGGTCGCCGAGGAACACGAGCACCAGGTTCTCATCGCCGTACTTTTCCACATACGAGACAAGGCTTTGCAGCGAATAGGCGATCGCCCGCTCGTAGTCGGCGTTGACCCGGTCGCTGCCGAGCATGGCGTCCTGTGCGCCGGCCCCCTTCACCTCCTGGAAGGCCGAGCCATCGCCGATGGTGTTCCAGTCGACAAGCGGCGGGACCGGATTCCACGGCCCGTGGCTGGAGGTCAGCGGGATCATCGCCATCAGCGGGGAGTGCGCCGTGCCCGCCTCCTCGGAACGCTGGAAAGCGGCGAGGGTGAACTGGTCGGGCATGCTGGAGAAGCTGAACCTGGGGCCGTGATAACCCAGATCGGTGGCGGTGTAGATGCGGTCGTAACCGAAGAACTGGCCGCCCTCCGGCCACTGCTGGTTGGTTCCGGGCATCACTGCGACCGTGCGCCAGCTTGCCTTCTGAAACGCCGCGGTCAGGGTCAGCCGGTCGCCGGCCAGCAGCTGGCGGTAGCGCTGCTGGTTGTTGACCCACAGCCCGGAAAGCATGGTGGCGTGGGCAAGCCAGCTCCCACCGCCGGCGGTCGGGGAGGTGAGAAAGCCGCTGCGGGAGCCGAAGCCGGCCGCGCGCAACCGGTCGCTGCCGTCGTCGAGCAGGGCGCGGATCTGTGGGCCCATGCTCGGGTCGTCGAGCGCCACCCGCCCGTAGGACTCGATGAACACCAGCGCCATGTCCTTGCCGCGCAACGCGGTCAGCAGCTGATCGTTCGGCGTGCCGGCGAAGGCGTCCACCGCCGACGCCGCGTTGAACGCCTCCCGGTCGCGCAGGCTCGTGTTCACCCGGGCCAGGCGGTCGAAGTAGTCGCGGGAGGCGACCGGCACGTTCGGCACCAACTGGACCGCCGCCACCAGGCAGACCACCCACGCCAGCGCCCCGGCCACCAGCACCCGGATCGTCATCGGGCGATGCCTCACCGCCAGCCGGGTGGTGCGCACAAACGCCAGCGCCACCAGCGTCACCACCGCGGCGGTCAGCAGCAGGGCGCCGATCACCGCACCGATCGCGGCGGCGCGTCCGCTGGACTGGGCGAGAAAGTCCACTCCCGCTTCAAGAAAGGGCCAGTCGTAGACCGGATCGAAAGACCGGTCGAGCGCCATCGAGAACCCGAGGCTGATTATCTTCACGACGGCCAGCAGGCCGAAAGTGATGCCCAGGGTCCAGGCCGCGATCCGCCTGGCGCGCGGCGCCAGCACCACCATCAAGCCGATGGCCAGCAGCGCGTCGATCGGGATGCGCAGGAACGCCAGCGGGGTCAGCACACCCAGCTCGCCCGGTGCCACCAGAACGAGCAACACCACCAGGCAGGCCACCACGGTGACCGTGCGCACGGCCACGCCGCGCCAGTTGACCGGATCAGTCGACAACTCTGGCTCCTCCAAAGCGGACCTGCAACGAGTGGGCGGCGCGGCGCGCCTTCGCGGCCAGATAGTTGGCGTTGGCCGGTGACATGTGCACACCGGTCGGCACGCACTCGGTCACCGCGACACCGAGCTGGCGCAGCTGTTCGGCCTTGTCCGGATTGTTGCTCAGCAGGGCGACCCTGCGCGCGTCCAGCGCCTGCAACATCTGCGCCGCGACGGTGTAGTCGCGCTCGTCCTCGTCGTGGCCCAGCGCGACGTTGGCCTCATAGGTGTCCAAACCGGTGTCCTGCAAAGCATACGCCTCAAGTTTGGGGTAAAGGCCGATGCCCCGGCCCTCCTGGCGCAGGTAGAGCAGCAGACCTCCCGCGGTCGCGATGCGTTCCACCGCCTCGCGCAGCTGCGGCCCGCAGTCGCAGCGCTGGCTGCCGAAGACGTCTCCGGTCAGGCATTCGCTGTGCGGGCGTACCAGTGGGACGTCGACCGGGCCGGCCGGCCGATGCGCCCAGTCGCCCAGGCCGAAGGCGAGGTGTTCCCGGCTGTCGACCAGCCCGTTGAAGGAGATCACGCGCGCGGTGGTGGTGTAGCCGTCGTGGAATCTCAGCGGCACCAGCACCTGCGTACGAACCGATGCCCTAGGCAGCACGTTGTCCATCGATCTCCTTAGTCAGCATGGCCAAACCGGGGCGACAGCGCATAACGCAACAGGACCACGTCCCCTATCTGGCGAACGTCGGCAAGTGTTGCCCGGCGTTGCGGGTTCCAGGGGAAGCGGCCGTCGCTGACGAACCGGCGGGCTCGCGAGTCACCGACGAAGAACGGCGCCACCACCAGGTGCAGCTCGTCGGCTAGGTCGGCGGTGAGGAACTGGGTGTGCATGCTCCCCCCGCCCTCGACCATCAACCGGCCCACCCCGCGCGCATAGAGGTCGTGGGTCATCCGGCGCAGGTCCACGGGCTGGCCGCCGTCGACCACGGTGGCGACGCGACCCAAGCGCTGCAACGCATCCGGCATCGACGCGGTCGCGCAATACACGATCTTTTCCATGTCCCCGGCGGTGAAGAATTCGGCGCGGGCATCCAGCTTCGCGCGCCCGGTCACGGTCACCTTGATCGGCGAGGGTTGCATCCCCTTGGCCACCCGCTGCTCGCGTCGCTCCTGGGACCTCACCAGCAGCCGCGGGTTGTCCCGGCGCACCGTGCGCGCGCCCACCAGGATGGCGTCGCACTCGGCCCGCACCGCGTCCACCCGATCGAAATCGTCGGCATTGGACAGCAGCAGGCGTTCCTCGGTCGCCCCGTCGAGGTAACCGTCGATCGACATGCTGCAGCTGAGCAGCACGTAGGGCCGCTCAGCCATTCGCTTCCCCCTGGGCGAGGGCGGCGACGGGCGTTCGGGCGCCCAGCCTTCCGAAGAGGAGCACCGCAGCCCCGGGCAATCCGGCGACCAGAGTCAGCACGCCGTAGGTCACCGCTGTGGCGACGCCCTGGGTGGCGGTCAGCCCGGCCGCGCCGAACACCCAGGCGGCAGCGCCTTCTCGCAATCCCCACCCCGCCACATGCAGCGGCACCGCCATGGCCATCAGGGCGAAGAGGGTGAGCGGCACCAGCAGAGCCAGCGGCGCGGCCGAGCCGCTGACCCGGGCCGCCAGAACGAAGGTGGCCAGCTGGCCGGCGAGCACGACGGCGGAGGTGAACACCACCCCCGCCCACAGCCGCGGGGTGAGCAGCCCCAGGCGCATCCGCGACAACGAGCGGGCCAGCGCCGCCACCCACCGGATCGATCCGCCACGGGACACGCCGAACGCCAGCACCGCCACCACCAGACCCACGGCCGCGAGGACCGCCAGCACCGCCGGCAGGTGCGACCGTACCGGCGACGGGAACGCCGCGAGCACGGTCACCGCCAGCACCACCTGCACCACGTGTCCTGCCACCCGCTCCAGCACCACCGCCTGTACGCCAAGGCCGACATCGCCGACATCGCGGCCGTGCCGCACCGCGCGGTGCACATCGCCGACCACCCCGCCGGGCAGGGTCATGTTAAGAAACTGTGACCGGTAGCAGGCCGCGACCGCTTCCCGCATCGGCAGCCGCACGCCCAGGCCCCCGGCCACCAGACGCCACCGCCAAGCGCAGCAGGAGGTGGTCACCGCGCCGATGACGGTCGCCACGACCAGACTGGACCGGTCGATGGCTCGTACCCCGTCCAGGAACGGGCCGGTGCCCAGCCGCCATCCCAGCCAGGCAAGGATGCCGATGCCGAGCAGGTTTCGGGCCCACGTCCACATTGGCCGGGCGATGGCCGACGTCAAGACGCTGCGCAAGAGGACCTCCAGTCGATGCAAAGTCCCTTTCTAGATGTTGGGGTCATGGTGTGTCTGCGAAATCCTCCACAGAGGGCGAGTAAATCTTGCTCATGGTGACCGCCGACGCGGAAAGGACACCGGCGAGCAGCCGTGCGGTGAGCGCCCAGCCCGAGAGCGTGGCCCGGCGCTCACGGGCGGACCGTCGAAGGTCATCCCTTAGCTTTTCCCCGGTCAGCCACCGCCGAAGCGCAGCGGCCAGCTCCAAATGATCGCCGGGACGCACCAGCATCCCGGGCAGAGCGCCTTGCGGAGCCCGCCCGAGCGCCTCGGGCAGGCCGCCCACCGCAGGCGCGAGCACCGGGATTCCGCGCGCGAGCGCCTCGGTGACCGCCATCCCGTAGGTCTCCACGCGGGAAGCCGACACGAGCAGGTCGGCCTGGGCGTAACGGAATTCGAGGGCGGATCCGCGGCATGGGCCTACCAAGTGCACCCGGTCGGCTATTCCAGACACCCGGATCAGCTGGCGCAGCTCATCGGCAAAGCCCTGCTCACGTTGCAGCGGACCCACCCATACACAGCTCCAGGGCAGGTCGGCCACTTCCGCCAGCGCCTTTCCCAAAAGGTCGTGCCCCTTGTGCCGGGCGAGCGCGGCCACGCACAGCAGGCGATTGCCCGCCCGGGACGCGGTCGCCAGGCGGGCCGCTTCCACGCCCGGCGCGGCGACGTGAATGCGGCCGGGTGGCAGGTCATAGAGCTCCAGCAGCCGGCCACGGCTCCACAGGCTGGTGGTCACGATCGCGGCCGCGGCCGCCAGCGCCCGCCCCTCGCCAGCGCGAAGCGAGGACGCCGCCTCCGCCAGCGGCATGTGCACCAGGATGACCAGCCGCAGCCGTGCCGCCTGCGACCACATCACCTCGGGCGCGGCGCAGGCCACCAGACCGTCCAGGAGCACGGTCTGGCCCGCGGGCAGGGATGCCAGAACCGCCGACAGCGCGGCGGTTTCCGCCTGGCTGGGATGCGGCCAGCCGCCGCGAACCGGATGCTCACGCACCGCCCAGCCCAGCGCCGCCAGGCCTTGGCTGACCCGCCGGTCGTAGACGTTGCCACCGCTGGGCGACGCCGGGTCGTCGATGTCGTTGGGCAGCACCAGATGCACCGTGCCGGTCATAGTGCCCGCTCGTAGCTGGCCCAGGCGATGTGCGACTCGTGCAGGGTCACCGTTATTCCGGCCAGGCCGAGCGCGCCCGGGCCGAAAGCGCCGGCTTTCACGCGGCCGGCGAGGCGGTCCGCGATCACCTGGGCCAGCGCCTCGGTGGTGGTGTTCATGCCCGCCAGCGCGGGATCGTCGTCGAGGTTGCGCAGGTTCAGCTCGCCCACCACCGCCTTGAGCTCGTCGGCGGCCCGCGCTATGTCGACCACGATGTTGTCGGCGTCGAGTTCGGCGCGCCGAAACGTCGCGTCGACCACGAACGTCGCGCCGTGCAACTGTTGCGCTGGCCCGAAAACGTCTCCCCGAAAGCTGTGCGCGATCATCATGTGATCCCGGACGGTCACGCTGAACACAGGATTCTTCACTCTCCGCCGTAGGTAATGACATGGGCCAGCGCGGAATTCGTACCCGCGGATAGAGCAGCCAGAACATCTGGCAGCTGGTCGAAACGCGACTCGCCGGAAAGCAGCGCGTCAAAGGCCGGATCGCCGAGCAGATTCAGGGCGAGGGCCAGGCGGTCGGCATAGGAGCGGTTCGCCCGGCGCGCCGGGGCGACCATGCCGACCTGGCTGGCTTGGATGCTGAGCCTTCCGGAGTGGAAGAAGCCGCCCAGCGCCACGTTCACCTCACGGTCGCCATACCAGCTCAGCTCGGTGACCGTGCCCTCGCGGGCGAGCAACTCCAGACACAGCTGCAGCCCGGCCGCGCTGGCACTGGCGTGGAACACCACGTCGCGGTGCGGTTGCGCCTGCTCAGGCGTGGCAAAGTGGACGCCGAGGGCCGCCGCCACGGCGGCCCGTTGCGGGTTGATGTCGACCAGCTCGACCGAGGCGCCCGGGAGCCGGGCCAGCACGGCGGCGACACAGCAGCCGACCATTCCCGCGCCCACCACGGTGATCCTGTCGCCGACCAGCGGCGCGGCGTCCCAGGCCGCGTTCACCGCGGTCTCCACCGTCCCGGCGAGCACGGCGCGCGTCGGCGGCACACCGTCGGGAATGGCCACCACCGCGTCGACCGGGACGACGTAGGCGGTCTGATGCGGATAGAGGCAGAACACCTTGCGCCCCAGCAACTTTTGCGGCCCTTGCTCGACCACGCCCACGTTGAGGTAGCCGTACTTCACCGGACCGGGAAAGTCGCCCTCCTGGAACGGCGCCCGCATCACCTCGCGCTGGTTCACCGGAACCTCACCGCGGAACACCAGGGTTTCGGTGCCCCGGCTGATGCCGGTGTGCAGCGTGCGGACGAGCACCTCACCGGGGCCGGGCTCGGGAAGCGACACCGTGCGGATCTCGCCCATACCGGGCGAGATGACCCAGAAGGCCTGCGCGTAGTATGCCATCGGCCTCCCTTCTTTTTAGGTCATCAACGAACCTTACGGAGATGCGGTGCCTTCGGTTCGACTGGGCCCGATAATCGGGCTGATCTTTTCGGCGGCGTTCCTCGGCGCGCTGTGGCTCACCATCGGCCTGCGCGCTGCCGGATGGATCATCGGAGGCTGCTACGCGGTCGCCATAGCCATCCTGGTCACTCGCGCGATGCACCGCACGGAAACGGCCCGATTTGGACCAGCCGACTGGGTGACGATCACACGAGCCGCGCTCGTCGGCGGGGTCACCGCGCTGACCGCCGACTCGTTGACCGGCGCCGTCCCGGCCACCGTCTTCGTCTCGATCACCACCGCGGCGCTTGTCCTAGACGCGGTGGACGGTCTGGTCGCGCGGCGCACCCTGACCGCTTCCAGCTTCGGCGCGCGTTTCGACATGGAGGTCGACGCCTTCCTCATCGCGGTTCTCAGCGTCTATGTGGCGCCCATGGTCGGGGGGTGGGTGCTGACCATCGGGGCGATGCGCTACGCCTATGTCGCCGCGAGCTGGGTGCTGCCGTGGATGCACCGCACACCCCCGCCGCGCTACTGGTGCAAGGTGGTGGCCGCGATCCAGGGCATCGTTCTGGTGGTGGTGGCCGCAGAGGTGGTGTGGCCCTGGCTGAGCATCGCCGCCCTGCTGATAGCCCTGGCGTTGCTGGTCGAATCGTTCGGCAGGGATTTCCTCTGGCTGTGGCGACGCCGGGGTGAGCCGTTACCGCAGGCGGGCGTAGACGTCGCCGGAGCGGCCCAGCGGCCGGAAGCGCTCGAGCAGCCGCTGCAACGCGAGCGGGTCTAGCCAGCGCTCACTGGCGAAACGCATCGTCTCCACGGGCGCGTAGTTGTATTCGTACGCGCCCAGTCGCTCCACGATGCCCAGCACGGTCAGGGCTTCCTCGTGCGCCATCGGCAGGTACTCGAAAGACAGCCCCCGCAACGGTTTGCTCAACCCGGTCAGCACTTCGGCCTCGAAACCCTCCACATCGATCTTGCAGAAGGCCGGCTCGCCGTGCGCGGCGATGAGGTCGTCAAGGGTCACCACCTCCACCTCGACCGAGCTGTCCCAGTGCACCTGCGCGAAACGACGGTCGGCGGCGGTCACCGACTCGATCCATTCCGACGACATCGACGACACGGTCGGGGTGGCGCTGGAAAGGGCCAGCCGCGCCCGGCCCGGCGCCGCGCCCACCGCCTTGGGCACAATGGACACCCCCGCGTCGCGGCCGAAGAGCAGTCGCAGCACCCGCAGGCAGTCCGGCTGCGGCTCCAGGGCGATCACCCGCACCCCCATCCGCCGCCACGCCCGCACCCGGCTGCCCACATGCGCGCCGATGTCGAAACCGGTCTCCCCCGGCCCGAGGAACTGCCGGTAGAACCGGACCATGCGGCGCTGCCTTCCGGGCACGCCGTGGTACATGAGCATCGATCGGGTAATCCCCCACGCACGGGCAAGCATGTGGCGACCATATCGCGGCCCGGACCACGGCAACACTGTCCACATTGGAGCAAAGCTAGAGCGGCCAGCTGCCTTCGTGATTCGGCGTCATGGTGGCCGAGGCGGGCAGGTGAGCCTTGAGCCGCCATCCGCCGCCGGCCATGCGCCCGCTCTGCAGGCTTCCGCCGAGCTCCATAATCCGCTCCTTGAGCCCGATGAGGCCGAACCCGCTTATCGCGAAGCGAGAGGTCTCACCTCGCCCGTCGTCGGTCACCTCGATGTCGATGTCGCCCGCGGAATCGCTTCTCACCTCCACGTCCACCCGGGTGACCCCGCGCGCATGCTTGCCGACGTTGGTCAATGCCTCCCTTACGATCCGGTATATCCCAGCTGCCAGGTCGGGGCGAACGCCGGCCAGCGCGGGATCGAGGTCCATGGCGACGTGCACCCCGCTTCTGCGCAGCGGGACAGCCACCGCCGGAATCTCGGCGATCCCCGGGGTGGGGTCCAATGGCGCGGTGGAGCTGTCGCGCAGCAGGGACACCAAGCGCCGCATGGCCGTCATCGCCTGCTTTCCGGCCTCTTCGATGTCGTCGAGCTTCTCCTTGACCTCTTGTGGCCTATTGAGTACCAGACGGATGGCATTGGTTTGAATGACTATTCCGGTGATGTGGTGGGCCACCAGGTCGTGAAGTTCGCGGGCGATGCTTAACCTCTCCCTGATGCGCGTCTCCGACACGGCGAGCCTGTGTTCGGAGTCGAGCCCGCGCAGGTAGACGAAGGTCGCCGCGGTGCACAGGGTCAGCACCCCGATCGCCGAGCTGAACGGACCCGGCTGCTCATCACGCATCGGGGCGATGATCGCCGCCGTGCCCAGCGCCAGGCCCAGGCCGAGCGCCTGGGGCGAAGGCAGCTTGCGGATCGACTGGGCCATCAGGATTCCCAGGCCGATCGACTCCCCCACCCCCCATGAGTGGTCAATCGGCCCAAGCGTCAGCACCGCGGCGGTGGTGAGCCAGGACACGCCCGCGGCCGCCCCCGCCCGCGCGGTCAGCGGGAACCAGCGCCCGGAGAGGGCACAAAAGATGACGGCAAGGCCGGAAATCCACAGCGCTATGCGCACCAGGTCGTGCTGGCCCTTGTCGATGCTCAGCCGTTCCCAGCTCACCACGGCAGCAAGCGCGAAGGCGAGCACGGAGATCGGGAACAGTCGCACTCCTCGATTATTCGCCTCCCCGACTTTCGTCAGGGGCGAATGCTGACCCACGACAGAGGTGGGAGCACCCCCCTGACCGGAAGACTGGTGGCCAGAACGAGGGAAAACATCCCACGTCTTGCGAAGGAGAAATCTTGCTTAAGTACACCCGAGCCGCCATTGTGACCGCCATTGCCGCTGCCACCGTGACCTTCGGAGTACAGCTAGCCCACTCCGCCCCCGCACAAGCTGCTTCCATCCCCACCGTCCCCTGTGCCGCGCAGGGTGTCACCGACGCCGACAAGAACCTCGCCAAGGACATGGCCCCCAAGCTCGACGCCGACCTTGCCGGAAACCTTGACGGGTACCAGGTTTCGTGTGCCCGCGCGGTCGTGGACCAGGTCAAGGCGCGCGGCATGGACCAGCACGCCGCCACCATCGCGCTGTCGACCACCATCGTCGAGGGTCACCTGCACAACTACAACAAGGCGGTCGACTATGACAGCCTTGGCCTGTTCCAGCAGCGCCCCTCCGCCGGCTGGGGTAAGCCCGCAGAGCTGGTCAACCCGGCCTACGCGACCGACGCGTTCCTCAACCGCATGATCGAGTTGCACCCGAACGAGAGCTGGAAGAAGGCTCCGGCCGGAGATGTGGCGCAAAACGTCCAGGTGTCCGCTTTCCCGGACCGGTACGCCACCCAGGTCGGCGACGCTTCCAAGCTGGTTTCCGCGCTCTGGAAGTGAGCCGCCCCCATCGGTGGTGAGATGGACTCGTGGTCCGAGTCCTCATCGTCGATGACAGCGACATCGTTCGCCGTGGATTGACGACGATCATCGACACGGCCGAAGGATTCCAGGTAGTCGGCACGGCCACGGACGGCAGAGATGCGCTGACCGTGGCCGGCCGGCTTAAACCCGACCTGGTGTTGATGGACATTCGCATGCCGGGGCTGGACGGCCTCGCCGCCACAAGAGAATTGATGTCCGGCGAAAGCCCGCCCCGCATCGTCATCCTCACCACCTTCAACGACGACGAGTACATCACCGAGGCGGTGGCCGCAGGCGCCGTCGGTTTCATGCTCAAAGACGCGCCGCCCGAACAGCTCCTGCGAGCGCTCCGGGCGGCCGCTGATGGTCTGGCCATGCTCGATCCCGCCGTCACCATGCAGGTCATGAGCCAAGCCGCGCAGGGCCGCACCGGCACCCAGCTCTCCGACGAGGAAGACCAGATGGTCGCCACCCTCACCGACCGGGAGCGAGAGGTGCTCGGCCTGCTGGGCCAGGGATTGTCCAATGCGGACATCGGCACCGCGCTGTTCATGACCGAGGGAACAGTCAAGGGACACGTCAGCGCCATCTTCTCCAAACTCAATGTCACCAACCGGGTCCAGGCCGCCCGCTTGGCCTTCCGGGCCGGCCTGGACGAGCCCGAATAGCGCATCAGGGCTGAAAGTCGACCTCCGGAAAGGCGGGCGACTCGTGACGCAGCAACGGTTCCTGCCCGCCCAGCAGGGTCTGGACGAGCCAGGCGCCCAGATAGCTGCGGCCGATCGTCATCGCACGCCGCCCGTCGATCGGCCCCAGCTCGAAGACCCCACCGAGGTCGATCTGCTGCTTGAAAACGGTGAAGTCGCTGAAGTCGTAGTGCTCGCTGCCGTGAACCACCAGATGCAGGCGAGCTCCGCGGAGCCGGTCGTAGAAGCCGGCCCAGTCCGGGTCGGTGGCCCGGCTGTGGCTGGGGTTGCCCATCATCAGGAACGGCTGGGTCAGGCTCGCCTCGCCCAGCGGGTTGCCGTCCATCGCCACCCCGGTGGTGAACCGGCTGTCCTGCTCCAGCGCGCCGATGACGGTCATGCTGCCCAGCGAGTGGCCCATCGCGGCGACCGCACAGCGATCGGCCAGCCGGGCACGCACGAATCCCATGTCCGCCACCCGAACCGCGAGCAGGGTTTCCGGCGATGGATCTTCGGCGGGCAGCTCGATTCTGCCGTCGGGGAACTCGACCAGGCCGTCATAGGTGTGGTCGACCCCGATCACCTTGAACCCTCGGCTGGCCAGGTCTTGGCACAGGCCCGTGTAGAAGGCCACGTTGGTGTTCAGGCCGGGCGAGAAAAGCACGACCGGGTGTGGCCCGGGCCGTGGTGCGGCGCCCTGCCGCGCGGCGGTGGCGAAGGTCAGCAGATCCTGCGGGTAGGCCGAGCCGATGAGCGCGTTGAGCTGTTCGACTAGCAGGGTCGAGACGCCGGGCGTCAGGTAGCCGGCGGCCGGGCCGCTGCCCTGCGCCGGGTACCACAGCGTCACCATCAGCTCGCGCGGGCGTGGCTGCGGCGCGAGCGGGTCGGGACGAGTCGCCTCCACCAGGTGCAGGCGGCGCGTGCCGACCGGGAACCGGCCGGTGGGTGCGGGCAGCCGCAATCCTGCCGAGGCACCCATGGCCATCCCCGGCAGGCCCGCCGCGCCGATGGGTGCGGGCAGCCGCAAGCGGGCCGGGGTGGCGCTGGCCGGGCCAGGCAGCGCTGCCGCCAGCAGGCCCGCCGCGCCGGCGAGAACGGCACGTCTGGTCACATCAAAGGAATCCATGGCCGCGACGGTAGGAGACCGGCGGGCACCGGCACATCGCCCTGCGGAGCGCGCCGCTGTGCCACCCGAGAGCTAACCTTCGCGAGGGATGCGCCCGCCGACGCGCGGCCCGCACAATGGCGGGGTGCAGACACCTCTCGACCGAGCCGCGCGGCTGAAGGGGTGGCCGCAATGGCCGCTTGCCGCCGTTACCCTGCTGACGTTGGCCGCGGCCGCCGAGCTTCCGCTGGCCTGGCCGGCGTGGGGCGACGCGGAGCTCGGGGTGCTGATCAACGTGCTGGCCGTGGCGCCGCTCCTGCTAGCCCGCAACCGGTTGCCGCTGGCCGCCGCGGCGATCGGCTCGGGAGTAGCGATGATGCTCACTCTCTACGGCACCCTCACTGTCACTGCCCTAATTGGACAGTTGGCCGTGCTATACCTTTGTTTTTCACGGTACGCACGCCCAGCCGCCAGTGCCGCGCTGTTGCCGTTGGCGGCCAACGCCGTCTACCCCTTCACCGGCGACGATTCCTCGCGCCCCTTGGGGTTGCTGCTGCTTTGCGCGGGGCTGGCCGCCGCCTGGCTCGGCGACGCCCGCCGCCAGCGCGCCCAGCTGATCGCCACGCACGACTCCACACTGGCGCAAGCCCACCATGAGCAGGCCGTGCTCGCCGAACGCACCCGCATCGCCCGCGAGCTGCATGACGTTGTCGCCCATCACGTTTCGATGATGGTGGTGCAGGCCGAGACCGCCCGGGTGGGCACAGCCGATCTGCCGCAGGCGGGCCGGGACAGCTTCGCCGCGATCGGTGCGACCGGGCGGCTGGCGCTGACCGAGATGCGGCGGCTGCTCGGCGTGCTGCGCATGGAAAGCGCACCGGCCCTGGAGCCCCAGCCCGGGCTGGATCGCCTCGACGAGCTGGTCGCCGCGGCCCGGGCCGCCGGAAACGAGGTGCGGGTGCGCAGAATCGGCCGCCCGCAGCCACTCCCGGCCGGTCTGGACGTGTCGGCCTATCGCATCATCCAGGAGGCGCTGACCAACGTGCGCAGGCACGCGCCGCAGGCGGCGGCGGAGGTGGTGGTGCTCTACACCGAAGAGGGGGTGGAGATTTCGGTCGACAACGACGGCCCAGCGGCCGCGATCCCAAGCAGGACAGGGCACGGCCTGCTCGGGATGCGGGAGCGCGCGAACATGGCCGGCGGCGTCCTGAGCGCAGGCCCCAAAACCGATGGCGGATTCCGGGTTTACGCGCAGTTGCCGGTCTGGGCCACGCCATGACGATAAGGGTGCTGATCGCCGACGACCATGCGGTGGTGAGGACCGGGTTCAGCACGATGCTGCGCACCCAGCCCGACCTTGAGGTGGTGGCCGTGGCCGCGGATGGCGTCGAGGCGGTCGCCTGGTGTGGCCGCGAGCGGGTGGACGTGGTGCTGATGGACATCCGGATGCCTTCGCTGAACGGCATCGAGGCCACCCGTCAGCTGACCGCGCAACCCAGCCCGCCGAAGGTGATTATGCTCACGACATTTGATGTCGATGAGTATGTTTACGACGCGCTCATAGCCGGGGCCAGCGGTTTTCTGCTCAAGGATGTCACCGCCGAAGACCTGATCGCCGCGGTGCGCGTGGTCGCCGCGGGCGACGCCCTGCTCGCGCCCTCCATCACCCGCCGGCTCATCGCCGACGTGGTGCGGCAACGGCCGCGGGCGGTGCGGGCGCAGGAAACGCTGACCCCGCTCACCCCGCGCGAGACCGAGATCATGCTGCTGGTGGCGGGAGGACTGTCCAATGCGGAGATTGCCGGGCGGCTGACCATCAGCGAGGAGACCGTCAAAACCCACGTCGGCCGCATCCTGGTGAAGCTCGGCCTGCGCGACCGTACCCAGGCTGTCATCTATGCTTATGAGACCGGCATAGTCGTCCCCGGGCCGCGCAGGTTGCCTGGTAGCAGCTAGCGGACTAGTTTGAACAGTTGTGGCCATCTCCCGCCAGGCCAGCGCACCGGTGTTTCATCACATTGGGCTGCTCCACGATTCCCCGGCTTCCTACACGCGCGGATGCGTCACCTTCATCCGCGAAGGTCTGGACGCTGGGGCTCCGGTACTGGTGGCGGTTCCGGGCGGTGGGAAGAACGAGGCGATTCGCGACGCGCTCGGCGACGCCGACCACCGGCTGCAGTTCGCCGACATGTCCATCGCGGGCCGCAACCCGGGCCGGATCCTCCCATGGATTCTGCTGGAATTCGCCGATCGTCATCCCGGGCAACGGGTCTGGCTGATCAGCGAGTCAATGTGGCCGGATCGCAGCTGCATGGAATACCAGGAGTGCGCCGCTCACGACGCCATGATCAACCTTGCTTTCACCGGCCGCGACGCGGCTATCCTGTGTCCCTTTGACACAGTAGCGCTGCGGCCGCAGACCATCGCCGACGCGCATCGCACCCACCCCACCCTGGCCGACGGGGTGAACACCTGGCGCAATAGCGCATACGCAGACCCGGTCGACGCCGCGCGCGACTTCGATCTGCCGATTCCCCATCCGCCCGGCGACGCCTACCGATGCTCGGTGGCTGACCGGGGCGACCTGCGCGGTCTCAGGCAGACGGTCACCGCACAGGCGACCGCGGCGAACGTTGCCCCGCAACGGGTTCGCCAGCTGGCCATCGCGGTCAACGAGCTGGCCTGCAACAGCATCCTGCACGCCGACGGCCATGCCAGCCTGAGCCTCTGGTCCGAGCCGGGGGTGTTCGTGTGCCAGATCGACGATGCCGGCACCTGGCCCGACCCCATGGCCGGACGCGTTCCACGGCCGGCTGGCAGCACCGGTGGCTATGGCCTGTTGATTGTGCATGAACTTGCAGACCTGGTTCGCGTTCATAGCCACCAGACGGGCACAAGCATTCGATTGCATATCAATCTGCCCAATCAGCGGTGATACAGTCGCCGCGAACCGCTTACCCCTTCTCGCCACGCGCAGAGGATCGAAACCATGGCGCTGAACGCAGAGCAAAGCGAACGACTCAACGTGCTTCTCACAGACCGCGCGGAGGAGATCTCCGCCCGGTGGGCAGAGGTCGCCGCCGCGCCCCTGCGAGGGCGGCTGACCGTCGCCGAAGCCGCGCGCCAGACATTGGATCTGCAGCGCCAGCTGCAGGCGACGCTACGCGCCGGCGCCACCGACGTGGCCAGCGATCGCAGCGCGGAGCTGCGGGCGGTGCTCAGCGAGTTTTCCCGCGGCCGGGCGCGTCAGGGCTTCACCGCGACCGAGACCGCCACCACAGTGCTCGCCCTCAAGACGGCCATTTACGACGTTGCCGGAGTGGAGAAGGGCGACGAGGCGACATTGCGCGACTACGTGGCCTGGACCTCGTTCATCGACGAGCTGAGCCTGTTCACCTTCGAGAGCTACACCAAGGCCCGCGAGAGGATCATTACCGAGCAGAACGAACAGCTGCTGGAGCTGTCGACACCGGTGGTGAAGCTGTGGGAGGGCGTGGTCTCCGTTCCCCTGGTCGGCACGCTTGACTCCGCGCGCGCCCAGGTCGTCATGGAGAGGTTGCTCCAGGCCCTGATCGACACCGGCTCGCCCTGGGCCATCATCGACATCACCGGGGTACCGGCAGTGGACACCCAGGTCGCCCAGCACGTTCTCAAGACCGTGATGGCCGCGCGGCTGATGGGCGCCGAATGCATCGTCTCCGGCATCCGGCCACAGATCGCGCAAACCATTGTGGCGCTTGGCATCGAGTTCGGCGACATCGTCACCAAGGCCAGCCTGGCCGACGCGCTGCGGCATGCGATCAAGATGTCCGGTTCAGAGCTTGCCCGCTCCCAGCGGCGGGCGGCGTAATGGATCGGGTGCCGATTCTTAAGATCGGCCCGGTGCTCCTCGTCTCCATCCAGGTGGACATGCAGGACCAGATGGCGCTCGCCCTGCAGGAAGACCTCGGGCAGCGCATCGTCGACACCGGCTGCCGGGGCGTCATCATCGACATCACCGGCCTGGACATCGTCGACTCTTTCGTCGGGCGCACCCTGTCCACCATCGCGTCGATCTCGCGGGTGCTCGACGCGGAGACCATCGTGGTCGGCATGCGCCCCGCGGTCGCGATCACCCTGGTCGAGCTTGGCTTGTCGCTCAACGGAATCCGCACCGCGCTCAACGTCGAGCGCGGCATGGAGCTGCTGGCACGCCGGGCGGACGAGGACGATTTCGCCGAGCCCGACTTCGTGGATGAGCACGAGATCTCGAAGTCACCATGAGCGCCGCCGGAGACGTGGAAGCGGCTGCGGTTCAGGCCATCAGTGGCGATGAAGACGTCGTCCGAGTGCGTCAGCTGGTGCGCACAGCCGCTGTCGCCGCCAAACTGTCACTGGTCGATCAGACGAAACTGGTCACCGCCGCCAGCGAGCTGGCCCGCAACACGCTGGTCTATGGCGGGGGCGGGAAGGCCGAAGTCAGCCACCTCGACAACGGCGCCCGGCGGGGCATCCGCATCGTGTTCAGCGACTCCGGCCCCGGCATCCCCGACGTCGAGCTTGCCCTCACCGACGGCTACACCAGCGGCGGCGGCCTCGGCCTGGGCCTCAGTGGTGCCCGCAGGCTGGTCGACGAGTTCGAGCTGGAGACCGCGGTCGGCGTGGGCACGACAGTATCGGTGACCAAATGGGCCCGGTGAGCTCGGTAACCCCTGTCCCGTCATGGTTCCGCTTCGATGAGGAGAGCGTCGTCGGAGCGGCCCGCCGCTATGCCGTCGAGGTGGCACAGGCGCTGCAGCTGAGCGAGCGCAAAGTGGCCGATCTCGCGATTGTCGTCACCGAGCTGGGTACCAATCTGATCAAACACGCCACTGAAGGGGTGCTGCTGGTCCGTCCCGTCCGTGAGGTCGACAACGCCGGCCTGGAAGTGGTCAGCGTCGATGCCGGGCCCGGAATCGCCGATCTGACAAGGTTTCACCGCGACGGGCACACCACCGCGGGATCGCTGGGCATCGGCCTGGGCGCGGTGGCGCGGCTCGCCGACCGCTACGACGTCTATTCGACCCCGGGCCGGGGCACGGTGCTGATCGCCCAGATGTGGCAGCAGCAGAAGGATCCGCCATCGGCCTGGGCGGAAGGGCTGACCCGGCCGATGACCGGAGAACACGTCACCGGAGACGGCTACGCCATCCGCCGCGAAGGCAACCGTAGCCAGGTGCTGGTTTGCGACGGCCTGGGCCACGGCCCGCTGGCCGCGGCCGCCACCCAGGCCGCGTTGCACATCTTCGGCTCGGCGCCGATGGAAAACCCGGCCGCCTTGGTGAACAGGCTGCACCGCGGCCTGTCGCATACCCGCGGCGCGGCCCTTCTCGTCGCGCAGATCGACCCCGACGAAGCGTTGATTCGCGTGTGCGGCTTGGGAAACATCGCCGGCACCATCCTCAATGGACACGAGCGGCGCGGTGTGGTCTCGATGCCCGGGATAGCCGGCCACGGAAAGGCCACCATCCGCGAGTTCGAGTACCCGTGCACGCCCCATTCCCTGCTGGTCGCCCATTCCGACGGGGTCAGCGACAAGTGGAGCCTCGATGGGTACCCCGGCCTGGAATCCAGGTCGCCCTTGCTGATCGCGGCGACGGTGTTGCGCGACGCCGGCGTTCGCCGCGACGACGCCTGCGTCCTCGCGGCCCGGACGCACCCATGACCGACGCCAATCTGCTGCAGCTGGCGCTGCGCCGCGAGCAGGACATCTTCGAGGTCAGGCAGCGTGGCCGGGAAGCCGCGGCGGCGCTGGGGCTGGAGCACCAGGATCAGATCCGCATCGCCACCGCGCTCAGCGACATCGGGCGGCAGATGCTGGTCCACGCCCCAAACGTGGAGGTGCGTTTCACGGTCACCGGCGAGCCGCCGAACCTGCGAATCCTTATGCACACCAAGGGTCATCTGGATGGCCAGACGATCGCGCCAGTGGGCAGGCTGGTCGATGTTTTGGAACTGACCTCCGATGGGCAAGGCACCACCGTCATGTTGTCACGCCGCCTCCCCGACGATCATGTCTCCGCCGAACGAGTCGGCGAGGTCAAGCGCATGCTCGCCTCGTCTGCGGTGGCCAGCCCGCTGGACGAGCTGGCTTCGCAGAATGAGCATCTGCTGTCCGCATTGGACGAAGCGCACCGCCAGCGCGACCGCCTTGAGGTGCTCAACAACGAGCTGGAGGAGACCAACCGGGGCGTGATGGCGCTCTACCTGGAGCTCAGCAGCGAGCTGGAGGAGACCAACCGGGGAGTGGTGGCGCTCTATGCCGAGCTGGACGACAAGTCGGGTCAGCTGCGCGCTGCGAGCGAGGCGAAGACCCGGTTCCTGGCCAACGTCAGCCACGAGCTACGGGCTCCGGTCACCTCGGTCATCGGGCTGCTTCGGCTGATCTCCGACCCCGGCTCCGATCCGCTGACCGCAGCGCAGGCCGAGCAGATCGGGCTGATCCGCGCCTCGGCCGCAGACCTGCTGTCACTGGTCAACGATCTGCTCGATCTGGCCAAGGCCGAGTCTGGCCGCCTCGATCCGATGTGGACACAGGTCGACCTCGGCCAGATGTTCAAACAGCTGCGCGGCACGCTCAAGGCAGTCCTCACCACGCCGGAGGTGGAACTCGTCGTCGACATCCCCGAGGACGGCTCCTGGATCGAATCCGACGAGGCGCTGCTCTCCCAGATCCTGCGCAATCTGCTGCACAACGCCGTGAAGTTCACCGACCGGGGCGAGGTGAGCATGCGAGCCCGCTGCGAAGAACGCAGCTGGATCATTACCGTGGCCGACACCGGCATAGGCATCGCCCCCGCCCATCACGAGCGGATTTTCGAGGAGTTCTACCAGCTTCCCACCCGGCAAAAGGTGCGGGGCACCGGGTTGGGCCTGCCTTATGCGCGCAAACTGGTCGCAGTGTTGGGAGGCAGCATGAGCATGGAAAGCGAGCCGGGCCGGGGAAGCGTCTTCACCGTGACACTTCCGGTGACGAGGCAGCCGTGAGCGCGCCCGCCGAACCCACCATCCTCGTCGTCGACGACCGCGCGCCCAAGCGCTATCTGCTCAACAGCTGGCTCACCCGCGCCGGGTACACCGTGGCGGAGGCCGAGAACGGCCACGACGCGATGGAACAGCTGCAGCGCCGCGCCTTCGACATGGTGGTGCTCGACGTCAAGCTGCCCGACATCAGCGGCCTGGACGTGTGCCGCTGGATCAAGAACGACCCCGAACGCGGCGGCACGCCAGTGATCCACGTGTCGGCCCACGCCACCGCCTCCGCCGACCGCACCATCGGGCTTGTCGGCGGCGCCGATGCCTACCTCGTCGAGCCCATCGACCCGCACGAGCTGGTGGCCACGGTTCAGGCGGTCCTGCGCTACTACCAGGCGCGACGCCAGGCCGAGCAGCTCGCCGACGGGCTGGCCCAGCTGGCCGACACCACCCTGGCCGTCACCATGGCCGGGACCTTCGATGAGCTGCTCACGGCCGCAGCCTCCGGTGCCTCGCAGCTTTTCGGCGCGGCGGCGCTGGTGGCCACCGAGAGCCTCGACGGACGCTGGACGGCGGCGCTGGCCGACGGCCCGGTGGCCATGCATCCATGGGATCCGCCCACGGACAAGGTTCCTATCGGCTCGCGTATTCAGACCGGCACCGCGGGCGAGTGGAATCTGGCGCAGTGGCCAAGCGACGCGACGGTGACCGTGGCCACGGCCCGGCTGCGGGCCGACCGGCCCTCGCTCTACGTCGCTGTCGCGCTGTCCGCCGATGAGCGCGAGACCCAGCTGCTGGCCCAGCTCACCCAGGCGCTGGGCGCCGCGGCCGAGGCCCAGCGCGCCCAGGACTCCGACCATCGCATCGCCATCACGTTGCAGCGCAGCCTTTTGCCTCGCGCGCTGCCGACCGTGGCCGGGATAGACCTGGCTGTGCGCTACGAGCCGGCCAGCCCCGAAGCCGAAATCGGCGGCGACTTCTACGAGCTTTCGCTACACGACGGCCAGCTCCTGATCGCCATCGGCGATGTGGTGGGGCATTCGCTGCACGCGGCCACGGTGATGGCCGAAATCCGTTACGCGCTAAGGGCTTATGCGATCGAGGGGCATTCCCCCGGGCACATCGTCGGCCTCATCGACGAATTGATGGTGAGGCTGATCCCTGGCGAGCTCGCCACCCTATGCCTGATCGTGCTGGATCCGCAAACAGGCCGGGCGCGGATGGCCAACGCGGGACATCTGCCCCCGTTGCTGATCGCCGACGGAACCTCCACGCAGCTGCGGCACCGGGCGCCCCTGCTGGGCCTGAACCGGCCCCGCCCCGCCGATCTGGAGTTCTCGCTTACCAAGGGCAGCACGCTGTTGCTCTACACCGACGGGCTGATCGAGCGGCGCGACTGCTCGATCCTGGGACGGGTCGAAGAGCTCAGCGAGCTTGCCGCCACCGTGGAACCCGATCTGGAAAGTTACTGTGAGCGTCTTCTCACACAGCTCACCAGCCCACCCAACGAGGATGACGTCGCCGTTGTCGCTTTGCGGCGGCTGTGATTGGCTAGCCGGATGGAACGTGCCGAGCTTCCGCCCCAAGCGACACATGAAGTCGATGTGCTCAGCGGTGCTGTGCGCGTCGCGCTGGCCGGTGAATTCGACCTGGCGACCGAGGCCGACCTCGCGGGCTGGCTGCGCCAGGCCATCCTCGATCACCCGGGCCTGGACCTGGAGGTCGACCTGCATCAGGTTGGCTTCATTGACTCCAGCGGCATCCGGGGTCTGCTCATCGCGCACCGCTTCGCCGGCGAGCACGGCCGCGCCTTCCGGCTCACCGGCGCCCGCGGCACTGTCCGCGAGGTCCTGGAGATCGTCGATGTCTACGACATGCTGACCGGGCAACAGCCGACATCGAGCTAGCGATCTTTGCAAATCTAGGCAACGGTAGGCAAGCCGTTTCAGCTCCTCAACCCCAATAAGGCCAATCACCTGCAGAAATTCTTTGCAAGAAGATTGACATCGATGGCGGTGGACGCGCAATCTTTCGGCCATGAGCGCGTCACCCGTGCGTAACATGGCGACGGCCGTCCACAACGGACAGACCCGCCCCCTGCGTGCCCTGTTGTCCGCGATGCTGTGCCTCGCCCTGGCCGGCGTGATCGCGATAATGCCGGGCCCGGCCGCGGCGGCCAGCACCGTCACCGTCTTCTACCGCCCGTCGTCAGCGTGGACGACGGTCAACATTCACTACGCCCCGGCCGGGGGCGCGTGGACCGCCGTACCGGGGGTGGCGATGGCTGCCGCCTCCTGCGCGGGCTGGGTAACCAGGACTCTCGACCTGGGCACGGCCACCACCGCCCAGGTCGTGTTCAACAACGGCAGCGGCACCTGGGACAACAACAGTGGCCGCAACTACAGCATCGGCACCGGAATCGTCACCGTGTCGGGCGGGGTGATCGGCAGCGGCGACCCGTGTTCGGCCACACCGCCGCCGGGCAACAGCGCCACCGTCTTCTACAACACGGTCAGCCGCAACTGGACCACGGTCAACCTTCACTACGCGCCGGACGGCCAGCCCTGGACCGCCGTACCGGGTGTCAGGATGGACGCCCCCGCCTGCGCGGGATGGGTGCGCAAGACCGTCAGCCTCGGCGCCGCGACCTCGATGCAGGCCGTGTTCAACAACAACGCCGGGACGTGGGACAACAACAACGGCAACAACTATCGCCTCCAAGCCGGGGTCAGCACCGTGCGCGACGGCGTCGTCACCACCAACGCCGCCGACCCCTGCGCGGCCGTGCCGCCCGACACCATCCCGCCCACGGTGCCCGGCAACGTGACCGCCACCGCCGACCACGTGACCATAACGGTGTCGTGGACGGCGTCGACCGACAACCGCGGCGTCACCGGCTATCAGCTCACCCGGACCGGAGGCAGCCCCTCCCCGGTCGTGCTGACCACCGGTGCCACCACCTACGCCGACGGCGGCCTGGCCCCGCAAACCACCTACAGCTACACCGTCAAGGCGCTCGACGCGGCCGCAAACCTCTCCGCCGCAAGCACTTCAGCCACCGCCACCACCAGCACGGCGCCGCCTGTGCCGCCCGCGGGCAGGATGCTCGGCGGCGACCCGCGCAAGGAGTCCATCTACTTCGTGCTGACCGCGCGTTTCAACGACGGCGACAGCTCCAACAACCGGGGCGGCAGCCAGCACGTGCGCTCGGGCAACGCCGCGCTCAACGATCCGATGTTCCGCGGCGACTTCAAGGGACTGGTCGAAAAGCTCGACTACATCAAAGCGCTCGGGTTCTCCGCGATCTGGATCACGCCGGTGGTGCTCAACCGGTCCGACTACGACTATCACGGCTACCACGGCTGGGACTTCTACCGCGTGGACACCCGGCTGGAGTCGCCCGGCGCGAGCTACCAGGACCTGATCAATACCGCCCACGCCAAGGGGCTGAAGATCTATCAGGACATCGTGCTCAACCACAGCTCCCGTTGGGGCGCAAAGGGTCTCTACGTGCCACCGGTCTGGGGCGCCAAGGACGGCCAGTGGGACTGGCTCTACAGCACCAAGGAAACCGGCCGCCAATACGATCCGATGGCCGAACACCAGGGCAACGACCCGGCGCTGACCCCGGCCCAGAACGAGCTCGCCAAGGGCCGCCCCTACAACGGGGACCTGTGGTCGACCGCCGAACCGGCCGGCAACACCTGCCGCAACTGGGGCACCCCCACCGGTTTTGTCAGCCCGGAGGGGTTCACCATCCGCAACTGCCAGTGGCCCAGCCCGACCTCGGGCATGTTCCCGGCCAACCTGTACCACCAGTGCTGGATCGGCAACTGGGAGGGCGAAGACGCCCGATCCTGTTGGCTGCACGACGATCTGGCCGACTTCAACACCGAGGACCCGGCCGTGCAGAGCTATCTGATCGGCGCGTACAACAAATACATCGACATGGGCGTGGACGGGTTCCGCATCGACACCGCCGTACACGTCCCGCGGGTCACCTGGAACAGGCGTTTCCTGCCCGCGCTGCAGCAGCACCTGACCGCCAAGTACGGCGCGGCCGAGGCGAAGAACTTCTACATCTTCGGCGAGGTCGCCGCGTTCGTGAACGACAAGTGGAACCGGGGCTCGGTCAACCACTCCGCCCAGTTCTTCACCTGGAAGGAGCGCCGCGACTACAGCGCCAACGACGTGACCGCCGCGCTGGAACAGTACAACTACGAGAACGGTCTCGGCCCGGCCGGGCAGCCCACCTCGGCCAACGCCTTCCTGGCCGGAAACAGTTACCACAGCCCGGATTACAGCCAGTTCTCCGGCATGAACATCATCGACATGCGCATGCACATGAACTTCGGCGACGCGGGCAACGCCTTCCGCAACGGCAAGGACAGCGACGATTCCACCAACGACGCCACCTTCAACGCCGTCTATGTGGACTCGCACGACTTCGGGCCCAACAAGTCCGGCATGCGCTACACCGGCGGCACCGACGCCTGGGCGGAGAACATGAGTCTCATGTGGACATTCCGCGGCATCCCCACCCTGTACTACGGCTCGGAAATCGAATTCCAGAAGGGCAAGCAGATCGACTGCGGCCCGACCTGCCCGCTGGCCAACACCGGCCGCGCCTACTACGGCGACCGGATCGCAGGCACCGTCACCGCCGCCGACTACGGTGTCGTCGGCACCGCCAGCGGCGCCGTCGCGAGCACCCTGCAGCAGCCACTGGTCAAACATCTGCAGCGGCTCAACCAGATCCGCCGAGCTGTCCCGGCGTTGCAGATGGGCCAGTACTCCACCGAGGGGGTCAGCGGTCCCATCGCCTACAAACGCCGCTACACCGACGCCGGCCGCGGGATCGACAGTTTCGCCCTGGTCACCGTTTCCGCCTCCTCGACGTTCACCGGCATCCCCAACGGCACCTATGTCGATGCGGTGACCGGGGACGTGCAAACCGTCACCGCGGGCACCCTCACGGTGAGCCTGTCCGGTCAGGGCAACGCCCGCGTCTACGTGCTTTCCCTGCCCGGCAACCCGGCGCCCGGAAAGATCGGCACGGGCGGACCCTACCTGCAGTAACCGCTACCATGGGCGGGATGGAAGCTAGGTCCAGGCAAACCGAGCGCGTCGTCATCGCCTCCAACCGCCGGGCGCGACACGATTACGCCATCCTGAAGACCTACGAAGCGGGAATCGCCCTCCTGGGCGACGAAGTGAAGGCGGCCCGGGCCCGGCAGGTGTCCATCGTGGAGGCGTTCGGCCAGGAACGAGACGGCGAGATCATGCTGCACGGCCTGCACATCGCCGCTTACGGGCACGCCAACCGGGCCACCATTCACACCCGCCGGGTCCGCAAACTACTGCTGCACCGCACCGAGATCAAGAAGATCCTCGACAAGACCAAGGAGAGCGGGCTGACCCTGATCCCGTTGTCGATGTACTTCGAGAACGGCTGGGCGAAGATCGAGCTGGCCATCGCCCGGGGCAAGCGGGAGTACGACAAACGCCAGGCCATCGCCGAGCGGGACGCCAACCGGGAGATCGCTCGGGCGATGGGCCGCCGACTGAAGGGCCGGAAAGGGTAGCTCGCCTCGCCGGTGCAAAAGTGGATACCCCGGGGGTAGATTTCGCGGCGATGCCACTTCAGAATCGGGTGACACCCACCTCAGAGATCGTTGCCGTGTCGGCGCGGGGGCTGCTGATGGGCAACCGGGGCTGTCTTCACGGACCCGACCGCAAGCTCGGGGTCCCGCGCTGGCGGTCGAAGGCATGGCTGTGCTGTGTGCTGGCCTACAAGGACGTGCAGCGCGATCCGATGCCACCGGGCCGGTGGACGGCGCTGTTCTTCCTCGATGAGGCGACCGCGCTGGCGGCCGGGCACCGGCCGTGCGGGTTCTGCCGCCGCGCCAGCCTCGCCGCCTTCGCCGACGCCTGGCGGCGGGCCCGCGCTCTGCAGGAGCGGCCGCGTGCTCCCGAGCTGGACAACCAGCTGCACTCCGAGCGGGTCCATTCTCGTACCCGCCGTCAGCTCACCCGCCAGGCGATGCTCTACACGCTTCCCGACGGGGCCATGGTCCGCCTCGACGACGCGACCTACCTGGTCGTGCGGGGAAGGCTGTTGCGCTGGTCATTCCTGGGCTACTCGGAGCCGCAGGTCTTCGCGCCGACGACGACCGTCGAGGTGCTCACGCCCGCGTCCACCGTCGCCACCCTGGCCGCCGGATATCAGCCGATGATCCATCCCAGCGCGCGGGCGATGCAGCTGCGGGTGGCGGTCGCGATCGAGAAGCTGCAGCTCAGCATCGCCCCGACCCAGCGCAGCGCGATCGGGCGCAACCTTTCGATCAGCAACGGGTTCAGCCCTGGCGGCTAGGATCGGTTCCTATGCGGGTTGCCGTTTTCATCGAGCCTCAGCAAGGTGCCTCCTATGCCGATCAGCTCCGGCTGGCTCTGCACGCCGAGCAGCTCGGCTTCGAGGCGTTCTTCCGCTCCGACCACTTTCTGCGGATGGGTAAGCGTTCCGGGATGCCCGGCCCCACCGACTCGTGGGCCACGCTGGCGGCGCTGGCCGTGCAGACCTCACGCATCCGCCTGGGCACCCTGCTCACCTCGGCGACGTTCCGGATGCCGGGCCTGCTCGCGATCACCGTCGCTCAGGTCGACCAGATGAGCGGTGGCCGCGTCGAGCTGGGCCTGGGCGCCGGCTGGTACGACGCCGAGCACACCGCCTACGGGGTGCCGTTTCCCCCGGTCCGGGAGCGCTTCGACCGGCTCGAAGAGCAGCTGGCCATCATCACCGGCCTGTGGACCACCCCACCCGGCGAGCTGTTCAGCTTCCACGGCAAGCATTACCAGCTGGCCGACTCCCCCGCGCTGCCCAAGCCGGCGCAGTCGCCCCGGCCGCCGATCATCGTCGGCGGGGCCGGCCCCAAGCGCACACCCGAGCTGGCCGCCCGTTTCGCCGACGAGTTCAATGTGCCGTTCCGTTCGGTGGCCGACACCCGCGAGGTCTATCAACGCGTAACGCAGGCGTGCCAGGAGCTTTCGCGGCCGCAGCCGGTCTACTCGGTCGCGCAGACCGTCGCATGTGGACGGACAGACGGCGACGCCAAGCGCCGCGCGGAAGCCATCGGCGGCCCGCCGCCGCTGTACGGCACACCCGATCAGGTGGCCGAGCAGATCGCCCAGTTCGCCCAGGCCGGTGCGAGCCGGGTGTTCCTGCAGATCCTGGACCTGTCCGACCTGGACCATCTCGACGTCCTCATGGGCGAGGTGCTACCTCAGCTTGCCTGAAAGACCAGCTTCGCGCGCCAAGGAACAGCTTGCGACCTACCAACGCAAGCGGGACTTCGCGTGCACCCCGGAGCCCTCGGGCGAGCGGTCGATGCCCGAAGCCGGCGCGGCACCGCGTTTCGTGGTGCAGCGCCACCGAGCAAGGCGGCTGCACTACGACTTCCGCCTGGAGATCGACGGCGTGCTGGTCAGCTGGGCGGTGCCCAAGGGGCCCACGCTCGACCCGGCCGTGCGGCGGGCCGCCTTCCACGTCGAGGACCATCCGCTGGACTACTTCGATTTCGAAGGGGTGATCCCAGCCGGCCAGTACGGCGGCGGCGACGTCATCGTCTGGGACGTGGGCACCTTCGAGGTCCACCGGCACCGCGCCAGCAAGAGCGCCGACGCCGGGCAGGCTGTGGCCGACGGGGAAATCCACGTCGACCTGCAGGGGCAGAAACTACGCGGCCGGTTTGTGTTGGTGCGCAGCAACTCCAGCCGGTCCGGCAAGAACGAGTGGCTGCTGCTGCACAAGCGCGACGAGTTCGCCGTGGCGGGCTGGGATCCCGAAGACCATCCGCGCTCGGTGCTTTCCGGGCGCACCAACGACGAGGTCAAGGCCGACCCCGACCGGGCCTGGCATTCCGAGCTGCCGGCCGAGCAGGCCTCGGTGGCGCTCAAACCGGCCACCGCGCCCCCGGTTTCGCCCGACGAGCTGGCCGCCCTGGACGACCTGCCCGCCGCCGGCGGCCGCTGGCAGGTGTTCGGCCGCGAGCTCAAAGTCACCAACCTCGACAAGGTGCTCTTCCCGGCGCTGCCCGCGCAGGAGCCGGTCACCAAGCGGGAGCTGTTGGCCTACAGCGCTCAGGTGGCCCCGATCCTGCTGCCCTACGTGGCCGGGCGGGCGATGAACCTCAACCGCTTCCCCAACGGCGCTCAGACCAAAGGCTTCTGGCACAAGCAGCTGCCCGACCATGCCCCGCAATGGGTGCCGCGCTGGGAGAATCCGGGCGCCGACCGTGGCGAGACGCACACCTACCTGGTGGTCGATGAGCCGGCCGCGCTGGTCTGGGCCGCCAACTTCGGCGCTTTGGAGTGGCACGCCTGGACTTCGCTGGCGCAGGAGCCGGCCAAGCCGACCTATGCGCTCATCGACCTCGACCCGGGCACCCAGACCAGCTGGGACGATCTGCTGGCGCTGGCACGGTTGCACCGCACCGCCTTCGAGCATCTCGGGGTGTCCGCCCGTGCCAAGGTGACCGGCAGACGGGGTATCCAGATATGGGTACCGATCGCGCCCGGCCCCAGCTTCGAGCAAACCCGGGTCTGGGTCCAGCAACTGTCCAAAATGGTGGGAGCGGTGGTGCCCGATCTGGTCAGCTGGAAATGGCAGAAGAGCGACCGCTCCGGGCTGGCCCGCCTCGACTACACGCAGAACGCGGTGAACAAAACCCTTGTCGCGCCCTACAGTCCGCGCCCGGCGGCGGGGGCGCCGGTCTCGGCCCCCATCACCTGGGACGAGCTCGACGACCCCACCCTCACCCCGGACGGCTTCACCATCCGCACCCTTCCCCAGCGGCTGGCCGAAAAGGGTGACCTGTTTCGCGACGTGCTGCTGCACACCCAGCACCTGCCGGCGCTGAGCTGACGGTCACGTATACAGGCAGAACGGGTGGCCCGCAGGGTCGAGCATCACCCGGACATTGGACTGCGGCTGAAACTCGGCCTGGACCGCGCCAAGCTCGATGGCGTGGCCCACCGCGGTCTCCAGGTCGCTGACCTCGAAGTCCAGATGCATCATCATCTGCTGGGCCTGGGCCGCGTTGGGCCACACCGGCCGCTGGTAGCCCTCGGCGGTCTGGCACGCCAGGTAGGCCACGCCGTCGGGTGGGGCCACCGTAACGAACGCGGGCTCGGCCTTGTAGATCTCCCACTCCAGCAGGCTCGCGTAGAAGCCCGCCAGCTCGCCCGCGTCTGGCGCGTCGAGCACCACTCCCCAAAAATCGTTTCTGGACATGCGCGGCGCGGCCGCGTCACCTTTGATTCGTCCTCGCATCACCCGATGATCGCCCATGGGTAGGACAAGCCTCTTGACAGTGCGGCGGGCATCGACAACGCTGACCGAATGGGAGAGCGCTCTCCCAGATAGATGATCGTCCGTCGTGCACCAGCGGCAACCCTTTTCAGGGGTCGGCGGCGCCTCTGGCAACGACTCTGACTGTATGCCCGTCCCCAGGTCAGGAGCTTTGTCATGCTCTCCATTCGCTCTGCCCCCCATCCCGCGCGGCGCCGCGCGCTGCTGGCCGCACTGGCCGCGCTGCTCGGCCTGCTGACCACCTACGCCGTGGTGGCCGTCACCGGCGCCAGCGCCGCCGGTCCCCTTATCTCGCAAGGAAAACCGGCCACCGCCTCGTCGGCGGAGAACGCCGCCACCCCGGCTTCGGCCGCCGTGGACGGCAACACCGGCACCCGCTGGTCGAGCGCGTTCAGCGATCCCCAATGGATTCAGGTCGACCTGGGCGCCAGCGCCGCGATCGACCAGGTGGTCCTCAACTGGGAGGCCGCCTATGCCCGCGCCTTCCAGATCCAGGTCTCCGCCAACGGGACCACCTGGACCACGATCTACAGCACCACCACCGCGACCGGCGGCATCCAGACCTTGGCCATCACCGGAACCGGCCGCTACGTGCGGATGAACGGCACCGCGCGGGCCACCGCCTACGGCTACTCGCTGTGGGAGTTCCAGATCTTCGGCACCATCAGCGGCACCAACCCGGGCTGCGGCACCGCCAACGTGGCACAGGGCCGGCCCGCCACCGCTTCCTCGGTGGAGAACGCCACCTTCCCCGCCTCCGCTGCCTTCGACGGCAACACCGCCACCCGCTGGGCCAGCGCCTTCAGCGACCCGCAGTGGATCCAGGTCGACCTGGGCAGCTCCCTGAGCATCTGCCAGGTGGTGCTGACCTGGGAGGCCGCCTTCGCCCGCTCGTTCCAGATCCAGGTGTCGGCCAACGCTTCCACCTGGAGCACCATTTTCAGCACCACCACCGGCACGGGCGGCACCCAGACCCTCGCCGTCTCCGGCAGCGGACGCTACGTGCGGATGAACGGCACCGTCCGGGCCACCGCCTACGGCTACTCGCTGTTCGAGTTCGCGGTGCGGTCGGGCACGTCGCCGACCACCAGCCCCACCGCAAGCCCCACCACGAGCCCGAGCCCCAACCCGGGCGGATTCTGGGGCGACACCTCCACCATCCCGCCCGCGCAAAACGTGGTGATGGTGAAGATTCTCAACCGCACCAACGGCCGTTACCCGGACAGCCAGGTCTTCTGGAGCTTCAACGGGCAGACCCGCTCGATCGCCGAACAGCCCTACATCGACATGCCCGCCAACTCGGCCGGCCGGATGTACTTCTACCTCGGCTCACCGACCGGCCAGTACTGGGACTTCATCGAGTTCACGGTCGGGCCCGCGGTCTTCAACGGCAACACCACCCGGGTGGACGCCTTCGGCCTCAAGCTGGCCATGCGCCTGCGCGCCCAGGACGGCTACGACGTCCAGGTGGGCGAGGATCAGGCGACCTTCGCCGAGGATCGCGCGGTCACCTTCCAAAGGTTCATTGACGAGGTACCGGCCCAATTCCGTGTGCTGGCACAGAACTACACCCCATTCCGGATCGTGGCCCCCGGCAGCGACCCGAGTTTCCGGGCCGGCGGCGTCAACGCCGGCTACTTCACCGCCTACGCGCAGTCGGTCGGGGTCACCGCGGCCACCTCGGACATCTTCGGATGCGCCGGGAGCCTGGCCAACAACCCCAGCATGTGCGCCGCCCTCAACCGGCATGTCGCCACGCTAACGCCTGCGCAGCAACAGATTCCGGCCAACTTCTATCTCACCGGTCCGGCCAACTACTACTCCAAGTTCTGGCACGACCACGCCATCAGCAAGCTGTCCTACGGATTCCCGTATGACGACTTCGCCAACCAGTCGTCGTTCGTCTCCCACGGCAACCCGCAGTGGCTGCTGGTGGCGGTCGGCTGGTAGCAACCCGATATCGCCCGGGGTGGGCACGCCAGGCGTGCCCACCCCGACCCCGTCGAATGCCGCATGGCGGTCAGGGACATCGCGTAGCGTGGATCGGGGGGAGGCGGTTGACATGACTTTTCTGACATCGATCGCCGTTTTCGGCGCCGGCTCGTTGCTCATGGCCGGTGCCGCAGTATCTGTGGAGCCCACGCCCACACCGACTCCAAGCTCACCGCCGGGCACGGCACGGGTGCTGACCATGCAAGAGGTGAAGGACATCCTTTTGGAGCCGGCCGATTTCGAAGGCCCCTTCATCGTCGAGGACAGCGCCGGCACCGACATCGCCCCGATGACCTGCCTGGAACGGCTGGATTACCTTCCGCAGGGCGCGACTTCGGGCAGCCGCACCATGACCGACGACATGTACACCGTCGTGCTCAGCGGAATCTCCTCGCATTCCAGCGCCGAGGAGGCCAGCGGCGTGCTGGCGGCGGCCGAGTTCGTGGCGCGCGGGTGCCCCGAGATTGACATCGACGGCATGAAGCTCAAGGTCACTGTCAGCGACGGCCCCGACGTCGGCAGCGACGACCAGTTCCTCATCACCCTCGACCCGGGCGTCAACAAGGCCGAGCTGTTCAAGGCGGAGCTGCTCTATGAGCGGGTGGGCAACAACATCGGCTACGTCGGGGTGCTCTCCGCCGACGAGCCGCCGCCGGTCGACACCTCCGCCACCGCCCAGCGCTTCCACGACAAGCTCAACGCCGCGAGCCTCGGCGAGCCGATTCCGCTCACCGACGAGCAGGCCGCGCGGCGGCTGGCGCTTGGCGCGACCTACCAGGGCACCCGCTCCACGGTCACCGTGTCGACGCCGAAGCCTTACCCGACAAGCGGTTCCGCCCCCGCGCCGCAGGGCAGGGCGATCGCCGTGACGGTCACGGTGGCCAATCAGGGCACCGAGGTCATGCCCAAGGACCAGATCACCTCGACGGCCAGCTGCGACGGGATAGAGGCCGCACCCATCGACAACGCCGCCGGCGGGCTGGGCACCTCCCCGCCCACCGATATCGCCGCGGGCCAGACCGTGTCGTGGGACATCGGATACATCATCGACCGCGACGCCTGCGAGCTGACCGTCGTCATGACCTACGCCATGAACGACCACATCTACTTCACCGGCCCAGCCTGAGCCGGCCCGGCCTGAGCCGAGTCCGCCTGAGCCGAGTCCGCCTGAGCCCTGCCAACCCGGCCTGGTGCCTGCGCCGGCCGCGGTCAGGAGGCCAGCAGCTCGCCCAGGGGCACTTGCGCATCGGCCAGCTTGCCGGGGTCGACGCTGCGGCCGGAGTGCCCGGCGGTGGCCAGCGCACGGATGTCGTCGTGCACGTCCCAGACGTTGACGTTCATACCGGCCAGCACCCGGTTTTCCTTGAGCCAGAAGGCGATGAACTCACGCGCGGCGGCGTCGCCGCGGAAGACCACCCGGTCGGCCTCACCGGGGCCGGCGTAGCCCGAATATTCCATGCCCAGGTCGTACTGGTCGGAGAAGAAATAGGGCAGCCAGTCGTAAACGCCCGCCTCACCGAGCATGGCCCGCGCCGCGAACTGGCCGCTCTGCCGCGCGTTTTCCCAATGCTCGACCCGGATGCGTTGCCCGATAAGGGGATGCTCCCAGCTGGCGATGTCGCCGCAGGCGTAGATGTCGGGGTCGGAGGTGCGCAGCGACGAGGAGACCAGCACCCCGTTGTCGACGGCCAGCCCCGCGGCCGAGGCCAGGGCGGTGCGCGGCGCCACGCCGATGCCCACCACGACAACGTCTGCGGGCACCGAGGTGCCGTCGTCGAGGATGACCGCGTCGGCGCCGATCGACTGCACCGACCGTCCAAAATGGAAGGTCACGTCGTGGGCCTGGTGCAGGTCGCGGAAGACGCCGGCCACCTCGTCGCCCAGCACCCGGCGCAGGGGCAGCGCATCGGTCTCGACGATGCTCACGTTCGCGCCGTGATGGCGGGCGGCGGCGGCCACCTCAAGGCCGATCCAGCCCGCCCCGATCACCGCCACGTGAGCACCCATGCGCAACTGCTCGCGCAGCGCTTCGCTGTCGGCCAGCGAGCGCAGATAGCGCACGTGCGGCTGGTCGGCGCCGGGCACGGGCAGCCGTCGCGGCTCGGATCCGGTGGCCAGCAACAGCTTGGCGTAGCCGATCTGCTCGCCCGAGGCGAGCGTCACCGTGTGCGCGGCGGCGTCGACAGCCACGGCCTCCTGACCCAGCCGCAGATCGACCGCATTTTCCTGGTACCAAGATGAAGTCTGGACAAAAACCGAAGAGCGCTCGGCATCGCCGAGGAGGTATCCCTTGGACAGCGGCGGCCGCTCATATGGCGGCTCCTGCTCCTGCCCGATCACGATGAGCTCGCCCGGGTAGCCCTGCTCGCGCAGCGCGATGGCGGCGTTTACCCCCGCCAGGGAGCCGCCGACGACGACGAATGCCATACCGTCGATTCAACCAGAGCCAGCTGGATCACGCGACGGCTCCACGGTCTGACCGCAATCCGCACCCGCATTCCGGGCTCGGGGAACTTGCCCTTGGGCAGCGCCCAGGCGGTGAGCCGGTCGGATTCGCCGTCGTCGACCACGAGGTAGGCCACGTGCGGCACCCGCCAGACGTAGAGGTCCTGGCGCACCGAGAACCGGCCGGGCCGCCACGCGTCGATGCGCAGCACCTCGCCGGCGATGGTGCGCGGCGGCGTCAGATCGATCAGGGTACGGATGACCAGGTACAGGCCGCGCAGCACGAGGTAGGCGCCGGCCACCAGCCCGAGGTTGGTCGCCACGGTGGACTCGAAGCGCCAGAACAGCAGCAGCGCTCCCCCCGCCGCCAGCCTGGTCCCCGCCTGGCGCAGCAGGTCGGGCACTGAGCGGCCGTATCGGTCCCATCCGCGCGGGTACTCCACACGCACCCGCCGCCAGCGCCCGTCGTGGTGGGCCCAGATCAGGTGGCGATCGCCGGCCAGCAGGCTCGCCCCATGGGTGACCCCCATGGCCGCCCCATAGCCCAGATAGCGCTCCCAGCGCTTGGCTGCCGTGGGCGGGTCCTCGACGAAGGAGGAATGCCCGCGCATGAACTGCCTTACGCCCAGCCAGTGCTGGGCGGCCGTGATCCCGGCCGGGGTGTGCTGCACCCGCTGCCCCGCCGCGATCAGGCCCAGCAGGGCCAGCAGCACCAGCACTCCGGCGGTCAGGTGCAGCACGAGCCCGGAGGCCCAGAACAGGCTGCCGCCGACGGTGGCCGCGGCGGCGACCGCGCCCACGATGAGCCAGCTCTGGGTGCGCCAGTCGAAACGCAGCTGGCTCAGGCCGGCCTCACGTGCCTCGCGCTGCGCGGTGCGGTACAGGTCGTCGAAGACGGTCCGCTCGAGCTGGGCCACCCCGCCGATGGCCGAGCCGCTGACCCGGTCGAAGACCTGCTGGTCGAAGGCGCTGAGCCCGGACGGAAACTCTTTTCCAATGTGGACGGTGTGCCGCCCGGACTCGCTCGGGCGGAACTCCAGGAACCCCCGCGCCCCAAGATCGAGCAGCGTCGCCTCGACGAGGTCGAGCCCGGGCTCGAAGTTGTTGACCAAAAGGCTGACCACGGCCGGGGACTCCTCACGCAGATCCTCGGTCGCAGGGTCGGGCTTGAGCGTGCGCTGGCGGAAATACGCCAGCACCATCGCGTAGGACAGCAGCCAGATCGCTACGGCGATGACACTGAGGTTGATGCTGGTCTCCCGGCTCACCGGATGATTAAACGGCATGCGCCAAGGCGACGCCAGTGCGGCCAAAACCCTGCGACGGAGCAACCTGCCGCCGGATGATGATCCAGGACCCAACCGTTGAGGGAGAGTGTGATGACCACGGCAAAGCAGATGATGCACCTGGGCGTGGAGTGCGTCCCGGCCACCGAGACGCTGGACCGCGCGGCGCAGATGATGCGCGAGATGCAGGTCGGCTCATTACCCATCTGCGGAACGGACAACAAGCTCAAAGGCATCCTGACCGACCGCGACATCGTCATCAAGTGCGTCGCCGCGGGCAAGGACCCGTCCAAGCTGACGGCGGGCGAGCTGGCGCAGGGCGAGCCGATCTGGGTGGACTCCAAGGCCGACGAGGACGAGGTGCTGCGCCTGATGGAGCAGCACCTCATCCGGCGCGTGCCGGTGATGGAGGACCACAAGCTGGTCGGCATGATCAGCGAGGCGGACCTGGCTCAGCACCTGTCCGACGAGAAGCTGCACCACTTCGTCAGCACGATCACGCAGGCCCCGCCGACTCCGGCGATGGCGAAGGCCGGCGGGCGCAAGTCCAAGACCAAGTGAGCTATGGATCCGCTGAAGATCGTCACGTGTGACTGCGGCTTCGAGGCCATAGGCACCGACGAGGACCTCGTCGAGATCATGCAGGCTCACGAGCTGGACACCCACGGCAGAGAGGTGTCACGCGACGAGGTGCTAGCCCTGGCCAACCCGATCGATCCGATCGGCGGCCAGGGCTAGGCCGCTGTGGGCATTACCGGGGCCGGGCCACGGCCCCGGTAGTGCCCGTGGGTCCGCGCCTTCCCATGAACCTGGCCACCAGCCAGACGAAGAAGATGGCCAGCGCCAGCTGGATGGCGTGACGCCACCAGTCGATGCCCTTGGTGTCGCCCACGCCGAGCCAATCAGCGATGATCCCGCCCAGCGTGGCCGCGAGGATTCCGGCCACTACCGTCATGAGCATCGAGATGTTCTGCTTCCCGGGCAGCAGAAGCCGCCCCAGGATGCCGATTATCGCGCCCCCGACGATTCCCCAGATGATTGTTCCGAGCATAAGGTCATTTTTCTCTGGGGTACCGGATCAGCGTGCATAAATAGATAAAGCGCTACGACCTGGCCACCGCGTTGGCAAGGATCGCGTCGTGCAGAAAAACGGTCAGACCGGGCTTGATGGCCTCATAGGTGGCCATGAACCGCTCATCGGCCAGGTACATCTCGGCGAGGCCGGTCTGGATCTCGTAGCTGCACTCGTAGTACCACTGGCTGATGTGCTGGCGGTGCTCCTCGGCAAGCTCCATCGCCTCCGGCGACTGCGCCGAAGCGCCCGCGTCCATGACCGCCACGATGCGCCGGCCCCAGTCCTCGCTCTGTTCCTTGATGCGCAGCCAGTCCTGCTTGGTGTACCGGCTGGTTTTGCGCATCGACTCCCGATAGGCGTCGGTGTCGCCCCAGCGCTGTTCGGCCTCCTGCGCGTGCTCGTCGGGGTCAAAGCCGCCCCACACTTCGAAGCGCTCCTCAGGCGTCAGGTTGATGCCCACTTTGCTTGCCTCCATTGCGAACTCGATCGCGTTGACCATCTTCGCCAGCCGGGCGATCCGCTCCGAGAGCAGCTTGTGCTGCCGCCGCAGGTGCGCGGTAGCGTCGGCTTGCGGATCGTCGATGATCGCGGCAATCTCCTCGAGCGAGAACTCCAGCTCCCGGTAGTAAAGGATCTGCTGCAGCCGTTCCAGGTCGGCGTCGTCATAGCGGCGGTAGCCGGTAGCCGAACGCTGACTTGGCGACAACAACCCGATCTCGTCGTAGTGGTGCAACGTGCGCACCGTAACTCCGGCAAGTTCGGCCACCTTCCCGATCGGGTAAGCCATGCTTCTCACTCCCTTCCGCCCTCCAGGCTGCATCCTCCCGCTACGTAAGAGTCAACCCACAAACTCCAGCACGCAGCCTCCATTCGCCGCAGCAGCCCTCGGCCCACCCCCACCCGCCCACAAGGTCCGCCGAAAGCGTCCACGTCACCCACACCTCAGCCCCACCGCCCTAGCGCAGCCATGCAGCCGCCCTGGCAACATCAGGCAAAGACCGCCACAAGCAGCGCACGCAGGCAGGGACGGCCGAAGGCCGAAGGACCCACCGCACCTACATCTCTGCCCCACCGCCCTAACGCAGACATGCAGGTGCCACGGCAGCCGTAGGCAAAGACCGGCGCAAACACAAGGTGCGCGGGTCGAAGGCGGAGGGGTCCGTGGCACCTACATCTCTGCCTCAGCGCCCTAACGCAGACATGCAGGTGCCACGGCAGCAGTAGGCAAAGACCGGCACAAGCAGCGCGGCGGGCAGAGGCGGCCGAAGGACCCACCGCACCTACACGTCTGCCTCAGCGCCCTAACCCAGACATGCAGGCGCCACGGCAGCAGTAGGCGGAGACCGGCGCAAACACACGCAACGCGGCAGGCAGCCAGGGCCGAAGGCCGAAGGGTCGACGACACCTACACCTCTGCCTCACCGCCCTAACCAGACATGCAGGCGCCACGGCAGCCGTAGGCAAAGACGGGGCACAAGCAGCGCGGCGGGCAGCGAGGGTCAAAGGGGGGAAGGCGCCAGGGCACCTACATCTCTGCCTCAGCGCCCTAACGCAGAGATGTAGGTGCCACGGCAGCAGTAGGCGGAGACCGGCGCAAACACACGCAACGCGGCAGGCAGCCAGGGCCGAAGGCCGAAGGGGCCACGGCACCTACATCTCTGCCTCACCGCCCTAACGCAGAGATGTAGGTGGCACGGGAGCAGGGGCAGAAGGAACAGCGCGGCGGGTGGTGGGGTCGAAACACGGCACAGTGGCGAAGGCTGGGTGGTGCGGTGGGGCGTGAGGCGAGGCAACATTGGCGCGGGCGGAAGCAAGGCGTGGCGGTGCCGCTTTAAGCCACTGCTTTGTTTTTCATCACCCAGATCGGCACCGGGCCGGAGTCGATGGCTCGGGCCACCTCCCAGCCCGAGCGGCGGTAAAGCTCCACGTTGCCGGGGTTGGTGGTTTCCAGGTAGGCGGGCAGGGCGTCGGCGGCCGCCCGGTCCAGACCGGCGCGCATGACCGCCCGGCCCAGGCGCTTCCCGGCGTGGCCGGGATGGGTGGCCAGCACGCCCAGGTACCAGTGCGGCGTCTGCGGAATCACGCCGTGCACCGCATCTCGGTAGGCGTCCAGGCGGGCCAGCACCGCGGCGGGCAGATCCAGGCTGGGCAGTGGGCCGTCACTGGCCGGACCGTCCCATAAGGACACTGCTTGCGCCTGCCCCACCATCCACACTGTGCCCCGGGAAACCCGTTTGTCGAACAGGTATCCGGCGAAGGTGGCCGCCTGTGCGGTGAAGTCGTCACTGTCGAAGAAATAGCGGAAGGCCGGGTCGCGGTCGAAGGCGGCCACCACAGTGGCCACCACGCTTTCCCGGTCTTGGGCAGTGGCGGGCAGCACTTCGGGTTCACTCATGCCGATGATCATAGGCATCCGTCGGAAAACCGTCAGCGCACCTGGCAGATCAACGTCGATACATCTACGTATTGCGATTTGAGTCGGTAGTTTGGCGCCACCTGTCCCCTATCTGGAGGTGGAAATGTTCCGCCGAATCCTGGTGGTTCTCGCCGCAGCGACGCTGACCGCGGGAGCGCTCGTCACCCCGGCGCAGGCCGCCGTACCGGACAAATGGGCCTTCGCCTTTATGCACAACCCGACGCCCCCACCCGGGCTGTTGATGGACCCGACCCGCCAGTTCAAGAGCGACGGCCTGATCAACAGCACGGTGAGCGCCGGACCCGTCGGCCGGTACCGGGTGGTCTTCCCCAGCATCGCCTCCGCCAACGGCGTTGCCCATGTCACGGCGGTGGGCCCCGACGCGCGCTGGTGCCAGGTGTTCAACATCTTCACCTCCGGCGCGGACCAGGTCGTGGAAGTCCAGTGCTACAAGTACTCCGGCGCCCTTGTCACCCTCGACTGGTCCCAGTTCAGCGTCATGTACTCGACCAGCTCAGGAATCCCGGTCGGCGCGGGTGCCTACGCCTACGTCCACGGAAAGATCACTGGCGGGACAGGGCCGTCCTACAACCCGTTCGGGGTCAACACGGTCTCGCACGGGGGCATCGGCACCGGGGTCTACAAGGTGTTCCTGCCCGGGGTGAGCACCGGCCTGTTCGACGGGGACATCCAGGTGACCGCTCAGCATCCCAACAGCCCGCGGCGCTGCAAGGTCGACGCGTGGAACCCGATCGCCGCCGGGCAAGACATCCTGGTGCGCTGCTACGACCACACCGGCGCTCCGGCTGACAGCTACTTCAATCTGACCTATCAGCGCGAGCGCTCGATCTACGGCGCGCTCAACCCGCCCAAGCACTTCGCCTACCTGTGGACCCCGGGCTTTCCGGGCGGGCCGTCCAACTACAACTCGGTCGGCTCCGTCAACACGATGATCCCCTCCGGCCCGGGGCTGAAGTACATCGAGTTCCACAAGGTCGGGTACCGCGAAACCCACGTGCAGGTAACGGCTTTCAAGAACGGCGCCTTCTGGTGCAACCTGCAGAACGTGTGGAACATCGGCGGCGCCGTCGTCACGGTGCGAAACGTCATCTGTTTCAACCCGGCCGGGGTTCAGACCGACACCGACTTCTTCATCTCCTACACCTCCCGCGTCTAGCGGGGCAAGCTCGGGCGGCGGGGCAGCAGGCCGCGCTGCCCGAGCGCATACTGTCCAGGTAGGACAACAGCTCAGCACGGGGAGAACGGCGATGAGGTTTAGGGCTGGCGCGGCGGGGTTCATTTTGCTGCTGTTGCCGATCATCGCCGGTTGTCAGGCCCGAGAGCAGACCGAGCAGGCGGTGTGCCCGCCGACCTCCACGCCGGGCGGGTCCAGCCCGCAGCCGCTACGCCCCTCCGCACCCGACTACGACCAGCTCAAGGCGATCGACGACAATCTGCGCTGGATGGCCACCCCGTGGGGCGAGTCCTATGCGGGCCATCAGGTCGATTCCGACAGCGGGCGGGTGACACTGTGGCGCAAGCCTTCCCACGAGTTCGACGCGGCGGTCGACGCCGTCCCGCACGCCGAGCGGATCACCGTGATCTGCGCCCCGCACAGCTTCCTCGAGCTGTGGTGGGTCGTGCACGACCTGCCGAGCGAGGCGGCCGGGCACCGGTTGTCCGCCTGGGCACGCTACGACGGCACCTGCGCACAGGTGGAGACCGATGCCGTCGAGGAGGTCCGGCGTGAGCTGACCCTGCGTTTCCCGGCCGCTCCGCTGTGCTTCGCCGAGCCCGCCTGAGCCGGCCACCTATGCTGGGCGGCGTGCGCTATGACGATCTGCCCCGAAGTGAGTTCGCCTTTCCCGGCCCGCTGCGCGATCAGCTGGTGGCCGCGATCCTGAGCGGCGCCAAAACGTCCACCACCGGTTTGTGGCTCGACTATCAGCTCTGCGGCGACGAGCTTCCGGTGCCCGGTGAGCTGAGCGTCGTGATCGACTCGCAGCTGCAGCCGGTGGCGGTCATCGAGACCACCGCGGCCGGCACCTGCCGGGTCGGCGACATCGACCTGCAACATGCCATCGACGAGGGCGAGGGCTATCAATCGGTGGCGCAGTGGCGCGCCGGGCATGAGCGCTTCTGGCACTCCGATCAGGTACGCGAGGCGCTGGGCGATCCCGGGTTCACCGTCGACGACGACACCATCGCGGTGACTGAACGGTTTCGGGTCGTCGAGCGGATCTGGTCGCGCGCCGAGGCCGTCGCCGCGTTCACCGCGGAGGTCACCGCGCTGGTGGAGGCGCTGCGCGGCACACCCGAGACGGCCTTGGCCAATCCGACCCGCTGTCCACCTTGGACGGTCGCCGATGAGCTGGCCCACACGGTGATCGCCTGCTCCCGGCTAGAGTCGATGCTCGACGAGCCCGAGCCGCAGGGCTCCGCAATGCCGGCCGCGCACTATTTCCGGCCCGACGAGCGCTTCGCCTCGGCGGCCACGGCAAGCAGGATCGCCCAGGCGCAGGAGAGCGCGGCTCAAACCCCGGTGCCGCAACAGCTCTCCCTGCTGCAAAGCCAACTCGACCTGTTGCCGCGGCTGGCCCAGGAGCCGCCTGAGCGGCTGGTGCGCACCCGCTGGGGTGACGTGCTGACCTTGACCGATTTTCTGGTCACCCGGGTCTTCGAGCTGGCCGTGCACGGCATCGACCTGGCCGACGGCCTCGGCGTGGCGCCGTGGCTGACCGAGCAGGCCTGCCACATGGTGGAGGGCCTGGTGCTCCCCTCCGGCGCGGCCGTAGTGCGCAACGCGACCGGCTGGAGCGGGGCCACCCTGTTGCGCAAAACCACCGGCCGCGAGCCCCTAACCCCCACCGACCAAACCCTCCTCCACCAAGCCGGCCTCACCCACCTAACCCTCGCCTAGCCCAAACCCCAACGCCGCGCCCAAATTGCAGCGCCACGCCGCTGCCTGGAGGAAAGACACGGCTCTCGAGCGGCGCTGCCGC
>NZ_BONY01000042.1 GCF_016862955.1 Rhizocola hellebori | reverse complement strand
CTCGCCGCTCCAAGCGGCGAGCCGCCTGTTCATTGACGGTTGTCAGCGGCAAGCATGGCGGCCGGGTGCCGTTGCCGGTAAATTCCACTCATGTCCACCAATGCCGAGACATCCGAGACGGCCGCGCCGCCGGAGCCGGCAACGGCACGGGAGCCCGCCTTCGTCGAGGAACCGGCGGAGAAGCCGGCCCGGGCGCTGGCCGGCGGGGTGGGCTGGGCGGTGTCCACAGTGGCCTTCGGGGTGGCGCTGCTGGTGCTGTATCAGGCTTTCTGGCCCCTGGCCCAGGGCAGCCAGTTCTACCTCATGGTGTTCCTCACCTGCGTGCTGCCGCTTGTTTTCCTCGTGTACCGGTCCCGCGCGGCCAGCACCGGCGACAAGCCGACCGCGCTCGACTGGGCGCTTGCCGTTGCCGCGTTGGTGGTCTGCGCCTATCCGATCCTGCCGGTGTCCATTGGGGACGGAGGTTTCGGCGGCGGATATGACGCCTTCCTCGACCGGCAGGGGCTGCTCAGCGCCGCCGATGTGGTGATGGGCACCATCCTGCTCCTGCTGGTGCTGGAGGCGTGCCGCCGTACCACCGGGTGGGCGCTGCCCATAGTGGGCCTGCTGTTTCTGGGCTATGGGTACTATGGCGGGCTCCTGCCGCAGTCGTGGTCCATCGCCCACGCGGGCCTGGACTTCGACCAGCTGATCGACGCGTTCTACAACTCCGGCAGCGGTTTTTACGGAACGCCGCTGGACGTCGCGGCCACCTACATCGTGCTGTTCACCATCTACGGTGCGGTGCTTGAGCTTTCGGGCGCGGGCCAGTTCTTCGTCGACCTGTCCGTGGCCGCCTTCCGCAAGTCGCGCAGCGCCGCCGGCCGCACGGCGGTGGCTTCGGGGTTCCTGCTCGGCACGGTGTCCGGCTCGGGCGCGGCCACCACCATCGCCACCGGCGCGGTCACCTGGCCGATCCTGCGCCGCGCCGGTTACCCGCCGGAGCGGGCCGGTGGCATGCTCGCCGCCGCGGGGGTCGGGGCGATCCTGTCCCCGCCGACGCTGGGCGCCGCCGCTTTCATCGTCGCCGAGTACCTGGGTGTGTCGTACCTGACCGTGCTCGGCTGGGCGACCATCCCCACCCTGCTGTACTACCTCGGCATCCTGCTCGCCGTCGAGATCGATGCACGCCGCTTCGGGGTAAGCGCAGTCGAGGTCGCGGCCGGGTCGCCTTGGCGGCTGCTGGCGCGTTTCGGGTACCACTTCAGCTCCCTGGCCGTCATCGTGGTGTTGCTTGCCCTCGGGGTCAGCGCCGTGCGTTCCGTCGTCTACGCCACGGCACTCGCTCTCCTACTGTCCCTATTGGACGGACGGCATTGGCCCACTCCGCGCAGGGTCTTCGACGCCTTGGCCGCTGGGGTGCGCTCGGTGCTGCCGGTGGCCGCGATCTGCGCGGCGGCGGGCATCATCACCGCGGTCACCACCAAGACCGGGCTCGGCGCTCAGATCGCCTCCCTGCTGGTGCGGGGCGCCCGCGCGCTTTCCGAGCAACCGTCGGTGGTGCTGGTGCTCACCGCTATCTTCGCCGCGATCGCCCTGATCCTGCTGGGTTTGGCTGTTCCGGTGACGGCCTCGTTCATCATCGGCTGGGTCATCATCGGGCCGGCCCTGCTCAACCTCGGCGTGCCGGCTTCGGGCGCGGCCATGTTCGTCTTCTACTTCTCGGTCCTGTCCGAGGCGACCCCGCCGACCGCGCTGGCCGCGGTCGCCGCTTCCGCCGTCACCGGAGGCCGGCCTATCCGCACCATGTGGGAGACGCTGCGCTACACGCTGCCCGCTTTCCTGGTGCCGCTTGCCTTTGTGGTCACCGGTCCGGGCCAGGCTCTGCTCGGGCGGGGGCCGGTGTCGCAGATCGGATGGGCGGTGGCGGCCGCGTGCCTGGGCGTGGCAGCGCTCGCCGTCGCCACCGGCGGCTGGGTGCTGGGCATCGGCGCGGCCGGCCGCTGGGCGCGGGTGATCGCGGCCAGCGCCGGGCTGCTGCTGATGTACCTGCACCCGATAAGCATTTCGATCGGCGCCGGGTTGCTCGCCTGCGCCGCCATTGTCAGCTTCATCGATCGGAGGGGGATGGCATGAACAGGTCCATAGCCGTCACATTGGTGTTCAGCCTCGGTCTCGCGCTCACCGGATGCGGTGGGCGGCAGGAGAACGAGAAGGGTGACACGGCAGCGCAGATCACGTGCACCGTGGAAAAGGAGACCCGGATAAGCATCGCCACCGGCAACACGACCGGTGTCTACTTCGCGCTGGGCAACGCTTATGCCGAGCAGATCTCGGCGGCCACCGGCGGCAAGGTGAAGGCGACCGCGGCCGAGACCGGCGCCTCGGTGCAGAACATCCAGCAGCTCGTCGCGGGCAACTACCAGGTCGCGTTCTCCCTCGCCGACACCGCGGCCGATGCGGTGCAGGGCAAGGAAAGCTTCGACAAGGCGCAGCCCGTGCAGGCGCTGGCCCGCATCTACAGCAACTCCACTCAGGTGCTGGCGCGCACCGGCTCCGGCATCAACACGGTGGCGGACATGAAGGGCAAGAAGGTTTCCACGGGCTCACCGAAGTCGGGCACCGAGGTCATCGCCAACCGGGTGCTGCGCGCGGCCGGGCTCGACCCCGACAAGGACATCTCCGCTCAGCGCCTCGACCTGACCAAGACGGTCGACGGAATGAAGGACGGCTCGATCGACGCCATGTTCTTCTCCGGCGGCCTGCCCACGCCCGGCATCACCGACCTCACCACCACGGCCAGGGACAAGGTGAGGTTCATCGACATCGCGGCCTTGACCACCGAGATGAAGAAGATTAATCCTGTGTACGAGGAAGGCCTCATCCCGGCCGCCGTCTACCAAACCCAGGCGGACGTCAAGACGATAGTGGTACCCAACGTGTTGCTGGTCAAAGACGACATCGATGTCAACCTGGCGTGCGTGCTCACCAAGGCGCTCTATAACAAGCAGCCGGAGCTGATGAAGGTCAACGGCGCCGCCCGTGGCATCACCCTCGACGTCGCGCGCAAGACCGCGCCGGTGGTGCTGAACCGCGGTGCCGAGAAGGCTTTGGACGCACTCAACGCAGCGAAGTGAGGTAGCACATGAAACACGGGAGGCCGTGGGCGTGGTCGCGGGTGGCTGTGCGGGGCGGAGTCGTTCTCCTTGTCCTGGCAGGCGCGTCGACCGCGGGTGTGCTGGCGTTGAGCAGCACCGGGGACTCCCGTGGCGCCGAGGTGACACTCGGCTCGCCGCAGCCCGAAAGCACTGCGCTGGAGGAGATCCCGGCCGCGTCGCAGAGCCCGAGCCCGGCGCCGTCGGGTTCGCCCGGGGCTGTTGCGGCCGGGACCGATGGCGGGCCTACCGCGGCCGGCGGGTTCGGGCATCCGGTCTACACCCGGGCGGAGATCGATGCCTGGTCGACCGGCTCCGCTGAGTACACCCGGCTGGCCGGTTCCTGGGCCGGCAACGTGAACCGTGACTACGCGCCGTTCGGCCCCGAAATCAGCAGTGTCGAACGTGACGTGTTCCGCGACGAGTCCGTCTACATCAAGGTTCAGGCGGTGCTGTGGGCCACCGACGGCAACGCCGCCCGGCGCAACAAGGTCATCGCGCTCTTCAACGATCTGCGCGGCGTCACCTCGTTCCAATGGGACTCGGTCGAGCAGTATCGCCTCGTGGCCGGCTGGTCCGCGACCAACCTCGCCCAGGCCGCGGCCATCATCGGCTACAGCGACTCGGGGTTCCGGCGATTCCTGGTCAGCGTCTGCTACCCGATCATGGATTGGCCCGGCAATCCCAACTGGCACGCCAGCTTCGCCGATTCCAAATTGGCCATTGCCGCCTATGTGGGCGACCCGGCGCTGTGGGCCGATGCCAAGGCCTACTTCTACCAGCGGATCGCGCAGTCGATCTATCACGCCACCTATGACGGCAACAAGGTGCGCCCGTTGCTCAACGCCAGCGGCTCTCCGTCGATCAGCGCGACCAGAAACCATTGGGGTGGCGGCTGGGGCGAGAGCGCGAATCAGATCAACACCGATCTCACTCCGATCAATCCAGCCCAGTTTCCCAATGGCACCAACGCCGAGCGCACCCGCGACCTCGGTCACGTGTCGATGGGCCTGGGCGCCTGGATGCACGGCGCCCGCACCATCCTGGCGCAGGGCAACACTTTGGAGGCGCACGCCCGTGACCGCCTGCGGGCAGCTTATGCCCACCACGCCCAGCGGGTGCTCGCCTACCTGAACACCGGGGTCATCCCCGCCCCGGCGACCGCGCGTGGCGACGGCGGCGAGGCCTACCTGATGGCCTGGTTCGGCGCCTGTCGCCTGTTCGGCGCGAACACCCCGGCCGAGGTGCAGACCCTCTGCCGTCACGGGCAGGTGACCGGCCGCCCGGCGGCGGGCGCCAATCATCTGGTGGCCGAGGCGTTCGCGGACAGAACCTGACCCCACAACAAAAGTGGCCTTCGTCACCCTGCGGCAACCCCACCGCGTCCGGCCAGCTCACACTCCAATATGGACAGCCGACTGCCAATCTTTAGAGGTAAGGCCGGACTAATGCATGACCCTGCATCAACGGCCGCGATGAAGGGTTTATATACGGATCGTTGTTGATCCGCTACGGATACGGACTTGTGGGCTTCTCGGCGGTCGGCGAAAACTGGCGCTCGACTCTTTCACGACGGCATCACGGGGGCTTCGATGCTGCGATTGCGTTCGCGCGTCCTCATTTTGGCGACGGCGTCGGCAGTGGCGCTGACTATCGCTATACCGCTGGGCACACCGCAGCCCAAGGGAAGCGGCGAGTTCCCGCTGGCGTCGCTGTTTCGGGCGATGGCGGCGCAATTCGCCTGGGCCGACCCGCCGTCGGGGCCGCGTCAGGCGCGCGGCGGCCCGGTGGACGGCGAGCATGAGGCCTCGCCGGAGACGACAAGGGCCAATGGCGGCAACGGGCGCAAGCCGGGCAAAGTGGCGGGGGCGCTGGAGGCCTACGAGTCCAAGACACCCGACCGTCCTGAGTGGACGACCCCGGCCGAGACGCGCGGGTTCGATGCGCAGACCAGCACCCGGGTGGCCGAGGCGGCGACCCGCACCACCGACGTGTTCACCAATGCCGACGGTTCGGTGACCAAGCGGCAGTACAGCAAGCCACACAACTACCGCCTGCCCGACGGCACCTGGCGGCCCATCGACGCCACCCTGGTACGCGACGCGAGCGGCGGGCTGCATGTCGACGCGAGCCCGGTGCGGCTGCGCCTGCACGGCGGGCTGACCGAGCGCCGGGGGCTGCTGCCCGACGGCGGCGAAGGCGTGCCTTCCTACACCGGGCTGTCCGAGCTGGCGACGGTGACGCTGCCGGGCGGCCAGTCGATCAGTTACGGGCTGGCGGGTGCGGCAGCGGTGCCGGCCCAGGTCACCGGTGCGACGGCGCGCTACCGCGACATGTTGCCGCACACCGATGTCGAGTTGCGGGCCAGCGGCGGCGGCCTGCGCGAGACGCTGGTGCTTCACTCGCCGCAGGCGGCGTCCTCCTGGGTGTTCCCATGGCGGTTGCAGGGCCTGCGGGTGCGTTCGGAGCGCAACGGCTCACTGTCGCTTGTGGACAGCGCCGGGCGGGCGGTGGCGACGGTTCCCGCGGGCTCGATGATCGACGCCAAGGGCGCGGTCTCCAGCGCCGTGCGCTACGAGGTCGTCGATGCGCAGATCCGGGTCACCGCAGACGAGGCGTGGCTGCGCGATCCGGCGCGCAAGTTCCCGGTGCGGGTCGACCCGACCATCACGATCATTGAGGACGCCGACGTCTACGTCGACGAGAGCACGCAGACCGGCGCCGCCGAGCAGAACGGCGAGTCACTCGCGATCGGCCTGCACAGCCCGGGCGGAAAGTCGCGAACCTTCCTTGCTTTCAATGACTTCGCCGGGGGGACAGGAAGCCCCTCCCTGATCGGCAAGAAGCTGGCCAACGCCAACCTGTGGCTGTTCCACAACTGGTCGCCCGACTGCACCCAAACCCGCCCGTTCACGGCTCACCGCGTGCTGCAGCCGTGGGACGTCAACACCCTGCAAACCGGCGCGTGGCCCGGCCCGCAGATCTCGCCACCGATCGGCGAGTTCGAGATCTGGGACAACCACCCGGGGTGTGAGAACCCGGGCATGATCGGGGACATCGGCGAGTGGTGGTACATCACGCTGGACCCGTCGACCTTCAACGACTGGTCGCGCGGCGAACCGAACTACGGCTTGGCGCTGTCCGCTTCGGACACCGATCCCATGGCGGCCAAGCGGTTCGCGTCGATCGACTTCGACCAGTTCTCGGCGCCCTACCTCGATCTCCTTTACGCGGACAACCAGGCGCCGCAGGTGGAACGCCAGCTGCCCGAGCACGGCGCGCAGGCCGCGACGCTGACCCCGCTGCTGAGCATCGTGGCGCGCGATCCCGACAACTGGCCGCAGGCCATGACGACCACCTTCCTCGTCTTCAACAAGGACGGCGTGAAGGTCGCCGATTCCGGCCCGATCGGCGAGGACAACTGGAAGGTCCCGGTGGGCGCGCTGCGCTGGGGCGAGGTGTACACGTGGACGGCCATCGTCTCCGACAGCAACAAGGCCTCGACGTCGCAGACCATCAACCTGCTGTCCACGCTGGTGACTCAGCCCTCGGTCACCTCGGTGCTGGCCCAGAACACCGACAAGGGCTTCTCGCCCACGGCCGGCAACTACACCACCGCCGCGGTGGACGTGCAGGTTCCGTCGGTGGGGCCGGTGGTGTCGATTACCCGTTCCTACAACAGTCTTGACCCGCGCAAGGCCGCCGGGTTCGGCGCCGGCTGGTCGACGCTGGTCGATGTGGCGGCCACCGAGAAGCGCGACCTGGAGTCGAACCAGGTGCAGACCGTGACCATCACCTACCCCAATGGCCAGGAGGTGACGTTCGGCCGCAACGCCGATGGCGTGTACACCCCGCCGCCGGGGCGCTTCGCCACCCTGACCGAGATCGTGGGGGGCGGCTACGAGCTCATCGACAAGGAGGGCACCGGCTATCGGTTCACCGAGCCGTCGGCGGTGGCGGGCCGGCTCGGTCTGACCCGGGTGACCGACGCGCAGGGCCGGCAGATGACGCTGCAGTACACGTCGGGCAGGGTGAGCTCGCTGACCTCCGCCTCGGGCCGGAAGCTGCGGTTGACCTGGGTGACGCCAAGTGGCGCCACGGCGGCACACGTCGACACGGTGCGCACCGACGCGCTGGTGGCCGGTGACGCGACCTCGGAGTCGGTGTGGACCTACACCTACACCGGCGACAGGCTGACCAAGGTCTGCCCGCCCACCTCGACAACCAAGTGCACCGTCTATACCTATGTCAGCGGGCCGCAGTATCCAAGCACAGTGCAGAATCTGGGGCCGCGCACCTACTGGCGGCTCAACGAGACCAGCGGCGACAAGGCCTACAACTCGGTGATCGAGAACGTGGTCTCCGGCTACGGCAGGTACACGGGTGTGACGTTCGGCCAGCCGGGTCCGCTGGTGGGATCCACCGCCACCTCGGCCGCGTTCGACGGTTCCAGCTCCCGCATCGAGTTCGGCACCACCTTCGCGCCGGGCGGCCAGCGGTCAATGTCGATGTGGTTCAAGACCTCGACCCCGGGCGCGATCCTTTTAGGACAGACCCGCACCAACATCTACACCGGTCCCGACGAGATCGGCACCGGCTACTTCCCCCAGCTGTATGTGGGATCTGACGGGACCCTGACCGGTGGCTTCCCCACCCGCTACGGTCCCGGCCCGCTGGGCAAGCTGACCGCGCACGGACCGCACAAGTGCGTCGACGTCATCGGCGACCAGCCGGTCGACGGCGCCGGGCTGGAGCTGGGTTCGTGTGTCGGCGGCGAGACGCAGCAGTGGTCCCTGGACGCGCAGGAAAGGCTGACCGTCACCAAGGCGGGCGTCACCAAATGCGTGGAGCCGGCCGTGGCGGCCGGCGGCAATCCGCTGGGAGTCAGGCTCACGCTGTCGGCCTGCGACACCGGCCAGGACCAGAAGTGGGTGGTGAAGCCCGACGGCGAGATTGAGCACGTGCAGTCCCAGCTGTGCTGGGGGCCGAAAGCCTACGAGGTCTGGGAGATCGATCAGCCTCTGGTGATGGGCACCTGCAGCTTCTACACGTCAGACTTCATGACCCGGCTGTTCACACCTTCGGTGCACAATCCCATGCGCACCACCGTCAATGTCGCCGACGGGCAGTGGCATCACGTGGTGCTCAGCGGGGCGGGGTCGACCCAGACGCTCTATCTCGATGGGGTTTCGCGGGCACAGAAGAGCGGCACCATCGAAGACGCGCATCTGGGCCGCACCTATGTCGGCGCGGGCGTCCTGGGCGGCGGCTGGCCGAACCAGCCTTACGCGCCGGCCGACGGCAGCGACCTGGGTAAGGGCAGCTGGTTCACCGGCAACATCGCCGACCTTGCCTACTTCGACCAGCCGCTGAGCGGGGAGTCGGTGGCGCAGCTGTTCAGCTCCAACCAGGCGACCAAGCTGCTCAACAAGATCACTCAACCATCGGGTGCGGTGAACGCGAGCATCTCCTACGACCTCACCAGCGGCAGCGTCTCGCAGGTGACCGACGCGCACGGCGGGGTGTGGAAGCTGGGCAAGCCAACGGTTTCGCCCTCCAGTCAGTCCTATGTCTCGACGGTGCTCGCCTCCGATCCGTTCGACTACTACCGGATGGCCGAAACCGGGGTGACGACCGCGGTCAACGAGGTGAATGCCAGCGAATCGACCTACAGCTCGGTGAGTCTGGGCATCAAGGGCGCGCTGTTCCCGGACACCACGGTGGCGGCGTTCAACGGCAACTCCTCCTATCTGCGGCTGTCCACCAAGGACATCCCGAGCACCGGGCCCACCTCGGTCAGCCTGTGGTTCAAGGTGCCGGGCATGGCGGCGACCGGAGGCGTGCTCTACTCCTATCAGGACACTGCCGTGGGCGGCGCCCCGACCGGGAATTTCACGCCCGCGCTCTACGTGGGCATCGACGGCAAACTGCGCGGGCGTTTCTGGTCGGGTGCGATCGCGCCCATCACCAGCACCAGCAAGGTCAACGACGGCCTGTGGCACCACGCGGTGCTCTCGTCCAGCGGCACCGCGCAGTCGCTCTACCTTGACGGGGCCAAGGTGGGCACGCTTAATGGCGCCACCTCCGCGCACGGTGGCAGCTTCGCCTACGTCGGCGCGGGGGCCTGGACGGGTTCACCGTCGACCTTCGGCAACACCGGCTACTTCAACGGGCAGATCGCCGAGTTCGCCTACTTCAAGAGCGCGTTGACCGATGCGGACGTGAAGGCGCAATTCAAGGCCAACTCCACGCCGATGGTGCGCGGCTCCGGCTGGTACAAGGGCACCGGCACCGGCGCGCTGGAGACCGGCTCGGCCAAGGGGCTGGACGCCGCGCACTCCGACGTGCTCACCATGTTCCCGGCCGGGGACATCTTCAACAACGGCACCAACGACTATTTCACCATCGAGACCGACGGCTACCTGTACATGTACCAGAGCGACGACTCGGGCGGCGGGTACTCGGACTGGACCCTGCTCGCCCCCGGCTGGAACACCAAGCAGAACGTCTTCTCGCCCGGCGACTTCAACGGCGACGGCACCAGCGACGTCATCTTCCGCGATGCCGGCAACAACAAGCTCTATCTCTCGCGTTCCACGGGCATCGGCCAGAACTACATGAACTTCGTGGAGATCAGCAGCGCCAACTGGTCCAACCGGGACATCTTCTCGCCCGGTGACTTCGACGGCGACGGCAAGGCCGATGTGCTCTACCGGCAATACAGCGACAACAAGCTGTATCTGCTGCAGGGCAACGGAACAGGGGGATGGAAGACGGGCACCGCGATCCAGCTGCAGACCGGCTGGGGCGGGCGCACCCCCATCCATTCGCGGGGCGACTTCGACGGCGACGGGCTGCCCGACGTGCTGTACCGCAACAGCGGCACCGGTTATGTCTACTACATCAAGGGAGACGGGGCCGGTGGCCTCACCGGTTCGCCGGTGCGCGTCGTGCAGGACTTCCTCGACAAGGAGATGGTGTTCGCCCCGGGTGACATCGACGGCGATGAGAAGGGCGACCTCCTTTTCCGCCGGGTCTACCAATCCAGCGGCGACGACACCGGCCTCAACCCGGGCTTCCGGATGAAGACGGTGAAGGTCACCGATCCCACCAACAAGATCATCACTCATGTGTACGACATGGCGGCCGGCGGGCGGGAGATCGAGCAGATCGACGCGCGTGGCGGCCGGACCCGTTTCGGTTACGACACCGCCGGTTTCCTGCGCTCGACCCTCGACCCGAACGGCAACCTGGTGGTCGAAGACCACGACGTGCGGGGCAACGTCATAGCCCGCACCACGTGCCAGGATCGGTCGGAGGAGAAGTGTTCCACCATCTACACCACGTATTTCCCGGACGCGACCTCGAAGGTGCTCAGCCCCGATCCGCGCAACGACATGCCGTTGACAATGCGAGACGGCCGGTCCAGCTCGGCGGCGGACGACCGTTACAAGACCACGCTGACCTATGACACCCGAGGCAACAGAACAGCGGTGACCGATCCGCTGTCGCGGGTCACCACCACCGACTACACCGACGGCACGACCGGGGTGCCCGCGGGTCTGCCCTGGCGCATCAGCTATCCCGGTGGCGCGGTGGAGACCATCTCTTACCACCCCAATGGTGATGTGGCCACGACGGTGGACAAGGCGGGCCTGGAAACGCGGTACACCTACGACCCGCTGGGCCGGGTCAAAACGATGACCGCGATTTCCGACAGCTACCCGGGCGGGCTGGTGACCCTGCTCGACTACGACAAGGCGGGCCGGCTCACCCAGCAGTCCAACCCCGCGGTCACCAACCGGGTGACCGGCGCGGTCCACACCGCGGTGGCGACTCTGGAATATGACTTCGACGGCCATGTCACCTCGCAGACGGTGGCCGACACCACCGGCGGCGACGCCGCGCGCACCATCCTTAACGGCTACAACACCCGCGGTCAGCTCACCAGCATCACCGACACCCGCGGCAAGTCGAGGACGTTCACCTACGACACGTATGGCAACAAGGTCACCGAGGTTGACCCGAACGGGGTCACCATGGCCTACACCTACGATCCGACAGCGCAACTGCTCACGGTCACCATGAAGAACTGGACAGGCGACCCGAACAACCCGGTGCCGGCGCAGGACCTGTTGCTGCAGTCGCGCTCCTACGACAAGGCGGGCCGGCTCGCCTCGGTCACCGACGCCATGGGCTGGCAGACCCTCTACACCTATTGGGACAACAACCTTCCGGCGACGGTCAGCCGCAAGGACCCGAGCAGCGGTGCGGTTTTCGTGGTGGAGTCCAGCAGCTACGACCCGGCCGGCAACCTCGTCGCCAAGACCACCAACAACGGGGTCACGACGACGAGCATCGCGGTGGATGCGGCCTCGCGGCAGCAGTCGCTCACCCTCGACCCGACCGGGGTGAACCGGACCATCAGCTACACCTTCGCCCCCGACGACACCGTCCTGGCGACTCGGGTCACCGACTCAAGCGGCACCGAGCAGTTCATCGACGCCACCTATGACACCGCGGGCAGGCAACGCACGCAGTCGGTGCGCGGCTCGGCGATGGCCATGTCCTGGACGATGGACCAGCGCGGTCTGCAGACCTCGGTCACCGACTCCGCCGGACACGTGACGCACTTCGAATACGACGAGGCCGGAAGCCTGGCCGTCCAGATCGATCCGTCGACGGAGGTCGAGGAGGGCGGCGGCGCCCCGGTTCAGCTGTTGCCGGTGACCACCGTCGGCTACGACACGTTCGGTGATGAGGTGGAGCGGCGCGACGCCAAGGGCCGGGTGACCGTCACCGCCCGCAACCCGGCCGGTGAGGTGTCCTCGGTGACGCTGCCCCCGTACACGCCGCCGGGTGGCACCCAGCCCATCGTTGCGGTTCACCAGATCCGTTACGACAACGCCGGCCAGATCCTGGAGACCGAGGACCCGCTCGGCCACATCACCGCCAAGGTTTACGACCAGCTGGGCCGGGTGGCCCGGATGACGGCCGCGGACACCGGGGTCACCAGGTTCGCCTACAACCTCAACGGGGACCCGCTGTCGGGCATCGATCCCGAGGGCGCCCGCCGCGAAGCCACCTACGACTTCATGGGCAGAGTGCTCACCACGACGTTGTTCGAGCGCACGCCCGCGGCGGCGTTCACCACATCCTTCGCCTACCACCCAGGGGGATGGCTGGCCTCGACCACGCCACCCGGGCGCGCTTCGACCACGTTCGACTACAACGCGGTCGGCGAGCAGACCAAGGTGACCGATGGTGCGGGCAACGCCAGCATCACCACCTACGATTTCGTGGGCCGGCCGGTGGAGGTGCGGCTGCCCGACGGGACCAAGCAGCGGGCCGGCTACGACGCCGCAGGCAATCCGAACCTGCGTCAGCAGCTCAACGCGGCCGGGGCGGTGCTGGCCCAGGTGTCGTCGACCTTCGACGGCGACGGCCGGATGCTCACCGCGACCGATGCGCGTCAGCACACGAAATCGTTTGAGTACAACGCCAATGGGCAGGTAACCCGATTGGTGGAGCCGACCTCCCCGACGGAGAACATCGTCACCACCTACGGCTACGACGCGGTTGGTGCCCGGACCAGGTTCACCGACGGCAGGCTCAATCGCTTCATCACCACCTACAACGCGTGGAGCGAGGTGGAGTCGGAGGTGGAGCCCGGTGGCGCGACCTTCACCACCGGCTACGACGCGGCCGGCCGGGTCACCACCCGCTCGGCGCCGGGCGGTGTGAGCATCACCAACACCTACGACAACGCCGACCGCCTGATCGGGCAGACCGGCGCGGGCGCGGACGCGTCCACCGCCAACCGCTCCTACGGGTACGACCTGAAAGGCCGGCTGCGCACGGTGACCGCGGGTGGCAACACCACCTCGCTGTCCTACAACGACAGAGGCCTGCTCACCTCGGCCTCGGGTGCGGGGGGAACGTCGAGCTTCACCTACTCCGATGACGGGCAGGTGCTGTCGCGCACCGATGCGTCCGGGACGAGCACCTACACCCATGACAGCGTGGGCCGCCTCGCCACGGTGACCGACGCGTCCACCGGAAACCTTTCCACCTACGGCTACAACTCGCTGTCCCAGGTGAACTCGATCACCTATTCGGCCACCGGCAACAAGCGAATACTCACCTACGACGAACGGCATCTGCCCGACGTCGATGACCTCCAGAACTCGGCGGGGCAGACGATCGCGAAGATCGCCTATGACTTCGACCCCAACGGCAACCTGAGTGCCAAGTCCACCACCGGCTTCGCCGGGTCGGCGAACAACGTCTATACCTACGACTTCGCCAACCGGCTCACGTCATGGGACAACGGTTCCACCATCACGTCCTACGGCTACGACAAGTCCGGAAACCGGACCCAGATAGGTTCCCGGGTCCTGACCTACAACGAGCGCAATCAGCTCACCGGCGATGGGCAGACCTCCTACAGCTACACGCCGCGAGGCACGCTGTCGGGGAGCACGGTCGGCACCGTCACCACACCGTCCACCTTCGACGCCTACGGACAGCAAATCTCCCAGGGCACCCAGACCTACACCTACGACGGGCTGGGCAGGCTGCTGACCACCGGGACGGGTGCGGCGCTGTCCTACTCCGGCATCACCAACCAGCTGGCCTCCGACGGCACCCGCAGCTACAGCCGCGGGCCGAACGGGGAGCTGATCGGCGTCAAGTCGGGCGGCGCCGGCGTCTACGCCTGGACCGACCTGCACCAAGACGTGGTGGGCCTGTTCACCTCGACCGGTTCCACGCTTTCCGCGTCGCGTTCCTACGACCCGCTGGGCCAGGTGATCCAGGAGACCGGAACCGTTGGTGCGCTTGGCTATCAGTCGGGATGGACCGATCCGGCCACCGGCCAGGTCAACATGCACAGCCGCTGGTACCGGCCGAGCGCCGGGCAGTTCGGCTCCCGCGACACCGTCAGCCTCGAATCGACGCCGAACAGCGTCCGGGGCAACCGCTACCAGTACGGCGACGGGAACCCGCTGACGGTGACCGACCCGACCGGCCACGCGGGCGACGGCAACGACTGGATGCTCAACATGTTCCACTCGGCGATCAGCGCCGCCAACATGTTGGTGGACATTGTGCGCCGCTACGCCTCGGAACTCGTCGGCGCGATGATCGACCTGCGTGACCGGCTCATCGACGGTCTTGCCCGCTTCCAATCGTGGATGGTCGAGCAGGCCGAGCGGGCGGCCCAATGGGCACGCGAGCAGGCTGAGCGGGCCGCGGAGGCGGCCAGGCAGCTGGCGCAAGCCGCGGCGGACAAAGCACAGCGGGCCTACGATGCCGCGACCAGCGCCGCCAAACGCATGATCGAGAATGTCGGCCGGTTCGCCGAGGAGACGGCGCGCGTCTTCGCCGATGCCTATACGGCGGTGGAGAACTGGGTCAAGGAACACAAGGCAGACATCGCCGGTTTCGTGGTCAGCGTCGTGGTCGGTGTCGGTTGTGGCATCGCCATCGGCTGGACCGGGGTCGGGGCCGTCGCCTGCGGGGTGGTCGCCAGCATGGCTGGGTCCTTCGTCACCGGCGTGATGCAGGGCAAGACCGGCGCCGAACTGGCCGGTGATGTGCTCTTGGGCGGGCTGACCGGGCTGATCGGCGGTCCGCTGACCGGTAAAGCGTTCGGCGCGATGTTCCGGGGCCTGGGCGGGTCGAAGATCGTCGGCTCGCTGGTCAAGGGCATCGCGGGCAAGGCCACCGTCGGCCTGCAAGCGTTGCGTGGAGCGGGATCGCGGTTGGCCAACGCGGTGCGTGCCCGGGTGGGCAGCGCGGCGGCCAGCGCCCGCAACGGTTTGTCCAACATGGTTTCGAAGGTGCGCGGCATGTTCCGCCAGGTGGCCACCTGTGGTCACAGCTTCGATCCGGGCACGGCCGTGGTGATGGCCGGCGGCGCGCTCAAGGCGATCAGCGAGGTCAAAGAGGGCGACCTGGTGGTGGTCACCGATCCGTCGACCGGGGAGACGACCACCCGGCCAGTGGTCAAGCTGCACCGCAACGTGGACCGCGACCTCACCGAGGTCCGGGTGAAGGATGCCAAGACAGGCAAGGTTTCCGTGCTCAAGACCACGAGCACGCATGCGGTCTGGAACGTGGACAAGCAGACCTGGACCAAGGCCGGCCGGCTCCAGCCGGGCACGACGCTCAGCGAAGGCTCGGTCGTGTCGGTGAAGACGACGACCGGCGAAGCGGAGATGTACGACCTCACGGTGAAGGGGATCCACACCTACTACGTGGTGGCCGGTGACTCCGCGGTCCTGGTGCACAACTGCCCGCGGCACCTGGCCTTCGGCCGCAACTTCGAAAAACCCCTCAACCACCGTATCACCGTGTCGGCGTTCGCCTTCGACATGGACGCAGAGCATCTGCTGCTGGCCGAGAACTGGCGAGAGCAGGTCAAAGAGGCGATCGCGGGCCTGGCCACCGGCAAGACCAAGATCTCCTTCATGCTCGAGTACATCAAGGGATCAGGCAGCGGGCCGGCCGAGGCTCTGAAACAAGCGAGGCTGGCGTTGAAGGCGGCAAAGGACCAGTTCCCCGATGCGAAAGTCAACGATCTGTTCGATTACACCTTCCTCGTAAACGACAAGTCCAAGCTGTCGCATACGCAGATCGAGCTGATCCTCATCGGTGATGCCAAATTGATGGACAAAGTAGACTTCTACTCCTGGAACGACGCCTACAAACTCTGGGAGAAACTGACATGACGAGCAGGTTGCCAGGCGCGTTGCCACTCATCGACGACAGGCACTTCAACCTGATTCGATGGGAGCTCGGCCACCACTGGATGCTCCTGCGGGGAGGCCGGGAGTTCAGGGATCCCCCGGCCGACCCCGGTCCCTCCCTCGAGCTGCTGTTCACCAACGTTCAGCGGATCTGCCTGTCGACCGGGTGGGATTCGCTCGCCCTTAGGGTAAGCACCGATGAGGAAAGGTCGCAGATGGAGGCCCATCTCGGCCAGCGCATATGGTTCGAGAACCACCTGTTCTTTCTCAAGGAGGGGTCGCCCGACCACTACGTGATCGCCGGTGGCCTCTACTGGGCCGAGATCGACCACCACAGCCACTTCACGCTCTGGGACCAGAACCGCGATCCGGAAGGCCCCAAACCGATCGGGGACGTCTACTACTCCTACGACGCGCCGGAGATCGTCGCGGCACGGCGAGCCGCCTGGAAACACGCCCGCGACACCGAAAACTAGGCGGTTTTGAAGAGGCTGACGACGTCGTCGAGGCGGCTGATGATGAAGGCGCAGATCGCGCCGGCCAAGGCCGCGATCACCCATACCTCCCACGGTGCGGAGGGCTGACCTGCGGCCAATGCACCGGTCACGGCAGCTGCGAGCAGGCCGGTGTTGCGCACCAGGTGGACAGCGCTGAAGGCGGCGGGAGCGGAGCCGCCGAAGCAGCGGCAGGCGACCTGCTCGCGGCGGCGCAACGATCGAAGGATCACCGCGCTGAAGGCGGCCAGGAGACCTATCGCCAGCAGGAACCCCAGCCGGGTGACGGCTGTGCTCAGGGGCACCAGGACGATGGCGACCAGCGCCTCGACGAGCCCGATCGCCGCCGCGGCGACCCTCGAAGGCCGGCCCGCGCGAAAAAGGCGCAGCTGGACAAGGGTTTCGGCGAACAGGCGCAGCGAGGTCGCACTGCCCACTTTGGACAGTGCCGACAGCAGGAAGGTCGCGCCGATCAGCCATTGCGTGAAAACCAGGAGAGCCGTCACCGCACCATCGTAGCGAGTCGGCGTGCGTTACCGGTCGGGCCAGAGAACGACGGCGCGGGCGGCGGCGTCGATAACCACCTCTGCGTCGATGGAGGTTTCGGTCTGTCCAATCTGGAAATGAGGCCACTCGCAGACAAAGGTCAGCGGACCCGGTGGCGGCAGCGGCCACACCCAATGCTGGAGGCTGTAGCCGCGGTTGCCGCCCCCGCCGCCCTCGGCAAGCATGATCGGCCCTACCGGCTCGGCATGCCAGGGATGGGCCCGGCCGGGAAGGTTGGTCACCTTGCCGCCGTCGGCGAATTGCAGCCCCAGGCGCAGCATCTCCGGCGGAATCGGCTCGCCTGGCTCGGCCATGTGGTGCAGGTTGGACATCAGGCGGCCGCGCCGGTCCGGCTCGCGCAGCACGATCTGCAGGCCGAAGGCGAAGCCGCTGGGATAGCACCACAGCCCGCTGAGGGCTATCGCCACCGCCTCGGTGCGGACCAGGACCTGCTCGACGGGGACCAGGCTGGGGAGGACATCTTCCGGCTTCATCCACGCCGGGCGGGCGGGCTCGGGCTGCGGCTCGGAGTCCCCGTGAAAGGCGATGCTGCTGAAGAACGCCATGGCCGGACCATCCCACACCCCCGGCAGCACCGCAACCGGGTTGCGGCCGTCCACAGTGGACAGTGGGCTTACTCCTGGTCGAGGCAGAGGCAGAACGGATGCCCGGCGGGGTCGAGGAGCACCCGCACGTGGTCTTGGGGCTGGGCCGAGGCGAGCGTGGCGCCGAGCGCGATCGCCTCGGCGACCGCCGAGTCGAGGTCGCCGACCTGAAAATCGAGATGCATCATCGGGCGCTGGGCCCCGCCGACCGGCGGCCAGACCGGCCGCTGATAGTCGGCCGTTTGCTGGAATACCATGTAAATGGATCCTTCGGGAGCGGCGAGGATGGCTGTTCCCGGCTCCTGGTGCCCGATCGGCCAGCCGAGGAGTTCGGAGTAGAACTTTGCCAGGGCACCTGGGTCGGGTGCTTCGATGGCGGTTCCCCACCACATACCCTTGGTCCGAGATCGCATTCTGGGCAGTCTGTCGCAGCGTGTCGGTCATGTCCAGTGATGTTTCGCCAATATTCTTGACTCATTCCAGAAAACGAGCAAGACTTCGGATTATGGGTCATGACCTTGGACGGCAGCAGGCGTTTTGCCGCCCCGCCCCGTGCGCGCCGCGAGTCGCAGGCCGCGGGACGGTTTCTTGGTCGACGCAGCCCAGGTTAGCTATTGGGGCACCTTGTCCCATTTGATCATTGAAACCCACATCTGATGCGTCTAATCCGCTAAGTCACGGAAGGAATCCAATGTCCGAGAACCACGATGCCGTCGTCCATGATGCGGAGGCGGGCAGCGAATCTCGCTGCCCGGTAGCACATGGGCGCGCGCCCCACCCGACACAGGGCGGAGGCAACCGTGGCTGGTGGCCGAACCAGCTCAATCTGAGGATTCTGGCCAAGAATCCAGCCGTGGCCAACCCGCTGGGGGAGGACTTCAACTACGCCGAGGCGTTCTCCCGCCTCGACCTGCCTGCGGTCAAGCGTGACATCGCGGAGGTGCTCACGACCTCGCAGGAGTGGTGGCCGGCCGACTACGGCAACTACGGCCCCTTCATGATCCGGATGGCCTGGCACAGCGCCGGCACCTACCGCATCAGCGACGGCCGTGGTGGAGCCGGTGCTGGGCAGCAGCGTTTCGCACCGCTCAACAGCTGGCCGGACAACGGCAACCTGGACAAGGCCCGCCGCCTGCTGTGGCCGGTGAAGAAGAAGTACGGCCAGAACCTTTCCTGGGCCGACCTGATGGTGCTCGCGGGCAACGTGGCGCTGGAGTCGATGGGCTTCAAGACATTTGGCTTCGCCGGTGGCCGCCCCGACGTCTGGGAGCCCGACGAGGACGTCTACTGGGGTCCGGAGACCACCTGGCTGGGCGACGCGCGCTACTCCGGTGACCGTGAGCTGGAGAACCCGCTCGCAGCGGTGCAGATGGGCCTGATCTACGTCAACCCGGAGGGCCCCAACGGCAACCCGGACCCGATCGCGGCGGCCCGCGACATCCGGGAAACGTTCCAGCGCATGGCAATGAACGACGAGGAGACGGTCGCGCTGATCGCCGGCGGTCACACCTTCGGCAAGACCCACGGCGCGGGCAACCCGGACAACGTCGGCCCGGAGCCCGAGGCGGCCCCGATCGAGGAGCAGGGCCTCGGCTGGAAGAACAGCTTCGGCACCGGCAAGGGCGGCGACACCATCACCAGTGGCCTCGAGGGCGCCTGGACCAACACGCCGACCGCGTGGGACAACAGCTTCTTCGACATCCTTTTCGGGTACGAGTGGGAGCTGTCCAAGAGCCCGGCCGGCGCGCACCAGTGGAAGCCGAAGGACGGCGCGGGAGCGGGCACGGTTCCCGATGCGCACGACCCGGCGAAGACCCATGCGCCGACGATGCTGACGACCGACCTGTCGCTTCGGTTCGACCCGGTCTACGAGCCGATCTCGCGGCGGTTCCACGCCAACCCGGACGAGTTCGCGGACGCCTTCGCCCGCGCGTGGTTCAAGCTGACCCACCGCGACATGGGCCCGATCGTTCGCTACCTGGGCCCTGAGGTTCCGTCCGAGACGCTGATCTGGCAGGACCCGATCCCGGCGGTGACGCACGAGCTCATCGACGCCCAGGACATCGCCGCGCTGAAGGCCCAGATCCTGGCCTCCGGCCTGACCGTGGCCCAGCTGGTCTCCACCGCGTGGGCTTCCGCGTCCACGTTCCGCGGCGGCGACAAGCGCGGCGGCGCCAACGGCGCCCGCATCCGCCTCGAGCCGCAGAGCGGCTGGGAGGTCAACGAACCCGACGAGCTGGCGGCGGTGCTGCGCAAGCTGGAGGGCATCCAGAACGAGTTCAACGCTTCTCAGGTGGGTGGGAAGAAGGTCTCGCTCGCCGACCTGATCGTGCTCGGCGGGTCGGCGGGCGTTGAGCAGGCCGCTCGCAACGCCGGACATTCGGTCGAGGTCCCGTTCACGCCGGGCCGCGCCGACGCGACTGCGGAGCAGACCGACGTGGAGTCGTTCGCTCCGCTCGAGCCCACCGCGGACGGGTTCCGTAACTATCTGGGCAAGGGTCACCGGTTGCCGGCCGAGTTCCTGCTCGTGGACAAGGCGAACCTGCTGACGCTGAGCGGGCCGGAAATGACGGCGCTGGTCGGTGGTTTGCGTGTGCTCGGCGCGAACTTCAAGCAGTCGCCGGTGGGCGCCTTCACCAAGACCCCGGGGTCGCTGACCAACGACTTCTTCGTGAACCTGCTCGATCTGGGCACGACCTGGAAGGCGACTTCCGGGGACGCGGAGACGTTCGAGGCGCACGACGACGCCACGGGCGAGGTGAAGTGGACCGGAAGCCGAGTGGACCTCGTCTTCGGTTCCAATTCGGAGCTGCGTGCGCTTGCCGAGGTCTACGCAAGCGACGACGCGAAGAAGAAGTTCGCGAACGACTTCGTCGCCGCGTGGGTCAAGGTGATGAACCTCGACCGGTTCGATCTCGTGTAACTGCGATTCAGGAAAAGAGTCCAGGCCGGCCCGATTGGGCCGGCCTGGACGCGTTATAGAACCGTTACCTGACGTGTAAAGGATGACGGCCGTCAAAAGCGTGATGGGTTGTTAGCCCATAGCGGAGAGGCGGCCGGTGGTCGACTTCGGAGACTTCTATCTCAGCCGCAAGGACGCCGTCCTGCGGGCGGTGCTGGCTGCCACGGCCGACCGGGCCGGAGCGGAGGACGCGGTCGCGGAGGCTTTCGCCCGTGCCTACAGCCGCTGGGCGAAGGTGCGCGAGCACCCGAACCCGGCCGGATGGGTGGTGCTGACCGCGCTCAACGTGCGCCGGTCGTGGTGGCGGCGGTGGCGACGCGAGTTGCTCTCCGACGCTCCACCCGAGCCTCCGGCAAACGTGGCCGAAAACGGGCTCTCCGACCAGATGCGCTCGGCGGTGCTCGCACTTCCCAGACGCCAGCGCGAGGTGGTGGCGCTGCGCGTGCTGTGCGGGTTCGCCATCGACGAGGTGGGCGAGATTTTGGGCATCGCCCCGGCGACCGTCCACGTGCACCTGCATCGGGCTTTGGCGGCGCTGCGCAACGGATTGGGATTGGCGGCACAGCCCGCGGGCGCAGAGGGGAAGGCGGCGCGGTGACCGAAGACACGCAGGTATACGAGTTGGTCACGGCCGCATTCAGTGGCGACCGGATGACGGTTGCGCTCACCGAGATCGAGCGGCGCGCGCAGCGGCGGCGCGGGCTCTGGGTGCCGGCGATGGCCGGGCTGATCGTGGTGGTCATGCTGGTGGGCTTCTCGTGGTGGCAACGCTCGCACGGTACCCATATGACTGCATTGGACAGTCTTTCGGCGCAGTGTATGCGGCACTGGTCTCAGCTGCAGCCCGCACTTCCCGACAGCGTAAGCCATCGGCGTCCCGAGAGGATCTTCTCTATGGGTGCGGGCCCCAGCCGCATGGCGCGCATCTTCAGCAATGGCGAAGTCCTGCTGGAGTGCCTGCGCGAGGGCGACTCGGTCAAGGTGGGATCGATCTACTTCGACGGCGGCCAGAGCCCGTTCGGCTTGCCCGATAACAACCTGCGGTACTTCGGTCATTACGGCGAGCTGAGTTATCTGGTCGGGGACATGCCGAAGGGAAGCACCGCCGTGTCGGCCCGGCTGACCAACGGAGACATTGTGCAGGCGCAGGTGGTGGGCAACCTCTTCGCCCTCTGGCACCCGCACGCCTCGCTCGTCGGCGCGGTGCTCACCGCCTCCGGCCCGCTGGGCCCGACAGCCACCGCTGATCGTCCCACCAGCATCGGCGGCGTCCGCGATGACACCAGCCTGGACGAGACCTGCCGCAGCTGGATCGCCGACGAGTACAACGGCCACCCGGTCACCGGGCTGCGGTTGATCTACACGCGCGACTTGGCGGAGTACCAATTCCGGGCCTACGTCAGCGACTGGACGGTCGCGGACTGCAAGGCGGATCAAGGGCCGAATCCGGTTCTTAGCGTCGGTGCCTTGACGGCCACCGACAGGCCGTGGTCGCAGATGGAGCCGCTCGATTACAGCGCCACGGGCTCCGTTCCGCACATGTTCTACTTCGGGCGCGCGCCTGAGAACGCGACCCGGGTCGAGATGCACTTGGCAGACGGGACAGTGGTGGCGGCGGAGCTTGTGGGCGAATACTTCTGCGCCCTGGTCACCGATCGTCCACTGTCGACGGGGGTGAGGAAGGTGGTCGGTTATACGCCGACCACCGTCTTCACCCGCGAAGGTCTAGTCACCACGAGCAGGCCGCTGGGCTGATCAGTTCCGTTCGACGTAGGAGCCGTTGGGCTGGCGGTCGAAGATGATTACCTTGCGTTCCTGCTGCCCGCGCTGCGGCGCTATGCGGAACAGGAACATGACCGACTGGGTCACCGCGCTCAGCGTGCTCGCCTTGTTGTTCATGGCTTGCCTGCACAAGGCCTCGTTGTTGGCGCTGGGGAACATGATGCCGATCTCGAGCATGCCGCCCGCCGTCTGCCCCCTTGGCGGCGAGGCCAGCTGCGAACGTTTCGCCGTGGTGTCCACCCCCTTGTCCACGAGCCGGCCCTCGACCATCGTCAGGGTGGGCTCGCGTTCCATGGTGGGCCCGAAGAGGTTCTTGCCGGTCGCCTTGGCTTCCTTGCCGCGGGCCGGGGCGGAGGTTACTGAGGTCGCCTCGATCAGGATGCGGCTGCCGTCGCTGTAGACAATGCTGAAGTCGGGGGTACGGGTGCCCTGCGCAGCCTTGTGGGCAACCACTTTCTGCACGGTGAGGCGTACCACGCTGCCGTCGGCCTTGCGCACCACCGGCCCGCGGAAGTCGGCCGACAGCAGGTGTTCGATGAGCGCGATCTCGTTGGCCGAGGAGCGCAAGTGCATGATGTTCGGCTTGTCCTTGCCGGTGCGCTGGAACGCGGTGGCAAGCGAGTCGTCGGCGTCCTCCAGCCGGCCCTTCTTGGATGCCACATACTCTCTGGACCGCCTGACGTGCTCGTCCGGCGCGTGCCCCTGCCCGCGCGGCGGCTTCGCCGGCTTGGCCGCCGCCGCGGGCGCTTTCGGCACCGGCGTGACCTGAGGCGGACCCGAGTTGGCTGTCGGCGGCGTGCTCGCCTTCGGTTGGGGCAGTGTCTCTTCCGGCGGCGCGGCAGGACGCGTGGGCAGCGCCGCGACCGGCTCGCTCGGCGTGCCCGGCGTGCCCGGCTTGCCTTGCCCAACAGGCTTACGCGGCGTCTCCGCCGGCGCAGGTTTCCGCCGCTCCTGGAGGTAGGGATCGGGAATGGTGACGAAGCCGCGGCCGGCTGGTGCCTCGGGTTCCTTGGCGGGCTTGGGTTTGGCGGCCCGGTTGGGCCTGACCGTGACTCCCGGCGGCATCGTGACGCCCCGGTTCGCTGTGCCTCGGGTGTCCGGGGCGATGTAGGCCGGGGTCGGCTTGTACGGCTCGGGCGCCGGTCGCCTGGGCCGGTTGGTGAAGACCGCTCCGGCCATCTGATCCACGAGGGCGCCGGCATCGGAGCCGGCGTCGCCGAGCGCCAGATAGCCGAGGGTGCCGGCCGCGCCGCCGCGGATGTTGTCCAGGGTCCGGTTCCAGCGTTGCCACTTCTTCTCGATGACCGCGTCGTCATAGCCGTCGGCCGGGCCGGTGTACAACGAGCCGTCGGGCAGTTCCCGGTGGACGTTCTGCTCCGCCCGGTTTTTCAGCCGCTCCTGGTACCACACCCCGATAGTGGCGTCGAACTGCTTGAGCAACTCCTCTTTCGTGTTGGGGCAGCGCCAGAGGCCGTACTTGGAAAGGATCGGGAACAGGTCGGCCTCGTAGTAGTTCATATATTCGAAAAAGGCCGACGGCTTCATGCCGTAGCGCATTTTCACCACATGGAACAGGGTGTCCCACTCGGTCGCGCTCTCCGGCAGGGCCCGCTTTCTCGCGGGCGCCTGCGGCTTCTCCGGCACGGCTCAGCTCTCCGGGTCCACGACGATCGGGGTGGCCCCGTCGATGATGATGCGCTTGTCGACGTTGGGATCCTCGTTCTCCCCGGCCAGCAGCCGGGCGGCCAGCCGCACGTTCTCCAGCTCGGCCGAACGCGCGTCCGCCTGCGCCTGCTTGATGTCGATGGCCCGGTGCACGAGCTTGAAGTCCTCCAGGATCGGATGCGCGCCCGGCAGCGCCTCGATGTAAAGCGAATCGGTGGGCACCACCAGCTCGCCGTCGTCGGCCGCCCGTTCCCTTAGCCGCCGGTAGGTTTCGATGAGGCCCGGCAGGATCCGGTCGAACCTCGACTTCGACATGTGCTTGCGGATGCAGCAGACGTAGTCGGCGAACTCGTGCAATGTCCAGTCGGCCAGCCGATCCGGATCCTGCAGCCCGCTGAACGGGTCGTAGTAAGGGGTCAGCATGTAGTCGGTGAGCGCGTTCTCCTGCTTGAGCGGGAAAATCATATAGTTTCCCTTGTACCCCAACAGCGTGTCCAGATCGGCCACGTCCCCCAGCTTGTCGTACTGCAGGTTGCCGGCGTCGATCGCCACCTTCGCCACCAGCTTGTGTGGCTTGGTCCAGGTGGGCGGCAACGGAATGGCGTCCTGATCGACCTCGATCGAGTAGGTCTTCGTGCCGACCAGCCGCGGCACCTGCACGTCGCGCAGCCGGAAGTAGCGCTGGTCCGGTGGCTCGTGGGCCCAGATCGCCTGCATGTAGTACACGATGTTGGACTTCAGGTGCACCTGTAGGCGGGAGATCTGCGCGCGGCGGTTGAGGTGCTCGCCGAGTTGCTGGGCATAGGTCTGGGTCAGCTCGGTGAGGTTGCCGGTCTCGCGCTGCAACCGGTCGAGCGCATCGCGTTCGGCCTTCACCGCTCGCTCGTAGGCGTCGCGGGCGGCGTCCTCCATCACCTTCATCGCCTCGGGCGAAACGTCGTCCTCACCGTAGAAGGTTTCGGCCACCTCTTCGATGAAGCCTTCGTTCTCGTCGGCGTTGATGGCGTCGGCGCGGCGCTTGATGGACTTCTCCAGCGCGCGGTAGCGCCTTTCCATCTGCTTGCGGGTGGCGACGAGCTCCTCCTTGAGCTCGTCGACGACGCGCCGCTGCTGCTGCACGTTCTGGTAAAGCTCGCGCAGCGCCATCTCGTCGCCGACCACCTTGCTGGCGAGGTAGTTCATCGCGGGCAGGAAGGAGTCGTCGAGGATGACCCGGCGCAGAATCCAGTCGTGGGAGACGATCCAGTCTTCGTCTATTGTGGACGGTTTCGGGAACTCCTGTGCCACCAGCACCACCGGCTGCACCTTGTAGAGCTTCTCCTCGATCCGGTAGCGCCGCTGCAACTGGTAGAACAGATAGGTCACCGAGATCTCGTCGTTGGGGTTGGAGATCTCGCCGAATTCCTCGCCGGCGAATTCGGTGTAGTCCGAGACATTGACTTCGAGTGTTCGCTCGGCCTTGTATTCGGCGGCGGCCTTGAAGACCGACTCGCGGAACTCCTTCTTGGCCTCCGAGGATTCCTGCGCCGCATCGTGTCCGGCCGACACAGTGCCGGTCGCGTTGGCCACCCCGATGTTGAAGCCGCCACTGGCCGTGGTCTCGAAGTTGGTCTTCTGCTGTGCTTTGCGCACGATTTCGGTTTCGATGCGGGCGGTCTCGCTGCTCTCGGTGCGCCGGGTTTCCAGGCTGTTGAGCACTTCCCGCTCGGCCCGGTTGACGCGGGTGGTCAGTTTCTTGCTGTAGCGGCGGGATTCCTTGGGCGCCATGGGCACCGTCTTGACGAGTTCTCCCACTTGGTACGCGATAGGCGTCCACTTCTGCCGGAAGGTGGTCACCACACCGAAGTTCACGCTGCGGTCGTGCCCGTCCGCGGCGTAGACGTTGAACCGGTAGGGCTGCTTGAGCTGACTCTTCAACGCGGCCAGCAGCGAGTGCATGTGGTCGAACTCGTCCGGCTGAGCCAGCTGTGAGCGCGCGAACTCGATCATCCGTTCGCCCTGCGACCGCGCATTGGCGATGTATTTCTTCACGTCGTCCCAGTCGCCCAGCCCGAAGAGCCCGCCGAACGGGATGGCCTCCTCGATCTCCTCCTCGGTGATGTCGCCGTTGACCACGTCGGCCAGCTCCTGGATCTTGACATCCATCCCGGCGGCGACCAGCGCGCCATATTCGGCCGCGGTGATCTCGAAGGCGGCCGCGACGGCGGGCGGCGGGTTGACCACCGTCGCGCTGCCCGCGCTGAGGTTGAGGTCGAGGTTGAGGTGTGGCCCGGTGAAGGTGGACTCGGTCAGGTAGGCGTTGGGGTCCAGCCCCAGCTCGACGAACTGCTCGTAAAGCTGGCGGCCGGTGTCGAGCATGTTGGTGTCGAACAGCTCCTGCCACACCGGCTCGAAGGCGATGGTGAGCTTGGCGAAGTCGTAAACGGCCGGGGTGTCGGCCGGCCCGCCGCGCAACGTAAGCGAGTCCACCGCCCCCTGCACGTCGGAGACGCCCGGCCTTACCCCGTAAAGGACGCTCTGCTCGGGGGAGGTCATGGTGGCGGTGAGCCGCTGCACCAGATCGGAAATCTCGCCCGGCACCGGCTGGGGCGGCTGCGGCCCCGGATCCGGCTCCGGCTGCGGGTCCGGCTCGGGCACGGTTTCGTCCTCGGGCACGAGGATCTTGACACAATCGTTGACCGGAACCAGCTTGCGGCACCACCACATCGGGTCGATGCGCACCAACGGCGCGGTGAGCTTGGGCTTGCGCGGGTAGACGCGCCTGCCCAATTCGGCCTCGGGGATGTCGGAAAGGCCTGGCCCGTATTGGCTTCGCAGCCGGTCGAGCTCGTCATCGGGTATCACGGCGGAGGCCTGCGCCCGGCTGGCGGCGACCTCGGGCACCCCGTCGGAGACGGCTCGCGCCGTTGCGGCCTGAACAGTCTCGCCCGGACGCACCCGGCGCTGCGCGCTCGGCTCGGACAGCCCGGACAGGAAGGTCTCCAGCCGCGCGTCGACCTCCGTGCGCAACATGCGCCTGGTTTCCAGCTGCGCCACCAGGCGGCTGCGCTTGCCGGCCGCGAGCTGGGCCAGATCGGGGGAGGTGGGTCTGTCCTTTCGCACCGGACGGCGCGGCGGCAGGCCGGCCGCCTCAAGCTGCGCGTCCGGGATGCGGATGACGAAGGATTCGCGCGGCCCCGCATTGGAACGCGTCGCGGTGGCGAGCACGGTCGTGTCCGCGGTGTTCGGCCCGAGCACGGTGACCGTGATGTCCCAGCTGGTCTCCTCGGCTTCGGCGCCGGGTTCGGCCGGGATGGAAACCCCATCCGGGTAGTCGAGAACGAATCGGCCCCGCGCGTCGGTGGAGACCGACCCGAGCCGTCTGTGCCGTCCCTGCACCCGGCCACCGGTGCTGCGGGTGGCCGTCGCGGTGGCCACCACCACCAGCCCGGGTATCGCACGCTTGCTGGTAGCGGCCACCACCTGGCCCGAAATCACGCCCATAACCCCGCCTCTCCCGATTGCGAATGCCCACGAAGTTAGACGCGAATCACTGCGGGAGTGACCTTGATGACAGGAATTGGACTGTCGCGATAGGACGCTCAGTAGGAAAGCCGACAACGCAGAATGCGCGCAATAGCGATGCGTGTGGAATCTGGATGTTCCAGATTCCACACGCATCCGCTATTGCGCGCATCCGTGGGTGGGAAACCTAGCGCTGCATCGGAAGTGGCTCGCCCAGCGGCTGTGAGCCGGATTCCTCGGCCGGTTCGGGCTGACCGGTCTCGCCCTGCTTGGCCGCCTTGCGCTCCTTGCGTCCGATGAAGATCGAGTACAGGGTGGGTACCACGATCAGCGTCAGCACGGTCGAGCTGAGCAGACCGCCGATGACGACGACCGCCAGCGGCTGGGAGATGAAACCGCCCTGGCCGGTGATGCCCAGTGCCATGGGCAGCAGGGCGAAGATGGTCGCCACCGCCGTCATCAGGATCGGGCGCAGCCGCCGCCGGCCGCCCTCGAGGATGGCCTCCTGGACCGATGCGCCCTGCTCGCGGTACTGGTTGATCAGGTCCACGAGCACGATCGCGTTGGTCACCACGATGCCGACCAGCATCAGTACCCCGATGAGGGCGGGCACACCCAGCGCGGTGTCGGTCACCAGCAGGGCGGCGATCGCCCCGGTCGCGGCGAACGGCACCGAGATGAGCAGGATTAGCGGCTGTACCAGGCTCTTGAAGGTGGCCGCCATGATCAGGAAGACGATCGCGATCGCGGCGAGCACGGCTAGCGCCAGGTTGCCGAAGGCGTCGGCCTGGTCGGCGCTGGCCCCGCCGAGGGTGTAGGTCGCCCCGTCGGGCAGGTCGAGCGCGGCCAGCTTGGTGGTCAGGTCGGCGGTCGTCTTACCCAGGTTGCTTCCGGTTGCCGTGCCGTTGACGGTGATGCTGCGCTCGCCGTCGATCCGGGTGACCTGAGTCGGCCCGTCCACCACGGCGATCGTGGCGATCTGGCCGAGGGTGATCGGCCCGGCCACCGGCAGCGCCTTGAGCTGGTCCACCGACGACGGCGCGGGAAGGCCGAACGTCAGCATCACCTGCTGGCGGCGACCGTCCAATGTGTATTGGCCGAGCGGCGCGCCCCGGAACAGGGCCGCCACCGATTGCGCCACCTGGGCTTCGGTGAGGCCGGCCGCGGTGGCCTTCTGCCGGTCGACGGTGACCTGTACCCGTGGGGCGCTCTTGGTCAGGTCGCTGGTGACGTCCTTGACATCGGGCACCTCGGAAACCGCTTGGCGGATCTGCTCGGTGGCGGTCTTCAGGGTCGCCTCGTCGTCGGCCTGCACGATGACCTGCAGCGCGCTGGCGGAGAACCCGCCGCCGCCCTGCCCGGCATCCACCTTGATCTCGCCGGCGCCGGTCAGCTTCTTCAGCTCGTCGCGCAGCGACGCCTGCATGTCCAGGGCTTTGGCGTCCTCGTCGAGGGTGATGCTGAAGGTGGCGACATTGCTGGCGCCGCCGAAGCCGAACCCGCCGCCGGCACCCGCGGTCACCTGATAGATGTCGACCCCGTCGGTCTTTTCCAGCACGGCTTCGACCTTCTTGGCGGCCTCATCGGTGGCGGCGAGGCTGGTGCCGGTCGGCATGGTCTGGGTGACGGTCAGCGTGGTTTCGCCGGACTGGTCGAAGAAGTTCGTCTTCAGCAGCCCCGCGCTGGCCATGGTCAGCATGAAGACGACGATCGCCCCGGTGATGGTCAGCCAGCGCCGCCGGGTCGCGAACTGCAGGATCGGCACGTAGACGCGCTGCAGCGGGCTGTTGCGCTCCTTGGCCTCGGCCGCGGCGCGCACCTGCTCCTGCGCGGCGCCGTTGGACGTCTTGAGGAACCAGTAGGCCAGCACCGGGATGACGGTCAGCGAAACCGCAAGCGAGGCAAGCAATGCCACCGTCACCGTGATGGCGAAGCTGGAGAACAGCTCGCCGACAATGCCACCGACAAGCGCGATCGGGGAGAAGACCGCGACAGTCGTCAGCGTCGACGCGGTGACCGCGCCGGCCACCTCCTTGACCGCGGTCAGGATCGCCTCCTGCCTGTCCTCGCCGTAACCGAGGTGCCGCTTGATGTTTTCCAGCACCACAATCGAGTCGTCGACCACCCGGCCGATCGCGATGGTCAGCGCGCCCAAGGTCAGCACGTTGAGCGAGTAGTCGCCGACCTGAAGCGCGATGAGCGCGACCACCACCGACAGCGGGATCGACACCGCGGTGACGATGGTGGAGCGGATCGACAGCAGGAACACGAGGATGACGATGACCGCCATGAGCAGGCCGAGCAGCCCCTCGGTGGTCAAGCCCTCAATCGACTTCTCCACGTAGGGCGCCTGGTCGAAGACCGGGGTCAGCTCAGCGCCGTCGCCGAGCTTCTCGCGCAGCTGCGGCAGCATGTCGGAGATTTCGTGCGAGATGCCGACCGCGTTGCCGTCGGGGGTCGCGAAGACGATGACGCCGAGGCTCGGCTTGCCGTTGGTGCGGGTGATCGCGGTGGCCGGGGCCAGCTGCTCGGCCACGGTCGCGACGCTGCCCAGCTGCACCGGCGCTCCGCTGGCGGGACGCAGCCACAGCTCGCGGATCTGGGCGACAGTGGTGATCGGCGTGCCGATGCTGACCGTGAGGCTCTTGTCCTCCTGCGGCACGGCGCCGGCCGGTATAGCGATTCCGTTGACCCGCAGCACATTCATCAGGTCGGGAACGGCCAGCCCGGCCGCGGCCAGCTTCGCCGGGTTGGGGGTGATCACCAGCTGCTGGTCGCGGTTGCCGGTCAGGCTCGCCTCGCGTACCCCCTCGATGCCTTGCAGGGCAGGGAGCACCTCCTTGGTGAGCTTGTCGGCCAGCTGCCGCTCTTCGCCGGTGTTGCTCGCACCGAGGATGACGACCGGGAAGTTGTCCGTCCGGAAGGCGAACACCTGCGGGTCGACGCCATCGGGCAGCGCGAGGCGGTTGAGCGCCTGGTCCATCTTCGAGGTGGCGCTGTCGAGCTCGGTACCGAAGGCGAACTCCACCTGAATGGTGGCCATGCCCTCGACGGAGGTGGACGTCATCCGCTCCAAGCCCGGGGTGCCCTGCAGCGCGCTCTCGATGGGCCCGGTCACCTGCGCGGCGACGACCTCGGGGGCCGCCCCCGGGTAGGGCGCGGAGACGAACGCCGCGGGGAAGTCGAGGGTGGGGAACAGCTGCTGCTTCAATTGAGGGATCACGAACAGGCCGAACGCGGTGACGATCACCGCGATCAGTGCGGTGAGCCCGCGGTTGGCGAGGCTCAGCCTTGAAAAGAACAACATCATTCGACTCCGGGGGTCAGGTTAGCCCAACACGGATAGTTTGCCTTAGCCTAATATTTCGGGTTACCCGGGGTAGTTGCTACGCTGACCCGGCGCGGGGCCGAGAATCCAGGAGCAGCGGTGACCAGCAGGGAAGCGCTAGTCGCGCGGATTATGGAAGGCCAGCGCCGGTTCCAGGAGGCCATGGCCCGTGACCGCGCGCACCCGTTCTTCTCCGCCAACCTGACCATGTCACAGCTGAAGATCCTCTTCGCGCTGCGGCTCAACGGTGCCTGCGGAGGGCAGGAGCTGGCCCAGACGATGGGGGTGAGCCTGGCCACCATGACCGGCATCATCGACCGGCTCGTCGCCAGCGACCACGTCAGCCGCCGCGAGGATCCCAAAGACCGCCGGGTCCGCCTCATCGAGCTGACTCCGCAGGCAGTCAAGCTGACCGACGAAATGATCATTCAGGGTGAGGAGTTCCAGCGCCAGCTGCTCAGCCGGCTCACCCTCGACGAGCTGGGCGTCATCGCCGATGCCACCGACATCATGCAACGGGCCCTGGCCGAAGACCAGAGCCCGTAACGGACGCGGGTTGAGCTTTCTACTCCGGACGATTACCGGGTAGCAGGATGCAGACCAGAGAACACGCGGTCGCCGACGAGGGTGCGGTGGTGACCGGACCCATGTTCGCGGCGCTGAAGGTGGCGCTGGCCGTGTTGGTCAGGGGCAGCAAGAGAAGGAACGAAGAGCAATAGATTTGCTTGGTACCGCCGGGTGCCAGCAGGAAGGTGCCGGCGGCGGTGACACAGCCGGGCGCCACCGAATCGTTGATGGTCACATTGAGCGCGTCGATCGGGCCGCTGTTGGTCACCGTGATGCGCCAGTAGGCGGTTCCGAGCAGGCCCAGCAACCCGGCCGGAGAGTTCTTCACCCATGGTCCCGGACCGCCTGGGCCGCAACGGGAAGCGCGGGTGTCAGCGCAGATCTCCTTATTGATGGTGACCTGCGGCCGGCAGGACTCGCCCGGCGCGATCGGCAGCGTCACCGTGTTGGAGGTCAGCTTGCCGCCGGGATCGTCGACGTTGCCCGTGTTGGAAATCGCCGTCACGGCGCAAGTGCTGCTGAGCGTGGTACGGAAGCAGACCTGCGGCGCATCGCCGGTGAAGTTGACGACCAGCGCGGGCTGGTTGCCCCCGCCGAAGTCGCTCGTGCTCAGCAGCACCAGCTGTGCGCTGACGGTGATGCTCGGCTCGGCGATGGCCGAAATCCCGGACAGGTCAAGGGTTCCGTCCGGCGCGAACGACGGCGTCGCGAGCACGTTCTGGTCGGGATCGGTGACGACGGCGGTGGACGCGCCGAGGTCGACGTTGCCCAGGGTGATGTTGGTCAGCTGCGCGTTGGTGTAGGTCTGCGAGTGAGCCGCGCCATCGCAGTAGAACGCGCCCGGGGTCAGCGTGACCGAGGCCCCGCTGCGGATGCACGGCGTGGCGCCGGTGGCCGGATCGACCGAGAACAGATAACCGGCATCGCCAAGGGCCAGCAGGCATTGTGTGGTCTCGTCGTAGGCGTAGCCATAGTCGCGGGTAGCGCCACCGTTGACGTTGGGATGGGTTTTGGGGAAAGGGAATCCGGCGCAGATTGCCGCGGCTGTCCAGTCATAGCAACCTGTTCCGCCGGCCAGGCCACCGCCCCAGAACGGGAAGTAGCTTTGCAGGTGGCCGTTGGGGGCGGTCACCGTCTCCGGGTTGAAGGTCAGCGCGCCATTGGCCACCGCGCCGAAACCCGTTGGGGCGGCTAGCGGATCCCCGGCGAGCGTGAAGCAGGTGACCGCGGGCGGGCCGCTGTTCACGGCCGGAACGCAGGCGCCATTGGCCACCCCGCCGGTGGTGTAGGAGGTGAAGGCGGCATAGGTGGTGCTGCCGGCGGGACCCGCGTTCTTGGCGGTGGCCCAGCCGGTGCAGGCGGCGCCGGTCGCGGGGTCGAAACAGCCGAGCCGAGCCGGGCCGCCGGCGGGCGATGAGGAGATGAAAACGAGTCCATTCGCGACAGTCAGCGAGCCTTGATAGTAACCACCGGGCGAGTTGTTGCTGGGCGGAACCACCGCCGCATAAGGCTGCCCCGCACACGGGGTCAGCGTTGACAGCTGCATGCACAGCACCTCGCCCAAGGCGGAGACGCCGTAGATGCTGCCGCCCACCTTGACGAAACCCTCCAGGCCGTGGACGCTCGGCGGTCCGGCCCGGTCGTCGAGCGCAACATAGCCGCAGTTGGCCCGGGCGGCCATGTCCAGGCATCCCACGCCGACCGTGGTGGCAGTGACCCCGGGGTAGTAGACGCGCTGCGGAGACTGCGGGTCGATGACATAGGAGGGCGTCAGCGTGCTCTGGATGTCACCGGTGCTGCCCGAGCCGAGCGGGCCCGCGGTGGTGTTCACCGGCCGTGGCCACGGGCCGCCCGCGCAGGGCTGGTTGGTGAGCAGGTTGATGCACACCACCTTGGGCGAGGCCGGGACGAGGTGGTGGTACATGTTCCACGATTCCACCGCGCCTTCGGGGCTGCGGTAGATCACGGGGGAGAAGCCGTCACCGCCGGTCGGCGTCGCCGTGGTCTGCACCGGCGGCAGCAGGAAGTGGGTGAGGTTGGTGCCGCCTGGGCGAGCGCTGGGGTTCGTGGCGCGCACCGCCGCGACGCCCGAGCCGGGTTCGGTGCCGACGAACGTGCTGCCGTCGGTGGACCAGGCGGGTGTCCATCCCGGCGGCACCGTCAGCGAGCCCGGAACGAAGCTCTGCCCGGCCAGCAGGGTGTCGGTGATGGTGGCAGGCCCGGGTGAGGTGCCGTTGCCGTAGGCGAGCACCCATTTGATGACGTCACCGTGATTGGCGGGGCTGGCGCCGGGCGAGGTGACGTTCTGGGCGGACTTCGTGATCGTGCTCGCCTGGGTCTGGTCCTGGGCGGATACGGGTGGTGCGCCCGCCAGCGCCAGTGCGGCGGTGAGGCCGGTGGCGATGATCGATATAGTTCGCATGGACGCCATAGGATCTCAAATCCGCGAATGATAGAAGATCTGAACACGTGAATACCCCTAACGGGGCAACGCCTTTCAATTCATCGATTCACGTGGCAATCGGACGCCGCGGGCGGCCGCAGGAGTATCGTGTCGCGGATGCGGCCGATTCCAGCCGATCCCGGGGTTTACCGGTTCCGTGATGCGCGCGGAAGGGCGCTCTACGTCGGGCGCGCGGTCAACCTCAAACGGCGGGTGGCCTCCTATTGGGGCGACCTGCGTGACCGCCGGCATCTGGCGGCCATGGTGCGCAAGGTTTCCCGGGTCGAGGTGGTGGCCTGCGACTCCGAGCACGAAGCGGCCTGGCTGGAGCGCAACATCTTGGAGCGGTCGATGCCGCCGTGGAACCGGGTGGCCGGCGGCGCGGAGTCGCCGATCTATCTGGAACTGACGACATCGCTTGCCGCGCCGGGCCTGCGGACCACCTTCCGGGTCGCCGCCGGAACACAGGGCTTCGGACCCTACCTGGGGGGAACCAAGGCACGGCTTGCCGTCTCGGCGCTGCACCGCCTGTATCCGTTGCCCTACACCGGCACCCGGCTCACCGGCGCGGAAAGGGACATGGCCCGAAAGCTGGCGGTCGGCCCGCAGCACCACGGCGACATGCTCGCGGCCGTGTCCGCGGTGCTGCATCGGGAAGCCTCGGCGGTGGCTGCCGCCCGCGCCGCGCTCGCGCAGCTTCGCGACGCCGCGTCGGCCGACCTCGCTTTCGAACGGGCGCAACGGCTGCACCTGGAGCTGGCCGCCCTGGAGTGGATTTGCGCCGCGCAGCAGGTCACCGTAACCCAGCCGGAGGACCTGGTCTTCTATGGCTGGGCGGAGGAAACGCTGGTGCGCTTCGAGGTCGTCGCCGGGCGGCTGTGCGACTGGCAGGTCCGCTCCTGCACCGCCCAGGCGGCGAAGGAGAAGGTGGCTCTCACCCCGCCGCACTGGGTTCGCTTCGCGCAACGCAACGCGGCTTTGGCCGCAGCGCTCAGAAAGGAATAAAGCCGCTAGTGCCCACGCGCGATCCAGGCCTGAAGGTCGGGTGCTTCGTCGCCGATGGTGGTGCTGTCGCCGTGTCCGGTGTAGACGGTGGTTTCCGGTGGCAGAACAAGCAAACGGTCGCGGATCGAGTCGATGATGGTGGGGAAGTCGCTGAACGACCGGCCGGTCGCCCCGGGCCCGCCGTGAAACAGCGTGTCTCCCGAGAAGAGCGCTGCCAGCCGCGGCAGGTAGAGGCAGACCGCACCGGGCGCGTGGCCCGGAGTGTGGATGATCTGACCGCTCACCCCGGCCACCTCGACCGTGTCGCCGTGCCCAAGGAAGCGATCGGGCTTGTGCTGCGGGTGCGTCATCTGCCACAGCTCCAGATCGTTGGAGTGCAGCCACACCGGCGCGCCGGTAAGCGCGGCCAGCGCCGGCGCGGCATCGATGTGGTCGTTGTGGGCGTGGGTGCACAGGATCGCCACCACGCGGCGGCCGTCCACCGCCGCGGCGATGGCTTGCGCGTCGTGGGCCGCATCGATGACCAGCACCTCGCTGTCGTCACCGATGAGCCAGACATTGTTGTCGACCTCCCAGGTGCCGCCGTCCAAACTGAACGTGCCCGAGGTGACCACCCGCTCTATACGCGCGCTCATAGCTCGACCACGGAGCGCAGCACTTCACCGCGGTGCATCTTGGCGAAGGCCTCCTCTATGTCGCCCAGGCCGATCCGCTCGGAGACGAAGGCATCGAGGTCTAGCCGTCCTTGTAGGTAAAGCGAAATCAGCATGGGGAAATCGCGTGACGGCAGACAGTCGCCGTACCAAGAGGATTTCAGTGCTCCGCCCCGGCCGAACACGTCAAGCAAGGGAAGCTCCAGCTTCATTTCTGGGGTGGGTACGCCGACCAGCACCACGGTGCCCGCCAAGTCCCTGGCGTAGAACGCCTGCCTGTACGTCTCCGGGCGGCCCACGGCCTCCACCACGACGTCGGCCCCGAACCCTCCGGTCAGCTCGCGGATCGCCTCCACCACATCGACATCGCCGGAGCGGACCGTGTGGGTGGCCCCGAGTTGCTTGGCCCAGTTGAGTTTCCGCTCATCGATGTCGACGCCGATGATGGTGGTGGCCCCGGCGAGCTTCGCCCCGGCGATGGCGGCGTTGCCCACTCCACCGCAGCCGATCACCGCGACGCTGTCGCCGCGGGTGACCGCGCCGGTGTTGAGCACCGCGCCGAGCCCGGCCATCACGCCGCAGCCGAGCAGCCCGGCTACGGCCGGTGCGGCGGCCGGGTCCACTTTGGTGCACTGGCCCGCGGCGACGAGGGTCTTCTCCGCGAAGGCCCCGATGCCCAGCGCCGGGGACAGCACGGTGCCGTCCTCGAGGGTCATCCTCTGCTGGGCGTTGTGCGTCGCGAAGCAGTACCACGGCTTGCCTTTGCGGCAGGCGCGGCAGTTGCCGCAGACGGCCCGCCAGTTGAGGATGACATAGTCGCCCGGCTCGACATCGGTCACTCCGGGCCCGACCGCCTCGACGATTCCGGCTGCCTCGTGACCGAGCAGGAAGGGGAAGTCGTCGTTGATGCCGCCCTCGCGGTAGTGCAGATCGGTGTGGCACACCCCGCATGCCTGCACCTTGACCAGCGCCTCGCCCGGCCCGGGATCGGGTACCAGGATCGTCTCGAGGCTGACCGGGGCGTTCTTGCTCCTGGCGACGACTCCGCTTACCTCATGAGCCACGATGGTCTCCTCCGCACATTGCTTGGTGTTGCTAGGGTCGGCTCCGGCTTGGTGCCGGGTCGACAAGGGAGTGTTATGGGCCGGGTGGAAGACTATCTCGACGGTCGCCTAAAAGGCAGCGCCATACCGCAGGACCTGCGACGCCTCGTCGAGCTGCAACTCGACGGGCTGCTGCACGGGCCGGACTCGGTGCAGCCCTTCGCCGAGGTGCGCGTGCTCGCACCCGGTGAGCTGCATTCGCTGCAGGATCCGCGCTATCGCGGGCACGACAACCCCGGGCAGGTCGCCAACGGCCGCGCCATGGACGAGGTGCTGGCGCACGCGGCTGTGGTGGTGGACGGCTTCAACGGCGACCTGTTCGGCTACTGGCTGCATCCCGACGAGCCGGCGACCGGCCGCCCGGCGATCCTGAAACTCGACACCGAGGGCCAGTTCGACACGCCGGAGGGGGCGACCCTGGTCGAGGCCATGGTCTTCGACTGGCTGGGTTACGACGAGGAAGAGGAAGCGGAGTACTTCGCCGAGATTGTGGAGTTCTGCGAGCGACACGGGCTCGAGCTTTCCGCCCGCAGCCGCGACCAGCTGGTCAAGCCACCGCTGGCGGTGGATCCGGTCCTGCTGCACGACCGCCTGTACCGCACCTACCAGCCGTTTACCCCGCGCCCCGAACCCGCGCAGGTGGACACCGGAGAGCACGCCGCGGCCGTGGTCGGCCTGGGCCTGGCCGACGAGCCGCTGCGGGGTTTGCTGGCACAGCTGGGCTTGCCCGAGCCGGAAGCCGCGGTGGCCGAGCTCGACACCGGGACGGGCGAGGTGCGCCTGCAGTCGCCATTGGCCAACGTGACCCTCACCTTCTACCTCGACGCCGCCAGCGGATGGTGGCTGTACTCGGCCAAGTACCGCCGGCCGACTCCCGAGCTGGCACTGGAACTGCCGCTGCCGTACGGGTTTTCGTTCGCCGACGATCGGCGCGCCACCCACGAGCGGTTCGGCCCGCCGAAGCACAGCGCGAGACTGCCCATCGATCGCTGGCAGTTCGGCGGGGTCGTCGGCTATGTCGCGTTCGAAGACGAGGCCGGGCTGCCCTCGTACCTGGAGTTCTGGCCCGCGAACGTGCCGAGACGCTCCTGACCCCATCTCTCGACGGACCACCTAGCGGTACATCTGGACCGCTGTGCGGCGTGCGTGTAATGTACGGCCTGCCTCACGAACCAGCAACCGGTGGACCGTCGAGGCTGGATAAGGAGTAAGCGGATGCCCACCCAACCGTTGCGCGGCATTCGGGTGCTCGACCTCACCAACGTGCTGGCCGGGCCCTACTGCAGTTACCAGCTCATGCTCTACGGCGCCGAAGTGGTGAAGATCGAGGTCCCGGACTCCGGTGACCTGGCCCGCCGGCTGGGCCCGGATGCGGAGCTGAATCGCGCGGGCATGGGCGCGTCCTTCCTCGCGCAGAACGCGGGCAAGAAGTCCATCGAGCTCAACCTCAAGGACGACCGGGACGCGACCGTCTTCGAGGAGCTGGTCCGCGGGGCGGACGTGGTGGTGGAAAACTTTCGGGCCGGTGTGCTCGGGCGGCTCGGTTTCGGCTGGGACCGTTTGCGCGAGCTGAATCCGATGCTGGTCTATTGCGCCATCACCGGTTTCGGCCAGACCGGCCCGATGAGCCAGGCGCCCGCCTATGACCAGATCATCCAGGGGCTGTCGGGGATGATGAGCATCACCGGTACCCCCCAGACAGCTCCTTTGCGAGTCGGCTTCCCGGTGTGCGACACCATCGGCGGGCTGATGGCGGCCTTGGCGATCACCGCCGCGCTGGCCGGGCGGGAGCGCACCGGCGAGGGCTGCCTCATCGACGTCTCGATGCTTGAGGCCTCGATGTCCGCGATGGGTTGGGCCGCAACGCATTACCTCATCAGCGGGGTCGCACCGGCGCCGATGGGACGGCAGAACGCCACCGCGGCCCCGTCCGGGACGTTCGACACCGCCGACGGCCAGCTCAACATCGCGGCCAACCGGCAGAGCCAGTTCGAGACCCTGTGCCGCGTGGTCGAGCGTTCGGATCTGATCGACGATCCGCGCTTCGCCGACGCGGAGGCGCGCAAATGTCACCGGGAGGCCCTCGATCTGGAGCTGAACAAGGCGCTGCGGGCCCGCACAGCGGCGCAATGGGAGCAGATCCTGCCGGCGCTGGGCGTGCCCGCGGCGCGGATTCTTTCGGTGACCCAGGCCGTGGAGCTGCCGCAGCTGGAGCATCGCGGGTTCTTCACCGATCTCGGGTTCCCCGGTGATGCCGGCCGAACCTTGCGGGTGACCGGAAACGGCGTGCTGCTCGATGGCGAGCCACTGCGCCCGACCGGGCCCCCGCCGCGGCTGGGCGAGCACAACCAGCAGATCGAGGCGCTGATCGCTGACCGGCTCGCCTTGCGCACCCCCCTTTCCGTAGCGGCCGCGCTGGCCGAGGAGGAGCCGAGCTGATGGTTACCGTTTCGGATGTCGCGGATTGGTGGGGCAACAGCATCTGCCGGATGGAGCCCGGCGTGGTGGAGCTGCGCGGCGTGCCGGTCGGGGAGCTGATTGGCTCGACCGGGCTGGTCTCCACGATCTGGCTGCTGACCCGCGGGGCGATGCCCGATCCGCGGCAGGCGGCGCTTTTGGAGGCGGCGATGGTCGCCTCGGTCGACCACGGCCCCCAGGCGCCGTCGATCGCGATCGCCCGGATGACGGTCACCTGCGGTGTCGGCCTCAACAACGCCATGGCCTCGGCCGTGAACGCGCTTGGCGATGTGCATGGCGGCGCTGGAGAACAGTGCGTCGAGCTGCTCGACGAGATAGTGGCGCGCCAGGCGGCGGGGGAGGACTTCGACGCCGCGGTGGCTGTCGTGGTTGAGGCGTGGCAGGCGAAGTCGCGGTACCTGCCCGGGTTCGGGCATCGCTTCCACCCGGTCGACCCGCGCCGCGCCCCGCTGCTCGAGCTGGTCGACCGGGCGGTGGCGGCGGGAGTGGTGGCCGGGCAACATGTGCGCGCGGCGCGGGCGGTGGAGACGTTGCTCAACCAAGGCCGGACAAAGCCTGTGCCGATGAACATCGACGGCGCGACCGCGGTCATCTACGCCGAGCTGGGCTTCCCCGCGCCGCTTGCGCGCGGACTGTTCGTGCTGAGCCGAAGCGTCGGCATCCTGGCCCACGCGTGGGAGGAAAGCACCCAGGGCAGGCGCAACAAGGGTCCCATGCCGCCGTCGATCCTGCCGACCTATGTGGACAGCGCAAGCCGGCCGCCGGGTTAGCGCACGGTGAGATATTCCAGGATCAGCTCGCCGAGCATCCGCCGGTATTGGTCCCGGCGCGCCGGATCGAGCATGTCCCTGCCGAAGATTGCCTTGAAGGTGTACCGGTTGGCGGTTCGGAAAACGCAGAACGCGCTGATCATCATGTGCACGTCGATGGCGTCGACATCGTTGCGGAAGCGGCCTTCCGCCCGGCCACGCTCCAGGATGCGCGTCAGCACGTCCAGGGCCGGGCCGGCCAGACCGGGCAGGATCTCCGAGCGGGCAAGGTGCTGGGCGCGATGGATGTTCTCGATGCTGACCAGCCGGATGAAGTCGGGATTGGCCTCGTGGTGGTCGAAGGTCAGCGCCGCCAACTGGGCGATGGCCTCGGCCGGGTCGAGGTGGTCCACATCGACCTGTTGTTCCAGGGCGCGGATCCCGGTGTAGGCCCGCTCCAGGACAGCAATGTAGAGCTTCTCCTTGCCGCCGAAGTAGTAATAGATCATTCGCTTGGTGGTGCGGGTCTTCGCGGCGATCTCGTCCACGCGAGCGCCCGCGTATCCCTTGTCGGCGAACTCGTGGGTGGCGACCGCCAGGATCTCGGCCCTGGTGCGGTCGGCATCGCGGACAGCAGGCTGCACGGCGACCCCGGTTGACTGTGCGGCCAACGGCGCTACCCCCTCACATCGACACCTACTGTAGCCAAGTCTTCCCAGCCAGTTCCGTGCGGTGTATAAGTAACTATCTGGTACGTTCATGCGAACGTCAGGAAGGCAGAGGTCCCCATGCTCACCGCCGAACTGGGCACCACCACACCCTTGGCCGCACCTCTGGGCGTCACCCCACGCCTGGCCATCGCGACCGTCTGCCTGTCGGGAACGCTGGAGGACAAGCTGGCCGCCGCCGCGGCAGCCGGCTTTCACGGGGTCGAAGTCTTCGAAAACGACCTCATCGCGTCGCCGTGGTCGCCGCAGCGGGTGGGCCAGGAGTGCGCGCGCCGAGGTCTGTCCATCGTGGCCTATCAGCCGTTCCGCGACTTCGAGGCGGTGGCGCCCGATGTGCTGCGGGCCAACCTGCGCCGGGCCGAGCGCAAGTTCGACCTGCTGGAACAGCTGGGGGCGCAGACGCTGCTGGTGTGCTCGTCGGAGTCGGCGGACTGTGTGGACGATGACGACCTGGCCGCCGAGCAACTGCACGAGCTGGCCGACCGGGCGCACCGGCGCGGTCTGCGCATCGCGTACGAGCCCTTGGCCTGGGGCCGTTTCGTCAACACCTACCCGCATGCGTGGCGGATCGTGCGGCACGCCAACCATCCCGCGCTGGGGCTGTGCCTGGACAGCTTCCATGTGCTTTCGCGCGGCGAGGATCCGGCGGGCATCCGGGTGGTGCCGGGGTCGAAGGTGTTTCTCCTGCAGCTGGCCGACGCGCCCCGGCTGAAGATGGACGTGGTGGAGTGGAGCCGCCATCACCGGCTGTTTCCCGGTCTCGGCTCGTTCGACCTGAGCGGGTTCGTCGGTCACGTGCTCACCACCGGATACGACGGACCGCTCTCGCTTGAGGTCTTCAACGACGTCTACCGGCAGGCCGACCCGCGCCATGCCGCCATCGACGGAATGCGTTCCCTCCTGGGTTTGCAGGAGTCGGTCAGCACCCGCGGTCCGGCGCAGGTACGCGAGCGCGTGCGGATAGCCGACCTGCCACCCGCGCCCGCGCTGGGCGGGTATGTCTTCACCGAGCTTGCCGTCGACGAGGTTTCCGGCCCGGTGGTGGCGCGCACCCTTGCCGCGCTTGGGTTCGCGCACACCGGGCAGCACAGGTCCAAGCCGGTGCAGCTGTGGCAGCAGGGCAAGGCGCAGATCCTGCTGAACTTTGCTCCACAAAGGACAGTTCCGCCCGGGACGGCGGCCATCTGCGCGCTGGCCGTGGAGAGCACCGATCCCGCGGCGTCGACCCAGCGCGCCGATCGGCTGGCCGCTCCGGTCCTGCCGCGCAACCGCCAGCCCGACGAGGCCGAGCTGAGCTCGGTGGCGGCGCCGGACGGCACCGCGGTCTTCTTCTGCCGCAACGGTTCGGAGGCCAGCGGCTGGCGGGCCGACTTCGCGGCGACCGGCGCTGAAGTCCGCAGCGACGGCCTGGTGACCGCGACCGACCACCTCTCGCTCACCGAGTCCATCGACGACTTCGATCAGGTGGCGCTCTTCTACCGCTCGGTGCTGGGCCTGCACTCGGAAGGCACCACCGAGGTGGCCGCGCCGTTCGGGCTGATCCGCAGCCGGGCCGCCAGCGACGCCTCCGGCCGGATCCGGATCACCTTCAACACCGCGCCGCTGCGCCGCGGGGACTGGGCCCCGGCCGTGCCGAGCCCGCAGCACATCGCCTTCGCCAGCGATGATGCGATCGCCAGCGCCAAAGCCATGCGCGCGCTGGGCGCACCGGTGCTGGCCATCCCCGCCAACTATTACGACGACCTCGAAGCCCGGCTCGACCTGCCGCCGGATCTGCTAACCGCGATGCGCGAGAACTCGATCCTCTACGACCGTGACGAGCGCGGGGAATACCTGCATTTCCACACCGAGATGCTCGGCTCGCGGCTCTTCTTCGAAGTGGTGCAGCGCATCGACGGCTACACCGGTTACGGGGCCGCCAACAGCGCACCGGTGCGCATGGCCGCCCATCGGCAGCGCCGCCTCATCACGCTGCGGGACACCCCGCAGCCGCGCGACGGGGTTCGGCACGACTACTCGCTGGCCCACCTGACCGCGCTCAGCCTTTCCCCGCCGGAACTGGTGGAGGCCGCGGCCGACGCCGGATACCGGTACGTGGGGCTGCGCCTGACCCGGGTCACCATGCAGGAACCGCACTACCCGCTGGCCACCGATCCGGCGTTGATGCGCACCACCAAGGTGCGGCTGGCCGCCACCGGCATCGAGGTTCTCGACATCGAGCTGGCCCGGATCAGCCCCTTCGAAGACCCGCGCGACTTCCAGCGTTTCCTGGAGGCGGGGGCCGAACTCGGTGCGCGCCATGTCATCGCGCAACTGCCCGACCCCGACCGGGCCCGCAAGATCGATCGGTACGCCCAGCTGTGCGAGATGGCCCGGCCGCTCGGCCTGACCGTCGATCTGGAGTTCCCGTCGTGGACGGAGACGCCGGACCTGGGGGAGGCGGCGCGGGTGCTGCGCGCGGCCGATCAGCCCAACGCGGGGATCCTGGTGGACCTGCTGCATTTCGCCCGCTCCGGCTCGAGCGTGGCCCAGCTTCGGGAACTTCCCGCGCACTGGTTCCACTTCGCCCATGTCTGCGATGCGCCGGCCGCCGTACCGACCACGAACGAGGGTCTCATCCACACCGCGCGGTTCGAGCGCCTCTTCCCCGGCGAGGGTGGCATCGACGTGCCCGGCATTCTTGCCGCGCTTCCCGCCGGGATCCCTTACGCCCTAGAGATTCCACGCGCCACGCACGTGGCACAGGTCGGCGCCAAGGAACACGCCCGGCTGGCGATCGCCGCCACCCGCGCCCACCTCGACCGCGTGCAAGCAAACGCAGCCCAATAGCCGCCATTGAGCGAAGGCCGCGCGGGATGCCCTCCGCGCGGCCTTCTGGGTCTGGCGACGCGGTCGCCCCCGGCGTCATTGCCGGGGGCGACCGCGGGTCACTCGAACAAGCCGTGGTAGATGTCCTTGATGTTCCAGTGGCCCGGCGTCGGGACGGGCTCGTTGACCATCGGAACGTCGATGACCGCCGGGCGGCGTGCCGCCACCGCCGCGCGCAACGCCACGCCGAGCTGGTCCACACTGTCCACTGTGTACCCGTCCGCGCCGCAGGCTCGCCCGAAGGCGGCGAAGTCCGGGCTGTAGGGCAAACCGTCCGGGCCGAGGAAGTCGCAGCCGAAGCTGGCGCCGAAGTTGGCCGCTTGCAGATCCGAGATGGTGCCGTGAGCCCGGTTGTTCATCACCACGAAGATGACCGGTGCGCCCTGTTCCACGGCCATCGGCACCGCCGGCAGCTGGGCGCTCATCCCGCCGTCGCCGACCAGGGCCACCACCGTGCGATCGGGCTGGGCGATCTGCACGCCCACCGCCGCGGCCGGGCCGAAGCCCATGGTGGAAGCACCGCCGGGGGTGATGAAACGGCCGTCCGGTGGCAGCTCATAGCACTGGGCGACGCCGTTCTTGTTCCATCCCACATCGGTGACCAGAACCGCGTCGCTGGGCAGCGCCTCCCGCAGATCGGTGAGGATTCGCTCCGGGCGAAGCGGAAATTGGTCGCTGCGACCGCGTTCGCGGCTGCTCGCGTAGAGCGCCGAGCGTGAGATCGCGATCTGCTCCCGCAGCCGCGGCCGGGAAACCGGCTCGGGCTGGGCGGCCAGCACGGCGTCGGCGATCGCTTGCACGGCTTGGTTCACGTCGGCCACCGCGCCGATCTCGACGGGATAGTTGCGGCCGATCTCGGCCGGATCGATGTCGATCTGGATCAGCCGGCTCGGCGGGAACTGCCACGTGTAGCGCCGGTCCCACGAGCTCGCATCGGTCTCGGCGAAGCGGGTGGCCAGGGCGAGCACCACATCGGCGTCGCGGGTGGTCTCGTTGGTCAGCTCCAGGCCCCAGAAACCAGGCATGCCAAGGACCAGCGGGTGCTCGTCGGGCAGCGCGCCCTTGGCCATCAGCGAGTGGGCCACCGGGATGTCCAGGTGCTCGATGAGCCGGCGCAGCGCGTGCAGGCCCGTGTCGCGGCGCAGCCCGCCGCCAAGATAGATCAGTGGGCGTTGCGCCCCCAGCAGCGCGGCGGCGATGCGTTGCGCCACCGGCACGGGCAGCGCCGGCAGGCCGGCGTCTTCCGGCAGCGGGTAGCTCACCACCGGTACCCGACGAGAGAAATGGTCCATCGGCACGTTCAGCAGAACGGCACCGGGGCGGCCTGAGGTCGCTGTCCAGAAGGCACGCTCGGTGAACCGGGCCAGATCCGCCACCCGATGCACCTGCCAGGCCCGTTTGACGAAGGGGCGGAAGACCGCGGCCTGGTCGGCGTCGGTATGCAGGTTGATCTCCTGATGCGGGTGGCGTCCGTAGTAGTACGAAGGGATGTCGCCGGAAATGACGATCATCGGCACCGAGTCCAGCGCTGCCGTCATGACCCCGGTGGCGGCGTTGGTCAGGCCCGGCCCGACGTGGGTCAGCAGCACTGCGGGCTTGCCGGTGACGCGGGCATAGCCGTCGGCGGCGTGGGCCGCGGTCTGCTCGTGGCGGCTGATGACGAAGCGGATGCTGCTGCGGCTCAACGCATCGAGCAGGGCGATGTTGGTGTGTCCGCACAGCCCGAAGATGTACTCCACGCCATAGGACTCCAGCTGGGCCACCAGCGCTTCGGCGCCCGTTGTCGTCGCGGCTGGCGCGAGTTCGGCGTCGGTTCTGGCCAGGTGGTCGAGAGTCATTGCTGTCCCTTCAGGTTCTCCGGCATTGAGCCCCACAACGAGATGTCGCGCAGCATAAGGGTTTTCACGGTCGTATAGTCCTCGATCATGTAGCGGGGCGACTCGCGGCCGAAGCCGGATTCCTTGACCCCGCCGAAGGGGACGTGGTCGAGCCGGAAGTTCGATGAGCCCCCGACGACCAGGCCGCCGACCTCCAGGTCGCGCCAGGCGGCCACGATGCGGCGGATGTCGTGGGTGAACAGGCCGGCCTGCAGCCCGTACCGGCTCTGGTTGCACATGGCGATCGCGTCGTCGAAGTCGTCGTAGGGCGAGACGCTGACCAGCGCGCCGAAGACTTCCTCGGTCACCACCGCGGCGTCGGCGGGCGGGTCGGCGATGACGATCGGCAGCACAGTGGCGCCGTCGCGGCGGCCGCCGGTGGTGACGGTGGCCCCGGCGGCCTGAGCCTGCGCGGTCCACCGCACGACCCGCTCAGCGGCGTCGTCGTCCACCATCGACCCGATGTCGGTGGCCGGGTCGAGCGGGTCGCCGACAACGAGCAGCTTCACCTCACGGGTGAAAGCCTCGACGAACTCGTCGTAGCGCGAGCGCTGCACGTAAACCCGCTGCACCGAGATACAGCTCTGGCCCGAGTTGCTGTACCCTGTACGCGCGCAAACCCTTGCCGCGTAACCGATATCGGCGTCCTCGCAGACCAGCGTGGCCGCGTTGCCGCCCAGCTCCAGCACCAGCCGCTTGGCGCCCGCGGCGCGGGCCACCGCCGCGCCGGTGGCCACGCTGCCGGTAAAGCTGATCACGGCGACTTCGGGTGCGGCGCAAAGCTTCGCGCCGACGTCGGCACCGCCGTGGAGCACCTGGACGGCCTCGACCGGCAGGCCCGCCTCCAGCATGAGCTCGACCAGCGCGGTGGAAGCGGCCGGCGCCTGTGGCGGTGGCTTGACGATGGTGGTGTTTCCGGCCGCGAACGACGCGGCGAGCTTGTGGGCGAGCAGGTTCGCGGGCGCGTTGAAGGGCGTGATGGCCAGCGCCACCCCGGCCGGCGCGCGATAGGTGAAGGCGGTGTTGCCCACGCCGCGCGCCCAGCCCGCCACCGGCAGCACCTCACCGTTGATCTGCCTGGCCTCGGCGGCGGCGACGCGGAACGTGTCGGCCACGCGATCGATCTCGCCGAGACCGTCTTTGAGCGGCTTGCCGAGCTCCAGTGCCAGCAGCCGGGCGAGCTCTTCGCGCCGGGCCAGCGCCAGCACGGCTGCGCGTTCCAGCACCACGGCCCGCCCGGCCGGCGCGATGCGGCCCACGGCTTTCGCGGCCACGCGCGCGTAGTCGCACGCGATGCGGACGTCTTCCAGGTCGGCCTGGCGGGCGCTGCTCACCACCTCGCGTACCCACGGACCTACCCGGGTGGCCTGCGGCCCGTCCGCGATCCACTTGCCGGCGATCAGGCAGCTGGCTTGGGAGCTTTTATACATCTCTATCCCCTGGTATGAACCGCTCTGTGGACTTTATGGACCGTTCTACGGACTAGCTGTAACATACGGGCGGCGGGGACGCGGAAGCAAGAGCTGTCCGCCGCGGAATAGGGCGGCCGCCCCATCGGTTAGGTTTCTATGCAAACGCATGAACTTTGACCGGTGTGGAAGAGGCTTGGCATGCAATTCGGCGTGTTTTCGGTCAGCGACATCACCCGTGACCCGGTCTCGGGCCAGACTCCGAGCGAGGCGGAGCGCATAGACGCGGTGGTGCAGATCGCCCAGAAGGCCGAAGAGGTAGGACTGGACGTGTTCGCCATCGGTGAGCACCACAACCCTCCGTTCTTCTCGTCCTCACCGACGACGCTGCTGGCGTTCATCGCGGCGAGAACCAAGAGGTTAATCCTCAGCACCGCGACCACGCTGATCACCACCAACGACCCGGTGCGCATCGCCGAGGAATACGCGATGCTGCAGCACCTCTCGCAGGGCCGGGTGGACCTGATGCTGGGCCGGGGCAACACCGCGCCGGTCTACCCGTGGTTCGGCCAGGACATCCGCCAGGGCCTGCCGCTGGCGCTGGAAAATTACAACCTGCTGCACAGGTTGTGGCGCGACGACGTGGTGGACTGGGAGGGCAAATTCCGCACTCCTTTACAGGGCTTCACCGCGGTGCCGCGGCCGCTGGACTGTGTGCCTCCGTTCGTGTGGCACGGCTCGATCCGTACCCCCGAGATCGCCGAACAGGCCGCCTACTACGGCGACGGTTTCTTCGCCAATCACATCTTCTGGCCGAAGGAACACTTCATGCGGCTGATCCGGTTCTATCGCCAGCGCTACGCCCACCACGGCCACGGCACGGAGAAACAGGCCATCGTCGGGCTCGGCGGGCAGGCCTACATCGCCAAGCGGTCCCAGGACGCCATCGCGGAGTTCCGGCCCTACTTCAATGAGGCCCCGGTCTACGGCAACGGCCCGGCGATGGAGGACTTCATGGAGTCCACGCCGCTGTCGGTGGGAAGCCCGCAGGAGGTCATCGACAAGACGCTGACCTTCCGCGAACACTTCGGCGACTACCAGCGCCAGCTGTTCCTGATCGACCACGCCGGCCTGCCGCTGAAGACCGTGCTCAACCAGCTTGACCTGCTTGGCGAAGAGGTGGTGCCGACCCTGCGCAAGGAGCTGGCCGCCAAACGCGACCCCGAGGCGGCCGCGGCGCCCACCCACGCCAGCCTGGTCGAGGCGAAGTACGGCGACCAGCCGCCACGCCAGCCCCGGCCCAACGCCAACCGGGGCGACAACGTGACCGGCTCGTCGCCTTACCAGGACAGCGACCCGGCGCTGCAAGCCCGCTACCCAAGCCCGTGAAAACCGGCGGAACCCGGCTGGCCAACGAGGCGTGGGAGGCTCTGCTGTCCGCCCACGCCCGGCTCGTCAAGCAGTTCGCCGCCGAGGACACCTGGCACGATCTGTCCATGCGCGAGTACGACGTGCTGTACACCCTTGCCAAAAACGCCCAGCCGGTGCGCATAGGCGAGCTTCACCGCCGTGTCCTGCTGAGCCAGCCTGCCCTGTCACGGCTGGTGGACCGGCTCGTGGAAAGAGGGTTGCTGCGCCGCCTCGGCGACCCGGCCGACGGCCGAGGTGTCCACCTGGTGCTCACCGAGTCGGGGCGGGAAAAGCAGCGCCAGATCGGGCGTCAGCATGCCCGCTCGGTCGCCCGCGCCATCACCGCTGAGCTGGATCCGGCCGAGCTGCACCAGCTGGCCATCATCTGTGGGAAACTGGCCCGTCGGCCGGCGCAGGACAAGGAAGTATCAGGCCCATGAATCTCACCGCCGAAAAGCGGACCTTCACCCTCGTGGTCGTCACCGCCGGAACCAGCGAGCCGTCGTCGACCAAACTGCTGGCGCAGCGAACGGCCCAGCGCGTCACCGAGCTGGCGCAGCGGCGCGGCAACGAGGTGCAGACCCACTTCATCGGGTTGCGTGAGCTCGCCACCGAGATCACCACCGCCCTCGTCACCTCGCTGGCCGGGCCCAAGCTGCAGGAAGCCGTTGCGGCCCTGGGCAAAGCCGATGGCCTCGTGGCCGGGACACCGGTCTACAAGGCCGGCGCGAGCGGGTTGTTCACCTCGTTCTTCCAGACCCTGGAGGACGATCTGCTTATCGCCAAGCCGGTCGTGCTCGCGGCCACCGCAGGGACGGCGCGGCACGCCCTCGTCGTCGACGAGCAGATGCGCTCGCTGTTCGGTTACCTGCGCTCGGTCGTCGCGCCGACATCGCTTTTCGCCGCGCCCGAGGACTGGAGCGACCCGGCGCTGAACAAACGCATCGACCGGGCGGCGCTCGAGCTGTTGCTGCTCATGGAGAGCGGCTTCGCCGAGCAGATCCGCAACGAGTCCTGGCAAAGCTATCGGCACGAGTTCGCGAGCGACGGGGAAACCGCGCTGGACGTAGACTTCGGCTCCGACCTGATGCGCCTGGCCGCCGGCGGATCGGCCACCTGAGATGCGGTTCGTGCTGATTCCCGGCCGTCATCACGTGCTCACCCGGTTCCAGGCCGAATACCTCAGCGCCCTGGCCGGTTCGCAGTCCGCCACCATGGTGTGGGCGGTGACGTCGGCGAATCACGCCAACACCCGGCGCAATCCGGTGCCGTACAACCGCCGGGAGGCGGCTATCGAGCGGTTCAGCGTGCTGTCCGGGTTGCGTTCGCTGGTGGTGCCGGTCTTCGATGTGGCGCCGACCGACCGGTTCGCCGAGGTGACAATCAAGAACATTGCTGTGACGACTGGTACAGAGCTGACTCCCGACAACACGATGGTGGCCTGTTCCACGCCGGAGGTGGCCGCCCTCTACGAGCGACTGGGTTTTCAGATCGCGACCATGGAGGCGTCGCTCGACCCCTCGCCGCAGCGCCCCTGGGAGGTGTTGCTGCGACTGGCCGCCGGCGACGATCGGTGGCGGGAGCTGGCGCATCCGGCGACGGTGGATGTCTTCGACAGATATCGGCTCGTCGAGCAGATCCACGCTGCCGTCAACGATCCGGTGGTGGGCGACGAGGGCGGTCTCACCGCAACCCGCAACTACCGCATCTATGTCGAAGCCTTCGCCGCCGCAGCCACGCGCAAATGGACCGCCGTGCGCGACTACGTGCGGCCGGGCAGGGTGGTGGACATCGGCTGTGGCGCGGGCGCGGTGCTGGAGCTGGCCGACCGGGAGCCGGCGTTGCGGGAAAGCGACCTGATCGGCATCGAGGTGGCACGCCACCTCTACGAGGAGTGCGTGCACAAGCTGTCGCAGGGTGTTTTCAGCAACCCCAACGTGTTCTTCTACCACCGCAACGTGCTCGGCGGCGCGGTGTTGCCGCCGCGGTCGGTCGACACGACGCTGACCTTCGCGCTGACCCATGAGATCTGGTCCTATGGCGAGCAAGGAAAGTCGGTGCGCGCCTTCGCCCAGGCCATCTTCGATCACACTGCGCCCGGCGGCGTCTGGATCAACAGCGATGTCTGCGGTCCGGACGAGCGGGACAGACGGGTGCTGCTGCACCTGGAACGCGGCGACGGCGACAACCCGCAGCGCCCACGCCGCGACCTGGCCGAGCTGCCGAGCACCGGGGTTGCCGCCTATCTGGACGGGCTGTCGACGCGTGCCCGCTTCGACCAGTTCACCGTCGACTACCGCTTCGCCTTCGACCATTCCCCGGTGGGCCAGGAGGCGATCGAGCTGAGTCTGGGCGACGCGATGGACTTCTTGACCCGCAAGGACTACACCAACAACTGGATGTCGGAAACCCAGGAACAGTTCTGCGGCATGGCCCAAGCCGACTGGCGCGCTCTGCTCACCGAGGTAGGTTTCGAGCTCGACGCCGCCTCCGGGACCAGCCGCAACGATTGGATCGTCGACCACCGGCTGGCGCCGGTGGCCAGCCTGACCGGCCTCGACGGCACCCCACTGCCCTGGCCGGCGACCCACATCCTGCTGATCGCCCGCCGCCCGCTCAACCCTTAGCGCAGGCGCCGCCCGCTCAACCCCTTAGCGCAGGCGGCGGCCGGGAATCCCGGCCGCCGCCTTGGGTGTCACAATGCGGCGCACTGGCCGTTCTTCGGGCCGCTCACCGCGTTGGCGATCTCGAGGTTGACCGGGGCGGGGGAGTTGCCGCTGCACCGCAGCGGGCCGCTGACCGTGTTGCCGGCGACGATTGCCGCGCCGCTGACGGTGCTGTTGTCGGTCAGCTGCACCTCGCCGCTGACCGTGGCGGCCGCAATAAGCACGGCCTGGGTGGTGCCGGAGAGGCGCAGCGGGCCGCGAACGGTGCTGGCGGCCATGAAGACGCCCGCTGCCCCGGTCGCGGTGACCGGGCCGGAGAACGTGGATCCGGTGGCGATCAGGGTGGCCCCGGCCGCCACCGTGACCGGGCCGCTCACGGTCGCGCCGGCCAGGCACGCGATGCCCGAGGAGATGGTGAGCGGGCCGTTGTGCCGGCCGGTCAGGGTGGGCAGGATCCGTTGCGCGCCAACGAGTTCCTCGGTGGCTTGGGCGTCGAGCAGCAATGGGATCAGGCCGCGCTCCGGCTGCGCCAGCGGGATCACGTATCCATCGGATACGGCGATCACCTTCCAGCCGTGCGCGGCGATGCGCTGCGCCGCGGTGGTGACCATGCCGGCCGGGCCGTCGCTTCGTACCCCGAGATACTGCTCCTGGGTGAGCTTATAGGCGCACGGCGGATCGTCGAGGATCGCGTCCTGAGCCGGGGCGTCAAGCGGTGGCGGGCTTTCCCCGGGATGGGGGGCCGGGAAAGCCGGGATCGGCCGGGAACCGCGGAACACGATCCGGCCGGTGTTGGCGACCTGGAAACCGACCGCCGCCGTACGCGACAGCCTGATGGCGGCCAGGCTGGCGCGGTGATAGTCGAGGAATTCGTTGAACGTCCACAGCGACGAGTAAGTCTTGCGCCGCCGGTTGTTGGCCGCCGCGCCCTCGTCGGGACGGGTGGGGCCGCCCGCAGCGCGCAGCTCCAGCAGCGAGTTGGTGACATTCTTCAGGCCCAGGGTGTTGCGCAGAATCGTCTCCTCGCTCAGCCCCACGTTTCCGCCGTTGGCGCAGCCGTAGGGGCAGGGCCACCAGCCGTCGGCGGCGCCGCGCTCATACAGGCGATTGATGATCATGTCCTGGGATTGGTCGAATATGGACTGGGCCACGTTCTGGTGGCGTGGCGGCAGCGTCGGCAGATCACCGGCGCTGCTGTTGCCGAACTCGTGCCCGTCGAAGCTTGCCACCGGCCGGTAGTCGCGCAGCATCGCCACGTAGGCAAAGGTTTCCGGCTGACGGATCAGCGAGTAGTCGCGGTTGAGATCCTGGCCGGTGGAGTTGCCGCGGGTGTTGGCCGCGCGGCCGTCGCCGTTGATGGACGGGACAATGAGCATCGTGGTGTGGCTCAGCAGGTCGATCGTTCTGGCGTCGCCGGCGAAAGCGAGCCGGCGCGCCAGGATCAGGCAGCTCTCCCGGTTGCCGGGTTCGTTGCCGTGCACGTTGCAGTTGATGGCCAGCGGGAAGGTCGCGGCGACGGCGGCCGCCGTGCTCGGCGGTGCTGGGTACCCGATGACAAACATGTTGATCGGCCGGCCCAGCACGGTGCGTCCGATTTCGACGACCCGCACCCGATCGCTAAGCTCATCGATCGCGGCGGTGTAGGCGTATTCGCTGGTGTCGCTGGTGAACTCGGCCGCTTGGGTCATTTCCCATTGGGTACGAAGGCTTTCGCCCGGCACGCCCGGGTCGCCCCACGGCGCCGCAGTGGTGGCGAAGACGGCCTCGGAAAAGGGTTCTTCCACGGACCCGAGCCGGGCCCGCACCCGCCACCGCAACCGGTCACCCGGATTGAAGCCGGCGTCGGCGAAGGTGGGCCGGTCTTGGTGAACCTGACGGTTGGGCCGCCACACACCGGTGATCACCGCTGGTCCGGTGGCGGTGTCGGCCGCATCCACCGGCGCGCGCTCGATCTGGTAGTCGGTGGCCCCGGCCACGGGTGTCCAGGCCAAGGTGGCGAACCCTTCGCCCGGGGTGACCCGCAAACCTTGCACCTGCTGGGGATCGACGGCCGCGTTGGCCGAGCCGCCGGCGGCGATGGAGAGGATGACAGTCAGCGCGGTGGAGCCGAATGCCGTCAATGCCTGCCGAAATCTCATGAGAACCTCCCGGGGGTTGGAGAGGTGATCGACATGCATAAATATATCATCACAGCGTGCGCTCAGCGCGGGTCGGCGTAGCGTTAGGCGACAGCGACCCGGTCCGATTGGAGTTCACCACCATGCATATGCGCACAATGGGAAACAGCGGGCTGGAAGTCTCAGCGATCGGCCTCGGCTGCATGGGCATGAGCCAGAGCTACGGGCCGAACCCGGGCAGCCGGGATGAGATGATCTCGCTGCTCCGCGCGGCGGTCGAACGGGGCGTAACCTTCTTCGACACTGCGGAGGTTTACGGCCCGTTCGTGAACGAGGAGCTGGTCGGTGAGGCGCTGGCACCGGTACGCGACCAGGTGGTGATAGCCACCAAATTCGGTTTCCAGTTCGGCTCCGACGGCCGGTCGGCCGGTCTGACCAGCCGGCCCGAGCAGATCAAACCGGCGGCGGAGGCATCGCTTCGGCGACTCAAGGTCGACACCATCGACCTTTACTACCAGCATCGGGTCAACCCTGAGCTGCCGATCGAAGAGGTGGCCGGGGCGGTCAAGGAGCTGATCGAGCAAGGCAAGGTCAAGCACTTCGGCATGTCGGAGGCGGCCGCGCAGACCATCCGCCGCGCGCACGCGGTGCAGCCGGTTACCGCGCTGCAAAGCGAATATTCGCTGTGGTGGCGGCGGCCCGAGGAGGAGGTGCTGCCGACCCTGGCCGAGCTTGGCATCGGCTTCGTGCCCTTCAGCCCGCTGGGCAAAGGCTTCCTCACCGGAAAGATCGACAAGGACACCGAGTTCACCAGCTCGGACATCCGCACCAGCATCCCGCGCTTCACCGCTGAGGCCAGGCAAGCCAATCAGGCCTTGATCGATCTGCTGAACAGCATCGCCGAGCCACGAAACGCCACCGCGGCCCAAGTCGCGCTGGCCTGGCTGCTGGCCCAGCAGCCGTGGATTTCGCCTATCCCAGGCACCCGCAGGCTCGAGCGCCTCGACGAGAACCTGGCCGCGGCCGACCTCGAACTGACCGCTGAAGAGCTGCGCGACCTCGACGATGCCGCTATGCACATCAAGGTTCAGGGCGAGCGCTACCCCGAACACCTGGAGCGGATGACCAACCTCTAAGGGCGGCGGCAAGCGCTACCCCGAACACGCGGAGCGGACGACCAACCTTTAGGAGCGGCGGCGTCGGCGGCGCAGGGCGGTGGCGAGCACCACGCAGGCCGCCGCGGCGCCGAGGGCGATGGCGGGCGGTGCCGTCTTGCGGGCGTGGGCCTCGGCCGCCGAGGGCATGGCGGGATCGACCGGGGAGGGCGAAGGCGCCACCACGAACTCGGCCGGATCGACCAGGCGGCCGACCGAGGCGGTGGCGGGTTGGGCGAAGCCCCAGTCGAGCAGGGCGGCGCCCTGCTCCCAGCCCAGCTGCGGCGCGTGTTCGGCCCCGAGCAGGGTGACGACCAGGCGGCGGCCGTTGCGTTCGGCCGCTCCCACATAGGTGTGGCGGGACAGGTCGGTGTAGCCGGTCTTGCCGCCCAGCGCGCCCGGGTATTGCTCGATAAGCGAGTTCTGGTTCTGGATCTGGAAACCTTCCCGCTGTTTGAGCGGCTGAGCCGGAATCTGCGCCTGTTTGGTCAGCGCGTATCTGCGGAAGGCGGCATCGGCGAAGCAGGCGCGGGCGATCAGGGCCAGGTCGTAAGCGGTGGTGAACTGGCCGGGCGCATCGAGACCGGACGGCGTCACGGCGTGGGTCTGGAATGCGCCCAGCTTTTTGGCTTGGGCATTCATCTCCTGTACCCCGCCCTCCGCACCGGCCGCGCCACCGCCCAGCCGAGCCAGCACGTTGGCCGCGTCGTTGCCCGACACGAGCAGCAGCCCCAGCCACAGCGTCTCCACCGTGTACTGACCGCCCTCCACCAGCCCGGCGGACGAACTGCCCGGCTCGTATTGCATATCGGCGTCGTTGACCGTGACGATTTGCTGCGGGTCGAGCCTGCCCAGCATGGTGGCCGCGAGCAGAAGCTTCTGCACGCTGGCCGGGGTGGCGTACTCGTGCGCGCCGCACGCGCCGACAACCGCACCGGAGTCGAGATCTGCCACGACCCACGAGGTGGCGGTCACCGCCGGAGGCAGCGGCGCGGACGACGGGATGGCCAGGCCCGAGGTGGCGAGCTGGTCCCCGCCGACCAGGCGCGCGCCAGGGCTCTCCGGCGGCGGCGTCAACCGCGGCACGCCCTGCACCGGCGCCACCGCCGGCCTCGGACACGCAACAGCCTCAGCGACACCCCTGGGCGTGACGGCGCCGGCGGTGCCGGGCATTCCGGCCGAAGCACCGGCAGCGGCGGGCGCTATGGCACGTGCGTTGCCGGGCGCTCCCGCCGTAGCGCCGGCGGTGCCGGGCGCGATGAATACCGTTAGGCACGTGGCCAATACGGCGGTGGCCAGTGCGCCAGCGCGCCGCGGTGCTGCCGGCACACTGCGGGTCATGAGCGGGACATTAGCCGCAACAGCAGGCGGGTGCGGTCGCCTTGGCAAAACGGAACGTGCCGAAGCGGGGGAGTGGGGCGGCGGCGAAGGGTGCTGGGTTAGCTGAAGGGGTGTGGGGGCAGTGGTTGCGTGAAGTCGATGCCGCGGGCCAGGAAGGGGCCGGCGAAGGCGGGGCAGCCGGTGGGGTCGGAGTCGTGGCCGAAGGTGATGGGGATCAGTTGCGGGTCGAGGACCTTGGCGACGGTCAGCCCACCGAGCAGCCGCGAGGGGTAGCGGTAAACCGCGACGTGGCCGGGGACTCTTGGCAGCGCTGGTGCGTTCAGCTCGCGCCAGTTCACCAGCGGGCCGTCGAGCAACCACTTCAGCTGCGCAAGCGGTGCCGGGGCGGCGGGCGAAGGGAACCGGAGGTTGGCGCAGGCCTGTACGAGAGCCTTGCGGGCGGCGTCGACCGGGTCGGCGGCGGCGCTCAGGCCCAGCGCCAGGCTGTGCTCACCGAACCCGGCCGCGGCGATGACGAGGATGCCCGTCCCTCCAGACAGGGCGACGATGCGCAACTGCGCCACCGCTTGTGCCCGGCGGACCAAAGGCCCCAGCGGCGTTGGCAGGGATCGGGGATCGATACCGGGGCAGGGGCGCTCGGTGGCCCGCGCCCGCTGGAGGGCGTCCCATGCGACGTCTTCCAGCCAGGCGCGCAGCACAGCCTGGTCGGGATCGGGGTGCGCGGCGGCGGCGCTGGCAGACGGGTAGCTCGGCTGCAGCCACGCCGGGGCGGCCGGGAACGGCGTGTAGACCAGGGCGGCCGGAAGCCAGAGCGGGACGCCATCTGGGCGGTGACCGGTGACCCACCATTCGGGACGGCTCGGATCGAACTCGTCCAATCCGAGGCGTTCCCGATGGGCGGCGGCGTAGGAGATCACGCCGGCCGGGTTCAGCCACGGGCCGGGCAGCCGCTCGGCGGGTGCCAGGTGCAGTGCTCCCGGCGGGATGTCGCCCAGCGCAAAGCGTTTCAGCCCTTCGCCGAGGCACCTCGCCCGCGCCGGCGACTCCTCGATGTCGGCCCCGGCGCAGTGGCTGGGGTCCGGGGATGGGGCGAACGGGTCCACCGTGGCCAGTTGGGGCGATGCGTAGGCGCCACGGGCGAAGTGGAGGGCGGAGCCGTCGTCGAGCGGCCACCGATCGACGAGGGTGACCTCGGCGACCGCCAGCCGCCCCAACGGCGCGCCACCGATCAAGCTGCCGGTCTCGGCCAGGTCGCCCGCGACCCACGACCAGGTCCGAGGCCCGTTGGCAGGCAAGGCGATCGCGCTGCCGGTTTCGGCCGGGTCGCTGGTGGCCCATGACCAGGTCCGGGGGCCGCTGACGGGCAAGGCGATCGCGCGGATGGTGTTCGCCCGCTGCGGGTCCGGGAGATCGCCCGCGATCGCGAGGCCGCGCCGGCCCGCGATGAGACGCCCATAGGCGCCCAGCCGAATCGGGTCGGGCAGCCGTGCCACGAAAAGCCGAAGCGCGCGTTCACCTAGCGTGGGATCGAGGCCGGGAGGCAACCACAGCGCCTCGGTGGCCGTCACCGCCACCACGCCCGGTGGCACCTTGCCCGACGTGACGAAGGTGGCGACCACCGCGCGCAGCGGCAGGACATCGGCGGGCAGGTCGGCGGCATCGGTTCCGTCAAGACGAATCCCTTGTGCAGCAAGGGATTGAGACAGCTGGGCCGCCCCCGCGGCGCTCATGATGCCGTCTTCGGCCAGCGCCGACGGCCCACGCGATGCGGCGTCGACGATCCGTCGCGGGTCGATTCCGGAGCTGAGCTCGACCCTGACCGTCGCCGCGGCGGCATGAATCAGGAGGGCATCCGCCCGAGCCACCAACAGAACGCTAGCCGCAGACATGGCCGGAGGTTAGGTCCACAGGGGACAGTGCCCACAGATCAGCGGGCCTTATCTGTAGACAGGCAACATAACCGGCTGCTATCGCCAGGCCTCGGCGGCCGGGCCGCGGGTCATCCGGTAAACGCCGGCGGCGCACGCAAGCAGCAGGGTGGCGGCGAGCCAGAGCGGCGCGCCGATGGGGGCCCATCGCAACAGGGTTCCGCCGAGCAGTGCGCCGGTCAGCAGCGCGGTGACCGAGGCCAGCCGCCGCGCCAGCACCGGCCGGGCCGCCGAATCGGCGACCAGACCGGCCACGGTTCTGGTGATGACGGTGGTGGTCAGATCCGGCACGCCCAGCCTTCGCACCACCGCGTTCTGCCCGCCCATCGCGATCGCCAGCAGAGCGATCAGGGTCAGCCGCACCGAGGTGCTGTGCAGCGCGCTGGTCGTGACGGCGGCGATCAGCACGAGCAGGGCCTGTGCGGCGGCTCCGGCTGCGAGCAGGTGCCCGCGATGGGGCGGCCGCTTGGCAGCTATCCGGCCGGCGATGGCCGCGCCGAAGACGAAGGCGAGCAAAGCCAGCAAACTGTCCACGACCGAGACTTCACCCGTACCCGACAAAGCGAAACCCAAGAAGACCACGTTTCCGGTCATGTTGGCCACGAACACATGGCCCAGGGTCAGATAGCTGAAGGAGTCCACGAGGCCGGACACCACGGTCAGGCCGACCAGGAAATCGGGTAGCGGCCCATGTTCGCGGCTCGGCGTCATCGACCACATCATGGCATCGAAAGCCTGCCCGGCGCGGCGTTTTCAGCTGTCGGGCAGGCTGCGCATCCGCTGATCCAGGAAGTCGCGTTCGACCGCGTTTTCGGTCAGCAGCAAGGCTTCCGAGTAGGCCGTCCGGGCTTCGTGCACCCGGCCGAGCTTGCTCAGGAAATCGGCCCGCGCCGCGGCGAGGTACCCGTAGGCGGCCAGCTGCGGTTCGTCGGAAAGCTTGTCCAGCGCGGCGAGGCCGGCCAGCGGACCTTCGGCGAAGCCCACCGCCACCGCGCGGTTGAGCCTCACCACCGGGGAGGACCAGATCGCGGCCAGCAGGTCGTAGAGCGCGACGATCTGCGCCCAGTCGGTGGCCTGCCAGCTCGGCGATCCGCTGTGGATAGCGGCGATCGCCGCCATGAGCGCGTATTTGCCGGGTGGATGATGGCGCAGCGCCCGGCGCGCCAGCGCGGTGCCCTCCGCGATGGCCTGCCTGTTCCACAACGACCGATCCTGGTCGGGCAGCAGGACCAGCCGGCCTTGCGCGTCGGTGCGTGCGGCCCGCCGGGCGTCGGTGAGCAGAATCAGCGCGAGCAGGCCGATCACCCCGGGATCGTGGGGGAGCAGCTCGCGCAGCATCCGGGACAGGTCCAAAGCCCTTGCCACCAGGTCTGTCCGGGCCAGCGCCTCGCCGGTGGGCGCGGTGTGCCCCGTGGTGTAAAGCAGGTTGACCACCGCCAGCACGGCCTCGATCCGCTCGGGCAGATCGGCCGTGGACGGGACCCGGTAAGGGATCCGGGCGGTGGATATCTTCTTCTTGGCCCGGGTGATCCGCGCGGCCATGGTGGGTTCGGCGACCAGGAAGGCCCGCGCCACCTCGGCCGTGGTGAGCCCACAGACCAGCCGCAGCGTCAGCGCCACCTGTGCCTGGGTGGCCAGCCCGGGATGGCAGCAGGTGAAGACGAGCCGAAGGCGGTCATCGGGGATGTCCGACGGCTCCTCGAGCTCGGTGACATGCTCCTCGACCAGCAGGGGCAGATATTTGCGCGCGGTTTGGTCGCGGCGCAACACGTCCAGTGCCCGGTTGCGTGACGCTGTGGTCAGCCAGGCGCCCGGCCGGCCCGGGATCCCGTCGCGTTCCCACGTGATGAGCGCCTGGGCGTACGAGTCCTGCACGCATTCCTCGGCAAGGTCGATGTCCCGGGTGACGCGCACCGTCGCGGCGAGCACGTAGGCCCACTCGCGGCGGTGCGCCTCGGCGACGGCCGCGGCCACCGGTGAGGCCGGGGCCGACGGCATCATTCCTCGAAGACCATGACCGGACGCACCTCGACCCCACCGAAACGGGCCGGGACCTCCTTGGCGATGGCGATCGCCTCGTCGAAGTCGGCAGCTTCGACGAGGTAGTAGCCGCCGAGCGCCTCCTTCGTCTCGGCGAAGGCCCCGTCGGTGACCTCGGCGTCGCGGATGCTGGTGGCGGTCAGGGTGGGCTGCAGCGCGTGCCCGCCCTTGATCGCGGAGCCGAACTTCTCGGAAAAGGCGTTGTGCGCCTCCATGACCTCACCCATGACCTGCTCGGAAGCGGTCGCGTAGGCCGACTCGGCCTCGTAGATGAGGATCAGATACTCGCTCATGATCATACTCCCTCGGATGTGGCTGGGACTGTTCCTACCATCCCGACGCGTGAACTCCGCCGGAATCGACAGACCCGTCCGGCGACTTTCTCGCCGGCCGCCGCATCAGCGCGAAGGACTGGCAATCTCGCCGATGTGGGTGCCCATCCGGGCTGGGAGACTTCGGCTGTGATCAGCTCCTGGACGATGGCCGTCGGTCGCGGCGACCTGTCGCGTACCACCCTGGTGGAGAGCTCGCTGCCAACGCTGGCCGACGGCGAGGCCCTGCTGCGGGTGGACCGGGTGGGCCTGACCGCCAACAACATCACCTATGCCGTCCTCGGCGAGGCCTACCGCTATTGGGAGTTCTTCCCGCCCACGGCAACCGGTTTGGGCCCGCAGTGGGGGCTGCCGCCGTTGTGGGGCTTCTGCGAGGTGCAGGCCTCGACCGTGGCCGGGGTGGAGGAAGGCCAGCGGCTGTTCGGCTACCTGCCTTCCGCCTCGCATCTGGTGGTGCGGCCCGGCCGGGTGGACCACCAGGGCTTCCGCGACATCCGGGAGCACCGTGCCGCGCTGCCCTCGCCCTACAACGTCTACCGGCTGACGACCGGCGACGCGGCCTACGAGGCGGCGCGCGAAGACCTGCTGATCCTGTTCCGTCCGCTGTTCTTCACCTCGTTCATGCTCGCCGACCACCTGGCCGATCACGGCTTCTACGGCGCCCAAGTGCTGGTGTTGTCCTCGGCGTCGAGCAAGACGGCTTACGCGGCTGCGGCCGAGCTGCGCGGCAAGGGCGCCCGGGTGGTCGGTCTCACCTCGCACGGCAACGCCGACTTCACCCGCGGCCTGGGCTGTTACGACGAGGTGCTCACCTACCGGCAGGTGGACCAGCTCGACAAGCGGCACGCCGCGGCCTATCTAGACCTTTCCGGCCGGCCGGAGGTGCGGGCCAGTCTGCGCGACCATCTGGGTGGCCAGCTCGTCGCCGACCTCGCGGTCGGGCTCACCTCCCAGATTCCCAATGCCGCCAGCGCCTCCGGGGTGTTCTTCGCTCCGGATCAGATGCGCAAACGCACCCAGGACTGGGGCCGGGAGGGCTTGGACGCCCGCTTCAGCGAAGCCTGGCACCGTTTCTGCGCCACCGCGCAGCATTGGGTGGACGTGTCGGTGGGGCATGGGCCACAGGGTTTGCGCGCGGCCTGGCTCGAGGTGCTGGGCGGCCACACCCCACCCCGAAAAGGCCACGTGATCGCTTTTTAGAAGAGGGTCGGCTGCTGTGCCGGGCCGGGCTCGGGAAGCGGCTCGAGCTCGGGCACGCGCGAGCGCACCTCGTCGTGAAAGCGGCGGGAAAGCGGTAGCGCGTCAGCGTTGTCGGGGGTGTGGATGAACACCGTCGGCGAGCGGCCCTCGCGCAGCCAGGCCGCCACCGTGTCGATCCAGGGCTGCCAGCCCGCCACGGTCTGCTCGGTGGCGTCCCGACCGAGATAGCGCACGATCGGCCGATCGGTCAGCGCCACCGATCGGCGTGGCATGCGCGGTTTCTTGGCCCACGCATCGCGTTCGGCTTCGCTGCCGGGAGGGCTGGCGAAAAAAGCTATGGTGTCAAAGGGAATCCACTCCGCTGCCGCTTCGTTGAGCACGCTTTCCAGAAGCTGAGTCGCTGCAGGGTCGTCGAAGAACGCGCGATGGCGAACCTCGACCGCGTACCTGTACTGCTTGGGCAGCCGGCCCAGAAAACCGGCCAGGGCGGGGACGTCGGCCGGGGTGAACGATCCCGGCAGCTGTAACCAGAGCGCATGTGCGCGCGGGCCGAGCGGCTCGATCGCGGCCAGGAATGCCCGAAGCTCGTCATCGATGCCCATCAGCCGCTTTTCGTGCGTGATCGGCTTGGGCAGCTTGATGACGAAACGAAAGCTCGGATCGGTCTGCTGCGCCCAGGAAGCCACCGTGTGGCGAGCGGGCGTGGCATAGAAAGTCGTGTTGCCCTCGACCGCGTTGCACCATTCGGCATAGGAGCGCAGGCGCTCGCCGGCCGCCAGCGGATGCGGCAGAAAGCGTCCCTGCCATGGCTTGTGGGTCCACATCGCGCAGCCCACGTGCAGGCGCGCCGAACTGACGCCGGTCATTGGCCGGGCGGCGACTGAGGCAGCTTGGTCTTGCCCCGCTTGACCGGAGCCGAGGGCGGCGGCACCATCGGCCCGATGTCCCCGTCGGGCGCCTCGTCCAGATCGACGACGACCGGGGCGTGGTCGCTCGGGCCGGTGCCCTTGCGCGCCAAGCGATCCACCCAAGCCGCCTGCACCCGGCCGGCGACCGGGGCCGAAGCCAGCACCAGATCGATGCGCATGCCCAGGTCTTGGTGGAACATCCCGGCGCGATAGTCCCAGTAGGTGAACACGCGCTTGTCCGGCCAGCGATCCCGGATGACATCGCGCAACCCGAGCGCCTGCAGCTGCGCCAGCGCGTCGCGTTCCGGTGCGGTGACGTGGGTGTGCCCGACATAGGCGGCGGGGTCGAACACGTCGGCGTCGGCGGGGGCGATGTTCACGTCCCCGCAGACGATCGCTTCCTTGGGCCCCGCGGCGACCTGCTCGCGCAGTGCGGCCAGCCAGGCGAGCTTGTAGTGGTAGTGGTCGGAGTCGGGGGTGCGCCCGTTGGGCACATACACCGAATGCACGCGGATCCCGCCGCACGTCGCCGACACCGCCCGCGCTTCGGGATGGGGAAACCCGGGCCCGTCGGGTATTCCGGCGACCACCTCGCCCAGCCCCACCCGGGACAGGATCGCCACGCCGTTCCATTGTGCTTCACCGTGTACGGCGACCTCGTAGCCGCGTTCCTCGAGTGGCCCGCCGAGCAGCTCGCGGAAAGCCGCATCGGTCAGCTTGGTCTCCTGTAGGCACACCACATCGGGCTGCCGCTGGTCGAGCCAGGGCAGCAGCCGGGGCACCCGCTGCTTGGCCGAGTTCACGTTCCATGTCGTCACCCGCACCCGACCGACGATATCCCGAAGGTGTGAATCCGCGCGGAATCCTGTGTCCTATTCGCACGAAAAGCTGACTATGGTATCAAGGTCAATGATCAGGCGGGGGTGATCGAGTGCCGTCGACGAGAATCCGGTCCTACCTGGCGCCCGTGCTTACCGTTCTGCTGCCGGTAGTGGGAGTGATCAGCACCGCGCTGGCGGCCGAACGCACCGGATACAGCCAGGTCGCTCTGGTCGCGGTGGTCGTCATCACCACGGCCGGAGCGTCAGTGCTTGGCGTGCGCCGGGATCGGCAGGCCGCGCGGGCCAAGGAACAGGCCGTCGTCGCCGTGGCGAACCTGAACACGGCCGTGACCGCCGGTGGGCAGCCATTGGTCAATGTCCTTGGCCGCGTTCTGGGTGAGCGGTCCGAGGCCCGGCTGGAAGGAATGGTCGACACCCTGCGAGAGGTCGCCATCACCGGCATCATGGCCCAATGCGGCCGCAGCGATCGGGCCGCCAAATTGCGCAGCGCCTACTACGCGCTTCGCGGCGAAGGGCTCGAGCTGATCGGGGACTCGGTCGGCCGGGCCGCGGTGCGGCCGCCGCGCCGGTTCTTCAGGCCCAACGACAGCCGGATAGCCCGCCGGGTGATCGAGGTGGCCGGCGGCGCCAGCGTCATCCGGCTTCCCGATGTCGACCTGGCCTCGCCCGACGAGTTCGAGGACTATGTGGGACGAATCTACCGGTCGGTGATCGCCGCGCCGGTGCGCGCCGGTGACAGAAGCTTCGGCTTGCTCGTGGTGGATTCCGACCGTCCAAACTCACTGACCGAGGCGGACGCGGAATACGTGAACCTGGTCGCGGGGATCCTGGGGGCCGGCTACGCGCATCAGCGGGTGATAGCCGAAATCAAGAAGGACGCGCACCCGACCGGGATCACCATTGCTCCGCAGCCCCGTATGGAAGGAAGTCCGGACCATGTCTGAACAGCCGATCGAGCCGCCCATCGGCCAACTGCGCAGCGTTTCCACCACGCCCACCCTTTCCGACGAGGGCCGCCGCCTGATCGAGGGCGAGCTGAACCGGGAGAACTACATCGAGCGCAGCCGTCGCCGCGCCGAGACAGCGGCCCTGATCGCGGTCAACGCCGAGATCGCGCGGCACGGCGCTGTTCCAGCGCTGATCGCGTCACTGTTCGTCGGCGGCTCGATCGCGGTCGCCCTGCTGGCACAGCAGGCGGGGGCGGGATGGGCGTTGGTGGCCGGTCTGGGCGTGATCGGTTCGGCTGTTCCGCTGGCCGTCCTCACCGTGCGCGAAACGCGCAGCGGCAGTTTCTAAACCACCGGCGAAATTTCGACATGTATTGACTTCTATCTGAGTCGACACCTATGGTCTCTGCACTAGCTCCGCAATGAAACGATTCAATCACCCGAGCACCTCGGCGAGGGTTCACCGCGCATCTGCCGGTGAGCTCTGCTCGGGCCATCCTGACGTCCCCAGGAGTTGTCATGCCACAACCACTGCCAAGGCGACGCCGGCGCTGGCTCGCCACGGTCGTCGCCTCGCTTACCGCCATCGTTTCGGCGATCGCCGTCTGGAGCGTGCCCTCCCAGGCCGCGACACCGGTCAGCCTTTCCGGCGCGCGCTGGATCTGGTACCCGGAAGGGTCTCCCGCCACCAGCGCCCCCATCGCCGACAGGTACTTCCGCAAGACCTTCACCGCGCCCGGCGGCTCGATCGGGGAAGCCCAGCTCGTGATCACCGGTGACGACACCGTCGACGTGTGGCTCAACGGGATGCCGCTGGCCTCCTCGCCGCGCGTGGCCGACTCGTGGCGCACCGGCCTCTACACCGACCTACAGGCGGCCCTGAAACCGGGCGCTGCCAACGTGTTGGCGGTGGCCGCCCGCAACACCACCGTCAGCCCGGCGGGCATGATCGGGCGGGTCCGCATCGTGGGCTCGACCACCTCAGAGTTCACCACCGACGGTTCCTGGAAAGCTTCGCAGACCCCGGCCCCGGGATGGGAGCAGCCCGGCTTCTCCGACAGCGCCTGGCCGGCCGCGGCCGACCTCGGCGGCTACGGCATGGCGCCGTGGAACTCCGATGTGGCCACCCCCGACAACGTTTCGGCCTCGCCGCTGACCGTCGCCTCGGCCACCACCGAACACCGGGCCAACCCGCTCGGGGTCGACGCGGCCCAGCCCCGCTTCGGCTGGAAGCTCAGCTCCGCCGCACCGCAGCAGCGCCAGGGCGCCTATCAGGTGATCGTGGCGAGCACGAGTGCGTTGGCGGGCAACAACACCGGTGACGTCTGGGACAGTGGCCGGGTGCCGGTGGCCACCTCCGTCGACGTCGCCTATGCCGGGCCGGCGCTGGTGTCGCTGCGCCGCTACTTCTGGCGGGTCCGCGTCTGGGACAGCCAAGGCCGCGCCGGCGCCTGGAGCGCCACGCAGACGTTCGAGACCGGGCTGCGAACGCCGTCCACTGAGTGGCAGGGTTCCTTCATCGGGCAGCCGTCCTCGGCGGCAGGGCTGACCGGGGCGACGTGGATCTGGTACCCAGAAGGAGATCCTGTTGCGGGTCTGCCACCGATGACCCGCTATTTCCGCAAGACGTTCACGCTCGCCTCGGCACCCGCATCGGCCACCCTGGTGGTGACCGGCGATGACACGGCTGACGTGTGGGTCAACGGCGTCGCGGTGAGCACCTCGCCACGGGTCACCGACTCGTGGAAGCAGGCCGCAGCGGTAGACCTGAGCGGCCGCCTGCAAGCGGGCACCAACTCGATCGCGATCGCCAGCGAGAACACCACCCAGTCCCCGACGGGCGTCATCGCCCAGCTGACCGTCGCAAGTGGACCGACCATCAACACCGACGCCAGCTGGCGGGCCTCGCAGACCGCTCCCGCGGGCTGGCAGCAGACCGGTTTCAACGACAGCGCCTGGGCCGCCGCCCGCGCGCTGGTCGGCTACGGCAGCGGGCCGTGGGGCGCCAACGTCGTGGTGGCCAAGGTTTCCCCGTTGCTGCGCAAGGGTTTCACGGTCAGCAAACCGGTGGCCTCGGCCCGCCTGCTCACCACCGCGCTCGGCCTGCATGAGACCCGGCTCAACGGGGCGAGGGTCGGCGCCGACGTCCTCGCGCCGGGCTGGACCGACTACAACAAACGCCTGCAGTACAAGGTTTTTGATGTGACCGGGCAGATTCAGCAGGGTGCCAACGCGCTGGGGGCCTGGCTGGGCAACGGATGGTACTCGGGCAGCCTGGGCATGGCCGGAGCACAGCGCTACGGCACGCAGCCGTGGTATTCGGCCGACCTGCGCATCACGTTCACCGACGGCACTGGCATGGTCGTCAAGACCGACAACACGTGGAAGACCGCGCCCGGCCCGATCCGTTCCGACGACCTGTATCTGGGCGAGCAGTTCGACGCCCGGCGGGTCATCGCGGGCTGGGACTCGGCGAGCTTCAACGACTCGGCGTGGGCGGCCGCGGCCGTGCGCTCGGGCACCATGCCGAATCTGGTGTCGCAAGTGGACGCCGGAGTCACCGTGCAGCAGCAGATCACGCCGATCGCGGTGACCCAGCCGCAAGCCGGGGTATGGATTTTCGACCTGGGCCAGAACTTCACCGGCTGGAACAGGCTGCGGGTCAACGGAGCGGCCGGCACCACGATCACCATGCGCCACGGCGAGGTGCTCAACCCCAACGGCACCCTCTACACCACCAACCTTCGCAACCCCTCGCTCGCCATCGACCGGTACACGCTGGCCGGCACCGGCGGCGAAGAGGTCTACGAACCGCGGTTCACCGTGCACGGGTACAGGTATGTCGAGGTGACCGGATTCCCGGGCACCCCGACCGCGAGCGCGATCACGGGACTGGCCGCGTGGACCTCCGGCGCCCAGCTGGGCACGCTGACCACCTCCAACTCGCTGATAAACCAGCTGCAGCGCCTGATCCTGTGGGGCCAGCGCTCCAACATGCTCTCCATTCCCACCGACTGCCCCAACCGCGATGAGCGTCTGGGATGGACCGGGGACATCGCCTCGTTCGCGGCCACCTCGACCTTCAACGTCGACATGTCGGGCTTCCTGGACAAGTTCGCCGACGATCTGACCGATGCCCAGCGCAGCAACGGCGCTTTCACCGACACCGCACCGGATGTGTGCTGCGGCGCGGGCACGGCCGGCTGGGGCGACGCCGGGGTGATAATCCCCTACACGCTTTGGCAGCGCTACGGGGACACCAAGGTGGTCGCCGACCACTTCACCGGGATGACCCGATGGGTGGACTACCTGCGCAGCACCGCCGCCGCGGACCTGATCCGCGATCAGGGTGGTTACGGCGATTGGCTCAACGTCAACGACGACACCGCCCGCAACATCATCTCCACCGCGTTCTTCGCCCACGCGGCTCGGCTGGTCTCCGAAATGGCCGCCGCCACCGGGCATCCCGCCGAAGCCTCCAGTTACGGCACCCTGGCAAATCAGATCGCCGCTGCGTTCACGAGCCGCTTCGTCAGCGGCGACGGCACGGTGGCCGGTAACACGCAGACCGGTTACGTGCTGGCGCTGGCTTTCGGGTTGCTGCCGGCCAATCTGGTGCAGCCGGCGGTGAACAAGCTGGTCGCCAAGATCTCCGCCTCCGGCGGGCACCTGAGCGTCGGGTTCCTGGGCGTGGAGAACCTGCTTCCGGTCCTGGCCGACAACGGGCGGGCCGACATCGCCTACCAGATCCTGCTTCAGCCCGGCTTTCCCGGCTGGGGCTACATGCTCAGCCGTGGCGCGACCACGGTCTGGGAACGCTGGGACGGCATCCGTACCGACGGCAGCTTCAACGATCCCGGCATGAACTCGTTCAACCACTACGGGCTCGGCTCGGTGGGCGACTTCCTCTACCGGCAGGTCGGCGGGCTCGCCGCGGGCAGTCCGGGGTACCGGTCGCTGATCGTGGCGCCGAAACCCGGTGGTGGTCTCAGCTCGGCGCGATCCGCCCTGCAAACCCCCTACGGTCAGGCGATCAGCGACTGGACCAGCTCGGGTGGGGTTTTCACGCTGCGGGTCACCGTCCCGGCCGGGTCGTCGGCGACGGTCCGGGTTCCGGCGGCCTCGGCCGCGGCCGTGACCGCGCCCGCGCAAGCGGTCGCGTTCGGCTACAGCGCAGGCGCCGCAAGCTATTACCTGCCCGCCGGTAGCTACACCTTCACCGCGCCGGTCTGACCGGTCACGTCCGCGCCGGCCTTCCCCATGGGCCGGCGCGGACCCGTGTTCAACTGCGGCCGGTTGTGCACAGCCGCACCCTCGGGTATCCATGCAGCAAGAGATCGATGTTGATGTATTGGAGGGCGAATCATGTTCAGTTCAGCCAGAATGCGCCGGGTACTGGTAGCGGTTCTGATGGCCGCCGGAGCGTTCGCGGGCTTCGCCGCGGCGGCCACCCACGCGGGCGTCAGCACGGATCAGGCCACCTGCTGGCCGACCAAGCCGGGGTGCGACCAGTAGCGGGCCAGACCTGGAAGTAGGGTCTTGGAGGTGACTGATCCTGTGCGGGAGCATCGCCGAGCCGACTGGTTCGAGCTCTTCTTCGATCTGGTCTTCGTGGTGATGGTGGCCGTGCTGGCCCATGGACTGCACGGCGATCCGGGCTGGCGAGACTTCGGTACCTTTCTGGTGCTGTTCTTCCCGGCCTGGTGGGCCTGGGTCAACCTGATGCTGTCGGTGAACCTGTTCGGCTCGGAGTCGACCTGGAACAGGATCACGCTCGTCGTCGCCATGCCCGGGCTCGGGTTGATGGCGGCCGCTTCGCCGGAAGGGCTGGGGGAGCGGGCCTGGGTCTTCGCGCTCGGCGCGGCGTGGGTGCGGGTGGCCATCTTCGCCCTGTGGTGGCCGCAGGTCGGCAAGGCCCGCTGGGAGCTTCCCGCCTGGCGGCCGATCACCTACTGCCTTGTCCCCGCTGCGGTGTGGACGGTTTCCGCGTTTGTCCCCGGATCGGCCCGGTTCGTCCTGTGGGGGCTGGCGGTCGGCATCGAGGTGCTCCTGCTGTCCATCGGCACCGGACAATCACGACAGACCTACAGCCTGGTCTCCGCGGAGCATCTCATCGAGCGGATCGGCCTGTTCATCGTGATTGTGCTCGGGGAGAGCGTGTTCGCCGTCGTCACCGGGCTCTCCGAGCACTTCACGGGCTCCTCCGCGACAGCCGCCCTCGGCTCGTTCATCGTGGTGGCCCTGCTGGCCGTCACCTTCTTCCGCTGGAGCACCCCCAGCGCCGAAAGGGGTTTCGCTGCGGCGCAAGCACAGGATGCCCGTTCGAACATGCGCGAGGCGGTGATGTACTTTCCGTTCCTTCTGATCAGCTCGATCACCATGCTGGCGGCGGCGCTCGGGACAGCCGTCGCCGAGCCCGATCACCATCTGCCCGCGGGAAGCGTGGCCGGTCTGGTCGGTGGCATCGCGGGCTACTACGCGATCAGCGGCCTGATCGCCCAGCGCCTGGGCGAATCGTGGCATTCCCTGCTTCGGTGGCTTCCGGCCGGGCTCCTGCTGCCGCTGATCGTTCTCATCCCGGCGGGCCTGCTCCTGCCCGGGTGGGCGGCGACCCTCAGCGCCGGGGCTGTTGTGCTGGCCCTATTCATCAGTTCCAAGCTCACCAAGCCGAGGGTGTCACCCCCCGGCCTGGTGGCCGAGGGGTGACACCGCCCCGGGTCAGGCGATCCGATAGGCGCGGATCACGGTTTGGTCGACGGTGTTGCCGTCGGTGTCGGCAGAGCGCGCCCGCAACGAGACGAAGCCGGGCTGTGCCGGATGGGAGATGGCGGCGAACGCCCGCTGGCCGAGCCGGACCACCGGGACGGTACGCCAGGAGACGCCGTCATCGAAGGAGACTTCCACAGACAGCGAGCGCATCCGCTGCGCCGCGGAACCCAGCTGCCGCTGTACCTGGATCGGCAGGACGGTGAGCTTTCCGGCAGGCGCCGCATTCCGGTCGTCGAGGGTGGGCAGGAAACGCACCGCGGACATGGGCAGGGGCACCGACTTGCCGGCCGGAGCGCTCCGTGAACGGAACGTCCACACGCAACTGACCTTTGTGGACAGCGTGGCGGGCTCTCCCCGGGTCAGCGAGGCGGTGAGCCGATAGTCGGCCGGACCCGCCGGTACCTCGACCTGAAGCCCCGGCGCGGGTTCGTCGGCGATCACCGCGCCATTGCGTTCCAAGGTGGTGCGGAAGTCACCGGCGAACGGCTGCCCGCTCCAGTTGAGCTGGTCGTTGGTCACCGTCGGGACCAGGGTCATGGTGTCACCGCGCCGCGTCGTCCAAAGCTCCTCGAACGGGGCCGGATCGGAGAACCCCGGACCGTAAACGGCGGCGTTGCGGTTCTCCGCATACCGTTTTCCGGGCAGGAACCGCACCGGCGGGCCGAACAGGAAATTGCCCACCAGCCCGAAGGACGGGTCGATCTCGGCCAGCTCGCGCGCCCAGGCGAGGTGGTCGTCGGTGTTGTGGTACTCCAGCCTTCGGCTGGGCAGCCGCACCGCGGAGCCTAGATTGATGGGATTCGCGGTGGAGGGCAGCCCTTCCCACGACGGCCCGAATCTGGCGAACCCGTCGGCGATGCCTTGACTGGCATAGCTTGCCTCGATCGTGGCCAGGTCCGGCCATCCCACGCGTTTGGTCAGCCCGGTGAAGGCGCGTCCGGGCTGACGCCAGGCCACTTCCGCCAGGAACGGCGAATCCACCGGATCCATGTCGCCTGCGGTGTATTGCGCGGCAACCAATCCGCTCAGGTGCGGGCTGGACCGCTGCGGCGTGGCCGAACCGGAGTACACCGGGATGTCGGCGGAGTCGGCGTAGGCGAAGAAAGCGCCTATGCCGTCGGCGAAATGAACCAGGGCTGCCGCCACCATGAGCGGCCTGGCCGCCTTCGGCATCGGCATGGATATCGACACTTCCTTGGCATTGCGCGCGTCCGCCACCAGCGATCGATCGCTGTGAACCTCAATTTCGGGCTCGGCGAGCATGGAAACGTCGGACTCGGTGAACACGAGGGTCAGCACAAGATATTCACCGCGCGGCACCCGCACGGCGGATCCGTTGCCGGGCAAGCCAACCAGCTGATTCGCCTGGGTGTCGATGAGCAGGGTGTCGGAGAATTCGGCGGGCTGGCCGGAGCGATCCAGCGTCGTCAGCGACACGTTGTAGCGCTCGGGTTCCTTGTCCACGGCGAACGGGGTGACGACGGCTGTGTCGCCGGAACGGGCCACCAGGTGACCGCCATAGCGCCCGTCCGCGACGGCGACCCGGGTGTCGGCGGTGATCGTGACACTGGCGGTGCCGCCCGCGGGCACGGTGACGCTGGCCGCGGAGAGCGTGAACAGCCCGGCCGGGACATCGCCCAGGCTCAGCCCGAGGGTGACGCTGGAGCTGCCGGAGTTGGCATAGCTGACGGTACGCGACACCGGCACGTCGTCCGCGTGCGGCCAGCTCTGCAAACCGAAGCTGACACTGGCCGGGCTGGCCAGCACCTGCTGCGTGATGGCCTTGGCCACGTCGACCCGGCCGGCGCCCTGTGCGTAGACACCGGTGCCGGGTTGGGGCTGTGCCGAGCCCATGAGCGCGGATTTCAGCTGCGCCGCCGACCAGCCGGGGTGCTGCTGAGCCAGAATGGCTGCCGCTCCTGCGCTATGGGGACTTGCCATCGAGGTACCAGACAAAGCAAGCCGAAGCGCGCCCGGCTCGCCAAGCGCGGCGTCCTTGCTGCGAGCCGCCACGATGCCCACTCCGGGCGCGGTGAGGTCGGGCTTGAGGCCGCTGTCGCCCGAGCGCGGACCACGGCTGGAGAAGGGGGCCAGCGCGTTGTTGCGGTCCACCGCCCCCACGGTCAGGGCCGCCTCGGCGCTGCCCGGCGAGCCGATGGTGTCGTCGGCGCCGGCGTTGCCGGCCGAAATGACAAACAGCACGCCATATCTTTCGGTCAGATCGGCGACGGCAGCCTCAAGCGGATCGATGTCCGGGGAGTCCGGGCCGCCCAGGCTCATGTTGATAATCTTCGCGCCCTGTTCGGCCGACCATTGCATGCCTTCCAGGATCGCCGAATCCGGGCAGCCGAACAGCTGACAGACCTTGGCCGACAACAGATGCGCGCCCGGCGCGACCCCGCGGAAGGTGGCGTCGTTGCTGGCGATCGTGGCGGCCACATGGGTGCCGTGGCCGACCAGGTCCAGGTCGTTTCCGTCGCCCACGAAATCGCGAGCCGCGATGACCCTCCCGGCCAGATCGGGGTGGGTGGCGTCTATCCCGGTGTCCACGACCGCGACCTTGACCCCCTCGCCGGTGTATCCGGCCTGCCACGCCTGCGGCGCACCGATCTGGGGCACGCTTCTATCCAGCGTTGGTTTGCGCAGCCCGTCCAGCCATACCTTGGTGGGCGCGGCCGCCGACCTGGCCGTGGCGTTGGCGTTGGCGTTGGCGTTGGCGTTGGCGTTGGACACGTTGTGCCACAGGTCGCCCAGCGACGGCTTGGCCGCCTTGAGCGCGACGCCGCCGGGTACCGCCCGCACGCCGCTGACGGCTTTGGCGCCGCTGACCGGCGCGGGCTGACCGGTGACGATCAGCGGCAGGTCGGCGCGGCGATCGTCGTAGCCGAACTCGAGCAGGGCGGTGATGTCGAACAGCCGTGGGTCGAGCCAGCCGGCCCGCAGCGCGGGCAGCGCATCGTGTGGCACGACCCGCAGCCGCCCGGCCGCCTGAGAGACGGCGAACTGCGCCTTGCGTCCCTTACCGGGCTGGATGCGCGCGATCGACGCGGCCTGCCGCTGTCCGATCACCACGGTGACACGATCCGAGGTGATGAGGGTGACCTCGCGGATCGAGGTAGGCCCATATCGCGCTCGATCGATCGGTTGTGCCCTGCCCCCGGCCGGTCCGGCGACACCCGCTGACCCGACGGTCATCATGATGGCGGCGGCCACGGCGGCCGCCCAGATTGGTTTTGTCACGGGGAAGACACGAATTGATCAATGTCATTGGTTCCCGCTTTCGTGCGCTAGTTTGCCGTCGCCGTACGAGTCAGCAGGTTGGCCAGCGCCACCCGGTTGGTGACGCCCAGCTTGCGGTAGATGCGGCCCAGGTGCGAGTCGACCGTTCGCACGCTCAGGTGAAGCCGGGCCGCGATCGTGGTACTGGCCAGAGCCTGCCCGGCCAGCAGGGCGATGTCGCGTTCCCGTGGCGTGAGCGTGGCCTGCCAATCCCGTTGCGGCGTCACCTGAGGCAGCCGCGCCAGCTGGGCCTCGACCTGTTCGGCCAGGCGCGGTGAGCCACAGCGGCGTGCCAGCGCACCGGCCATGGCGAGCCGATCGGCGACACCGTCGGCGACCCCCGCGTCCAGGCAGGCCGAGGCGAGGATCACCTGGGTCCGGCCAAGGTCCAGCTGGCCGCCGGCAGCCAGGAAGGCCGCGGCCGCGACCTCGCCCGCGGCCAGCGCCGCGGCGGTGGCGCCCCTTGCGCTGTCGACAAGGGCGCGGGCGCGATAGGCGAAGCCGCGCCGGATGTCGGTCGGCGCTCGATCGACCGCCGCCACCGCCAGCGCGGCGTATTCGTCGGCCATGGCGAAATCGGCGTCCGCCACGGCGGAGATCGCGAGAACCTCCCACCATCGCACCCGGCGATGGATGGCCAGCTGTGGCAGCAGCGGGCCGCCCACGGCATCGAGCATGATCTGGCTGCCGTGGCCCGGCTGCCCGGCGAAGGTCAGCGCCTCGGCGTGCGCGGCCAGCGCCTGCTGTCGCCAGGTGAGGGTGGTGTTGCCGTCGTCGGCCAAGCCGGCCGCCCGTTCACCGGCCGCGACACTGAGCCACACCCTGTCCGACGGATGTTGCCACAACAGGGTATGGGTGCGAAGCGCGGCGGCGAGCGTCTGCATGGCGACCACCCCGGTCTGCGCGGCCAAAGGCTCGGCCTCGTCGAGCACCTCGCTCGCCTGATCGAGCCGCCCGAGGCGGAACTCCAGCTCCGCCACGGACTTCAGCAGGCTCGGCAGCACATGCCGCTGCCCGGTGCGGCGGGCCAGCCGCAGCCCGCGATCGAGGTGACGCCGTGCGTCGGCGAGGTGGTCGAGCAGCAGCTCGCTTTGGCCCAGCAGGCGCAGGCAGTCGATGTCTTGTACCGCAACGCTATCCGCCATCGCATCGACCAGGCTGGCCGCCGCCGACGCCGCTGCCCGGGCGCCGGTGATGTCACCCAGCGCCGTCCTGGCCCACGCCGCGCTGCCCAACGCGACGGACTCCTGCAACGGCTTGCCCGCGGCCCTGGCCATCCGGGCCGCCTCGGTGGCGAGGCGGTCGGAGTCGGCGTACTCCGCACATTCAGACGCGATTGCGCTGAGCTCGAAAAGGCCGACCCCGCGAGCGGCCGCCGAACCGGCCGCGGTCAGCCCGGTACGGATGACCGCCGCCGCCTCCCTATACCGGCCGAGCAGCCGCTCGATGCGGCCCGTGTGCATGGCCACGTCATTCCTCTGATGCGTAGAGGCGTGGGCCAGCTTGAGGAACGTCGAGCGGCTGTCGTCGAGGCGGCCCAGATGCAGCCGCGCTTTGGCCAGCAACAGCTGGGTCTCGGGCCAGTGCGGGTGGTTGCGGGTGATGCGGGCCTCGGCCGCCTCCAGCCAGCCGGTGGCCGCCGCCGGATCGGTGCTCAGCGCCTGCCGCGCGCCCAGTGCCAGCGTCAGATGCCGATCGGGGTGTGCCGCGTCGATGGAGTTGGCCACGTGCCGGGCGCGCATGATGGCCGGTGCGCCGCGGCGCTCCAGCTCGCGGTCGGCGCGCAGATGCAGCTCGCCTCGCTGGCTGACGGTGATGGTGTGATAAGCCGCGTCGGCGAGGGTCGGGTGGCGGAAGGCCAGCAGCGGCCCGGGTGACCCGGCCCGGATGATGTCCGCGGACACCAGCTGGTCCAGCGCTGATCGCGCCGGGGACGGATCCAGCACGGACACCGCGAGCAGGGTCTCGGCCAGGAACTCCCCGCCGATCACGGCAGCCGCCTGCGCTGTGGCGAGCTGCTCCGGCGGCAGGGCGGCCAGCTCGGCGAAGAGCTGTGCCGAAGCGGCGTCGCCGGTGTCGGCGAGCACCCTGGCGTAGAGCGGAAAACCTTCCGAGCCACGATGAACCGCTTCGAGATCGGGGCGGTGGCCGATCAGGCGGCCGGTTTGCGCGAGCGTGAGCGGGCACAGCCGCTTGGCCCCAAGATGCGCCGAGGTGCGGTAGAGGATCGCCGTCAGCGGCAGCGGAAGCTGGCGTGGCCGGTACGCCACGGCGAGCAGCAGGGGACCGGACGTCAGCTCGAGGAGGCGCTCGATCATTTCGACCGCAGCCTCGCCCTGGCCGTGGAGATCATCGATGAGCACGGCCGCGGACTCGTTACGGCCGCGCATGGTGAGCGCGAACTCGACCAGTTCCTCCAGCTTGCCGCAGCGGTCCCCCAGCACGGCAAGGCCGGCCTGGCGCACCTCCCGCGACAAGGCGTGCAGCATGGTGGTCTTGCCTATCCCCGGATCGCCCACATATCCGCGAAAGGCCCCCCGGCCCGCGACGAGTCCCTTGACGACCGATCCGATGTCGGCCAATTCCTTTTCACGCCCAACGATTTCCGTTTCGCCGGCAATGACAGACAAGACGCCACCTCCCCAGACTGCGCTTGCCAAGCATTCGGTGCCGCGGAGCCCGTGGATGGGCCGGGAACGGCGTGGCCGAGGTCACAGCATGTCGGCATGCCGACACCTGGGTCGCTCAGCCGACGCCGTAGAGCGGATGTAGAGCGCCTTCGACCAGCCTTGGAACCAACCGTCCCTGGCATTGCGGGCGAACGACGCCGTTCCGGTCTGCGAATCGCGGACACGCTCTGGGGAGACCGGCCGGCGCCGGGAGCCCGCAATCAATCCTTTAAGGTCTGCAGCGCCTGTTCGGCGGCCGTGACCAGGCGCGCGTACTCCGATCCCGCGGCCTCGTCCCAGGCGGTCTGTGCCGCCTCGATGGCCTCCGCCGTGCGGCCGAGCGCGTGCAGGGCCCGGCTGAGCTCGATGAGGGCCGCTATCCGCACCGTCGGCACGGTGCGCAGCTGGCGGGCCCGGTGCAGATGGTCCAGCGCCGCCGCGGGCCGGCCCGTGCGCACCATGAGCCTGCCGAGCTGAAGCGACACTTCGGCATCGGTCGAATCGTCGCCCGCCTGACGGGCCAGGCTGAGCGCCTCGTCCAGATGCGCCGCGGCCTGCGGGTAGCGCTCGTGTTCGATCGCCACCGCCCCCAGCCCGGCCCCGCACTTCGCCCGGCCGGCCCGATGACCGAGCTTTTCGAAGATCTGTGCGGCCTCGGTGAACCGCTGCGCCGCCGGACCGGTCTCGCCGCGGGCCAGCTGCACCTCGGCCAGAATCACCGTGTTTCCCGCCACGACCACGGGCGAGGCGGGCGCGGCCACCCCGAGCTGGGCGTGGTGCAGGGCCTCGGTGAGCATCCCGGCCAGCAGACAGATGGAGGCGATGAGGCCGTGGATTATCGCCTCCCGGGCCGAGCCCAGGGCATGTTCGCGTTCCAGCTTCAGCATCAGCTGGGTACGGGATAGGGCAGAAGCCAGCTGGCCCAGGTCCCGTTCGGCGCGGGCGGCGTTGACCAGCGCGCTGACCTGTGCCTCTATCCAGCCTGCGGGCTCGGCCAGCCGGGCGGCCAGGTCATAGTGCTCACGTGCTTGCTCGTCGCGGCCGAAGACGAAGTGGTACCAGCCCAGGTTGAGGTGGGCGGCGGTGAGCGCCAGCGGGTCGCCGGTCGCGGTGGCGGCCTGCAACGCGGCCGACGCGGTGCTGAGCCAATCGCTGCGATGCGCTGCGTGCCAAAGGAATCCGCGCAGCGCGTCGGGCAGGCGCCAGGCGTAGCCGGGCAGGCCGGCTTCGGGCGCCACCTTGACCGTGGCGACGAGATTGCGCCGTTCCGTTTCCAGCCAGCGCCGCGCGTCGGCCGCGTCCTTCCACACTGTCTTGACCGAGCCGGGCAGCAGCGGCAGCTCGGGGATGGTGATCCTGGAGGCGGCGCGAGCGTTGGCCAGGTACCAGCCGAACAGGCGATCCCGGGCCGTGCGCAGCTGTTTGGCAGTCTCGTCGGCGACGGCCTTCTCGGTGGCGTAGGCGCGGATCAGGTCGTGCATGGCGCATCGTCCATTCGCGACGGTGTCGACCAGGTGCGCGGCGATCAGGCCGGCCAGCTGCTCCTGCGCCCGCGACAGCGACGACCCGGCCAGCCGGGCCACCGCCATGGCATCGAAGTCCCCTCCCGGGACCAGGGACAGCAACCGGAACACCCGCCGCTGCGCACTATCCAGGCGGGCGTAGGAAAGGTCGAAGGTGGCCCGGATGGCGGTGTCCGGATCGCCCGTGATGGCCAGCTCGCCGAGCCCGGCGCCGTCCTTGAGATCGGCGGCGTAGCGCCGCACCGGCAGCTCCGGCTCATCGCGCAGCCGGGCGGCGGCGATGCGCAGCGCCAGCGGCATGTGGCTGCACCGGTCGGCCAGCTCCGCCGCCTCCTGCGGGCTCAGGTGACGGTCGGGCAGCAGACGGCGCAGCAGGCCGGCCGAGTCGCCGGGCTCCAGGCTGTCCAGCTCGATCTGCGCGGCGTCGTGGGTCGCGGCCAGGCCGCTCAGCCTGTCCCGGCTGGTGACGAGCACTGTCACCGTGGTGCCACCGGGCAGCAGCGGCCGGACCTGGCCCGCGTGGGCGGCGTTGTCGAGCAGCATGAGCATGCGGGCGCCGGCCAGCTCGGTGCGTAGCCGTGCCGCGGCCTCGTCCTCTCGGGTGGGGATCTGCTCGCCCGGTACCCCGAGCGAGCGCAGAAAACCCGCCAGCGCTTCGGCTACCGGCACCGGTGAGCCGGGGGAGAAGCCGTGCAGGTTCACATACAGCTGACCGTCCGGGAACTGGCCGCTCTGGGCGTGCGACCAGGCCACCGCGAGGGCGGTCTTGCCCACCCCGCCCCGGCCGGTGACGGCCACTATCCGGCCCGGCTGCGCGGCGGCGTCCAGCTTGTCCAGCTGTCGTTCCCGGCCGGCCAGGGTGGCCGGGGCGAAGGGCAGCTGGGCGGGCGAGGGACGCGACAGCCGCACCGGCTCAGCGGTCGCCGCATCGAGGTCCAAAGTCGGATCCGCGGCAAGGATCGCCTGGTGCAGGCGCTGTAGCTCGGCGCCGGGCTCAAGCCCGAGGGTCTCGGCGAGCTCGGCTCGGCATCGCCGGTAAAGCGCGAGCGCGGCCTGCCGGTCACCACTTCGGTGCAGCGCAAGCATCAGGATGCCGGTCAGCCGTTCCCGCAACGGATGCTGGGCCGCCAGCGGGGTCAGCTCGGCGGCGACCGCCGCGTGCTCGCCACGGGCCAGCTCGAGGTCGGTGACCGCCTCGATGCCGTTGAGGTATTGGTTGACCAGGCGGATTCGGGTTCCGTCCACAAAGGAGCCGGTCGCGTCGGCCAGCGGCTCGCCCGACCACAGCGCCAGCGCCTCCCGGTAGCGGGCGATCGCCTTGGTGGTATCGGTGCAGGAGCGGGCCTCACGCAACCCGGTGGCTTGGTCGAGGGCGTCGACGCAGTCGCGGGTGGCCCGCAGGATGTAACCGAACCGGCCGCTTTCGACACAGTCCGGCGCGCCCCACTCCAGCAGCTGCCGCCGGATCGTGGACGCATAGTCGTGCACGCGGGTGCGCGCGGTCTGCGGCGCCTTGCCACCCCACAGGGCCTCGATCGCGCTTGGCATCGACACCGGTTCCCCGGCGTGCAAGGCAAGCAGAGCAAAGAAACCCCGGACCTGAGACCGTGGCAGCGTATGGCGTTGGCCGCCGACTGCGACGGTCACCCGACCGAGCAGCTGTATCCGCATCAGGCAGTGTAAATGATTTGTTGTTGCTCGTTATCGCGGTGGTCGCGCACATACCAGCTGCCCGCGGTGCGTGCCATAATGCGAGGACGTGCTCCGGGGTCGGTGAAATTCCGAACCGGCGGTGATAGTCCGCGACCCGACCGCAGCCAGCGGCCGGTGGACCTGGTGAAATTCCGGGACCGACGGTGAAAGTCCGGATGGGAGGCAGCACGCGACGGCCGCGACCGGCCGCCTTGGCGCATGCTGTTTGCGCCGCAGGCGCCGGTGCGCATCGTCATGTGCCCCGGAGTTCAGCCATCTGAACGGAAAGGGCCCCCTCGTGAGTGTTCTGGAAAGCCTCTTCGACGCACAGTTGTCGATCTTCGGTCAGTCCATCCTGTGGCGTGAGGTGGTCGGCAACGCCTTCGGTTTCGCCTCCGCCATCGGCGGGCTCCGCAGGCGGGTCTGGGCCTGGCCGGTCGGGATAGTCGGCAACGCCCTGCTGTTCACCGTCTTCTTCGGGGTGGCTTTCGCCAACCCGCAGCACACGACGCTGTTCGGGCAGGCCAGCCGTCAGATCTTCTTCATCGTGGTCAGCATCTATGGATGGTGGCGGTGGGCGTCGCTGCGGCGCAGCCAGGAAGCGGCCGCCCCGGCGATCACGCCACGCTGGGCCAGCCCGCGGGAAAGGCTGGGCTACCTGGTGGCCTGGGTTGCCGGTGTGGTTGCCGCGCAGCAGATCTTCGTCTGGGTGGGCGTCGGATTCGCCGCTCCAAGCTGGTACTACTGGTGCGACGCATGGATCTTCATCGGGTCGATGGCGGCGACCTATGCGATGGCGCGGGGGTGGAACGACTTCTGGCTGATGTGGCTCGCCGTCGATGCGGTCGGCGTGCCGCTGCTGGTGAAGTCGCACTTCTATCCGTCGGCGGTGCTTTACCTCATCTACGGCGCTCTGGTGGTCTACGGCTTCACAGTGTGGCTGCGCTCATCGCGGACCGCTGCGGCGCCCGCCCCCGACCGGGTGCCCGATCAGCTGCCCGCCCCGAGCTGAGCCGCGTGGTCGCGGGCGAAATCGGCGATCGAGCGAGGCTGCCCGCCGGTCACCGCGGCGAAGTCCGCGGTGGTGTAGTCGCCCCACCCGCCGGCGTAGGCGCGGCCGTATTCATTGCCGCTGACCTCCGCCACCCATCTCGGAAAACCAGCTTGGACCATGGCATTAACCGAATCTTCAAATCCCATTTGTTGTACGGCAAAAGGCCTGCCCAACTGTGCGGAAAGCGTCGCCGCGACCTGCGCCATCGACACCGACTCCGGGCCGGTGATGGGGTAGGTCCGGCCGGCGTGCTTCTCGGGCGCCAGCAGCACCACAGCGGCGAAATCGGCGATGTCGCGGGTGTCGATCGGGCTGATCCGCCCGTCGCCGAGCGCGTGGTAGAGCACGTCGCCGGCGACCGCGCCGAGCAGATTCTGCATGAAGAAGGCGGGCCGCACGATGGTGGCCGGGATCGCCGAGGCTAGAAGCTCCACATCGGACAGTGCGTGCAGCCGGCCGTTGCGAGTCGGCGCGTCGTGCCCCGCGCCGATCGCGGAGAGCCGGACGATGTGCTTGACGCCGGCCTGTTTCGCCGCCCAGAGGGCGTTCGAGCTGGCGTGCGGGGCCAGCGGGCCCATCGCGTTGAGCAGCCACAGCGTGTCGACGCCCGCGAACGCCTCGGTCAGTGAGCCCGGCTCCTCGAGGTCGCCGATCGCGATCTCGACACCGGGCAGCCGGGGCGCCTTCGCGGCGTCGCGCACCAGGGCGCGCAGCTTCACCTCTGTCTTGGCGTGCAAGGCTTTGAGCAGGTCGCTGGAAACGGTGCCGTTGGCTCCCGTGATCAGAATCGTCATACGGTTTAAGCTAGAGTCACGATTGGTGATAGTCAAGATTAGTGACTATCAAAAACAGTGACTATTGCTGTGAGGTGGACCACGTGCGACGCAGTGCGCGGAAGCAGGCCGATCCCGACCTGGGCATCCTCAGCAGCCGTCTCCTTTTCGCCGTGCAGAAGGCGCTTTACGAGGGGATGGCCCAGGAGCGCGGAAAGAGCATCGGCCCCCGGCACGGGGCCGTGCTGGCCCACCTTGACGAAGACGGCAGCCGGGCCACCGATCTCGCCCGCCTCTCCGGGCAGCACAAGCAGGTCATCGGCACGCTGATCGACGAGCTGGAGGCGGCCGGATATGTGCGCCGCGAGCCCGACCCACAGGACCGGCGCGCCAAACTGATCGTGCCCACGGCGCTGGGTCTGGAGAAAATGCGCAGGTCGGACGAGATCGTCGAAGCCCTCGAGCAGGAGTACGCAAAAGTTCTTGGCGCACGGAACTTTGCGACCTTCAAGCGGCTCTTCAGGACGATCACCGAGGCGGCCGAGCCGGCCGAGTGATCAATTGACCGTTTCCGATAGCGTGGGCGAAGTTGGCCCATCCGGACCCGGATCGGCGCCGAACTGCAGTACAGAGACGGCACGAAGGGGGCGTGTTATGCGGTTTCGGATGCTCGGTCCGCTACGGGTACGCCACGATGCCGGCTGGGTGCCGGTAAAGGCCGGCCAGCAACGGGTGGTGCTGGCCACGCTGCTCGCCAGCCGGGGACGCGCGGTGGACACGCTGCAGCTGATCGAAGAGGTGTGGGGCGATAGGCCGCCGCGCACCGCGATGAACACGGTTCAGGCCTATGTGATGCGGTTGCGGCGGCTGGTCGGCGAGGGCGTCCTGATCTCCCGCGACCACGGCTACGAGCTGGTGGCCGAGGCGCAGGACGTGGACGCGGCGGTCTTCGAAAGCCTGGTGGCCGCCGGCCGCGACGCGCTCGGCAGCGGGCAGCCGGAACAGGCCGCGCGGCAGCTGTCCGAGGCGCTCGGGTTGTGGTGTGGCCCGGTGCTGGCCGATGTGCCGCAAACCCCGTCGCTGACCGCCTGGGCCGCCCAGCTCGAGCTGGCGCGGCTGGCCGCGCAGGAGGACCGCACGGCCGCCCTGCTGGAGCTGGGCCGCCATGTGGAAGTGGTGGACGAGCTCTACCCGCTGGTGGCCGAGAATCCGTTGCGGGAAAGGCTTTGCGCCCATCTGATGCTGGCGTTGCACCGGTGCGGCCGCCGGGCGGAGGCCCTGGAGGCCTATCAGCGTGCGCGGCAGACGCTGGTCGATGAGCTCGGCCTGGAGCCCGGCTCGCAGTTGCGTGAGATCCAGCGGCTGGTACTGGCCGACGAGCAGCCGGCACCGGCCACCTCACCGTCGCCGGTCCCGGCGCAACTGCCCGCCGACGTGCTGGCCTTCACCGGTCGCGACCAGCAGCTCAAGCAGCTCGATTCGCTGCTGCTGTCGGCGGACAACCCGGCGGGAACGGCCGTGGTCATCTCGGCGCTGGCCGGCGGCGCCGGGGTGGGCAAGACCGCGCTGGCCGTGCATTGGGCGCATCGCTATCGGGACAGGTTCGCCGACGGGCAGCTGTTCGTGAACCTGCGCGGCTTCGAGGACACCAAGAGACCTCCGGTGAGCCCGTTGGAGGCCCTGGCCTGGTTCCTGCGTGCGCTCGGGGTGCCGCCGGCCCGGGTACCCTCCAATGTGGAGGAAGCAAGCGGCCTCTATCGCACCCTGCTGACGGGCAAGCGGGTGTTGGTGGTGCTGGACAACGCGCGCGATCCGGATCAGATTCGCCCGCTGCTGCCGGGCAGTCCGGGCTGCCTGGCCCTGGTGACCTCGCGGGAGTGGCTCGGCGGGCTGGTCGCCCTCTCCGGCGCGGTGTCGCTGCGCCTGGAGGTGCTCACCGACGAGGAGGCGCACGCGCTGCTGAGCCGCCTGCTGGGCTGGGATCGGGTCCAGTCGCAGCCGCAGCTGGTGGCCGAGCTGGCCCGGCTGTGCGGCAACCTGCCGCTCGCGCTGCGCCTGGCCGCGGCAAACCTGTCCGCCCGCCCGAACATTGCTATTGGTGAATATGTAGCCGATCTGCGCGGCGACCGGCTGGGCGCGCTGCAGGTGCAGGGTGGCCCGCCGGTCGGGGTCCGGGCTGCCTTCGATTTGTCTTACGCGGCCATGCCCGACCCCATCCGGCGGCTGTTCCGTCTGCTGAGTCTGGCACCGGGTGCGGAGGTGACCGCGCCGGCCGCGGCCGCGCTCACCGGCGGCGATCCGGCGCAGACAGCCAAACAGCTGCACCGGCTCGCCGCCGCGCATCTGATCGACGAGCCCGCGCCCGGCCGCTACGCGCTGCACGACCTGCTGCGCCAGTTCGCCGCCGAGCGGACAGCGATCGAAGAGCAGCAGGAGCCGCGCCGGGCCGCGGTGAGCCGGCTCTACGAGCACTATCTGCACCACGCCGTCGCCGCCGCGAACCTGGCCTACCCACAGGTCGCGCGGCTGCGCAGCGACCCGGCGCCGACCGCCGGGTTCGGCGATGCCGAAGAAGCATTGGTGTGGCTGGACAGCGAACGCGCCAACCTGGTCGCCGCCGTCCGCGAGGGGGTGAGCAACGGGCTGGCCGGGCCGGCGCTGCGGCTCGCCGACGCCATCCGCGGGCACCTGCATCGCCGGATGCACCTGGTGGAGTGGGAATCGATCGCCCAGGCCGGGCTTGCCGCGGCCACCGAGGATGGGCAGCCGCAGTCGCTGGCGGCGGCCCGGCTAAGTCTGGCCATGTTCGGTGCGGCGCAAGGGGATTACCGGCAAACCCTGGACCAGGGCTCGCAGGCGCTCGGCTATGCGCAGCAGGGCCGGTGGGCCGACGGCGAAGCGGCCACCCTCAACGTCCTCGGCATCGCCCACGCCGAGCTGGGAAACCTCGACCACGCCGCGGACTTCTTCGGCCGGTCGCTGGCCCTCGAACGCGCCGCCGACCGCCCGGTCAACCAGGCCGTGCGCCTGGGCAACCTCGGCAATGTGGAGCTCATGCGCGGATCGCTGGCCGAGGCCGTCGACCATTACACCGAAGCGCTTGCGCTGCACCGAAAGCTGGGCTCGGCGACGGGTGAGGCGCTGGCGCTCGACCAGCTCGGCCTGGCGTACCACTCCCTCAGCCGGCTCGACACCGCGCTGGGGATGCTCACCGAAGCGCGCGGCCTGCTCACCACCATCGGCTTGCGCACCTACGAAGCCGGCACCACCAGAGCACTGGCCGCCGTGCACCGCGACGCGGGCCGCCACCGCCAAGCCCTTCATCTGGCCGAGACCGCGTTGATCACCGCGCGCGACCACGGCGATCGCAAGGCGCATGCCGACACCCTGCTCACCCGCGCCAGCATTCGTGCCTGCATAGGCCACCTCGCGGCCGCCCTCGACGACTACCGCCAGGCCGGAGAGGTGGCCCGCGACATCGGCCATCGCTATATCCACACCCAGATCCTGATCGGCCAGGCCCACGGCCACCTGCTCGACCGCGACCCGCAGGCGGCCGCGCAAGCCGCCGACACCGCCGTGACCCAGGCCCGCGAGGCAGGATATCGGCTCCTGTTGGGTCAGGCTCTCACCATGCTGGCGGCCACCCAGCTCGCCAGCGGCGAACCCGGTGCGGCCCTCGACACGGCGACGCAGGCACTCGCCCTGCACCTTGCCACCGGGCATCGGCTGGGCCAGGCCCAAGCTAGGGCCATCGCCGGGCGGGCCGAGCAGGGGACCGAGGCGCAGTCCCACCAAGCCGTGGCGCAGGGGCTTTTCGCCGAGATCGGCGTCGACCCGTTGCAGCACACCGCCGGTCTGCTCGGCAGCGACCGATAACGATCTGTCCACAAGCGACTATCAGAGCGGATCCGGGAGCAGCACGGTCGGCAGCTCGCAGCCGGGATGCAGGCGCAGCAACTGATAGGCGACCCCGCTCGCGCCGAGCACCAGGCCGGGCTGGAACACACCCCGGGTCATCCCGGTCACCGGGCCGTGCGACTCGATGCTGGCCACAATCTCGGCGGCCGCCCGCTGCGCGGTTTCCTCCGGCGCCAGCCCCACCCGGGCCGCGCGGTGCAGCAGCTCCCAGGCCCCCAGGTCGCCGTGACACAGCGAATGGTGGTGTCCCAGACCCGCCAGCGACATGACGGCGGCCGTGCGCTTGACCAGCTCCGGCCAGCGCGGGTCGGGGTCGCGTGGCAGCAGATCGGCGGCAACGATCCCGATCCCGACCGCGCCATGGCACCAGGCCTGCATGAAAGTCACGTGATCGGGCTCGCGCAGATCCCGCCAGCCCAGCCGATCCGGGTGATAAAGCGTTTCCTGCCAACGGAATGCGGCGTCAGCCAGATCCGCGACCCAGTCTCCCACGGCACCGCCTGGGG
>NZ_BONY01000041.1 GCF_016862955.1 Rhizocola hellebori | reverse complement strand
TGGCTGTCACCAACACCCCACCTGCTTCTCCACGGCACCTGCATCGCTGCGCTAGGAGATGCAGAGGGCAGCCGAACCGGCTGCCAGCGTGAGGAAGTCGCGAAGATCGTTGCCACCGACGTCGGCCGCCGCTCCCTTCAAACCATCATTCGATCATGGTCCGTGTCAAGGATCCTGGCCGGCCCTTGCGGCAAGCGTCATGTGAGTCCAGGTGCCAGGGGCGCTATCGCTGGGGAGAAGCAAGGATTTGGCAAGGGTGGTCGGTCATACTGGCGCATTCATCTACTTTGGACGGGGGCCTTTGTTATGCCACGCAGAACTATGTCCGCCGCCGCCGCGATCCTGGTCGGGGTGGTCGCCACGCTGACCTTTGCCTCGCCCGCCGCGGCTGCCGGCACTTGCTACACCACCACCACCTTGCCCGACTACACCATTCCGATGTTCACCGTCACCGTGCCGTCGGCGGGCAGCACCGCCGCCAGCACGACCTGCTACATGGCCCTGGGCGCCAACAGCAACGCGGTCAAGCGCCTGCAAACCACGCTGAACCGCTGCTATGGCCAGGCGCTGGTGGTCGACGGCGACTTCGGGACAAAGACCAAGGCCGCGTTGAAGGTTGCCCAGGGCATGAACTGGCTACTCACCGTCGACGGCGAATACGGCCCCAAGACGCGTGACGGCATCACTTGGGACAACGGCATCAACGCCACCACTGGCCGGTGGGACTGCGCCTGGGTCGACGGCCCTGGCGGCTTGCAGCACCCGTAAATTGGGTAATGGCAGCAGATCCGCCGCGCCGAGGCACTGCGCCACGGCTGGCGGGGCGCTGGCCGCTTAAGGCCCGGCGGCACGGATCGGTAGCGCGCAAGCGTTGTGGCATCGGGCTTGGCTATCCTCCCGAAGGCTCGACCATCCCGACGCAGACCGGATCTGGGTATGGCTGTCCTGGGACTTAGGTCCCAGGATGGCCGGGCCGAGGTCGGTACACGCGCCTCATGCCTGCCCACCAAATAGCGCCTACCTTGCCTGACATGTGTCGTGAATTCTGGCGCTTCACTCAAATGTATGGCCGCATTTGGCAAAGTATGTGGTCCTGGGTTGAGCAACCCTGGCGGCATTGCAGCAGGCAACCATGTTGGTGGCTGTGCTTGAACAGATTGCTGTGCTGGGTCTCGCTGATCGCCCTCGCGATTCTCATCATCCACGTCTACGTATTTCTGGTGGTCGTATTTTTCATTGCGCTGGTGATGTGCGAAGGCCTATGCGTTTTCATCGCTGTCCTGCAGGCGCCCAGCGGCAACATCGTCGTGCGATGCTTCCAATACTCGGACAGTGGCACGACAACGTCGCCGCCGCTGAACCGGCAGCCCGTAGCGGTGACCGATGGTCCCTACAGCGGAATCGTCGGCCAGTCGATATCCATGAGCGCAGCCGGTTCCACCGATCCGGAGGGCGGCGCGCTCTCCGCAACATGGAACTTCGGCGATGGGCAGTCTGGCACCGGGCTCACGACCTCACACCCGTACAGCAACGTCGGTGTCTTTAACGTCACGGTGTCCGTCTCGGACGGCACGTACGCGGCGCAGGCAACAACAACCGCGACGATCAACGCTGTCGGCGGCTGGAATCCTTCATCACCAATCGGATCCGACACAATGTAGGAGGGTAGCGCCGTGTCCGCAGACAACGACATCCGCACCTGCGGATGCTTTGAGGGACAGCTGGGATTGCTGGCCGGGCTCGCCGGGTTCGGTTTGCTGATCCTGTTCGCCCGGTCGGCGTTGCCTGCCGGTGGCTGGGGTCTGGCGGCAGCCGCATTCGCTTTCGCCGTAAGCGGTGCTGTCGTGGGCAAGGCGGCGGGCATGCTGCGGGCCAGGCCGCGGTCAACGGAGGATCGCCCGCATATCTAATGATGACGGCACGCCATTGTCCTCGACGGAACCGGGGCGTTCGGTGAGTGTTTACCGGCAGCGGCACTGTGCCGGAGACTGGGCATCACTCATGATGACGCGCCACGGAGGTTCTGGCATGGCTGCTTCACTGCACGGCCGGCAGCTACGAGTGCTGCCGGTGACGGAGGATCGCTGGGATGATGTGGTGGCGTGCTTCGGCCGTCGCGGAAACGATCCGCAGTGGTGTTGGTGTCAACGTTTCGTCGGCACAGCGCCGGATCGAGACCAACGTGCGGCGCTGCGTCGCCAGATGACCGCCGCAACAGTCCCGTTCGGGTTGGTCGCGTTTGTTGATGAGCAGCCTGTGGGGTGGTCGAGAGTTTCGCCGCGTTCCGACCTTCCGGGTGTGCTGTCCCACCGTGCCCTCAAGCGCATCCTGCCTGAGGATTCGGGTGCGTGGTGGGCGACGTGTTTCGTGGTCGATGCTAGGCACCGTGGGCAGGGTGTTGGTCACGCGCTCCTGAACGCAGCTGTGTCACATGCGCGTGACCACGGTGCGACTGCCGTTGAAGGTCACCCCGTCGACGTCGAAAAGCTGGCGGCGACCCGTGTCAGCGGATCGTCTCTGTTCACGGGCACGTTGGCCATGTTCGCGGCCGCCGGGTTCACCGAGATTGGACGGACGTTCCCAAGCCGCCCGGTCATGCGTCTTCAGCTCTGATCGGCCCCACCGCTCGCGGTTTTGCGAATGTCCGCCAGCAGCTTGGCGATCCGCGCTTCGGTCACCCAGGCGTCACCGGTACGGTCGGCGGCGCCCAGCCAGTCGCCGATGTCCCACATCGCCCGGCAGGCGGCCAGTGCGGGCAAGGCCTCCGTCTCGGCCTGGCTCAGGGGGCGGATCTGCTGGTAGCCGGCGAGGACTGCTGTCCAGCGTTCGCGGTCCTCTTCCGGCGAGTCTGGCCCGCGATGGAAAGTGACTAGGTCGTATGCACGTAACCCGAATCCACAGTGATCGAAGTCGAACGTGACGAACCGCCCGTCGTCGCTGAGGTGGATATTGCCCCGGTGCAGGTCGGCATGGATGATCCCGTAAGCGCCGTGGATCGCTCGGAGTCGATGAATTTCGCCGGTCAGCCGCTTGCCGATTTCGCCGAGTTCGGCGAGGTCCGCCGCGGCCCTATCCGACTTGGCATAGGGTGCCAGGCCGGCCAGCGGCCGTTCGACAAGGATGCCTTCGTCGAGGTGGTAGCGGTCGTAGCCGGTTTGGAAGGCGTCCATCTCCAGGTGCATCCGGGCGATGCCGGCGCCATACTCGCGCCATTGCCCGGCGGTCGTCGTGCCGTCGTATGAGGGCTTGCCGGGTGCGTAGGTGAACAGGGCGAAGTAGCGTTCGCCTTCGGGTGCGGTCAGCCGGCCGAGCCGGTCGCCGACGGTTCGCTGGTAGGGGCGGATGACGCCCAGCCCGGAAGCGGCCAGGTGCTCAAGCAGGTCGAGCTCGAAGCGGAGATCGGATTCCGAGCGGATCCAGTATTTGTCCCGGTTGTAGACCCGCAGTACGCGGCGTTCGCCCTCGGCGTCGGTGACGAGGTAGGTGTCGTTGAAGCCGCGGTTGAGCAGGCTCACTTTGACGGGCGCGGCGATGGCGTACTCCCGTGCTACGAGCCGGGCGAGGTCGTCGGTGTGCAGGAGCGAGTGGGTGACGCGCATATCGAGTGAGCCTATGGCAGGGCTCAGGCGGAAGCACTCTCGGTCAGAGAGAGTCTGCAAACGAGATCGTTAAAGGTCGGCGGGGACGTCGAGCTGTAATTGCAGTGATAGACGCGCTCCTGAGCGCTGACGATCTCGACCCACAACGCCGAGTTGCCGACCCATCGCTGGACCCGAGCCGCTTTGCCGTCACCGTAGAGAAATACGTTGGTGATTCGTAGAGAATCGGTCAGATCGTCATAGTGGACGACGAATTCGTTCCGGTCGTCTTCAGGCCAGAGAATGACTTCGGGCACTTCTGCTTGCCCATCGAACTCAAGCGCGGGCTGCGCACTGGAGATCGAGATTCCATGTCGCTGCCCCGGAGTGGATCCTTCGAAGACGACCGTAACCTGCCCGGGCCCAGAGACCGGCCAGATGTCACCACCGGCCACCAGAAGAGCGCCCCAGTTGATCATCGGCGAGGGTTTCGTGACGACGCCGAGCTGCTTCGTGCGCTCGACGTGGTCGAAAAGGGCTACCTGAACGGATAGGCCGCTCCTCGAATAGTCATACGACAAGGTTTCCGGCTCGGCCGTAATGCGGCTGCCGATCTCCGCCCAGTTCTGGCCGCTCGACAGACATCCGAGGATCACCTGATGTGCGGTGAGTACATCTACTGCGGGAAATGCGAACAACTCCACATGCCTGCCTTCACGGACCTCGACGTCGATCCTCCGTTTCCCCACGGAGAGCGCTTGGATGAACCGTCCGGCGGCCTCGTGCGACTCGATGACAATCCACGGGGGCTCATCAAGGCCAAGGTTGTCCAGTAGCCAGTAGAGCTCGTCCGGGGTCGGTGAATAGTCCTGCTGGTCAAAGGCTCCCCTCAATTGGTAACCAGCAGACATGCCCCACCCCCGTCATTCCTCAGGACCCCACACATACTGCACATTATCAGGACGCAAAGTAACTGTCCGTATACCGACAGATACATTGCCGTAGTCGAATTCCTCCGATGTTGTACGGGAGCACAAACCTCGATTCTTGAATACGTAATCGGTCGGTGCGCGGCTGATCTCTGGGCGGAGTCATCATGTTGGGACTTCAGCGGATTCGTCGCGCCCTGGGCCAGATTCTGGCCCTGGCAGTCGTGGTTCCGGTGGCCGTAGTTGTCACTTCCTCACCCGCGCACGCGGATCCGCCCGCCTATGAAACGGCGCTCAAGCAGGTGATGGCCGACACGGCCACCTGGGCCGAGGGTGGGCTGAGCCGGGTGGGCCTGCTCGCCCAGCCGCTTGCGCTGCTGAGCGTCAGCCCGGGATCGCTGGTCGACGCGGACACGCTGGTGCGCAAGGTCTCCGACGGCCTGGTCGCCAACGGGCTGACCAACGACCACCGTGACCTCGGTGGCGGCGCGTTCCTGACCAGCATTGTGTCCGATGTAGACGGAGGCAAGCAGCTGGACCTGAGCCTGACCGCCAAGCGCGAGGTGGTGGACAAGGACTTCACCGTCGCGGGCATCACCGCGGCGGCCGCGGTGAAGGTGACCGGCTGGGCTACCCTGCGGCTCAAGGCGCGCTACGTCAACGGCGAGGTGTTTCTGGTCAGCGACGCCGACGCGCCGCGCCTGGACATCGACGCCATCGCCACGTTCCGCGCCGACCTGCAAAACGTCAGCGCCTCGGTGGGCATCCTGCAAGTCGCTCTGCTCAGCGGTGACACGTCTTTAAGGGCAACTGCCCATTTTCTGGGTACCGTCAACGACCCCAACCATGACGGAAAGCTGGCCTTCGGATCCGGCGGCGAGCTGGCCGGCGCCGGTTCACTGGCCGGCCTGGTCCAGGTGGCGCTGGATAGTTCCGGTGGCGGGAAGGTCTCCGACACCGAGAACGAGGCCGGTCCGGGCTCGGTGACCGCAGTGCTCAAGCTGGGCGCGGCCGCGACGGGCGCACCCGCGGGCCTGCCGGCCCTCAACGCCACCATCAACGTGACCTGGCCCGCGATCAGCACCGGCGCGCCGGAAGTGACGACCACCGGGCTTGACGGTGTCATCGGCAAGTTCAAGAACATGACGCCGCAGGACCTGGCGGCCGGGCTGGCCCAGCTGGCGATGCTCATCGCAGGCGTGCAGCAGAGTGGCGGCGCGGGAAACCTGGATCTGCCGTTCCTCAAGGGCAGCTTCGCCGACGCAGTGAAGATCAATGAGAAGGTGGTGGCCTTCCTCAAGAAGTACGTGTACCCCAGGCCGGAAGACCCCGAATTCGTGGTGGGCGTGGACGATCCAGCCCGCGCCGGGCAGCCGAAGTTCAGCTCGATCCAGCAACTGCTCAAACTGCTCAGCGACGAAGGTCTGCTGACCAGCACACCACTGTCGTTCGTTGGCGACAAGCTGGCTTTCACGATCAGTCTCACCCGCACGTCCACAGTGGACGAGGCGCTCGACCCGGGCGCAGCCGGCGTGTCGGGCAAGGGAGCGACCTTCCTGCCCGACGGATTCACGCTGCCCACCAACAGGTTCACCGCTGGAGCGCTCAAGGGGCAACGGGTGGTGGCGGGCACCTCGGCCGGCACGGTCAAGGACAACACCGCCAACTCGGTGACCCTGGACGCCGAGTGGATCGGTGGCCGCCCTGCCGACGACAGCACCTGGGTGATCAGCAGCTCCGAGGCGCACATCGGTGCGGTCGAATTCGGAAGCAAGCTCACCGCTGAGGTGGACGAGGGCAAGTTCATCGGCGTGCGCACAGCCAACGCGCAGTCGAGCCTGGCCATGGTGAAACCCAGCTACACCGCCTCGATCACGCTCGTGCTCGACCTGCGCGACGACCTGGGCAGCCCGCTGGCCAACGCGGACCGCATGCTGCTGCGCACCGACCCGAACACACCGCTGTTCACCGCGAACTTCCCCATTTCGAGTGCCATCGACTTCTACGCGAAAGTCGGCTTCCTCAAGGTGCGCCTCAACGGCTCACTGTCGGTGGGCCCCGCCTTCGGCGCGCCCACCATGCTCGAGGTGAAGTTCCAGCAGGCGCAGGACATCAGCCTGGGGACGCTTTTCCAGCAGTTGCAGTCCAACCCTGCCGGTCTGTTCGCGGTCACCTCATCGGTGCGCACCACCGGCCAGGCGAAGATCAGTGTGCCTGGTGACACCGGCGCGCTGGGCCAGGGCGCGACCGTCACGTTCAGCTGGGAGGCCGGAGGCGAGCCGGTCATCAACGCCGACAACCTGGACGGCCTGTTCTCGCTCGACTTCAACGCCGACGACCCCAACGCTCTATTCGCGACGGTCGTTGAGGCGCTCAAGCTGGTGAACGGCGCGCTCGCCTCGGCCAACGGCGGCAGTGGGCTGCTCGACCAGGAAATCCCGTTGGTGGGCAAGAGCGCGCGGCAGCTGCTGGGCAACGACGAGAGCGGCGTGGGCGGGAAGGTCAGCTACACGGCCGACGGCTCCGACTTCCTGCTCACCGACGACGCCCGCGAGGGCGACGCGGCGTTCGGCGCGAAGCTCAAAGACCGTACCATCGTCATAGGTAGCAAGGCTTATCGCATCCTCGACGTGGTCGACGGCAAGACCCTGCGCATCGCCGCGGGCGGCACGCCGACGCCGGAACTCGGTGCGGCGTATGCCGTCCGGCCGGAGCTCGTCGAGGCCGTGGACAAGCTGCTGGCTCAGCCACCCGAAACGCTGCAGGACGCGCTGGACATGGTGAACAAGGCCATCGGCGACGGCAGCGGGGTGAGCTTCACGCTCGACCAGCGCGAGGGCGGCCCCTACCTGCGCATCGGCTTGGACTGGCGGCGGCACTTCCGCGTCGCGCAACCCATCAAGTTCAACTGGTCCGGCGTCGGCGACCTGGTGAGCCTGGACTCCTCCGGCGCGGTGTCGCTCGACATCAGCGGCCGGGCACAGCTCGGGCTGTTGCTGCCGTTGGCGTTGGACGCCGCACCGCTGCTCGATCACGACTCCTCGGCCAGCGTTACCGTCGCCGCGGCGGCCACCGACGTCGCCCTCGCCGCCCGGGTAGGCCCGCTCGGCATCGACATCGGCAAGGGCCCCAGCGACTTCGCCAGCGTGCAGGGCAATCTCAAGTTCGCGCTGGCCAATCCGTCCACTGACGACCTTCCGGTGATCGACGCTCTGCTGGGATTGACGCCCTCGCTGACCACCGACGGCACCGACTGCGGTGGTGGGGTGGGCGGTGCCAACGTGCCCCTCTGCGCCCGCGCACCGATCTTCATCAACGACTGCACGTCGCCACCTGGCGCGAACGTGCTCTCCTTCCAGCTCGACACGAGCCTGACCCCGACCTCGACCCTGCCCGATCTCGGGCCCTGCCTCAACGCGCTGGCCCTGAAGTTCACCGATTTCAATGTCGGCATCGACGGGTACCTGGCGAAGGTTGAAGAAGCCTTGCGGCTGGCCAGTTTCGACGGCAAACTGCCGCTGGTCGGCGAAGACCTGCAGCAGGGCGAGCGCTTCATCCACCAGCTGCGCGAGGACATCAAGGCGAAGATCGGCGACGCGCTGGCCAACGCCCCCGCCAACAGCGACGGCCTCAAGACCGCGCTGGAGACCGCACTGCACGAGATCGACCCGGCGTTCACCGTCATCGTCGACTGCATCGACGGTGTGGCCGTGCCGTGTTCGCTGACCGAGGTGCAGCGGGTCCGCTTGAGCGGCACCGCAGCCAAGGGCGATCCGTCCATTGCGGAGGGTTGCGCCGGGACAGACTGCCTGGGCATGGATGTGCCGCTCAACCTCGGCATCCCGGGCCTGTCGCTGAAAGCCAAACAGGGCGCCACCGGCGGCGTGCAAGTCAAACTGGGCTGGAAGTTGCACCTCGACCTGGTGCTCGACCGCACCGAGGGCTTCTACGTCGCCACGCATTCGGGCAGCGACCTCTCGCCCGAGCTGCAGATCGGCGCATCTTTCGACGCCGGCGACCTCGACGCGCAGCTGGCCTTCATTCAGGTCACCGCGCACAAGAAGACCACCACGCCTTTGGTGACAGCGTATTTCGGCATCGATCTGCGCGGCTCGGAAACCGAGCAGAGCTGCTTCACGCCGACCCCGTGCACCGCGGACAACGACGCCAAGCTGACCCTGGCCGAGATGGGTGACCTGGGCACGTGGCTCAAGACCAACCTGACCGCGACCGTCAATATCGACTGGGAGCTGACCGCCCGCATCGATCCCTCCAGCGACATCGGCTCGGCCCTGCCCGGGATCAGCGCCGACTTCAAGCTCACCTGGGGTCTGTCCAATGCGTCCGGCGAGCTGCAGGCGGGCGATCTGCACATCGAGTTCACCAACATCGCGATCGACGCGGGCGCGTTCTTCACCAAGATTCTCAAGCCGATCCTGGAGAAGCTGAAGTCGGTCACCGGCCCGCTGCAGCCGGTCATCGACACGCTTTACGCGCCTATCCCCGTGCTGTCTGACCTGTCGCATGCCGCGGGCGGTCCTGACATCACGCTGATCTGGCTGGCACAGACCTTCAGCACCCTGGCCGGTGGCCCGGACCTGAAGTTCGTGCACACCATCAAGGCCGTCATCGATTTCGTGCGCAAGGTGCCGACCTGTACGAGCACCTGCAAGATCCCGCTTGGCACGTTCTTCGTCAACCCGGCCAAGGCGCTGACCACACTGGCCTCCCCGGCCTCGGCACAGACGCTGATCGAAAACCCGCAGCCGGCCAGCAGCGCGTCGGTCAAGAGCGCGGTCGACAACAAGGCCAACGGCGAGAAGATCTTCAGCAACGGCAACGACGCCAAGCTGGGCTTCAAGTTCCCCATCTTCGACAACCCGGCATCGCTGTTCGGTCTGTTGATGGGCCAGGACGTCGAGCTGATCAGCTTCGATTCGGGTCCGCTGTCGCTCGGGTTCAGCTGGCGGCAGTCCTTCGGGCCGGTTTACGCACCGCCGCCGGTCTTCATCACGCTCTCCGGCAGCGCCTCGGTGACCGCCCGGTTCATCGCCGGCCTGGACACCAAGGGCATCCGCAGCGCGATCGAGGCGGCGTCCAACGGCACCTCGCTCAAGCCGATCGACCTGCTCGACGGGCTCTACTTCAAGACCACCGACGACCAGGGCAACGCCGTGCCGGTGGTGACGCTGCGCGGCGAGATCGCGGCCGGGGCCGAGATCAGCGTGGTCATCATCAAGGTGGGAGTCGAGGGCGGCATCCAGCTGACCATCGGCTTCAGCTGGAACGACCCGAACAACGACGGCAAGTTCCGCACAAGTGAGTTCCTGCAACGCCTTCTGGTCAACCCGATCTGTCTATTCACGACCAGCGGGCGCCTGAGTGTCTTCCTGCGCGTGTACTTCGAGATCAACCTGTTCCTGTTCAAGAAGAGGTGGAGCTTCACCCTGGTCAACGCGACCCTGCTGGACTTCAGGGCGCAACCGGACTGTGATCCGCCACCACCTCAGCTTGGCGGCACGACCGGCGACACGCTGGTGGTCTTCGCTGGCAAGTTCGGCCAGAAGGACCAGCGCGGCGACAAGGTGTGGTCCAACACCTCGGACACCTACAACGGCGACTCGTTCAAGGTTTACGCCCTGCACTTCGCCGACCCGCCCGAGGACCTCAACCCCAGCAACGACTTTGACGGTTTCGCCGTCGAGGCGCTGGGCCGCCGGCAGGAGTTCATGGACCCCAGCCTGACCCGGGTCGTGATCGACGGACGCGGCTACACCGTCAGCGATCCGAGCAAGACCGCGATGTCGGTGGTGTTGCTCGGCGACGGCAACCCGAACAGCTCGAGTCAGGAGACCTCCAGCTTCGACAAGACCGCGGTGGTCATGGGCTCGGAGGGTATCGACTCGATCCGCACCGGCACCGGAGCGGCCTTTGTGGACGGTCGCGACGGCGACGACATCATCGTGACGGCCGAGGAGGCCGGGAAGGTCTCGTGGGTTACCGGCGGTGGCGGCAACGACACCATCACCACCGGCGAGGGCAACAGCATCGTGGCCGGTGACGGCACGCTGGGCAATGCGCAGCGCAACATCACGGTGGCGGGGGAGAAGGACACCGTGCCGCTGTCCAACGCGATCGACTGGGACAACCTCGTGGCACCGGCATCCGATGTGGATGGTGGAACAGGCATTGACACGCTGACGGTTGGCCACGGCGCCAACACCGTCTACGGCAACGGTGGTGACGACATCATCGCGACGATGTCCGACGACACCCACGCCAACGGGCCGAACATCCTGGTGGGTGGCGCCGGTGCCGACACTGTCAACGGCGGCAACGGCAACGACAAGATCTACACATACTCACAGGCGATTTCGTCCGATGTGGATGATGTGGGTACCGGTGACACCACCGTGATCAACAACGTGGACACCGGCGGAGGTGTGGACGAGGTCTACGGGGCCGCAGGTGTCGACCTCGTGGTCTCCCACTCGGCCAACGGCCAGACAGGAAAGGTCTACGGCTACGGCGGCAACGACGTGCTGCTCGGCGGTTTCGGCACCGACCAGATCTTCGGCGGCCCGGGTGACGACTACGTGATCGCGGAGCCCTCCGACGTCCAGGAGCAGGACGGCACCGACGCCTATGGGCCGTTCCGGCCCGTGGTCCACCAGCCGTTGCCGGCCGGGGCGCAGTCGGAGATCAAGCTGCTCGTCGGCGGCCTGGACCACGACCACATCATCGGCGGCGACGGAGGCGCGACCATCTTCGGTGACAAGTACCTCACCGCGGAAACCTGTGCCGACAACACCAATTACGTCCAGGTGAACCCGGCCGACCAGGGTGCCTCCGACCTGATCCTGGGCGGAGCCGGAGCCGATGTGGTCTCCGCGGGCAGCGGCGACGACCGCACCGAGCTCGGTGCGGGCAACGACCGTGCTTGCGGGCAGCTCGGCAACGACACGCTGCAGCTGGGCGGCGGCGGGGACAAGGGCTGGGGCGGTCCGGGCACCGACACGGTCTATGGCGAGGCGGGTGCCGACTTCCTATACGGCAACGAGGACAACGATGGCCTCTACGGCGGGTCCGAAGTGGACACCGCCGAGGGCAACAACGGTACTGACAACATCATCGGCGGTGACGGCGACGACTTCCTCTTCGGTGGCACCCGTGCCGCGGAAGCCGCGGATCAGGGTGACTTCCTCTACGGCGAGAGCGGCGCCGACCACCTCGTGGGTGACAACGGCACCGCCGCGGGCTACCCGCTGGACCTGACCGGCCTGTTCCCGCTCGCGGGTGGAGCAGACGTCATCTTCGGTGGCGTCGGCAACGACTTCGCCTACGGCGGTCTGGCCAACGACACCATCAACGGTGACGACGACAACGACGTGATCGAAGGCAACAACGCCACGGACACCATCCATGGCGGCACCGGGACAGATGCCATCATCGGCGGCTCGAGCGAGACAGCCGCACCGGGCACGGGTAGGCCCGACGACGGCGATTTCCTTTACGGTGACGCCGACGCCGACCTGATCGCGGGCGACAACGCGGTCATCACCACCGGCCCGTCGACCCGATTGACCCTGGGCCGGGGCACCCTGGAACGGCAGATCACGTTGCTGGACCTGGGCTTCACCCCTGCGGCGGGCACCAGCGGCAACGACCTGATCAACGGCGACGCCGGCAACGACGTGCTGCTGGGTCAGCGTGGCACCGACCGGGTCCAGGGCGGAACCGAAAGCGACTATGCCGAGGGCGGCCCGGACAGTGACTGGGTCGAGGGTGACGCGGGCGACGACGATCTCGTCGGCGGCTCGTTCACCTCGGCGCCGGCCACCCAGCCGGACACCGCCGACGGGCTGTTCGGCGGCCCCGGGTCCGACGTGATCCTGGGCGACAACGGCGTGGTGCTGCGCCCGGTCGGCCCGGAACTGCCTTCCCCGGTCACGTCGCGCACCGGCGCCGACGGCCTGCCGATCGTCCCGCGCATCGTCACGCTTTATGACAAGGCAGCGGCGGACACCACCCGCAGTGGGGCCGACCGGATCAGCGGCGGCGACGGGGTCGACCTGGCCTGGGGCCAGGACGGCGATGACGCGATCAGCGGCGACGGAGATGGCGACTATGCCGAAGGCAACGGCGGTGCGGACACGCTGCGCGGCGATGTCGGCCTCGGCGTGGCCGGGCACGCCACGGTCACCCCGCTACCGGCACAGCCCTGGCCCGGCACGGCCGGACCCACGGCCGTCCTGGTTGGAGTATCCACTCCGGACGGTCAGGACGACCTCATCGGCGGCAGCTCGGCACAGGCTTTCCGTGACGTCGCGGATGTGATCGAAGGCAATGGCGCTGACGACGTCATCCTGGGCGACAACGGATCCCTGCTGCGGACCATCGTCAACGGCAAGGACAAGGTCTACACGGAGCGGTACCCCACAGGAGCAAACCTGACCAATGCGACCATCGTGCGAAGCCATGACCCGGCCCTGCCCGGACCATCGACCCGCTTCTGCACCACGGCACAGGCCACATGTGAGCCGGCCACCGCGTTCGGCGCTGACGTCGCCTACGGCGACGACGGCAATGACGGCATCTGGGCCCAGGACGGCGACGACACCGTCTATGGCGGCAACGGCGACGACGACCTGTTCGGTGAACTCGGCGCGGACACCATCTACGGCGAGGCCGGCCAGGACGCGATCGTCGGCGACCGCGGCGGCGTGATGAACCAGTACCTCAACGCCGATGACGTTGCGGCGCTTGGTTTCACCGTCACGGTGAGCGGTGTCCCGCAGGAGTCGTTCACCGGATTCCGGGCAGGCTATTACGACCGGCGCGTGGACCTGCTGCACGACACCGACGGTGACGTCTGGGTCGGCACCTCGACCGGCACGCCGATGGCCTACGACGGCATCAGCTTCGGCGGCAACGACCGGATCCGTGGCGGGTCGGGCAACGACAACCTGCACGGCGCCCTCGGCGACGACCTCATCAACGGCGACAGCGGCGGCGACATGGTTTTCGGCTCGCGCGGCTCTGACATCCTCTATGGCGGCAAGGGTTGCGACCCGGTGCTCGATGCCAACGAGCCTGAGTGCAAGACCGGCGGCGTCTTCGACCCGAAGGCGCGCGGCAGCCGCGACCAGTTCGTGGACCACGTCTTCGGCGGCGCGAGCATCTCGGTGGATCAGGGCATCAATTCGGATCTGCTTGACTTCAAGCCGCGCGGCACCTACCCGGACTGCGTGCCGGGCCTGTGGCCGCAGACGATCGGCAGTGTGACCAAGGACCCGTGTGTCTGGTTCGAATGGACCGACCAGACGAACGCCTCCCTGGCGGACAACCAGAACCACCAAGGGACCGACTGGCTCTACGGCGGCTGGGACCGCGACGTGTTGCAGGGCGACGTGGCGCAGAACGGGCCGAACGCCGGTGACCGGCTCATCGACTGGAACGGCTCGTACAACCTTTACACCCACTGCAACGCGGCCAACGGCGGATACAACGACATCCGCCAGCACAGCCCTTCCATGCAGAACTTCCTGACGAAGATCGCCTGGTCGGACTCGCTGGGCAGGTCGGTCACGGACGTGACAACGGCCGGCACCTCGGCCTTCATCGAGCTCGGCTTCACCTACATGAGCGATACAGGTGCCCATGGGGCAGGCAGTGCCTACCCGACCACACCGGGCCACTTCGACGACCCCACCTCCTGCACGGACTGATTTCGATGGAGATACCGATGCGAAGGCGTTTAGCCCTGTTGGTAGCGGCGCTCACGGCGGCCGCGGCGACGATCCTGTTCGTCTCTCCCGCAGCTGCGGACCCGGGCGCGCCACCCGGGGACGCCGTGCAGGTTTACGGCACGCACACCGCGGCGGATCGGGCCGCGGTGGCGGCCACCGGCGCCTACGTCGACCACTACGAGCACGGGGTGCTCTACGTCTACGCCAAGCCGAAGCAGCTGCAACGCATCAGGGCGCTCGGATTCCAGGTGGGAAACGTGAGCACCCTTACCGGGCAGCCGGTCGACCCCGGGTACACCGACTACCCGGAGATGATCGCGGCCGCGGACGCGATCGTGGCCGCTCACCCCACCCTCGCGAGCAAGGTCATCATCGGTCAGTCGTTCCTGGCCAAGAACATGATCGCGATCAAGATCTCGGACAACGTGGCTACCGACGAGAACGAGCCCGAAGTGCTGTTCATGGCGAACATCCACGCCCGTGAGCATCTGACCGTGGAAATGGCGCTTTATCTGGCGACCGAGCTGACGTCCCAGTACGGGACGGACAGCCGGATAACGTCCCTTGTGGACAGTCGCGAAATCTGGATCATCCCGATGCTCAATCCCGATGGCGCACAATACGACCTGTCCGGGCCGACCTACAAGGACCAGCGCAAGAACATGCAGCCCAACGGCACGTCGAAAATCGGCACGGACATCAACCGCAACTTCGGCTACAAATGGGGCTGCTGTGGAGGTTCCTCGCCGTTCAAGTCCTCGGACACCTATCGAGGCACCGCAGCCTGGTCCACGCCCGAGGCCACCGTGGTGCGCGACTGGATCCTGAGCCGCCGGGTGGGCGGGCAGCAGCAGATCAAAGAGGCCATCGACATCCACACCTACGGTGAATTGGTGATGTGGCCCTTCGGTTACACGTTCAGCAGCATCGTGCCCGGGATGACGCAGGACCAGTACGACACGCACAAGGCGATCGGCACCGAGATGGCCCAGTCCAACGGCTACTGGCCCGGACAGGGCAGCGGCCTTTACATCACCTCCGGCGACACCGTCGACTGGATGTGGGGCGACCAGGGCATCTTCAGTTTCACCTGGGAGATGTACCCGAAGAGCTTCGATATCGTGACGGGGTTCTACCCGCCGGCGTCTGTGGCGCCGGCCGAGACGACCCGAAACCGCGACGCCGCGCTGCGCTTCCTGGGCTGGGCCGACTGCCCCTTCCGCTCGATCGGCAAAGAAAACACCTACTGCCCGGCGGCCAACGACTTCACGCTGACACCGAATCTCGGTGGGGTGACAGTGGTTCAGGGCTCGAGCGTCGACTTCACGGTGGCCGCGGCGAAAACCGCTGGCGCGGACCAGGGCGTGACGCTGCACGTGACCGATGACATCCCGCCCAACAGCGCGGTCAGCTTCACCAGTGCGATCCAGACCGACGGCGTGGCGCACACAGTCACCGTCAACACGACTGCCGCCACAACGCCCGGCGTCTACACCATCGTTGTCAACGGCACCGGCGCGAGCGGCGGAGCCGTACGCGCGGCCCGGGTCCAGGTCACCGTCACGGCGACCAACGCGAACTGCGCCGGCACCAACGGCGCCGACGTGCCCATCCCGGACGGCTCCGGCAGCGCGGTCAGCCAGATCGCCATCTCCAGCTGCGGCGGCAACGGCGGCCCCACCGCCCGCGTGGACGTGACCATCCTGCACCCCAAAGTCATGGACTTGTTCGTCACCCTGATTTCGCCTACGGGAACACGATTCCCGTTGCACGAGCGGGCCGGGGACGAGTTCCACGACATCGTCAAGTCATACACGGTCGGCCTCAGCGGCGAGGCCGCCGACGGGGCGTGGTCACTAGAGGTCCGAGACGTCAGCACGGGCAACAGTGGCGGCATCGACGCCTGGACGCTCACGCTCAAGTAGAAGGGTCACCTACCAACATTTGTGAGGACACCGCATGGCTCGGTGTCCTCACTAGGGCTTTAGGTGTGGACAAGATTCAGTACTTCTATCGCGTACCTTGCGACGACCTCTTGGTCCGCATTGTTGAAACCGACGGAGATCATCTCGTTTTTGATGTCGTTGTAGGGTACTTTTCTGAATCCATCGCCCAGCACGTCATCGGAGAAGTCGTCCTCCTCGACCACCTTGCCGCCGATCCACAGGAAATCACGTTCGAAGACAAGGAATTGAGCGGCCTTGTTGATGGGCAGCACGGTGTTGGGAGCGATGTTTATCCCACCCGCATCCTCGGTCTGCTCCCATAGAACCTGTTGGAATCCCGGTTGAGGATCTCCTTGGCCGTCGATGAAGACTCCGCGGGCCTCTAGTTTGCCGAAGATTTCGAGATTGGCCCCGGAGTCGCCGCTAGCGTTCGTGCATAGAAGGGAGTCCAGGGTAACTCGAAGTTCCTTCGCATCTCGTGTCATCACGCACTCCTTGATGCTGTTGTTGCGTTTGCCGATTGGCGGAAGGAAGTCGCTAAATCGCTGGCGACGCCTTGATCATATCGCGCGACCCGTTCCAGCTCAACGGAATGTTCGCCGGCCAAAACGGAGTGAATCTTCAACCAATCGCGGCTATGAGCCGGTAGCGGCTGGCGGCGTGCAGCCTTGCGGGCGCTGTGGCATCATGACGGCCGTCGATCATTACGCTGGAGGAGACGATGCCAATGCCAACACAGCTGCCGGTGACGTGGGTGTCCGCAGGGCATGGCGTGCCGACCGTGTGCGCACGCCATGGGCAACCCGGAACACTGCGGGCCCGAACCGAGTTCGAATCGGCGCCGGCCGGCTGGTCATACGCGTTCATCCCGCTGGGACTGCTCGTCTTCGTCCTCATTCGCGCCGCGACCCGCAAGCGGATCGATGCCCCCGTCTGGTACTACTGCGACTCATGTCGATCGATGCGGCGCATTCGCCGTCTGGCCTGGGGGGTGCCTGCGGTATTGGGCGCTGGGCTGCTTGTCTACGCCTTGGTGGAAGATCCGGCTAACCCCGACCCGTGGTTGTTCATCTCAGGCGCCCTCGCCGGGATCGCCGGGTACGTAGGCCTGCTCACCACGAGCCTGGCAGCGATCGCGCGAGGCCGGGTGTCGCGCGACGGCCAGTGGATCGTGGTCCGGCGCCCAGACCCCGCCTTTGCCGCAGCCGTCGAAGCTGCCCTTGACCATGCCAGGAGTCATCCCCCGGTGCTCCCGCCGCCAACCCGTACCCACGAGCAGGCCGCTCGCGAGATCTTCGGCCGAACCATGGGCTGAACCCAGCTCCGGGCCATCTGGCCGTCGCCCGTGGAGGTTCTGCCCAATGCAGACACTGCGGCCATGGGCACTTGCGGCTTGGAGAACGCGGGGATGTCATCGCATCGGCTTGCGATACCGCGGCCGCTCTCGCACTATCCGATAGCCGGCCGAGGTGTAGAGGGCCACGGTGTCGTTGGCGTTCTCGGCGACCGTCTCGATGCGGGCGATCGCCAGACCCGACTCGGCGAGCTGGCGATGGCAGTCGGCGAGCAGGGTGCGGCCAAGGCCGCGGCGACGCCATTGCGGCCGGACGAACAGCCATTCCACCTCGCCGTCGCGGCGAGCGATCGCGCCACCGGCGATCTGGTCGCCGGCCCACGCAATACTCCACAGGTGAGCGTCGTTCGTGTCGTAGCTGTCCGCCACATGGCCGTGTCCCGACGCGCCGAAGCACTCCTCGATCGCTGCGGCCGTGAGCGCATGATCTATCGGGCCGTACCGCAGGGTCGGCGGCAGCGGGGCCGGCGCGTGGTCGGGCAACTCGCGTTCCAGGCTTACGACCGTGAAGGCCACTTGATAGCCGTGCTTTCGCAGCAAAGCCGCGCTGCCGGGCTGATTGGCGTTGGCATTGCCGCCAAACACCCCGCGCGGCCCGGCCACAGCGGCGGCGCGGCGTTCCTGCTCCACCAACAGGGCCGTGCCAATACCCCGGCGACGCGTGGCGGGGTCGACAACTCCCCGCAGCAGATGCAGCTCGGTACCGTCCGCTTCGGTCCACACCACAGCCGACCCGTACGCCACCACGCGGCCGTCGAGCTCGGCGATAAGGCACTGTGGACCCACGAACGGGTCCTTCGTTTCGATGTCACCGTCGTGCGCCACCGCCGCCGCTTGCACCCGCTGGACATCCGCCAGGTCGGCCGGTGCGTACTCCCGAATCATTGCCAACCCCCGGCTGCCGCGATCAAAGTCGATCAACGCAACATCGTAGCGTGGACCAGGCCGTCCCTTATCCGATCGCGGTCCAAAGAGATCAGCTCAGCTTGACTGCGGTACCGGTCATCATGCAGTGTGCCGAGTCGCCGCCGATGACGGTCTTGACGTCGACGATGGCGTCGGCGCCGAAGCGTTGCGCCTGTTCGATGATCTGCTGGATCATCTTCTGCGGGTTGCCGCCGCCGATGGCGCCGAGGGTGGCGTGCGCGGTGACCAGGCCTAGGACCTGGAAGGTGCGGCCGGGCAGCTCCGGCAGAGTCGAAATCAGCACGAGCTGAATCCTACGTGCGGCTCGCACGGCAACGACCGAGGCCGGACCGCATTCGGCGTTACGGTCGGGGTGGGCAGGAAAGCGTAGAGGCTGAGGCTGGTGGGCGGTCGCGGAGTTGGGCCCGGGCAATGCTGCGGCCCAGGTTCCACTAAAGCCAGGCATCGGGGCGGCCCACGAACTGTGCCGCAGAGCCGGCCGCAACCTCACCGGCCGGGAATGGACCTTCTACCTCGGAGCACAGCCATACCAGCGACTCTGCCCCGGGCTTCCCTCCGGCCAAGGCGCCAGCCCGACAGCCCCCACGCGCACACCACCAACCCTCGACGCATAGCCCCGGGTAAGTTAGGCCGAGGATCGCGTGGGGAGGTCGCCGTCCCGTAGGCGGCTGACGCCCTCCTCGAAAAGGGCGCGGACCGGCCACATTCCCCGGCGCGCTGGTGGTGCGCAATGGGGCGCCGCCGGTCAGTCTCCTGCCTGGTTTGCGTGGCGGCTGAACGACCGCCCCAGCGCCAGGACGAGGCGGTGCTGCCACGTGGTGGGGTGGCCGCGCACGCCCGGGTACTCCTGCAGGAAGCTGTCCCATTCAAAGCGCCAACGCAGGACTGACGCCGCGGTGAACGAGTCGGCCTCGGCACCGAGCTCGCGGCGCAGCACCTCCCTTACGAGCGTGAGGGAGATCGGGGTGAACTCGGCCAGCAGGGTGGCGTCGTAGAGGTCCTTTCCCTGCGGGTACTTGTCGGTCTCCAGCCAGAGGATTTTCCAGGCCAGCGCAAGCTCAGGCGGGGCCGTGGCGATCGGGTCGTGCAGAGGCGGGATCCGGATCGGAATCGGTGCTACCGGCAACGTCTCGTTGAAGACGAAGTCGAGCTGGACGCTGCCATGGGGCACCTGCGGGGTGGAGAACGCGAAGGTCAGGCGGCGGCCCGGCGCCCGCTCGTAGGTCCAGATGTCCTCGGCCGCAACGCTGTCGGCGCGCAGGCCACCACCGGGATGCTCACGCACGGCCGCAACGATGCCGTCGAGCATGCGTCCCGCGGCACGGTCCTCCATCATCATTGCGCTCGGGGTGACCACGAAATCCAGGTCGCCCGGCTCCCGGGCCGCGTCGCCCAGCCAGACCCGCAGCGGAACGCTGCCGCGCAGCACCAGATGTTTGGCCCACGGCCCGGCGGCGATCAGGCGCAGCAAATGCGTCATGGCGTCCCATCGGGCCTGCCGCCACCGGTTGCCCGTCTGCTCGTCGACGAACCGTGGTTCCCCGGCCCGGTAAGCGTTGACGAACTGCTTGAGTGCCGGGTCGAACACCGCCGGCTGGCGGATCTGCGGATCGGCGGGAAGCGGCCGGTAGGTGGACGGAAAGCCTGCATGTGGCGGCGGCGCAGGGCGCATGTCGAACTCGTGCGAGACATGGTCCTGCGACGGCTGCTCGTCCAGCCAGCCTTCATCGAGGCGCAACGCGCTGTCGTAGACCACGTATTCTTCCTCGATCTCGGCAATGTCCTGGCCGTCCATGCGCAGAGCTTCGAGCAGGGCGTCAAGTTCTTGCCGCGCAGTCACCCTCCCGACCCGGTGGCAGCGCTGGGTGACGAAGCGCTCGTGCCGGCCGTCCGGCCGCTGGCGGCGTGCGTTGCGCGACAGGCGCGCACCATGCGGCGCGATCAGCTGGGCCAGCGCCGCTAGCCGATCCGTGGCGGCATCGGACAGCACGAGCTTGACGTGGTGCTCGAAGTACCGGCCCTGCGGCTCTCCGCCAGCGTCACCGTCGGTCTGTGGCACACCTTCGTTGGACGGCGCGGCTTCGATCTTCACCCGGACGATCTGCGCGGCGGCGTCGATGAGCATGCCCCGCCAGATCCGCATCATCTCCCACAGCTCGTCCAGGGTGCCCCTGCGCCGGACACTGACCATCGGCTGCGACTTCCACACACCCCGGTCCAGCTCGATGTGGCTGAACTTCCACCCGTGATCGCGCGCAAAGCCCTCCAGCTCATCGCCGTACACGGCGGTCAGGTGGATCTCAAAGTCTCCGGAGATGTCGGCCACCAACATACGGTCGCATCCCTTGGCCACACGTTCCACCCATAAAAAGCTGATCTCCTGGCTGCTGGCCAGCGGCGGGCACGATCTCAGCTTGGTCAGGTTGCCGCGGCGCGGGCGTGTTCCTGGCTGGGATGCGGGGCTGGCCGCCGCTGCGTGGACCTGGGTGGTCGTCCTGTCAGCCCAGCGGAGTGAAGTAGTGACCGGCCGGGTGGGTCTGGCCGAGCAGGTCTCCCCATTCGCGGGCGCGGGTTAGCTCGCCTTCGGCCAGCGGCCCTTTGGTCGCGGTGACGTAGAAGCTCTTGGGCATGGCGGCCCGGAGGTGGCCCAAACGCTTGAGCCGCTTGGCGATGCCACGCGCCGCCGAACCAGGCAGCCAGCTCGGTTTGCCGAACTTGGTGTCGAAAGCGGCAGCGGGGACGAGGTGTGATCCGGGTAGGAGACGGTCGAGCCACTCACGCACGCCGATGCCGGCGGAAACCAGGCCGGCGGTCGCCTGCTGGGCTGCGCTTTGGCGGGTGTTCGGCCGGCTCATGCCCAAGGCGTGGGTGGGGGCGCCGATGATCAGCAGATCCAGATCGGCGGGCAGGGGAATGGGTGCCTGGCCGACTTCGCGGAGCTCGACGCGCTGGTGCGGGGCGAGCCCGTCGGCGATTGCTTCGGCGATGCGGCGGGTGTTGCCAAACATCGATTCATAGATGATGAGCGCGGTCATGGTTTAAGCGTGGCGTATGGGCGCGCGAGTGCCAGGGTCATAGGTCCTGGGCGGGAAAGGCAGGATTGCTCTGCACTCGGGGCCCGGACGGCGCGACGATCAAACTATGACCGTGACTGTCCGCGCCGGTGAGCGCTCGGATTCAGCTAGCCGTTCCGGCTACCTCAACGATGAGGAGTACGCCACTGTCGACGCCTGGTGGCGGGCGGCCAACTATCTGACGGTGGGCCAGATTTACTTGATGGCCAACCCTTTGCTTCGCGAGTCGCTTACCACGCAGGACATCAAGCCGCGGCTGCTCGGGCATTGGGGGACCAGCCCGGGGCTGAATCTGCTGTGGGCGCACCTGAACCGGGCCATCGTGGCCCGTGATCTGAATGCCATTTTCGTTACCGGTCCCGGCCACGGCGGCCCTGCCATCGTGGCCAATACGTGGCTGGAGGGCACCTACAGCGAGGTGTATCCGAGTATCAGCCGGGACGAGGCCGGAATGGCTAAGCTGTTCCGTCAGTTCTCATTTCCCGGTGGGATTCCCAGCCATGTGGCGCCTGAGGTGCCTGGCTCCATTCATGAGGGCGGAGAGCTCGGGTATTCGTTGATGCATGCCTACGGTGCCGCGTTCGACAACCCCGATCTCGTGGTGGCGTGCGTGGTGGGTGACGGTGAGGCCGAAACCGGGCCGCTTTCGGGAAGCTGGCTTTCCAACGTCTTCCTTAGCCCGATCACCGATGGGGCTGTGTTGCCGATCCTGCACCTCAACGGGTACAAGATTGCCAACCCGACCGTGCTGTCGCGTATCCCCGACACCGATCTCATGTCGATGATGCATGGTTTTGGCTACCGGCCGATCGAGGTCAGCGGCGACGACCCGGCGCGGGTTCACCACGAGATGGCCCAGGCGCTGGATGCCGCGCTGGACGACATTGCGGCGATCCAGCAACACGCCCGTGCCACCGGTGACGGGTCGCGGCCGCGCTGGCCGATGATCGTGTTGCGCACGCCGAAGGGCTGGACCGGGCCACGCGAGGTCGACGGTGTGCCGGTGGAGGGCACGTTCCGCGCCCACCAGGTGCCGCTGGCGGCCGTGCGTGAGAACCCGGCGCATCTGGGGATGCTTGAGCAGTGGATGCGCTCATATCGGCCTGAGGAGCTTTTTGGCTCTTTCGGGGTACCCGATAAAAGCTTGGATGTGTTGAAACCCAGCGGTGAGCGCAGGATGAGCGCGAACCCGCACACCAACGGCGGCCAGATATTGCGCGATCTGGTGTTGCCCGACATCGAGGAGCACGCGGCGGTCGTGCCGCAGCCCGGTGGCTCGCAGATCGAGGCGGCCAGGCAGGCGGGGCAGTGGCTGCGCGAGGTGATGCGTGCGAACCCGGACAGGTTCCGGCTTTTCGCCCCGGACGAGGCGAACTCCAACCGGCTCGGTGCGGTGCTTGAGGTCACCGATCGGGTGTTCACCGCCGACATCGTGCCCGGCGACGACCATCTCGCGCCGCAGGGCCGGGTGGTGGAGGTGCTCTCGGAGCATCTGTGCCAAGGGTTCTTGGAGGGTTATCTGCTGACCGGCCGGCACGGGCTGCTGACCAGTTATGAGGCGTTCATCCATGTGGTGGACTCGATGGTCAACCAGCATGCCAAGTGGCTCAAGGTGACCAACGGGATTCCGTGGCGGCGTCCTATCGCGTCGCTGACCTATCTGCTGTCCAGTCATGTGTGGCGGCAGGACCACAACGGCTTCTCGCACCAGGATCCGGGTTTCATCGACCACGTGGTGAACAAGAAGGCCGCGGTGGTCCGGGTCTATCTGCCGCCGGACGCCAACACCCTTCTGTCCACATTGGACCATTGTCTGCGTAGTCGCCAATATCTGAACGTCATCGTCGCGGGCAAGCAGGCCGCGCCCAACTGGCTGACAATGGAGCAAGCCAAGCTGCACTGCCGGCGCGGGCTGGGCATCTGGCCCTGGGCGAGCAACGACGCGGGCAGCGAACCCGATGTGGTGCTGGCGTGCGCTGGTGACGTGCCGACGATGGAGGTGCTGGCGGCCACCGAGATACTGCGCGAAAGGCTGCCGCAGCTGAAGATTCGCGTCGTCAACGTCGTGGACCTGATGCGGCTGCAGCCCGATTCGGAGCACCCGCACGGGCTGCCCGACGACCAGTTCGACGCCATCTTCACCCGCGACAAGCCGGTCGTGTTCGCCTACCACGGCTACCCGTGGCTGATCCACCGGCTGACCTACCGCCGCGCCAACCACAGCAACCTTCACGTGCGCGGCTACAAGGAAGAGGGCACCACCACCACGCCGTTCGACATGGTGATGCTCAACGATCTCGACCGGTTCCATCTGGTGATTGACGTCATCGATCGCGTCCCAGGGCTGTCGGTCAGCGCGGCCACTTTGCGCCAGGAGATGGTGGATGCTCGTCAGCGCTGCCGCGACCACACCAGGGCCACCGGCGAGGACGCGCCCGAAATCCGGAACTGGAAATGGCCGTCCTGACCGAGAACCGGCCGGCCGGGCTGTCCGCGAAGGAAGCGGCGGCTCGGCTGGCCGGCGACGGCCCCAACGCGGTCGCCAAACCGCGTCCACGCCGTCTTCTCAGCAGGATCGGGGCGCAGCTCACCGACCCGCTGGTGGCGCTGCTGCTCGCCGCGGCAGTGGTGACCACGCTGCGCACGTTGCTCGGCACGGAACCATTGTCAGCCAGCCAAGTTGCTGTCTGCGCAGCGGTCGCGGTGGTGCCCGCGCTGGTCCTGTGGATCTGGAGAAACGTGAGGTGGGGACGATGACGGTGATTGTTGGCGTGGACAGATCGGTGCCCGGTAATGATTGTCCCCAGAGTGCCTTAATGCGCGGTGGGGTGCAGGACGGCCACCGGCCCGGCAGCGTGGTGGACCAGGGTGCGGCTCACCGAGCCCAGCAGGAGACCGGCGAAGCCGCCGCGGCCGCGGCAGCCGACGATGGTGAGGCTGGCGTGTGCGGATTCTTCGACGAGGCTGTATTCGGGGTTCATGCTGTGTATGGTGCGGATCTCGATCTGGAGGTCGGGGTGCTCCTCGCGGGCCAGCTCCAGGGCGTCGTCGATGAGCTGCTGGGACTTGTGCACGGCGGTGACGGCCGGATCGGGTATCTCCTTGGAACCCCAAGGGTTTTGCAGGCCCAGCGGCTCTTCCCAGTAGACGTTGGCGACGGCGAGCGGCACCTTCAGGTCGAGCGCTTCGCGGATGCCGTAGGTGAGGGCTGCCTGGGACGCCTCGGAGCCGTCGAAGCCCACCAGCACCGGGCCGTCCGGTTGCTCGGCTGGGCGCACGACTACGACCGGCCCGTGCCCGTGCGCGGCCACCTGGCTGGAGACTGAGCCGAGTTGCAGGCCCGCGAAGCCGCCAAGGCCGCGGGTGCCGACGACGGTCGCGACGGCGTCCTGGGATTCCTCGATCAGCACTGCGGCGGGCAAACCTTCGAGAAGGTCCGCTTCGACTGTGAGACCGGGATAGGCGGCACGGATCTGTTCCGCGTCGTTGGCAAGGGACCTCTGTGCCGCCGCGTGCAGCTGCTCGTCGGCAACGGCGTAGTTGCCAGCGGCGAACAGGGGACCGTAGCCGTAGAAGAGGCTTTCGAACACGTGTATAAGCCTGAGCGGAACGTTACGCCGTTCCGCCAATGAGGCGCCATAGCGGGCTGCCGTGAGGCCGCCGGGCGAGCCATCCACACCGGCCACGATTGATCTGTTCATACCTCTCAGCATCTTCCGCCTGGCGGGCACGGAATAGGGCCGATAGACCCGCTTATCGCGGGTCGGTGGCCTCTGAGATGACCTCGGCGGGCACCCGGCGCGGTGTGGCCGGAGGCTCGCCGGGGGCTGGATGCCCGACCCGGAGGGCCACCTGTGCGCAGCCTGCGGGCAGCATGTCGTCCATCAGCGTGCGGGTGGGGAAGGTCTCGGTCACGTCGCTGATGGGAGCGCTGCCCAGGCCGGCCGCTGTGGCGGTCAGGAGGACGGCCGACAATGCCATCCCGGCACGCAGCCAGGCCCTGACCCCATCGACGTTGGTGTAGATGACCGCATAGCTGGCGCCGAGATCGTTGTCGATCCCGGGCGGAAGGCTCGCGCCGCCGAACGGGGCGAAGTCGCGCACCGGGACCCGCCGCGGGATAGCGGGAACGGTGGTGGAGGCAGGCACACCGTCGCCGCTCCATGGCGGTCGGTGGGTCCAGTCGGCCAGCTCGGCGCGATAGTCCGGATCGGACAGTTGCAGGGCGCCGGCCCGGACGGCGGCCAGAGCGAATTGGGACGTCTGGTGCCATGCCAGGACGTGCAGGTGTGCCTGCTGCTGCTCGCAGGCGGCGATCAGGGCATCGACCGTGTCGGTGCTGACCGGTACGCGGGCGAAAGCACGGCGGTCTGTGCGCCGGCGCTTGATGGCGGCCCGCAGCGCCAGAGCGGAGTCATCCGGCGGCCTGTCCGGCCTCAGGCGCAGCGAGGCCAGCACGTCAGGGTCGGCGGGATCGGGCATGAGCCGCACCTCGGCGGCTGCGGGCGCCAAGGCGACGACGGCGTGATGCAGAGCCACGCCACAACTGATGGTGAGCAACCGCCCGCTGGGGTCCACTGCGGGTAGCTGCCGCTGCCGGTCGGCGCGCAGCAGCAGGCGGTCGGGGTGCACGACCCACGTCCACGGCTGGGTGTTGAAGATCGATGGCGCCGCGAGCGCGAGCTCGGCGGCCGCACGCAACATGTTCATGCCTCCAGTGCACCGCCTGTGCTCGGCCGGCCGGCAGGGCCGAAGGTCCCACGGTGGGTGGGCCGGCGGCCCCGCATCGGTCAGCGTTTCAGAACCGTCAGCCGGTGCCGATACTCCTGATCATCTATCTCGCCGCGCGCGTAACGCTCGCCGAGCTGCTGCTCGGCACTGGACGGGCCGGCGGACTTCGGGCTGTCGCGCCATGCGCGGTAGAGCAGAACCGCGCCGCCGACCAGCAACGTCCAGAAAACCAGGCTGGAAACCAGCATGACAGCCATGCCCCAACCGCCCATGCCATAGCCGTTCCACATCATGACGCATCTCCTTAGCGGGCGCAGGGGCCGTAGCGAGATGCGGCCCCCGCAATGCCAGCGGACTTCCCTCAGCCCTTCTTGACGGGCTTGGGCTGACCGTTCCCGATCGCGATCGGGATGTGTTTGCCGATCGGCTTCGGCTCACCGATCTTCATCGTGATCTCGAGGATCCCCTCGACATAGGTGGCCAGAATGGTGTCCTCCTTGGCGCCGGGCGGAAGGGCGATGGTGCGGTGGAAGGTGCCGTAGCGGAACTCGCTGCGGCCCGGCTCCTTGCTGTCCTCCTGACGGGTCACGACCAAGCGCAGATAGCCGTCCTCAGCGGTGACTTCGATGTCCTTCGCGGGGTCAACGCCGGGCAGTTCCGCGCGAACGACGTAACGGTCGTCCTTGTGGTACTCCTCGATCCGGATCACCGGCTCGACGAAGGGGAACCAGGACAGTTCGGCCAGGTCGGGGAAGGCCAGGCCGGAGCGCCTGCGGGTGATAAGCATGATGTTTCACCTCCTCTCGTGCTCTGGTTGGGGCAAAGCGGTCTCAGGCGCCGACACCGGTGGGGATGGTGATGTCGTCGTAGTTCCAGGTCACCTGGTCGACAACCTGGACCACGCCGGGAACCCGCCTGGTGACGTGGGCGGCGATCTGTGCGGTGGACTTGCGGTCGACCTCGCCGTGGAGGGTCACCACGCCGTTTTCGACGACGACCTGCACGGTCAGCGGGTCGATCCAGAGCAACTGGCGCAACACACCTTCGATGACCTCGTCGCGTACCTCGCCGTCGGGACGCAGGTACATCTTGAGCAGGTCGCGGCGTGAGACTATGCCGATGAGCCGGCCCATCTCGTCCAGCACGGGAAGGCGCTTGATGTGTGCTTCCTCCATCCGCTTGGCGGCGGTCACCAAGGAGATTCCGGGTTGGACGGTGACGGCGGGGGAGGTCATCAGGTCGCCTGCGGTGGTGGCGTTTGCCTTGGCCCGGTTGACTTTCTTGGTACCCCACTCGAAGAACCGAAAATCGGTGTCCTCGCCGATGAACTCGACCTTGTGCAGCAGATCTGCTTCGGAGACCACACCGACGACGCGGTTGAAGCCGTCGAGCACGGGCAAAGCGCTGACCTTGCGGTTGGCCAAGGTAGCAACCACCTCGGCGTAGGGGGTGTTTACCAGAACGGAGGCGACATCGGAGGTCATCACGTCCTGGACTGTCCATTGCTTCATTTCCTGCTCCTCTCTTCGCTTTTGACGCTAGGCTGCGTTGGCGCGCGCGGTCAGGGGCGCAAGGCCGCGCTGCACGGGACCAAAGACTCGGGTTCGGGCCGCCGTTGGGCCTTATGCTCAAAGGCATGAGCGACAGGCCCGAGTCCGCCGTGCTGGCGGAGGCTGCAGCGGCGGCCGGTTACGCCCCATCGGTGCACAACACCCAGCCCTGGCGGTGGCGGGTCAGCGAGCGTGGGCTGGACCTTTTCGCCGATCGCAGCCGCCAGCTGCAGGTCGCCGATACGCATGGGCGGCTGCTGGTGATGAGCTGCGGTGCGGCACTGCACCACCTGCGGGTCGCGCTCGCGGCGCAAGGCTGGGCAGCGCTGGTGCAACGGATGCCCGACCCCAACGATCCCGATCACCTCGCCCACGTGGATCTGGGGGAGCGGGTGGAGGTCACCGCCGAAGCGATGCGGCTGTTCCAGGCGATTCGCCTGCGCCACACCGATCGCCGGCCGGTCAGCGACACGCCTGTGGCGGCCGAGGCCCTCGACGCCGTGCGCGCCGCGATGACCGCCGAGGGGATCGATGTCCATGTGCTCACCGCCGACCAGGTCCTCGAGCTCGGCTCCGCGTCTGCCCGCGCCGATCAGATCGAGGTGACAGATCCGCAGCAGCTTGAAGAGCTGGCCTACTGGGTCGGCGGAGACCGCGCCAGCGGCGTCGGCGTGCCGGACACGGCACTGGTCGACAGCCCGCCGCAGACGGTGGTGCCCGGCCGTGACTTCGTGCGCCAAGGCACCCTGCGCACGGGAGAGGGTCATGACCGCGAGGCCGCCTACGCGGTCCTTTTCGGACAAAGCGATGAGCCGGCAGACTGGCTGCGTGCCGGTGAGGCAATGTCGGCCGGCTGGCTGATCGCCTCCGAGCTCGGACTGTCAGTGCTGCCGTTCAGCGCGGTCATCGAGGTCCTCGCCACCCGCGAGTTTCTGCGGCGCCTGCTTTCCGGGGTCGGCTCTCCATACCTGGTGCTTCGTCTCGGCTCGCCCGATCCGCTTCACTCGGGCCCGCCGCACACGCCCCGGCTGCCCGCCGAACAAATCATCGAAATGGCCGACTGAGAATAGCTGCTTGCTCCTAAGTAGACCTTACTGCTCGGTCCGTAGGGTCTAACGGCCCTGGGCTAAAGGACGTCGATGTCGGGAAGATGTTCCTGACAACGACGGCAGCGATGGGCGAGCGTGGTGACTATGAAAGCTTGGCAGCAGTGGCTGGGCCTGGCTGCCCGGGTAGGGCTGGGGGCTGCGTTCTTGGCCGCGGGTGCGATCAAGGTTACCGATCTTGCCGCGTCGGCGCGGGCGGTGAACGCCTACCAGCTGATGCCTTGGGAGATGGCCCAGTTCGTGGGGGTGGTCCAGCCGGTCCTGGAGATCGGCGTCGGCCTGCTGTTGCTCGCCGGGCTCGCCACTCGGCTCGCGGCGTCGCTTGCGGCATTGGCCATGGTCGCGTTCATCGCCGGGATCGCCTCGGCCTGGGCTCGTGGGCTTTCCATCGACTGCGGATGCTTCAGCCGTGGCGGCACGCTGCCGGTGGGCCAGAACCCGAACTACGCATGGGATATCGCCCGCGACGTCGCGCTGCTGGCCTTGGCGATCTACCTCGTCGTGTTTCCGGTAACCAAATACTCGCTGGATAGGAGAATGTCGTGAGCAAGCGGGGCAACCAGCGCATGGCCACGCGACTGATCAGGCAACAGAAGGCCAAGGAGGCCAGGCGTAATCGGAGTATCCGGGTCTCTGCCATCACGGCGGGCGTTCTGTTACTGGTGAGCGTCGGCGCCTATGCGGTCTATGCGAACACCAAAGACACCGCCCACAACGTTCCGCAGTCCACCAACGCGTCGGGCACGGGCATCGTGGCCGGAAGCGGCCCGATCAAAGTGGACGTGTATCAGGACTACCTGTGTCCGTCCTGCCGGGCTTTCCACTCCGCGGCGCAGGAAAGACTTCAGAAGATGGTGCAGGACAACCAGATCACGCTGGCCACCTTCCCGATCGCGATCCTGGACAGGTTGTCCACCAACCGTTATTCCACGCGCAGCGCGGCTGCGGCGGGGTGTGCTGCGGACGGCGGCAAATTCGCCCAGTTCTCCGATGCGCTTTACGCCAAGCAGCCGGCCGAAGGCGGCGCCGGCTACACCGACGCCGAGCTGGTCGCTATGGGCCGCAGCGCGGGGCTGGGCGACGCCTTCGCCTCTTGCGTGAATGACGGCACTTACGCTTCCTGGCCGAGCTTCGCTACCGATGAGTCGAGCCGCCGCGGTGTGACCGGTACCCCCACCATCTTCGTCAACAACCAGAAGGTCACCCCGGCGCAAGGGCAGACCATCACCGACGCCGTGTTCAACGCGATCGCCGCCCAGAGCTAGCGCTGCTCTACCTTGGTCAGATGTTCGGCGATCTGGGCAGCCCACGCCCGGATGGCTTGGAAGTCACGGAAGTCGCCATAGGGCGCGTGCAATGCGCGGGTGATCGCCCGCTCGGGGAACGTCATCTGCTCGGGGTCAAGTTTCCGCCGAAGATATGGTGCTCTACCGCGGCGGTGCACTCGATCATTTCGGCCACGTCGACGGCGGGCTCATCAGGCTTGGGTGGGTTTCCCACCGGTCCGCTGGAGAACAGCCACACCGGCTTGGCGAGCAGTTTCTTACTGTATTCCTGGACGAAATGCTTGGCGTGTTTCATCCAGTGCCCGGCGTAGACGGCGCTTCCGATGACAAACCCGTCATCCGCGTCGTCGATGTCGGCTTCGTCGGCCCGCGACAGCGTTACCCGAACACCGTGCTCACGCAGCACGCCGGCGATCGCATAGCTGATTTCGGCGGTGGAGCCATGTTTGGATTCCCACGTGACGAGGACTCTGGGGTGCGAATGCGTTGGTGCGTTCATGCTTCAAGTGCACTGCGCCGCGACCTGCGCATGTAGATGCACAAGACCGTCGTCGGACGGGTCCTTGGTCCCGTCTGCCGGGGAGCTTCTGCCCTGGGCCGGTACCTCGACCGGGGCGAGCATTGAAAGTAGTGGGTTAGCGTGACCCGCCTGGGCGCAAGGGAGCACGTGATGAAGGCCATCTATATTTCGGCTCGCGATACCGGCAGCCATGCCCGCTTGGCGCGCCAGCCCATCGTCAAAGTCATGACGCAGCCACCGGTGCTCATCTCCGATCGCGAATTGCTTGAGGACGCCCTGGTCAGAATGATCAATTCAGGCTTGCGCCATCTGGTGGTCGTCGATGCGACCGGGCGCTGTGTGGGGGTGCTGTCCGATCGCGCGATAGCGGCGGTGTGGGCCAGCGACTTCAACGCGCTCGCCGTTCGTACGATAGCCTCCGCGCTTGGGCCGGCGCCGGAAACGGTATGCGTTCTCGACGAGGTCATCGACGCCGCGAAACTGATGGGCGCCAACGGGATCGATGCTGTGGCGGTGACCGACACCGAGGGCAGGCCGGTGGGAATCGTCACCGGCGGCGATCTGGTGGCGCTGCTGGCCAAGTAAGCCGTAGTGTCAGCCCTGTTGATCGAGTTCGGCAGGTGGCTCACCTACGTTCATCGCGATCTCGAGGATTCCTTCGTGATAGCCCAGGGTGTACTTGTGCTGGGTGCCGGGAGGAAGCTTGAGTAGTCGTTGGAAGGTGCCATAGCGGAACTGGGTGCGGGCTCCACGGACGACATCGGGCAGGCGGACGACGACCAAGCGAAGATTGTCGTCGGTGATCGTGATGGCGATGTCTTTGCCGGGATCGATTCCAGGAAGCTCGGCGCGCACGAGGAAGCGGTCGCCATCGCGCTGCTCCTCGGTGCGGATTGCCGGTCCTGCCATGGGAAACCAGTTCAGTTCTGCCAAATCCTGCAGCAACATCGATGGTCACCTGCAATCTGCTAGCAGGGCGGGCACGGTGACGTCGTCGCGGCTCCACAGGATCTGGTCGACGACACGGATCACGCCGGGGACAGATTTGGTGAGGTTCACGGCGATCTCCGCGATCGATCTGCGGTCGACGTGCCCGTTGAGGATGACCACGCCGTCGACCACCTCGACCTCGATGGTGAGCGCGTCGATGTGCAGCGTGCGGCGCAACACGTCTTCGACGACCTCGTGGCGCAGCTCGTGGTCGGGGCGCAGGTACATCTTGAGCAGATCGGTGCGCGACACGATGCCGAGCAGGAGCCCGAACGCGTCGACGACCGGCATTCGCTTGACGTGTTTCTCCTCCAGCCGCCGGGCGGCCGCGATCACTGACACGCCGGGCTGGGTGGTGACGGCCGGGCTGGTCATCAGCTGCTCGGCGGTGTCAGCGTTTGCCTTGCTGCGGTTGACTTTTCTGGTACCCCACTCAAGGAACTGTGGCTCGGTGTCCTGGCCGAGAAATTCGACCTTGTGCAGCAGGTCGGCCTCGGAGACGATGCCCACGACGCGGCTGAACCGGTCGAGTACCGGCACGGCGCTGACTTTGTGCTTGGCCAGCGTGCTGACGATCTCTCCGTACGGCGTGTTCAGCCGCACCGAGACGACCTTCTTGCTCATGACGTCTTCGACTTTCCAGGGATTCATGTTTCCTCGCCTCATTGGGCGCGCAGCGCGCGCAGGGAAGGATCGAGTTCGGTGCCGACCGGGCACAGGCGCAGTTTGACATCGACAGCGGTAACGCTGTGCGGGAAGACCAGCAGCGGGTTGAGGTCCAGCTCGGCGACTTGCGGGAAGTCCTCGGCCAGCCGTCCCAGGCGCAGCAGGACGTCTTGCAACGCCTCGGTATCGACGGCGGGCGATCCGCGGTAGCCGGTGAGCAGTTTCGCGCCGCGCAGGCGTTTCCACATGGCCTCGGCGTCGCGGTCGGTGACCGGCAGCAGTTGCAGCGACCGGTCGGCGAGCAGATCGGTGTGGACTCCGCCGAGCCCGGTCATCAGCAGCGAACCGAACAGGGGATCGTGCACAACACCGGCGACCATTTCGACGCCGCCGCCGCGCATCGGCTGCACCACCACCGGCGGCTGAGGGTTCGCCAGCGCGATGCCGATCGCGCGATAGGCGTGCGCCACCGCTTCGGCGTCGGCCAAGCGCAGGTGGACGGCGCCCAGTTCGGTCTTGTGCACCAGGTTCGGGTCGGCGGCTTTCAACGCGACCGGGTAGCCGAGCCGTTCGGCGGCCGCGATGGCCTCGTCAGCGCTTTCCACGATTGCGCTGGGAAGAACCGTTACCCCATAACAGGAAAGCAGATCGGCGGCTACATTCCACGACTGCCAGCCTTCGCCACCGGCCAGCGCAGTGTCCACAATAGACTGTGCTCGGTCGTGTTCGATGTCAGGCAGTGTGGGGCGATTACCCAGCGGGTGCTCGCGCCAGGCCGCGTATCGCACGGCGTGCCCAAGCGCCCGCATCGCCTGCTCGGGCAGGGCGAACACGGGCGCCCGCCGTTTGCCCAGCTGGGTGGGCGGCGCGTCGGCACCGACGATGACGACGGCGAAGGCGAGGTCGGGGAACTCGTCGGCCGCTGCCGCGATCTCCAGCATCACCGTGCCGGGTTCGTTGGACCGGGTCGCCGCGAAGATGGCCACGATCATGTCGACCTGCCTGGACGCCGCCATCGCCCGGATCGCCTCGCCCATCGCCCGCGGGCTCGCTCCAGCACCCAGATCGTTGGGGTTGCCGCAGTGCTCCGGCAGGTCGGGAACGGTCAGCCCGGCCGCTTCGGCGGCGTCAGCGCCCAGCACGTTGAGCCCGCCGGCGTTGCCCACCAGCCCCACCCGGTTGCCGCCGGGCAGCGGCTGGTCGACCAGAACCCTTGCCGCGTCGAGCATCTCGCCAAGCGAGTCGGCGCGGACTACACCGGCCTGAGCAAACAGGGAGTCCACGGCGACGGCCGGGGCGGCGGCGGCAGCGGTGTGCGACGCACCCGCCCGCTGCCCGCCGGTCGAACGGCCGCCTTTGACGGCCAGCACCGGCTTGCGCCTGGCGACCGCGCGGGCGATCCGGGCGAACTTGCGTGGGTTGCCGAACGACTCAAGGTAAAGCGCGACCGCGCGCACTGCCGGGTCGTCGAACCAGTAGGAGAGCATGTCGTTGCCGCTTACATCGGCCTTGTTGCCCAGCGACACGAACGAGGCGATGCCCAGCCCGTGGCGCTTGGCGTGATCCAGAACAGCGATGCCGACGGCACCGGATTGCGCGGCCACGGCCAGCCCGCCAAAAGCATCTGGCAGATCGGCGGCGAACGTTGCCGCCAAACGGATCGCAGGATCGGCGTTGATGAGCCCGAGGCAGTTCGGGCCGAGCAAGCGCATCCCGCACCTGCGGGCGATGTCGAGGACCTCCCGCTGCGCTGCCCTGCCGTCGGCACCGGACTCGGTAAAGCCTGAGGTGACGATGACTGCCGCGCGCACCCCGACAACGCCCGCTTCACGAATGACTTCGGCCACAGCCGCGGCCGGGACGGCCACCACCAACAGGTCGACGGCCTCTGGCAGCTGCGCCACGGTGGGCACGGTCAGACAGCCGTCGATGGCATCGGCGTGCGGATTCACAGCGTAGACGCGGCCGGTGAAGCCGTGGCCCAGAATGTTGGCCAGCAGCTCCCGCCCCACCCCGCCCGGCTTACGGCCCACCCCGACCACCGCGACGCTGCGCGGGGCCAGCATAGGTCGCAGAGAATGCTCCTCGGCGCTGCGTTCCCGGGCGTCCATCGCCGCCAGAGCGGCGCTGTCGAAGGCGGTAGCGATACGAACCTTGGAAACGGTGCCGTCATACTCCACCGGCGCTCCCGGGCTGATACCCGCGGCTACGCGCAGCATGCTGCTGTTGACGGCCAGGACGTCTCCCACGAGCTCCTGCACGCCGTGCTGGCGTGCGTGCGCGGCCAGCTGCTCGACCAGCAGCGTACCGACACCGTGGCCCTGCCACTGGTCGCCGACCATGACCGCGAAGTCGGCCCGGAACCCCTCCTCCAGGCGCTCATACGAGGCGGCACCGATCACCTGGCCTTGATCTTCGGCCAGGATCGCGAAATGGTCGGTCCCGGGCGCCCTGGTGAGCCGGTCGACCTCCTCCTGCGCCGCGGCGCGGCCCAGGTAAAGGAAACGCTTGTAACGGCTGTCGTCGCTGCTGTTGTGGTAGAGGTCCAGCAGGCTGCCGGCGTCGTCGGCGGTCACTTCCCGCAACCGCATGATTCTGCCGTCTGCGCTCAGCATGTCGGTCATCTCGCATTACTCCTTAGATCAGAACGCGCTCGGCGTGCTGAGGAACGACGGCGCACCAGCCAAGCTCGGCGTGGATGCGGTGGGACAGGGCGTTGGCGGCTTCCAGCTCGCCGTGTACGACGTAGCAGGTCTGCGGAGCCTGCGGCGCTGATTTGAGCCAGGAGATGAGGTCGTCGCGATGATGCTCGGCCGGTGCGGTTGGTTGAGCCGTTTCGATTCTTCTTTGCCGGGTACCAGATGCAGCTCGCCCGCCAGCGCGCTGCGGATCGGCTCGGCAATGTCGTCAGCCCGGCGCGGCCCGTGCACCTGATCGCCGTAGGTCGACTCGACCACCACCACGTCGGCCTCGGGCAGCGGGTCGGGCGGGTTGAGCAGCGGATGACTGTCCCGGCCCAGATCGCCGGAGAACACCACCGTTCGCCCGGCGGCCTGAGCCTCCACAGTGGACGATCCAAGAATGTGCCCGGCGCGATGCAACCGTACCGACAACCTCGGTGCGATCTGCTTCAAGGCGCCGTGGTCAAGCTCGCGGAAAAGGGAAATCGCCCGCTCGGCATCGGTGGTGTCGAACAGGGGCAGCGGGGGACGGCGCTTGCTGTAGCCACGCAACGCGGCGTACTCGGCCTCCTCCTCCTGCAGATGCGCGGCATCTCGCAACACGATCGCGGCCACCTTGGCCGTCCACGGCGAGCAGTGGACAGGCCCATTGAACCCGCGCCGCACCAGCCGGGGCAGCCACCCGCAGTGGTCCAGGTGGGCGTGGCTGAGCACGACGGCGTCGATGTCATGACCCGCCACCGGAAACGTCGCCCAGTTCCGGCGCCGCAACTCGCGGCTGCCCTGATACATGCCACAGTCGATCAGCACCCTGCCGGCATGACCCTGGATCAGAAATGTGCTGCCCGTGACCGTCTGGGCGGCACCGAGAAACCGAAGGCTCGTTGGCTCCTGCATACCCCAAGTGCACCCGGTAGGGGCCTGCGCAGGTCAGATCCGCTGGACCCGAACCGGCCAGGACTAAAGGCCTGCAAACCTCGGGTTGCGGCCCGAGGTTGGGAGTCGGACAGGCGTGCGCCGACGTGCCTCAAACCGCTGGCAGCGCGAAAGTTTCTACAGCTCGCGGCGGGCGCTCAGCGCGATGGCTCCGGCAACCGCGGCACCGCATCCCGCCAAGGCGACGGCAGTGGCGGGCAGGTAGCTTCCTGGGCTGTGGCCGCTGACGAGGCCGACTATCGCGGCCGACAGGTTGGTGGGTAGCCACCGGCCCAACCCGCCGAGGTTGCCCAGCAGCGCCATCGTGAGCAGAACGCCCAGAGTGAGCCCAACGGTCCCCGCTGTGCTTTTGACGATGGAGGCCATCAACGCCGTTACGGCGACAACGAAAGCCATGAAAAGTGCTCCGAACGCTGCTCCTGCCGCCATGCGCCAGGGTGGCAGCGGACCTAGGAGCACTGCGGTTTCGTACCAGGCCGTCAATGTGCCGATCGTCAGAGCAGCGACGGCCGCGGCGGTGTTCAGCAGATAGGCCGGGAGGATGACTTCGCGAACGGTGTTGACCCGTGTTCGCAGGAATACCGCCATCTCCCGTCTGGCGTCGAAGGCCATCGCGGAGCCGGCGACCAACACGACGGCCAGCAGCCCGATCTGGGAGGCGTTGCTGACGAACTGGGCGATGCCGTCGGCCGGTTGCGGCGCGGGGAACTCCACCTTCATGCCTTCAGTGCCAAGCCGATCCAGGATCTGGCTCAGATAGCGCGCGGTGAGCGGACCGGTGAAACCGAAGAACAGGTACACGCCGACCAGTATCAGAAGGCGATGGGTGCGCGTCAGGCGCAGCCATTCCAGGCGCCATAGGGTCATGAGGTCAGCTCCAGGAAGACGTCTTCCAGATCGGCGGCCTCCGGCGCCATGCTGATCACGTGTGCCCCGCAGCCGGCCAGCACGGCTGGCAAGCTTGCCTCCGCCTCGGCCAGCGAGCGCACGTTCAGATGAAGCCGGTTCGCAGTCAGCGGATCGACGCCGATGACCCAATCCTGGCTGCGTAACGCTTCCGTGGCCGACTCGGCACCGGAACGCAGGTGGATCCGGTAGGCCGGCACTGCGCGGCCGACCAGCAGGCTGTCCAACCGTCCCTCAAACAGCAGCCGGCCATCGCGCAGAATGCCCACGGAGTCGCAGACCTCCTGAACATCGGCGAGGATGTGGCTGGACATGATTACCGTGGCATGGCCGCGCAGACGGGCAATCAGGTCAAGCACCTCGCGGCGCCCGGCCGGGTCCAGAGCCGAGGCCGGCTCGTCAAGCAGCAACAGGCTCGGCTCACCGACGAGAGTGCAGGCGATTCCCAGACGCTGCAGCATTCCGCGCGAGTACCCGCCGACGCGTCGCTGAGCGGCATCTGCCAATCCGGCGTCGCGCAGGGTCTGCTCCACTCGCTCCTCGGTGTCGCCGGGCGCGGCGAGGCGAGCGGCCAGGGCGACCACCTCCCGGCCGGTCAGCCACGGATCAAACTGAGGGGTGTCGGGTAGCACAGCCATTCGATGGCGCGCCACGCCGAGGAGGATCTCCCCGCTCGTGGGACGCCGAAGCCCGGCAAGAATCGCCAGCAATGTGGTCTTGCCTGCGCCATTGGGCCCCACCAATCCGTAGACGCAGCGGTCGGGCACGTTGATGTCCACAGCGGATAGAGCCGTGTGACCGCCGTATAACTTCGTCAGGTCGCGGGTCTGCACGATCATTGTGGTTGCCTGCCGATCAGGAGATAGACGATCCCGCCCACCGGGATGGACACCACGCAGATGACGGCCCACACCCACTTCGGCAGGTACCTCACCTGGCTGCGAGTCAGATCGAACAAGCAATATGCCACGAACGCCAAAGCGGCAACGACCAAGGGAGCCAGAGCCGCAATGGGCACTTGACCCAGATCTGTCACGTTGACACCTCCGATCAACAGCTAGTTCACCACTCAGTGCGCCTGTTCCGCTAGCGATGCGGTGGGGTTCGCGGCGGCATCAGGGTGTGCGTTTCACCGCGTCGCGCACGTGCTGCTCGACCTTGGCCATGGTTGTCGACACCGCGTCGGCGAGCAGTTGCCCAACCTCACGCACGTCGGCTCGGACAGCCTCGTCCTTGACCGCGTTTCCAGCGGCTTCGACATTTTGCCGCAACTTTTCCAGCGCTTCGGTCATCGTGCCGTCGCGCGTCTGTTCCATATGCAGCTTGAGTTTCAGCCCGAGGCCTTCGAGCCGATCAGACACCTGATCCCACGCTGATCCCTCACTCCGATCTGGACGATGGATTTGCCGCGTAGGGGTCAAGAGTGATGACGACCAAGGGATCATTCTCAACGGGCAGGTCGGGAAATTTGGCTGTGTATATGCCGGCGGCCCGCGCTCGCCCCGGTGCGCCCGGGCCGACAGCGTGGCCGCTGCCGGTGCGCGAGACGCCGTGCAGCCACACCGAGACCGGATGGATCTGGGCGAAATTGCGCCACCACAGCTTCGTCCCGGGAGCGCCCACCAGGATCACGATCGTGTCGCCTTGCTGGGCGTACATGACTGGCAGGGTGATGGGTTTGCCGCTGCGGATGCCCGCGAAGTGCAGCTCGCACACCTGGCGGTCGGCCATGGTGCGCAGCAAAGGAACGTGCAGGATCCAGCGGGTGAGAGCGTTCCATGCCTTCAAATGTGGCTTTGCCGGGTTTTGGTTGCGGTGACTGATCGAGGTGTCCACGCTGTCGCCCCCTGTCGGCTGGCGGGTTGTTACCCACCCACCATGGCCTGGCCGCACACTCCCTCAACAGGGCCGAAAGCCCTGCTCCTCGCTGACCATGGCCCGGGCAGCACGTTCGTATCAGCCCGGGCGGCGTCCCCATGCCGAGATCAGCGGTGCGAGCGTGAGGTCGAGCTCGCCGGCGTCGACGGCGGCCAGGTGCGCGTCGATCTCGGCGTCGTCGGTCAGCCCTGCGGCGAGCAACTCGGCGCGGAGCATGCGCACCGTCGCGGTCTCCAGCCGGTTGCAGGCCGTCGCGCCGACCGGGAAGCAGCCGGTCGCCGTGACATCGACCAGGCCTGCCGCACGCAACGCCCGCGGCAGCGTGCGGCCGTAGCGCAGATCGGCGCCGCGGCGGGTCATCAGCTCCCGGACGGCGCGCCGCAGCTGGTTGGCGCGTTGCTGCGGCTCGCCGACCTCGTCGAGGCAGGCCAGCGGCTGCAGCTCGGTGTCGGCATCTTCTATCAGTAGCCAGCCGCCGGGCCGCAGCGCCGCCACCATCGTGGCCAGCGCCTGGGCGCGGTCGGGCACGTGAACGAGCACGAGCCGCGCGTGTACCAGGTCGAACGTGCCTGGCTGCGGCGGCGGGTCCGCGACGATGTCGTGGCGGAGCACCTCGTACCCGGCATGCGGATCCAACCAGGCCGGATTGATGTCGGTGGCCAGCACGTAACCGGTAGGCCCGGCGGCTGTGGCGAGCGCCTCGGGAATGCTGGGGCCTCCGGCGCCAACCTCCCAGCAGCGCCAGCCCGCCCTCAACCCGAGCCGGTCGAAATGCCCACGCGTGACACCATCGAACAACTCGGCCAGCCAGGTGAACCGCTCGCCCGCCTCGACCCTGGCGTTGTCGAGCAGGTACCGATGGTCCGGGGAAGGCCCGGCGGCGGGCTGCGAGGAACTCATGCCCACATTCTCACGCCCTACGTCTGCTGTGTCAGTGCGATACGGCATGAAACCAGACACAGGACGACGCTGGGCCGGATCCCTGTCGGATCCGGCCCAGCGGATGGCGGTCATGCGGCGACGGGTGTCGGGCGGACCTGGGGTTCGACGGCGGCGAAGGGGACCGTCTTGGGGGTGAGGAAGGCGTGCACGAAGCCGGCGAGGGCCATCAGGAACATCAGCGCGGCGGCGAGGTAGGCGACGGTGGCGGCTTGGCCGGCCTTGGTGCCGAACTCGCTGAAGCCGTAGGTGGTCAGCAGCAGGCCGCGCAGGGTCTCTCCTTTGAAGACGGTTTCCCGCTGGGCGGTGACGTCGGCGAGCTGTTTCTGAAGGTCGGTGACCTTGGCGGTCTCGCCGGCCTTCTGGGCGGCCGCGATCTGGGTGCGCAGTTCAGCTTGCGGCACGCCGAGGTCTGCGTAGGTCTTGCCGCCGGCGGTCGACTTGAGGTGAAGGCCGATGAAGTTGTTGGCGTAGCACTCGGCCTGCTTGCCGGTGGTCAGTGCCTGACCGGCGTATTCGACGAGGCACGGGGCCTGCTTTTCCTCTTCGGTCAAGGTGTCGGCGGTCTTGAAGGTGATGTGTTGCTGGGCCAGCTGGTCGGCCACATAGGTGGTGGCGAAGCTTGCGTTGGCCGACAACACGATGCCGGCGGCGAGCAGCAGAGCCGCGATGGCGACGCCGCCGATGCTGAACAGGATGTCCAATGTCCTGCGCTTCATGATGCTTCTCCTCTTAGGATGACTGCGCCGTTTTGGTTGACATCAGCATGCGGCCGCGGCAAGGGGTGGCGTCAGGTGTACAAGTCCTGTCTCGGCAGGACTTAGGAGCACACTCGGCATAGGACCTTTGACCCTTGCCCGCCCGTCCTGCGGTGACTGCGGCATCGGGTGTGGCGTGTGCGGTCCACATCGCGGTCAGCTCGCCCCATCGCGACACGCTGCCGCTGACCGCCGGAGAGCGCTTTCGGTTTGCGTTCCAGCAGCGGCTCCAGCGCCAGCACATGGGCGGCCTCATTGACTTCTCGTGCGGCGTCGGTTTTGGGATGGTGCTGCACGCGCAGGCTGAATCCGAGATTCTCCTCCACCGTCATGTGGGGGTAGAGAGCATAGTTCTGGAACACCATCGCGATGTCACGTAGTTGGGGGGCCAGGTCGTTGACTGTCACTCCAGCTATGGCGACAGTGCCCTTCGTGGGTTCTTCCAGACCGGCGACGATGCGCAGCAACGTCGACTTGCCGCATCCTGAAGGCCCCACCAGCACGATGAATTCGCCATCGTTGACGGTCAGGTCGACATCGTCGAGACCGATGGTGCCGCCGGGAAAGACTTTGCTTAGCCCGCTGAGTTCTACTTTGGCCATACTGCCAGCGTCGCGCCGGCGTCCCGGTGGCGGATAGGGTCGCAATGCTCGCCTGGCAAGGACCTGCGGCCGTTACGGGTGATCCTTCAGCTTGACCGCGAGAATGGCTGCCTGAGTGCGTCTCTCCAGCCCGAGTTTGCTTAGCAGGCTTGAAACGTAGTTCTTCACCGTCTTCTCGGCGAGGAACATCTGCGCGGCGATCTGGCGGTTGGTCAGCCCGTCGGCCACGTAGCCAAGGATCTTGCGCTCCTGTTCGGTAAGGTTCTTGAGCTGATCCGGCATGTGCTGCGGATTGCGGATGCGTTCCAGCACCCGCTGCGTGACAGCAGGATCGAGCAGCGAACTGCCGGCGGCTACCTGCCGCACCCCGTTGACCAGATCGCTTCCCCGGATCTGCTTGAGCACGTAGCCCGCAGCACCGGCCATGATCGCGGCGAACAAAGCCTCGTCGTCTTCAAAAGAGGTGAGGATCAGCCCTTGGATCGTGGGATCGACCGAGCGGATCTCCCGGCACACGTCTATTCCGCTGCCATCGGGCAGCCGGGCATCGAGCACCGCTACCTGCGGGCGAAGCGCCGGGATCCGGGCGATGGCCTCCTGCGCCGACCCGGACTCGCCCACGACCTCGATGTCGCCTTCGCTCTCAAGGAGCTCGCGCAGGCCGCGGCGGACCACCTCGTGGTCGTCAAGCAGGAAAACACGGATCACCTTTGTAGTCTGCCCCACCTGGCAGAGCGGGCACAGGGACCTAAGGCCCGTCATGGGCGGGCCGGGCGGCACGTGGCCTCGCGACATCTGGCACTGACGTGGCTGCCTGCGCTGAGCGCATGGTGAGGGCATGCCAGCCGATGACAAGACCAGAGAGCAGGCGCTGCGGGCGGCCGCGGGTGCCGCCGGCGCCGCGCCGTCAATATTCAACACCCAGCCCTGGAGCTGGCAGATCGGCCGAAGCCTGAAGCTGTGGGCTGATCATGAGCGCCAGCTGATGGTCGCCGACCCCGATGGGCGGCTGCTGACGATCAGCTGCGGGGTCGCACTTCACCACGCCCGCATCGCGCTTGCCGCTTCTGGTTATGAGGTGGTGGTACGGCGCCTGCCCGACCCGGCCGACCCCGACCTGCTCGCCATCATCGAACTGGCCGGCGCGCGCCAGCCAACCTTGCGGGACCTTTTGCTTCACGACGCCATCGCGCGCCGGCGCACCGACCGTCGCGCCTTCGGATCCGAGCCCGTGGCCGAAAGCCTCGCCTACGGCCTGGTGGACGCCGCCGAATCCGAGGGAGCCCATCTGCACCTCGTGCGCCGTGACGAGGTCGCCCAGCTGGCGATGGCGGCCGCGCAGGCGGGCGCCTGTCAGCTCGCCGATCCGGAGTACCGCAGGGAACTGATGCGGTGGACCCATCGACCGCCGTGGAGCCGTGATGGCGTCCCGACCACGACCGCCGTGCAGACCTCGCCTCGCGCGGTCCCGGTACGCGACTTCGCCCCTTTCGGCGGGCCGGCGATGGAACCCGGCCCGCAGACAGATCACGGCGCGCTCTATGCGGTGATCTTCACCGATCAGGACACGCCTGCGGACTGGCTTCGCTGCGGTGAAGCTCTCTCCGCAGCGCTGCTGACCGCCACCGCCGAAGGCTTAGGCACCGCACCGATGAGCGATGTCACCGAGCTGACCGTCACTCGCGAAAGACTGCGCCACCTTCTGGCCGGAATCGGTGTGCCGCAACTGGCTGTGCGAGTCGGACATGCCCCGGCAGGCGACCCGCCCAGCACCCCCCGTCGCCCATTGCAGGAAGTGGTCTACCAGTAAGAAAGATGACCGGGCTAGTGCGTCGACTGCGCTGGCTGCGCTAGCCCACGAGATGGGGCCGGGCTCTGGACGGTCCGGCCCCATCCCATCAAACCATTGGAGAGTGTCATGAAGGCCCTTGTGTACCAAGGAGAAGGCAACAAAGAATGGACCGAGGTCGCTGACCCGGTGCTGCGCGACAGCACCGACGCCATCATCCGGGTCGACGCGGTCACCATCTGCGGCACAGATCTGCACATCCTCAAGGGCGACGTGCCCACCGTGACGCCGGGCCGGATTCTGGGCCACGAAGCGGTCGGCACCGTGGTCGAGGTCGGTTCGGCCGTGGACGGATTCCGTCCCGGCGATCGGGTTCTTGCCTCATGCATTTCAGCATGCGGCCATTGCGAATACTGCCGCAAAGGAAGCTACGGCCAGTGCCGTGGCGGCGGCGGATGGATCCTGGGTCACCTCATCGACGGCGTGCAAGCCGAATTCGCCCGGATCCCGTTCGCCGACATGTCTTTGCACAAGCTTCCGGCAACGGTCAGCGATGAACAAGCTGTGCTGCTCGCCGACATCCTGCCCACCTCCTACGAGGTCGGCGTCCGCAACGGGCAGGTGCAACCCGGGGACGTGGTCGTGATCGTGGGCGCCGGGCCGATCGGTCTGGCCGCCGTCCTCACCGCCCGCCTGTATTCGCCATTGCACATCATCGCGGTCGACAAAGCCGAAAGCCGCCGCGAGGCTGCAAAGCAGATCGGTGCCGACATCACCGCCACACCCGAAGACGTGGCGGAGATCCTGAACGCGGTCACCGGTGGCGTGGGTGCAGATGTCGTCATGGAAGCGGTCGGCGTTCCGGAAACTTTCGAGCTGTGCACCAAGCTGGTTCGCCCCGGCGGCCACGTCGCCAACATCGGAGTGCACGGCAAACCGGCCACGCTGCATCTGGAAGACCTGTGGATCCGCAACATCACCATCACCACCGGGCTGGTGGACACCTTCAGCACGCCGACCCTGCTGCGAATGGTCGCTGCGGGCCAGCTCGGCTCGGCGCAGATGGTGACGCACCGATTCGCGTTGGAAAACATCCTCGAGGCTTACGACGTGTTTTCCCGCCCGGCGCAGACCGGCGCGCTCAAAGTCGTGCTGTCCCGATAGGTGCGTCGAAGTTTCAGCACAGCTAACGCATACTCGCGTGTTTGACTGGTCCCGTCCTCACCGGACGGGCACCGGTCGTCGAGGTCTGAAAACGAGGGGATGGCGATTATGTCGCGCGCGGCAGAACAGGCGGGACGGGCATTGCTGGCCGTGGGCGGGCTGGTGCGCCGCGCCGAGGTTTCCGCGGACGGGCGCACGCTGCACCAGATCGGTGGCCGGGAGGCCGACGCGTTCTACCGGGACCGGTGGTCCTATGACAAGGTGGTGCGCTCCACGCACGGGGTGAACTGCACCGGGTCGTGTTCCTGGAAGGTGTATGTTCGCGACGGGATCATCACCTGGGAGCAGCAGCAGACCGACTATCCCAGCGTCGGGGCGGACAGGCCGGAGTACGAGCCGCGTGGCTGCCCGCGCGGGGCGGCGTTTTCCTGGTATACGTATTCGCCCACGAGAGTGCGCTACCCGTACGCGCGCGGGGTGCTGGTGCAGATGTATCGCGAGGCGAAGACACGTCTTGGCGATCCGGTGGCGGCGTGGGCCGACATTCAGGCCGATCCCGAGCGGCGGCGGGCCTACCAGCGGGCGCGGGGCAAGGGCGGCCTGGTGCGCATCTCGTGGGACGAGGCGCAGGAAATCGTGGCGGCCGCGCATGTGCACGCCATCAAGGAGTACGGGCCGGACCGGGTCGCCGGGTTCTCCCCGATCCCGGCGATGTCGATGGTGTCGCACGCCGTTGGCGCCCGGTTCATCAGCCTGATCGGCGGGTCGATGCTTTCTTTCTACGACTGGTACGCCGACCTGCCCGTGGCCTCACCGCAAATGTTCGGCGACCAGACCGACGTGCCGGAGTCCGGTGACTGGTGGGACGCCTCCTATCTGGTGATGTGGGGCTCCAATGTGCCGGTGACCCGCACCCCCGACGCGCATTGGATGGCCGAGGCCCGCTACCGCGGCCAGAAGGTCGTCGTGGTGTCGCCGGACTACGCCGACAACGTGAAGTTCGCCGACGAGTGGCTGCCTGCCCAGCCGGGAACCGATGGCGCGCTGGCGATGGCGATGGGCCACGTCATCCTCAAAGAGTTCTTCGTCGACAAGAGCACGCCGCGTTTCGCCGACTACGTCTCGCGCTACACGGATCTGCCTTACCTGATCGCCTTGGAGCCGTTGGACGGTGGGGGATACCGGCCGGGCAAGTTCGTCAACGCCGCCGATCTCGGCGAGACCGATGCGGAGGCCGCGTTCCGCCCGGTGGTGTGGGATTCCGCCAGCGACACGCCCGTGGTGCCCAACGGGTCGCTGGGGCACCGCTACGCCGAGGCGGGTGTCGGCAGATGGAACCTCGACCTGGGTGCCGTCGTGCCCAGGCTGAGCTGTGCCGGCGGCGCACCGGCCGAAGTGGTGTTGCCGCGTTTCGACAACGACCTGCCGAGTCTGACCCGCCGTGGTGTGCCGACCGCTCAGGTTGCCGGGAAGCTCGTCACCACTGTCTACGACCTGATGCTCGCGCAGTACGGGGTGTCGCGGCCCGGCATGCCCGGCCAATGGCCGAGCGGTTACGACGACCCGTCGCAGCCGTACACCCCGGCCTGGCAGGAGCCGATCACGGGCGTGCCGGCCGTGGCGGTGGCCCGCATCGCCCGCGAGTTCGCCGACAATGCCGAGCGATCGGGTGGCCGGTCGATGATTCTTATGGGGGCCGGTACCAATCACTGGTTCCACTCCGACACCACCTACCGCGCGATGCTGGCCCTGACCACGCTGACCGGATGCCAGGGCGTCAACGGCGGCGGGTGGGCGCACTACGTAGGGCAGGAGAAGTGCCGCCCGGTCACCGGCTGGGCGCACCTGGCCTTCGGGCTGGACTGGTCACGCCCGCCCCGGCAGATGATCGGCACCGCTTACTGGTATTTGCACACCGACCAGTGGCGCTACGACCACTACGGCTCCGACGTGCTGGCGTCACCATTGGCCCGGGGCGAGTTCGCCGGCAAACACACCGCGGACCTGCTGGCCAAGTCGGCACGGCTGGGCTGGATGCCATCGATGCCCACCTTCGACCGCAACCCGCTCGACGTCGCCGACGAAGCGTTAAAGTCCAATCCGGACGATCCGGCCGCCCATGTCGCGCAATCGCTCGTAGATGGCAAGCTCGGATTCGCCTGCACCGACCCGGATGCGCCGCAGAACTGGCCACGGGTGCTGACGGTGTGGCGGGCCAACCTGCTGGGTTCGTCGGCAAAAGGCAACGAGTATTTCCTGCGCCATCTTCTGGGTACAGATTCCTCGCTGCGCGCCGACGAGGCGTCGCCGGAGAAACGGCCCCAGGACGTGGTCTGGCACGAGGAAGCCCCGCAGGGCAAGCTGGATCTGTTGCTGTCACTGGACTTTCGGATGACGTCGACCACATTGTTCTCCGACGTGGTGCTGCCGGCCGCCACCTGGTACGAGAAGCACGACCTGAACACCACCGACATGCACCCGTTCATCCACGCGTTCACCCCGGCCATCGCGCCGCCGTGGCAGACCCGCACCGACTTCACCGCTTTCCACGGCATCGCCCAGGCGTTTTCGCAACTCGCCGGACCACATCTTGGCGTGCGCAACGACATGGTGGCCGCGCCACTGTTACACGACACGCCCGACGCCCTCGCCACGCCCGGGGGTGTGGTGCGCGACTGGAAAACCGGCCAGGCGGAAGCGGTACCCGGCAAAACAATGCCCAAATTCGTTGTGGTGCAACGCGACTACGGCGCGATCGCGGAGAAGATGGCTGCGCTCGGCCCGCTGCTGGACCGGCTCGGCACCACCACTAAAGCCGTCACTGTCGACGTCCAACCGGAGGTCGAGTATCTGCGCGGTGTCAATGGCACTGTTCGCGGTGGCGCTGCCGACGGGCGGCCCCGGCTGGACACCGACATCCGAGCGTGCGAGGCGATTCTGGCCCTTTCCGGGACAACCAACGGCCGCGTCGCCACCGAAGGCTTCCAGTTTCTCGAGCGGCGCACCGGGCAGCGGCTCGCCGATCTGGCCGCAGAGCATGAGGGTAAACAGATCCGCTTCGCCGACTGCCAGTCGCGGCCGGTGCCGGTGATCACGAGCCCGGAATGGTCGGGCAGCGAACACGGCGGCAGGCGCTATTCGCCTTTCACCATCAACGTGGAGCGGCTCAAACCCTGGCACACCCTGACCGGACGGCAGCATTTCTATCTCGACCACGACTGGATGCAGGAGCTGGGCGAGGAACTGCCGGTCTTCCGGCCGCCGCTGGACATGCACAAGCTTTTCGGCGAGCCCAGACTGGGCCGCAACGGCGAGCTGGAACTGACCGTGCGGTACCTGACGCCGCATTCGAAATGGTCGATCCATTCCGAATACCAGGACAACCTCATCATGCTCACCCTGTCGCGTGGAGGCCCGACGATGTGGATGAGCGAGGCCGACGCGGCGAAGATCGGCGTTGCCGACAACGAGTGGATAGAAGCGGTCAACCGCAACGGTGTCGTGGTATGCCGGGCCGTGGTGACCCACAAGATGCCCGAAGGCACCGTATACATGTACCACGCCCAGGAGCGGGTCATCGATGTGCCGAAAGCCGAGACCAACGGCCGCCGCGGTGGCATCCACAACTCGCTGACCCGGCTGCTCATCAAACCAAGCCATCTCATCGGCGGGTACGCGCAACTGTCATTCGCCTTCAACTACCTCGGCCCGACCGGCAACCAACGCGACGAGGTCACCGTGATCCGCCGCCGCTCCCAGGAGGTGCAGTACTGATGCGCGTGATGGCTCAGATGGCGATGGTGATGAACCTCGACAAGTGCATCGGCTGCCACACCTGCTCGGTCACCTGCAAACAAGCGTGGACGAACCGTTCCGGTGTGGAGTATGTGTGGTTCAACAACGTCGAATCCCGCCCCGGGCAGGGCTATCCGCGCACCTACGAGAACCAGGACCGGTGGCAGGGTGGCTGGACGCGCACCCGTTCCGGCCGGCTCAAGCCACGAGCCGGTGGCAGGCTCAAAAAGCTGTTGAGTATCTTCGCCAACCCGAAGCTGCCGGCGATGGCCGACTACTACGAGCCCTGGACCTACGATTACGAGCATCTGCTCACGGCACCTGCGGGTGACGACACTCCCGTGGCCCGGCCCAAATCATTGCTCACCGGCAAGGACACCAAAGTCACCTGGTCGGCGAACTGGGACGACTCTCTGGCCGGTGGCAACGAAATCGCTGCGGGCGACCCGATTCTGGCCAAGATCTCCGACACCGTGCGGCAGGAATACGAGAAGGCGTTCCTGTTCTTCCTTCCCCGCATCTGCGAACACTGCCTCAACCCGTCGTGCGCCGCGTCGTGCCCGTCCGGGGCGATATACAAGCGGGCCGAGGACGGCATCGTGCTTGTCGACCAGGACCGGTGCCGCGGCTGGCGGATGTGTGTCACCGGCTGCCCGTACAAGAAAATCTATTTCAATCACCGCACCGGCAAAGCCGAAAAGTGCACGTTCTGCTTTCCCCGCATCGAAATCGGCCAGCCCACCATCTGTTCGGAAACCTGTGTCGGGCGGCTGCGCTACATCGGGCTGATGCTCTACGACGCCGATCGGGTCGGAAAAGCAGCTGCGGTCAAGGATGAGCACGAGTTGTATGCGGCGCAGCGTTCGGTGTTCCTCGACCCCAACGATGCGCAGGTGGTCGCCGCCGCCCGCGCTGCCGGCATCCCCGACGACTGGATCGGCGCGGCGCAGCTGTCGCCGATCTGGGATCTCATCATGAGGTACGAGGTGGCGCTGCCGCTGCATCCGGAATACCGCACGATGCCGATGGTCTGGTACATCCCGCCGCTGTCGCCGGTCGTCGACATCTTGCGCGACACCGGCCACGACGGCGAGGACATGGACAACCTGTTCGGCGCGGTCGACGCCCTGCGCATCCCGGTGGATTATCTTGCCGGCCTGTTCACGGCAGGTGACCCGGCTCCGGTGACCGCCGTGCTGCGCCGGCTCGCGGCGATGCGCGCCTACCAGCGCCGCATCAACCTCGGCGAACAGCCGGATGAGACGATCGCCGAGGCCGTTGGCATGACCGGTCAGCAGATCGACGACATGTACCGGCTGCTGGCCATCGCCAAATACGAGGACCGTTATGTCATACCGGCTGCCCACGCCGAGCAGGCCCATCGCCTGGAACAGCTGGGCTCCGAGTGCAGCCTGGACTACGAAGGCGGACCCGGCATGGGCGGGTCAGGACCGTTCGGCGAGTCCTCCGGCACCCCGGCACCCATCGACGTGGAGAACTTTCACATGCTGCGCAACCGCCAGACCGCCGACTCGTCGGCCGCGCCCGACGATAAGGCCACCCGGGTCAACCTGCTCAACTGGGACGGCAAGGGCCGGCCCGAAGGCCTCTTCCCGCCAAAGACCGATGGAGGCGAAGCGTGACCCAGCATGCGTGGCGTCCTGTCGCCGCCCGAGCGGCGTCGCTGCTGATGCGCTACCCGGACGGCGAAGCCCTTGCGGCGTTGCCGACGCTGACGGCGGCGCTGGAAACCCTTCCGGTGGCGGTGGCCGAGCCGTTGCGGCTGGCTGCCCAGCACCGGGCGAGCCACGATCCGGCCCACCTCGCCACCGCCTACGTCGAGCTGTTCGACTTCCGCCGCCGCTGCTGCCTGCACCTGACCTATTACACGGCGGGTGACACCCGCAAACGCGGCGAAGCCCTCGTCATCTTCGCCGCCGCGTACAAGGCGGCCGGTCTGCAGGTTCTGGACGGTGAGCTGCCCGACTATCTGCCGGCCGTATTGGATCTGGCCGCCATGGACGACGGTGGCTGGCGGCTGCTGCGCGAGAACCGCGTCGGCCTCGACCTGCTGGCCGATGCGCTGACCGCCGAGAACTCCGCCTACCGGCATGTCATCGAGGCGGTCCGGGGGATGCTGCCACCGGCGCAACCCGGCGACATCGCCGCGGCAATTCGCCTGGCTCGCTCCGGCCCGCCGGTGGAGCAGGTCGGCCTGGAACCATTCGCCTTCGTCGACACCACCGGAGGCCGTCGATGAACGTTCTGCTCTGGGTGGTCTACCCATATCTGGCCATGGCGGTGCTTGCCGGCGGGCTGATCTGGCGCTACCGCTACGACAAGTTCGGCTGGACGACCCGGTCCTCCCAGCTCTACGAAACCTCGGTGCTGCGCTGGGGCAGCCCGCTTTTCCACTTCGGCGTGCTGATGGTCCTGATTGGACACATAGGCGGGTTGCTCATCCCCAAATCGTGGACCGAAGCTGTTGGCATCACCGAGCATGCCTATCACCTGATGGCCGTGTTCATCGGGACGATAGCCGGCTTCAGCACACTGATCGGCATGGCCATCCTGATCGCCCGGCGCCGTCTCACCGGACCGGTCTTCGCGGCCACCACCAAAAACGACAAGGCCATGTATGTCGTTCTGGCAGCCGTCATCGTGCTCGGGCTGTGGGCGACCGTGCGGGCCAATGTCGCCGGCGAAGGCTACGACTACCGGGAAACCGTTGCCCCGTGGTTCCGGTCGCTGTTCTATCTCAGCCCCGACCCTGAGGTTATGGCGGGCGTCCCGGTCGGCTTCCAGATCCACATCATCGCCGCCTTCGCGCTGTTCGCATTCTGGCCCTTCACCCGCCTTGTCCACGCGTTCAGCGCCCCAGTCGGTTACCTCACCCGCCCGTACGTGGTCTACCGCAGCCGCGATCCCCGTCCCGGCCTGCGCCCCACCCGGCCCGGCTGGGAAGGCCCGCCGCAACTGCCCACCCGCAACCGCGACTGATGCCCAACGCCGACAACGCCGGCCCTAACTTTCCGAGGTGAGACGATGAGCACGACGCCGCGCGGGGGCGCGACCCGCAATCTGGTGCTGGCCACGATCGGGTTCACCGTGAACTTCTGGGCTTGGGCACTGCTCGGCCCGCTCGCCCCCGGCGTCAAGGAACGCCTGGGCCTCGGCTTTGCCGCGCAATCCCTTCTGGTGGCGGTACCCGTATTGGTCGGCTCGCTCGGCAGGATCCCGGTCGGCGCGCTCACCGACCGGTACGGGGCCCGGATCATGTTCCCGATCGTCAGCCTCGCCACGGTCGTGCCCGTCCTCACGCTGAGCGTCGTGTCTTCTTACTCTGCACTGATCGTCGCCGGATTCTTCCTCGGCCTCGGCGGCACCACCTTCGCTGTCGGGGTGCCGCTGGTCTCCGGCTGGTATCCACCGGCGCGCAAAGGATTCGCCCTCGGCGTGTTCGGCATCGGCACAGGCGGCACCGCCATCGCCAACTTCACCACGGTCAAGTTCGCCGACACCTACGGCCCGGACGCCCCATTCCTCATCGTGGCAGCGATCCTGGTCGTCTACGCGGTCGTGGCGTTCCTGTTCATCCGCGACGCGCCAAATCGCCCGCGTCCCACCGGTTCGGCGTGGGCCCGCACCGTCGACGTCGGCCGGCTCGCCATCACCTGGCAATTGTGTTTCCTTTATGCCGTCGGGTTCGGCGGATTCGTCGCGTTCAGCGTTTACCTACCCGCCTACCTCAAAACCGCTTATGGCCTTAGTGCCAACGATGCCGCCTTGCGGACCGCCGGCTTCGTCGTGCTCGCCGTCATCGCCCGGCCCACCGGCGGCTGGCTCTCGGACCGATTCCACCCGGTTGCCGTGCTGGTGTGGAGCTTCTCCGGGGTCGCGCTCCTGGCCGTGGTCCAAGCGTTCCAGCCGCCGCTGATCCCGTTGGCCACCATGGCCTTCCTCGGCATGGCCGCCCTGCTCGGAGCCGCCAGCGGCGCAGTCTTCGCCCTCGTCGGCAAACTTGCGCCCGCAGACAAGGTCGGCAGTGTGACCGGCGTTGTCGGCGCCGCCGGCGGCCTCGGTGGCTTCGTCCCACCGTTGATCATGGGCTGGGTATACGGCGTCGAGGGGTCCTACGCCATCGGGCTGATGCTGCTGTCGGATGTCGCACTGGCTGCCGCCGTGTACACCGCCGTCAAAATGAGCGGCCTCGCCCATCGCTCTACAGCCGGGTCATGAGGCCGCTCGCTATGCCCGCACCAGGCTGATGACCTCCTCCGGTGGCCGTCGCGGCGTTGCTGGTGGCTCGCCGGTCTGCGGGTGTCCGAGTCTGACGGCGACCTGGGGGTACCCGCTTGGCAATATCTGGCGAAGCTGCTCGCGGATGGCGCCAGCCTCGGTCACGTCGCTGATGGGTGCCGTGCCGAGCCCAGCGGCGGTCGCGGTGAGCAGGATGGCCGACAAGCTCATGCCCGCGCTTAGCCAAGACCCTGTGGAATCGGTGTCGGTGTAGACGATCGCGTAAAGCGCGCCGAAGTCATTGTCGGAACCGGCGGGCAAGGTGTCGCCACCGAACGGCGCGAAGTCTCGGACCGGGACGCGCCGGGCGCTCGCTTCCACTGCCGTCTCGACGGGTACCCCATCACCGCTCCACAGTGGACGATGAGTCCAATCGGCGAGCTCGACGCGATAGTCCGGATTGGACAGATGTAGCGCACCGGCCGCGACCGCGGCAAGGGCCAGCGTGGCCAGGTGCTGGTATGGCACCTGGTACAGGTGTGCGCCTTGCTGCGCGCACGCGGCGACGAGCCGGTCGAGCGTGTGGGCGGGAACGGGTGCTTGGCTGAACGGCCGGCGATCAGTGCGCCGCGTGGTGATTGCTCGGCGCAGCTGGGCTAGCGTGCGTCCGCTGGCGGCCTCGCCGGACAGGTGCAACACAGCCAGCAGGTCACGGTCGGCTGGATCGGGAAGCAGCACCGTGTCGACGGCGTTGCCGGCGAGGGCGGTCGTGGCGTGGTGCAACGCAACCCCGCAGCTGATCGTCAACAGCCGGGCATCCGGGTCGACGACACGCAGTTGTCTGGTCCGATCCGCGCGCAATTCGAGGCGGTCGGGTCCGACCGCCCACAGCCATGGCTGAGTGTTGAATATCGATGGGGCGGCCAGCGCAAGGCGGGCTGCATCGTATAGAACCTGCTGCACGGTCTCGTTCATGACAGGACCCTTCGCCGTGGTGCGCCGGTGAAAGAGTGGTTCCTCCCTACCCCCATTGCACCTGTGGCGCTGGCCGGCCGGCAGGGCCGAAGGTCCCGCCCCGCGCGACCTTGGCCCCACCGTGAATCCGCTGAACGTCACCGGCGGGCGCGGCTGCCCGCAGCGGTCATGGCTGGCTCAGCCGGGATGACTGGTGCGCCCAGCAGGGTCAGATAGGTATTGTTGGCATGCTGGAAACCCATCTGCCCCAGAAAATCCTTGAACGTCTTGTTGACCAGATTCGGGTCGTAGAGCTGATACGGATGCGCTGGGTCGTCATTGAGCAGGACCGCAACGCCCGGCTGGACGTAGGCGTTGCCATGCGCAGAGCCGATGAGCAGCTCGATGGTTGCCTTCACCTCATCGGTCGCCGCAGGCCCCGGCGATGGATACCAGCCGGTGACCGCATTGAGGTCAGCCTTGACCCATGCCTGTGGCACCACGTCGTAGGCGTTGACTGTGCGTTGGTAGGCCGCCCACTTCACCGACATAAAGTATTGGGCGAAGCTGTCCAGGCCGGCAGTGGGCGCGGCGAATGTGTATACCGCGAAGGCAGGCGTGTTGGTCCAGGATTGCGCCTGAAGGTAAAGCGACACCATGGTCGCCACACAGCCGCCAAGGCTGTGGCCAGTGACGTAGACGGTGGGCCGCGGCGTGGTTGGCGCCGAACCCAGAATGCTGTTAAGCGCTTGAATCAAAGTGGTGCCGGGATAGTTTCCGCAATTTGCGGTCTGCGGCGACTGCGCGTTGACGATCTCGGTGAACGCGTCCATCGCGCCCTTCGAGACCGAAATGGGGCTAGGCGATCCGCCCGCGGTGAACGGGACAACCGTGCCCACTTCGAAATCCTGGAGAATGTCGAGCACCGAAGCGCTCGTGCCGCGGATGGCGACCGCGAACTCGTTCTTTCCGGCGGCGGAGTTCTTCGCGATATAGCACAGGTTTGCGCTATCCGAAGTCAATGCGAGCCACACCGGTGCCCACGTGCCACTTGTGGCGAGGCCTGAGTCGGTCAGATAGCTATTTATCCCAGCAAAAATCCGGGCCGCATGCTCATCTGGGTCCTCGCCAGGCGGATGCGGTGCGGCGTTAGTGGTAGCAAGGGCTGCCAATGTCATTGTCACTTGCTGCGGCGTTGCCATTTCATCTCCTTGAGTTGGGCTGATACCCAATAGACACCGTATGTAATCGGCGGTCCGATGACCCGGATATCGACACATTGGGAACGCCCAACACCAATGACGCCGTGCAGTCCTATTTAGACAATACAAATGTTCCGTTGTGGAACGACGCCTGCACCTTCGGCTTCGTGCTGGTGCCAACGGCGCGCCTTACCCGAACGGCTCTGCTGGCCTCGCTCGCAGGGCGGTCGATGGGTCCTCTGCCTCAACCTCGCGCAGCTGCGCCGCCACGGCCTTTTGTTCGGGCGAGAGGCGCTCGGCGTGGCGGAGCCACCATCCCGGACCCCATCGCAGCACCTTGCCGTAGACGGTGAGGATCAGGCCGGCGTCGAACGTCTTGGCGGGCGTGCGTACGCAACGCACCAAGGGATCGTGATCTGGCTCGAAGGTGTATGCGCCGGTCGCAGGCTCGTATCGGCGGACGGCTTCGGCGAAGCAGTCGAAGAAGACCCACGCGCTGCCATCATCTGGCGCATAACAAAGCACGCGTTGGCCGACAATGAGGCTTGGCGTCCCGTACATCGCGTCGACCTCACTGCGACGCACGTCGTGTTCGTTGAACCGCTCTCGCACCCCGGCCATGAGCTCGCTCCAGGCATCCTTGCTTAACGTCCTGTCCACGGCGAGGTAGCCCAGGCGGTGGAATTGCTCGGCGAACACCGATGCGACCTCTTCCACATAGCGGCCTTCGCTGCCGAATAACGCGGTAAATGGCCCGACCACCCCGAACTTGCCGTAGCCGTCTATCACCTGGTCGACACTGTCTTGATCGGCTTCGCGTTCGTCCAGGAAACATAGATCGGCCAGCAAAGTACGCGCTTGGACGTCGTATGCACGCCCGTCGGCGGCGTACATGCCGGGTCGTGTGACGAACCGTGGCAACATCCCAAGCCACCGCAACCGAAGATCAACTGCTGAGCGCACGTACCCACCCTATCTGCGGGGTGAATGGATGCGACGTTGGACGATCGGGCTTGATCTAAACCCAGGTTGAGGTTTTACGATCCACGGGTGTCATTGGAGCCGTTCGCGCACCCGAACGACCTGCTCACCGTTCGGGAGGTCGTCGCCCGTACCGGGGTGGCGCCGTCCGCACTGCGGTTCTACGAGGCGCATGGGCTCATCACGACCGAGCGTAACCGCGGCAATCAGCGGCTGTACCGGCGGCACATGCTGCGGCGCATCTCGCTCATTCTCGCGGCACGGCGGCTGGGCATCCCGCTCGCCGACGTCGCGGAGATCTTCACGACGCTGCCGGCCGACGAAGCGCCCAGCCACCGGGACTGGGTGCGGGTGTCTCGTGAGTGGAAGCGCCAGCTGGAGGACAGGCGACGGTACATCATGAATCTCGAGCGACAGCTCACCGCCTGCATCGGATGCGGCTGCCTGTCGATGAAACTGTGCGATCTGCTCAACCCGGATGACCGGCTTCGCACACGCGGCCAGGGACCGGTGCGCCTGCACGAGTCCAGCGAGTGCATCGATCCCGCGTGATCTCAAGCCCGGGCGTCGTCGCGGATCTGTGGCGGCAGGGCCGCCACGAGCGCGTGGTCGCCCGCAACGGGTCCTATTCTCCGGGCCCCACCAGGAGAACCGATCGCGGCAACGAACGCGGCGTTGACGGCGGTGTATCCGATGAACTCGTCGGGAAGGTCGTCCTCGAAGTAGATGGCTTCGACTGGGCACGCCGGCTCGCAGGCACCGCAGTCGATGCACACGTCAGGATGGATGTACAACATCCGTTCGCCCTCGTAGATGCAGTCCACCGGGCACTCGTCCACGCATGCTTTGTCCATCACATCCACGCACGGCAGTGCGATCACGTAGGTCATGAGCCGACGGTAGGAGCTCAACCGCACTTGAGCGCAAGCCCGGGCATCGGACTGCGGCGCCCGCGTGAGGACTCAGGTGGACAGAAATGGCACCACGGCGGCAAGGAATTCCTGTGGGGCATCGCTATGAATGTTGTGTCCAACGGGGATTTCCACAAGCTGCGCGTTGCGCAGCATCGATCGTGCTTGCTCGAATGCCTGCTTCGAGGTGCGTGAGGCCGGACCGCCCGACAGGATCAGGACCGGTCCAACGACCGTCGGCAAAAGCTCCCACCAACTCGGGTCTGGGTCATTGAATTGGGCCATGACTGCCTGCAGCGCCCGCCAGTCGAAGTCCAGCTCTCCGGTGGGGCGTGGTGGCATGGCCACGGGTTCTGGTCGGGGCCTGGGCGGCAGCGTGTCCACGACGACCAGGTGTGCCACTCGATTCGCGGCTGCCTGGGCGACGAGCCAGGCCACGGTGGCCCCCATCGAATGACCGATGAGATCAACCCTGTCCGCGCCGATCGCGTCGAATAGTCCCAGCACGTCATCGCGCATGAGCTCGAACGAGTAGTCCCCATCGCGACTGCCCGCGCCGTAGCCACGTTGGTCGACGGCGTATACCTCATGGGTCGCGGCGAACGAGGTGACCAGATGGTCCCAGACGGTATGTGTGGTGCTGCCGCCGTGCAGCAACACTAGCGGCCGGGCACCTGGCGTGCCGGAGATGGCCACCGGCATCCGTACACCATTGACGTTGAAAAATTTCATAGAGCGGCGGCCAAACTCCGGGCGACAAAGAAGGAGGGGAGTATCACGATTGTAACCAGCGCGGCGTTGCGGCGCTGTCCCCTCGATCCTTGCGAGGACGGCTGGTTCGCCGTTGGTATTGATCATGCCAAATTTCTGGCTGTCGTCACCACGACATCATGAGCTGACTGCGAGTGGAAAACTGCTGCTGGGCCAGCAACGATCCAGATAGGAATGCCCCGGGGAGGTAGCCATGGACAAGAGACGCAGGATGCGCTTCGCTTGGCTTGCTGCGGCGATTGCCGTTCTGGTCAGTGTCGCCGGGTTGATGTTCGCGGATGTTGTTTTCTTCTCGCTGCATCCGCAGGACATGCGGGTGGAGGCCGCCCCGAGTCCCCGCCCGACACCCAGCAGCCTCGCCGCTGCTACGCCAAGTCCTGCGACGTCCTCTTCGAGCCAGCCTTCCTCGGCATCGCCCACGCCTCGACCATCTCCCAACTTCGGCAAGGTCGAGCAGGACACAGCCGGGCTCGTCACGGCAGATTCACACTGGCAGGTGCCCTCTGTATTGAATGCCGGCGAAACGGCGCGGCTCGGGCTAAGCGTCGGTTCCGGATCCGAGTTCTCCAAGAAAATCAACGAGGTCCTGGAAAACACCACGACATCGGTGGCCGCAGGACCGGTCCAGGTTGGACCAAAAGTGAGGGTGACGTTGCGCGCTGATCCTGGCGATGTGAGTATCGTGCCCTCGGAGTCTGTGGACGCCTCCGCCGGCAGCGACATCAAGATGCTTTGGACGTGGACGGTGCATCCATTCCACCCGACCAAGGCGCTGTTGTTCATGGCCTATCTTGAGGTGCCGCTTGACAACGGCTATGTCATAGCGGGCCAATTGCCGCTAAGGCTGCAGGTCCGCCGGACCGTCTCGTACACCGCCCACGAGGTCTTCACCAACTGGGCGACCTGGTCAGCCATCGCCACCACGGTCGTCGGCGTCCTCGCCTGGTTCTACCGAGCACGACGGCGCCAAAAGGGGAGAAAGTCAACCGCGGGCACCGGAGAGCGGCTTTAGGAGCTTGCCGCCCTCATGGCGTCTGCGTCGTTGGCCGTCAGGTCTGCGGTGAAAGACTTGGCGGCGTGGACCTTGACGAACTGCGCGCCGCCCTCGACAACTCGCTGCCGCCGCAGCTTGCACCGATCGTCGACACAGTGCTTTCGCTGGCGTGTCCTTCGGCGCAGCTGACGGTCAACGATGCTGGCCCGCACGCGGGCGCCTACGGCGGCCTGCCTGCGCTGCCAGCCGACGTCGAGTGGCCGCATCGGAGTGGACAGCCACTGACCCTTCTCGCCCAGCTCGACTGCGCAGTCCTCAGCGGTGTACTCGGCCCGGCATGGACATTGCCCGACCAGGGAACGTTGCTGTTCTTCTACGACGACGCCACCCTGGGCGCCGACGAACAGGCGGCCCGAGTCGTCCACGTGAACGGCCACGCACCAATGCGCCAGGCCCCAGCCGACACCGTGGTCATCCCCCAGCTGCCGCTCACCGCGACGCCATGCTGGTCGCTGCCAGAAATGGGGGCCGGCGAGCTGTCCAGCAGCATGACAGCCGACCCGCTCGGGACGCTGGATGTGCTCTCGCGGATCAGCGACCTCGTGCCACACACCCCGCACCAAGTCCTGGGATGGCTCGGCGACGGCTACTACCCGCCGCACCCGCAGCTGCGTCCGCTCCTGCAGGTGGAAGCCGAGCAGGGCACCGCCTGGGGTGAATGTGTGCGCATCGCCTTCCTCGTGCCCGACGAGGATCTCCAACAAACCCACCTGGACCGCGTGCGCATCGCCTACGAGGTCGCCTGAACCCGCACCATCAACGTGTCGGGCAAGGGTGAACCACCAAACGGTCGCCGTCCACGCCGATCAAAACCTGGCCGGTCGTCAGACTAAGCATGATCGCGCCATAACGATCTGGTGGCGTGGTCGGCGCTGCCAACACCGTGCTGGACAACAATTGACCCCCGACAATGGTTGCCAGAGGATCCGGCGGTTGCGCGGGGCCGACTCGTAACTCGCCAGAGCTGCCTGCGGCGCGGGTTTGGTATGGAGCGTCTCTGGTCATCGCCATCGTCGCGCCGAGGGGGTCCACGTCGAGCCGGATCGGGGCCTGGTATGCGAAGTGCAGCCAAATGTTTACTTCGCCAAATAGGCGGCCTTTGAACCAGTAGCGACCTGCGGTCACCCCTAGGAGCGTCCGGCCGCGCAACTCGGCAAACACCTGCTCCGCCAGCCACGGGTGGCGCAGGCTCACATCGTGATCGGGCATGCCATACGCACACCACACGGCTTTCAACGTCGCTTCGAAAACGTCGCTGCAGTTGGTGTCCACCGATGATGTCAGGATTGAGGCGATCGTAATGTGGTTGCTCCCTGGCAACGTACCCAACGCGACCCATGCCGCGATCGTTGCCGCCTGTCCAACCGCTGCAACAGTTCGATCATCGGCAAGCGTCATACCGTCACGGCCGGCCGGCACGACATCGACCTCAACGAGGGCGAACTGCGCCCAACTGGAAGTCTGCCGCGCTAACCGGAACTCACCCTTCACCACAGCACCTCTCAGCCGACAGCCAGGCAACCGAGAATAACCACCATCCAGGCCTTGTGCCGCGGCCGACAACGTCAGGGCACGCTGACCAGCGGTGTGGTGAACCGGGGCGCGATATAGGTAGGAAAGTTGCGTAGATCTACTGATGGTGACAACTGCCTATGTTTCTACCTTTGGGTCTGGCCGCTGAAACCCAGCGGTCGGCATTGGCCCACATCGGGCTGGGCCGAACCAGCGAGGAGGAACGATGACAGGAACCCTGAGTGGCCTGATGCGTGGTGGCGCGATGGTGCTCGCCACGTTCGCCACCGTGCTTGCCTTCACGACTCCGGCCAGCGCCAGCCAGCAAGCCGTGAGCAAGCCCGAGACGGCCGGTACGGCCATCACCGTGACCGAGCGGGCCGGCGCCCCGGACCTCGACGAGATCAACGCGCGTAAGCCGGCTGGAAAGCTTGTGCTGCCGAAGAAGGCCGCCGTCGGCCTCGACAGTGCGCAAACCGAAGCGACCGCCATTGTCTGCTACTACTACATCGGCAACCCGGTCGGTGGGAACAGTGTCTACTTTAGTATGTCAATCGAGTGCTACAACGGCATTCCATTGCTATTGCGTACGGAGATGCGACTGTTCAGCTACCGCGGCGGCTACCTGAGTGTGGTGCCCGGTGGCGACAACGCCTGTGAGGCTCCGTCGACCTTCTACCTTCCGTGCAACTCGAACCCGGTGCCTTGCGCCCTGGGCCTCGGGTATCAAGGCTTTGCCTTCCTCATCGGCATCGATGATTTCGGCGTGCGTCACGAGGTTGGTGTGCTCACCCAGGTGGTGAGCGTCGGCTGCTCCGTCTAACCACGACAACCATCCCAGCCTGGGACGCGGCATACCCGCGTCCCAGGCATGCTGCGCTTCTCGCCGCCGGGGAAACTGTGTCTACTTTGGATACCGTGATTCTGAGCACTAGTCACTTCGCCCCATGGCGTTGAACCTCCCATGCCATAATTCGAATTCTTACTACCCCTTGAAAGGAACCAGATTCGTTGAACCGCATGCGAAGCGCATTACGGGGCGCAGCGGTTGGGGCAGCAGCATTGGGGCTGGCTGTCCTCATCCCAAGCGCGGCGCAAGCCGCGAGCTCCTACTCCGTCGTCAATACCGACGGAAGCCGGGCGGGTGAGGCCTGGTACAACCGGCCCGTCGCGGGCACTCATGCCGACCTGCCTTGGATCGACCTCTACGACGCCAAGTGCGATGGCCACTTTGTGTACGTCTCCATCACCGTCTCGTGGAGTGGGCATCTCGATCACACCTACGGCCTCAAGAACGATGGTGGTTGCGGCACCACCCGTGGCTTCAACCTCAATGAAACAGGGGACAGCATCACTTACCGGGCCTGCGTGAGCGGCGGGCTGTGGCCCGATACGTGTGGCCCCAGGCGTACAGAATCGTTGAGGTGACATGGTTGTGAGAAACGCATTGACACGGGTTTGTGCGGTGGCCGCATTGGCCATCATGGCCTTGCTCGGCTCAGGTGAGGCGGCTTTCGCCGCGAGCTCCAACGCTGTCACTTACACGGACAAGACCCGGGCCGGCGAGGCCTGGTTCAACCGCAGCGCCGCTTCACACGGCGGTCACGCGTGGTTCGATCTCTACGATGCCAAGTGCGACAACCACGAGGTCTACATCGAGTACATCACGATCCAAGACGGCACGGTCGCCGATCAGAAGACGTTCTACAACGACGGTGGCTGCACCACCACGTGGGGCAAGAACCTGGACTCGGGCCATTTCGCCATCCAGTACAGGGTCTGCGTCGATGACAAGTGGTGGCCTGTGGTCGACACCTGCTCGGGCTGGAAGTACGACACAAACTAGCCTCGGGAAACGAATTCGATGACTGGCTTGCCCGTCAACACCGTCTCGCCACAGCTCCAAGACGGTGTTGACGGGCTTCAGACACCGGGCTTTCGAGTGCTGGTGATGGTTTCGGTGGCATCGTCCCAGCGCCAAGGTATTTGGTGGCCTTGCAGGTGCACCCCGCCGATCCACCGGTCGACGCCGTTGAGCGTGACGTGGTCGGCCGTGCCGGCGAGCACCTGTGCTCCTGCTTCTGTCAGGCGCAGGCTGGTTTCGCGACCAACCGGTGGTTGCGGCGGCTCGGTGTGAAGGAGCGGGACTTTGGCCTGCGCCATGCGTTCCATCATGGCGAAGCACCACGAGTCCCCAAGGTAGGGGCGCGTTTCCCTTGCGGCGGCGCGAACGAACGCCGCACCGGCGTTGCCTGCGCCGTCGGCGACCGCGGCCAGGATACGCCTTTCGGTCAGCGACAACCCGTCGCGAGCCGACGGGTACTCCCTGCTGAGGCGGTCGAACGCCTCGCCCAGAAACCGCAGCTCCCTTGACCGGCTCTCGGCGATGGCGCGCAGGCCTTCGGGTGTCGGCGCGCAGAATGCGGCCCATGCGTCGGTTGCCAGCCGCAACGCGGCACCGGTCAGCTGGATGCGTGCGTTCGTGGCTGGCAGCTCGCGTAGCTGCTCGGCGGTCAGCTCGCCCAGACCGCCGAAGCGGGCGATGCTGGGATGTTCCCCGATGCAGATCAGGGTGATCCGTTGTGCCGGCACCCCGAGGCCGGCGAGCCGAGCGAGAATCTGAATGATCTGCAGCTGGTCATACAGATCCGCCTCAAACCACAGCACGTACTCGCCGCCGCGGTTGGCCGCCAGAACGCGGTCGCGCTCGGCGAACATTTCCATGCCCTCCGCGCGGTCGTCCACCCGCGCCCCCACCAGAAAGGCGGCTCTGATCTGGCGAAGCTCCTCGGGGCCTACCGCTGGCACCGGCCCCTCGTGCAGCGAGTCACGCCAGTACACCACCTGGGACGCCAGCCCTGTCCCCGGCAGGTCCGTGCAATCACCATTGCTCACGTGCAGAGCTGCCAGCATCGCTGAGGCGGCCGGAAGACCCGCCTGCCCGGCAACGAGATGGCTGCGGGCGGTCGCATAGGACTCGCCTGTCTTGATCATTCGGGCGCGCACGCGCTGTTTGAAATCGGCCTTCTTGGTCATAGTCGTCTCCTGCGTGCCGTCGCAGATCCCCCAGCGACCGGTGCGGCGGCCACACGATCGACAATAAACCCGGCCGAGAGGTGGACCTCCCTTTGCCTCCTGAGGTGACCCGGCTGGGGCGGGTCGCCGGAGGTTCGGCGCGGACGCACGCCACCGGCCATCATACCGGCCATCGGAGAACCAACCAAGATGGTTGCGCCGCAACGGATCACGGGTTTGAGTGGTGGCCCTGCCAACAGTGGAGTTCGATGGTGGACGAGAATCGGTTCGAGCGTTATGACAGCTGCCTCGATGAGGTGCTCGACCTGCTCGGTCTCATACCGCCGGAACGGCCGTCCGGTGAGCAGCGCAACGACCGTCAGGCCCGGCGCAGCTGGCAAGGCCGCGCAGCTCTGATGATCATGCGCGTCGAGGAGAACCGCGCCGAACTGCGTCCACTGGTCACCGAGGTGCTGCCGGTAGCCCACGCCCGTCCTGACGACACCCTTGTCAGCAGGATCCGCCATGGGCCCTGACTTTCGCGTTGGCGGCCTTCCAGCGGCAGCGACGGATGCTGGGCCGCGGTAGGCGACTCGGGCCATTGTGGGCGGCGATTGTTTCGTCTATGTTAGCGCTAACATAGACGGACTCGTTTGTCCCTTAATGGAAAGAGGTTCGGTCGCCGGTCGTTCATTCATTGATGTTTTGCGCCGTCAGGTCCCCCGTGTTGACGGATGAGTTGGCTTTGCCTGCGGGCCGCCCGGTCGACGCGCCGGTGGATTCGTGCCCGGCGACGGTCCGACCGAGCCGCCCTACGCACAGGAAGAAGGTCGACCATGGCATCACCGCTGCGCTATCAACGCCTACGCACCACCATCCTGGCGGTCACCGCCGTCGGCACCCTGGTCACGAGTGTCCTCGTGGGCGTCGGCACCTCAGTTGCGGCCCCAACGGGACCCTGCGACATCTACGCGGCCGGAGGGACGCCCTGCGTGGCCGCGCACAGCACCACCAGGGCGCTTCTCAGCTCTTACTCCGGTTCGCTTTACCAGGTCCGGCGAGCGTCGGACAACGCCACCCAAAACATCGGCGTTCTGGCCGCGAGCGGCGTCGCCAACGCTGCGGCGCAGGACTCGTTCTGCGCCAACACAAGCTGCCTTATCTCCATCATCTATGACCAATCAGGACGCGGTAACCACCTGACCCAGGCGCCGCCGGGTGGGTTCCCGGGCCCGGCTCCGGGCGGGAACGACAGCCTGGCCAACGCCGTCGCGGCGCCGGTCACCTTGAACGGCAACAGAGCCTACGGCGTCTTCATCGCACCCGGCACCGGATACCGCGACAACTCCACCAACGGCATCGCCACAGGCGACCAGCCGGAGGGCATGTACGCCATCTTCAACGGCCAGCACTTCAACAACGGCTGCTGTTTTGACTATGGCAACGCCGAGACCAACAGCCTCGACAACGGCAACGGGCGGATGGAAGCGATCTACTTCGGCAACAACACGGTGTGGGGCTTCGGCTCCGGCAACGGCCCGTGGATCATGGCCGACCTCGAAAACGGCCTGTTCTCGGGTGCCAACCCGCGCCAGAACACCGCCGACCCGAGCATCAGCCACCGGTTCCTGACCGCCATCGTCAAGGGGGAACCGAACCACTGGGCCATCCGTGGCGGCAACGCGCAGTCGGGCAACCTGTCGACTTTCTACAACGGCGCACGCCCGAACGTCGCCGGCTATAACCCCATGCGCAAGGAAGGCGCCATCATCCTGGGCATCGGCGGAGACAACAGCGTCGGCGCCACAGGCACCTTCTACGAGGGCGCGATGACCGCCGGGTACCCGTCGGACGCCACCGAGAACGCCGTCCAGGCCAACATCGTCGCTGCCGGATACCAACCCTCGTCATTGCCCAATGCCGGGCCGGCGGTCGGCTCGACCATCTCGCTACGGGCCACCACGGCCTGCTGCACCACCCGCTACCTCAGCCACTCGGGCGCGACCGTGACCACGCAGGTCGTCACCGCGTCCAGCTCAGCCACAGCCAAAGCCAACGCGACCTGGATCGTGCGGGCCGGCTTGGCCAACAGCTCCTGCCGCTCGTTCGAGTCCCGCAACACCCCGGGCAACTTCCTGCGGCATCAGAACTTCCAGCTGTTCATGCACAGCAACAACGGCACCGCCCTTTTCGCCTCCGATGCCACCTTCTGTGCCCAGGCCGGCCAGAACGGCCAGGGCAACTCATTCTGGTCGTCCAACTTCCCCGCTCGCTACGTGCGCCACTTCAACAACAACCTCTACATCTCCCTCAACGGCGGCACCGCGGCCACCGACTCCGCCAACCTCTGGCGCGACGACGTGAGCTGGGCGATCGCCGCCCCTTGGACCCCGTAGCCGCTTCACGGACACAGCCGCCCCGCGTTTTGCGCGGGGCGGCGCTGCATCCGCGACAAGGGTCGACCCCTTCCGTTGCGTCGTCTCGTTAAGGTGGCGATCGGACTCGGGAGGGGTAGATGTGGAACCAGTGATAGGCATCCTGATGCTCGGCGCGGTGGGCTGGCTGGGGTGGAAGTGGTGGCAGGTGCCCCGGGTCTGGCGGGGTGAGGTGACCTGGACTTCGCGGTTGGGCTTCAGGGCGCTGTACCTGATACACGACCGTAGCTATTTGACCGGTCTGCTGCCGATCACCTGGATCTACATAGGAGTGATCGTCGCCGCGGTTGACGTGAGAAACTTTACCTGGGTGGTGGGTGTCGGGGTGGCCTTGTACGCGCTGCAGGTCTATGTCAACGGGTTCAACCGCCCCCGCTTCCTCGTCCCGCCGGTGCACCGGGAGCGGCCCGGCACCGTCGGCCTGCGCCGTGCTCGCCTGGCCACGCTCCAGACCGCGCAAGACGGGCTGGATCTGCGATTCCTGTTCAGCGACAAAGCCATGGCGATCGACGCGACCAGCGTGAGTGTCAAATGCACCAAATGCCATCAGGCGTGCGAGCCCGGTGTTCAGGATGTCGCGGAAGCGGTGGAAAAGGCGCTGCAGTGGACCCGCGAGCACAACTGCCCGCGATTGGGCCGAGGAAATCGGTGACCAACGTCGCGGCCGGCGATGCTCACTTTGGATCGACCCAGTTGCCCTCGTAGCGGTAGCCCACAGCCAAGTAGCGCGCGCAGTCGAAGTCCGCTGCTCGGCTGATGGAGAGTGTGCGTGCTGCGGCGCGGGGCGGGCTGAATGCGTACCAAGAATCATGTCTTGTGGAAAGGATGCGTGAGGCGATGCAGGACCGTTTGGGTTCCGGTAGCCGGTCGAGCTCAAAAAGCGCATCGGGCGACAGGCTGGTGAGGTACGGCGCGTCGAGGTGCCCATCGTGCTCGTAGCGGCCGATGACGGTCTCGGCGATGTAGCGATCCGGGTTGATCGCCAGCAGACCGAACAGCACAAGCACTCCCGTGCCCAGAACGAGGCGGGCCAACAGCGGCCGCCAGCGATTGAAGCCGACCGCGACCACGGCGATCAGGATGAGCGCGAGCCAGACGATGAGCGCGGTTGACAGGAGGCGGCTTCGGGTGAAGCCGAATGCCTGGGTGTAAACCTGCATGCGTCTCAGCGCGGATAGCACGACAACCAGGGTGAGGCAGCACAACACTCCACCGAGAATCCTTGCGTGCCAAAGGTGCCGTGGGTCGAGGCGGCTGATGATGACGGCCACCACGAGGAGCGTGAGCAGGGTGACGAGCCCGAGCTGAAGAAAGCCGCTGCGCGCATACTGCGCATAGGTAGGGCCGTTGTCATGCACATAGTAGTGCCCTCCAAACAGGACGGTGAATTGAACGATGCAGAAGGCAACGAACAATGTGTTGAGCAAGCCCAGCGGGATGGCCCAGTCCGAGAGCCGCCACGGCGCGCGCTCGGCCGCAGTGGTCTCGGCCGGATCGGGTGCCTGAATTCCCACGCAGACCACGACCGTGACGAGGAAGACGAAGGCTCCGCCAGCGAGCCGTCCCAGCGTGACGTCGGGCTTGAGGTCGTGGAGATAGCCGGCGAAGACATGGTCGGCCGAGGCGAGCAGCCAGCCGAACACGCCTAGCAGCGCTATGCCGATGATGATGCCCCGCATCATCCGGCCCACCCGGTGACCGGAGGATGCGAGCGCCCGGGTGGCATCCGGCACCGCCCTCAGCCCAGCGGTGAGCCACAGCGGCAGGGCGCTCCATATCTCCCGATGCGACCGTCCGTTGCGGACGGTCACGGCCAGCAGGCCGAAGGCCGCGATCATGGCCAGGCTGAATATCCAGCCAGCCGAGCGCCACAGTGCGAGCAGGGCAAGGAGCAGCGCAGGGATCAGCCACCAGCTGCGGCGGCGGCGGAATACCAGCGCGGCGACGGCGAGGAAGCCGATGAGCCAGCCGATTCCGGGTTGAGTGACGGGAACGGCAATGGCGGTGATGAGACCGACGGCCAGTGCGAGCAGCATAGCGATATATAACGGCAGACGTACTATAGCTGTCAAGAGATTGCCGTTATATATCGGCGACCGTACGATATGGGGATGCAAGAACCGACGTTCCTGATCCTCACCGCTCTGGCTGCCGGGCCTAAGCATGGCTATGGCGTGATGCAGGAGGTGTCCGAGCTGTCCAGCGGGCGCGTGAAGCTGCGGCCAGGCACGCTCTATGGCGCCTTGGACCGGCTCACCGAGCAGGGCCTCATCTCCGTGGGGGACGAGGAGATCGTGGATGGACGATTCCGCAGGTTCTATGAACTAACGGATGACGGCGTCACGGCGCTTGAGGATGAAGCTCGCCGGCTGAGCCACAACGCGGCGGCCGCGACAGCTCGGCTTAAGCAGCGGCCCGCATGACACCACTCGAGCGGCGCTGTCGGCGTCTGCTGCTGGCCTATCCGCCGGGCTACCGGGCCGAGCGCGGGGACGAGATCGTGTCGACGCTGCTCGATGAAGCGCGCCCCGGCCAGCGTTACCCCACGCTTCGCGACGCCATTGATCTGCTCATCCACGCGACTCGGCGGCGGGTGGGCGTCACCGCCGACTTCGATGCTGGGCTCGCGATCGCGGCCCCTTGGGCGCTGGCCATCGCCGCCGGGATTTCGGCGTTCGTGTGGTGGCAGGTGGAGCCGCTCATCCCGACAGTCGGCCCGGCGGTCTATGCGGCCTGGGTGCTGGCAGCCATGGTGGCGAGGAGGTTCGCCGTCGCCATGGCCGTCGCGATAACCGCGATAGCCCCGTTCGCCGCGCTGTCGACCAGCGCCGAGCGGCCTCCACTATGGATAGTCGTCCCGCTGATCGTGTTGGGGCTCATCACCTGCGGCGGCATGCTCAAGCCAACGGCTGAGCAGCGGCTCAACATCGTGGCCAGTGCCGCCGCCATCGCGGTCACGTGCGCACCGATCAAACCAGCGTTGCCGGGCTACTACCAGCCGGTGCTGACCCGCGTCGGAATCGTTGTGGCAGTGGGTGTTCTGGCGATGATGACGCTGGCCCTGCGGCGCGGGCGGCCATATCTTTATGCCGCGCTGCTGCTGGCCGTGCCGGCAGCTTGGTTCGGGCCGATCGACGCGGTGAACTGGCAGATCGGGCTCGATTATGTGACCGCGGCCCGATTTGGCAGGCTGGCGCACGTCGTCACGGCGACCTGTGTCGTGATCGCCATGCTTTCCTGGCTGTCCAGGCAGTCAGGCACGGCTTCGCGAGCTTCAGGGCTGGCACTCGGCGGCGGCGCCGGCTACACGCTGTTCCTCACGCTGACGCTCGATGGTGCCTGGCCAAGCGCTTCGATTGCCACCGTGACGGCTCTCGGGTTGCTGGGGCTGCTCCTTGGCCGTCCTTCGCTCACGGCATCTCTCATAGGCGCGGCGACCTACTTCACGCTCGGTGTGGCCGTGGGCGTCTATAGCAACAACTGGTCCAGCACCTGGCCCACCCCCGCCCGGACGGCCGTGCTGGTGGCCATGCTGTCGCTGCTGCCCTGCGCCTACGCTGCGTTTCACCTGCTGCGGGCGACGCAACTCACCTGGCGACACGCCGCCGCGATGGTGGTGAGCCTTGGCTGGACCGGATATCTCACGGTCCCAGCCGTCATGGCGTGGGGACCGCTGCTGTGGGTCTTGACGGCGGTCACCGCCATCGCCGCGATCAGAAGGCGCATCTCACATGAACCCGGCAGCATTGTAAGACGGATTCTTTAAAATCTTCGCTCGTCGTCGAACCAGCTTTCAGCCTGCTCAGCGGGCACCTCGAGCTGTCGAGCCAGGCCGCAGTAGGCATCCCAAGCCTGTTCGCGCCTAAGAGTGTCGATCATCTCGTACTTGTCGTGGAGGGTGTTGAGGTCAGCGACGAGCCCGCGCAAGGCGCGCTCCGCGTCGGCTGCCTGCCGTGCACGGTTGTATGCCAAGCAGGCAGCCTTTCCGAAACCTTTCGAATCTTCGATCCAATCGCGGAAGGGGTTGTCCATATGTAGCGCAAGCCATTCATCGGTCTTGGCACCCGACACGCGAACGCCGACGGCACTGCCGCGATATCGGGCCTTGACCGCGGCCGCCGTGGTGCGTCTGGTGCCGTTGAGTTCCAGCGTTTGAAGGGCCGGCAGCTCCGGGAGTTCTTCCACCGTCAAGCCGTAGGCCTCGTCGAGCTGCAGACTGCGCAGTGTGGTGAGCCTTCCCAGGGCCTCGAGATCGGTAATGGTGCCCGGAGCATGATCGAAGGTGATCGTCAGTGTCTCCAGATCGGTCAGCGTAGAAAGCACCGCCGCGGAGATCTCCCCGCCGACCCACACCCACAGACTCGACGCGCGTCGCACGCCCTGCGGAATGACGACGTCGGCACCATAGTGGAACAGCCGCAGATCCAGCCGATGACCGGCATCCGGGGCGTCGATGCGAAGCGTCCCGCTCACCGTGGCGGTGGGCGGCGCCGCACCGAAATTCGCACGCGCACTCCCGAGCGACAGCGACTCGATGCAGGCTGGCAGGCGCACACTGCGCAGCTTCAGACCGTCGACGCACACCGTGCCCAGCCTCGTCGCCCTGAGGTCGATGTCGCCTTCGGCATCAGACCAGTACAGGAACCTGATGCCCGGATGCGCCGCGACAGCCTCGACGATCCCGCGGCCGGGACCAGCCCACATCACCGTGAGCAGCTGCGGCAACGCATCAAGCCCATCCCACCTGACCGGACCGTCGGCCGGCACGATGCCGTGCCTGCCCGCGCGCAAATCGAGGACCTTGATCCCAGCGTTGAGCACCGCCGGTCCCGCACCAAAATCAATCTCGACGCTGCGAGGCTGCTTGGAGAGATCACCCACGGGCGAATCCTAGCCGCCGTAATAGGCCCGTGCGAAGATCGCGGCATGTCGGAACTCACTGCGCATCGTGCGTGGTCGGCGCTTGAACTGCCGTGGCAGCATGCGATCGCGATGGCCTGGAAGTCGTACCGCGACGGTGGAGTGGCGGTCGGCGCAGTCGTCACCGACGACGCGGGCACCGTCCTGGGTAGTGGCCGCAACCAGCGCTTCGCCACGGCGGCACCGCGCGGGCTGCTCGCCCATGCCGAGATGGAAGCACTCGCCGCTATGCCCGACGACAAGGAGCTTGCCCGGCGCACCCGGCTCTACACCACACTGCACCCCTGCCCGATGTGCTTGGGCGCCACCGTGGTGGCCCGGGTCGGTCACCTCGCCTTCGGCGCCTACGATCCGACCTGGCTCGGCATCGAGCAGCTGCCACAGCTCAACGACGAAGTGCAGCGCCGCTGGCCGACCATCGCAGGCCCACTGCCCGGCCCGATCGGCGAATGGCTGGCTGTGCTCCCGTGTCTGAACACCAAAGGCACACTGGTGCAAGCGATGCAGCGAGTCTCGCCGAGCCGTGCGCAACTAGCACAAACCATTGCCAAGGCGCTCAACAACGGTGACGAGCCGCCGGACACCCCGGATCTGGCCCTGGACCGGGTATGGGACCTGCTGATCGATTTCTCAAGACCGCAGGGCGAGCGCGGCTGATCGTAGGCCGTGGTCGCGTCGCGCCGCCGCGATGGCCGAATGGATGCTTGGCTACTTGAGGTAGGCGGTCCAGCTGTTGCCTCCGGTGCCGACATAGAAGAAGACGAGATAAACGATGTCGTCTTGGCGCAGCGCATTGGGACTCGGACCGGCTGATCTGATGTCGCTTCCGGCCAGGCGGAGGAACGACAGTGCCACTGTCCCGGGCGACTCCAGTGCCCACGTCCCCGAACCGTCGATCTGGCTGGTTGGGTCGAAATCGTCAGGGACGAAGTCGTCGAAGGCTTCATAAGGAAGGTTGGATGCGGTGAAGGTGCCATCTTCGCCGAAGACGATTGACCTGTCTGTGCCGCTGGTCCAGGTTCCTATGAGATCGGCAGGCTTCATGTCGACCGGATCGCCATAGTCGGCCCATAGCTCGCCTAGCGCGCATGCGCTCATGACGATCAGAATCGTCGTGTAGGCCAGGACTCTGCGCATCGCATCTCCCCGCTGTGAGCTGTCACTTCTTCTTTGGAGGGCGCCGTCAACGGCGATGGTAGGCAAGGCATCACGGGATCGGTGCAGATTTGGTGAAGCGTTCGGGGAGAAGATGGCGGGCGTGGATGTGTATGAGGCGGTGGACAGTCGCCGGGCGGTAAGAGCGTTCAGCGGTGAGCCGGTGCCCAAGGACGTGCTCGGGCGGGTGCTGACCGCAGCGACGCGGGCTCCGTCGAGTGGGAATCTGCAGCCGTGGCATGTGTTTGTCGTGACAGGTGAGCCGTTGGCCGAGCTGAAGCGACGCGCGACGGCCAGGGCGCTGGCAGGAGACCCGGGTGATGAGCGGGAGTATCCGATGTACCCGGCCGACCTGGTCTCGCCTTATCTGGACCGGTTTTCCGCTGCGGCTGTCCAGCGGTACAAAGCGCTGGGAATCGAGCGAGACGACCCCGCGCGGCCCATGAAGATCGCCGCCTTGAACTCGGAGGCGTTCGGTGCGCCGGTCGTAGTGTTCTGCTACCTCGACCGGACGATGGGGCCCGGGCAGTGGGGGGATGCAGGGATGTATTTGCAGACGGTAATGCTGTTGCTGAGGGCGGAAGGGTTGCACAGCTGCCCTCAGGTGATGTGGACGATGTACAGAAAGACAGTCAGCCAGATAGTCGGAGCACATGACGGGCTCTTGCTGTACTGCGGTGTCTCGGTGGGATTCGAAAAGGAAGGCGTTCCTTGGGTACGGACAGGGCGCGCAGACATGACAGAAACAGTGAGCTTCATCGGAGAGTGACCGGACACGGGAGCCCGAGAGCCGGCGACGTCACATCAGCGGGGTAAGGGAGAACACCAGCCGGTGGCGCACGGTGCCGTCGGCGTCGGTGACCGGCGTCTTCCCGGTCGCTTGAAATCCGCATTTCTCCGCCACCCGGATGGAGGCGGCGTTGTCCGCATCCGCCTCCAGAAGCAGCTGTGTCACGCCGAGCTCGCCCAGTGCCCACTCGGACATCAGCTGCACGGCTCGCGGCGCGATTCCCTGACCTCGGTAGGCGGGAAAGACGCTGTACGCAAGCGAAGCCACCTGCTCCTCACGGAATGTGAGGTTAATCGTGCCGACCGCCCGGCCGGTGGCCGCGTCGGCGATTGTCATCGGTGCCGCCCTGCCGCTGCGCCACGCCTCGTCGGCACGGCTGAGTGTGGTGCGGCGGATCTCGTCGTCCATCGGCGGATCGTCAAGCCAGCGCAGCGTTTCGGGGTCGTGGCTGGCGGCCACCATCGCGTCGAGGTCGTCTTCTTGCCGCCGCCGCAACACCACATGCTCATCGGTCAGCGGTTGGGTCGGCGGAGGTATAGGTGTGTTGCGTGCCACCGATGCATCGTAGGCGGCCCAGGCCATTTTGTGGGGGCGTTCCCCGTACCAGAAAGATCAGAGCTCGTGAAGTTTGGCGTTGACCTGGCCGGGCGTCGGGGTGATCGTGCTACACGTGCCATTCGGTTGCACCCGAAGCGCCTTGTCGTGACTCTCCACCCTGTTGGATGCTGACGCCACAGAAGTCTCCACTTCTTTGTTCGGCCAGGAAAGCGGATCCAAAGCGTGAGGAGTGATTCCTATGGTCCGAAAGTGGGTCGGTCGACGACTCATCCGAAGCAGGATCTTGGTGGCGGCCGTGGCCACGCTGGCTTTTGCCGCGACCGCGGTTCTTGTGCCAGGTACCGCCAACGCGGCGACATACGACGGGCAGGACCCGATCGCGAGTGGATGCGCATCGTCGGTCATCACCGCGAGGTTGGCGAATATCAGGGGCTACGACGGCATCACCATCGTGGGTCAAATCCAGCTCAGGTACAGCACGGCATGCCGGACGGTGTGGGGCCGCATCGTGGCGTATTACAACGACTACAATGCTCACGCCTACGTGAATCGCAACAGTGACGGGGCGTGGTACAACTGCGTAAATCCCACGTGGAGCAACAATCTTGCCGCCTACAGTTGCTATACCCCGATGCTCAACGACGCGAATGTCACTTCATACGCGGACGGCTACGCGGCGACCACCGATTACGTCATCAGCTATGGCAGAACGACCAGTTACTAACTAAGGCGGGTTTCCGTCATTTCATTAAGACGGCATCGGCACCGGGGTCGTGCAGGCGGCTGAGTGCGATCAGGGCTGAAGCGCCGGGCGTGTGGTTCCCCATCGGTGCGCCCTCGACGGCGTTCCACAGCTCGTCGGCGATGGTGGCGTTCGCACGCCCGGCACCGGCCAGGAGCCGGCCCGCCCACCTGCGCACGTCCACGGACGGATCCGTCAGTGCGCCTGCCAAGGCCCGCACCAGTGAAGCGGCCGCGGGCCGCCACCTCCGCATGGGCAGTTCCGCCGCGTAGACCGCGCTGCTGCGTACCTCTTCGACCGGGTGCCGCATCCATCCTTTGAGCAGCCGGATCTGTAGCTCCCACCGAGGTTCCAGCCCGCTGATTATCCAGGTGAGCGGGTCGTCCACCGCCAACGGCAGCCGTTTGATCACCTCGATGGATGCGGGTCTAGCGCACCGAGGGTGAGGATGACGCTCGCGCGTACGACGTCGCTGTCGTCGCCCGCGGCGGCATGCCTCAAAGACGGAAGTCGCGTCGTTGTTGGGCGCCCACCGGCCAATGGCACCGATCGTTTGCGCCGCAGCCGCTCGCACCTCCTCAGCCGGGTCCTCGGCCAGCAAACGCAGATAGGTGGGCAAGCCTGCGGCAACAGCTGTCCTGGCCGCCGCCACCCACAACGGCTGTTCGCGCACCGCGTTTGTGTCTTGCCCAGGCCGCCGCATCCAGAATCTCCACCAGAAACGGCACCGCGAAGGCGGTGGCCTCGAAGACAGTCCCCTGGTGCCAGATGTTGCCGAAGAGCGACCGGTTACAGCGCCTGAAACCGGAATGAAGTCGCTGCTTGACAACATTGGCCAACTGCGATCTCCGGGTCGGCCGGAGAGATGGAGGAGTTCATTGAACGGGTTACTCAAACGGCGGTTGGCAGCCGTGGTGCTTGCTGTGCTTGCCGTGGTGGGAGTGAACCTCGTCCTCACCACGACCCCGGCCTCAGCGGCTACCTGTACCACGATTCTGGAGGCCCCGCACCGGTCCGCAAACCGGGTACAGGCACTGGGCGAAATCGGGACCGGCTGCGCCGGCTCCTGGAAGCTGCAGCTTTCGCGCTGGAAGGGGACCGGCTGGGAAGTTCTGGACGAGGCCACCCTGTGCGCCGGTTGCGCGAGTCTCGTCTCGTGGGTGTGCACGGGAAGCGGAACCAACACCTACCGCTCAACCCTGCGCCGCGACGTCACCGTCGTGACCTTCCGGGAAGCCCGGCTGACCTGCTAGCCGGCCCATCGTCCACTTTGTTCGATCGCTGACTGAAAGGAATGGGTATGCGCAACGTCTTGCGTGGCATCAACCGGAAAATCGCTGTCGGGCTCATCGTGGTGCTCGCGGCAGCGGGCTTCAACGCTGTGACCGCCGCGCCCGCGATGGCCGATTGCACACCAAACAGTATCGAGGTTCAGGTTTACAGAACGGGCAACGAAATGGTTGGTCGCGGGCGCTTCAACGGCTGTGGAAATGGAAACATCATCGCCAGCGTGCACCTTCAACGATGGCGCGGTTTCTACTGGGAGGCTCTCGTCTCTCGCACCATGTATGGGGATGGGTTGTGGTACGCCGTGTGGTACGACTGCACCGGCAAGGGGACCTACACCTATCGGACGATCGCCACCGGCCGCACCGCTGGTGACAAGCCGTTTACCAGAGCATCTGGCGAGGTAAGGACCACGTGCTGACAGCGTGCCGAAATCGATAAAGGCGGCGGAACTCCGGTAGGGGGTTCCGCTGGCCAAGAGTGTTACGCATCAGCCCGGCGGAGACGTTCGGAGGCCTGCGCCCGCAGCGCATCGCCGCCCGCCTGAGGGCCATCGCACAGCGCCATCTCCCGGGCGTTGTACGCCGCCATCCACAAGCTGGCCGCCCAGGCGATCTCCAGCTCCTCGGCCGCGAACCAGCGCCCTCGAATGTCTTGATATGCCACCAGGAATGCCTCGGAGCCTTCGATCGGTGCCAGCGTGGGCGGCCCGGCACTGGCGAACGACCCGCTCGCCGCTCCCACAAGCGCCGCCTCCGGCTGCCATGCCAGGCTGTCCCAGTCGTGTACGGCCCACACCTGACTGCCATGCCACCGCAGGTTCTGTGCCTCGAAGTCGGCGTGGCCGAGCACGCACGGCAATGCGGCGGCCAGCAGCCGCCGCCGGGCCCGCTCAGCCGTCTGGACAATGTGTTGCGACACCACACTCTGGTCGCGGCGGTCGAGAAAGCCGATCGCCGGCCACAGCCCGGAATCGGTGTGGTCCCAGCGCACCCAGGGCGGATTCGGCAGCGGCGGCGCGAGGGTCACGTCGGCGAGTTCGGTCATCAGCCGGGCGAACATCTCCGCGCAGCGCATGGCTATGTCCGGCGAGTCGCCATGCAACACCTCGCCACTGGGCCGGAATTCCTCTGCGTGCACGGCCAGCACACCGACATTGACCACCGGCGTGAGCGGCCGCGCGCACGGGAACCCGCGCTCGGCCAGCTGAGCCTGCGCCGCCACACACACGACGCGGCCCGGCCATCATCGGTGCGCGCCTTGATGACGACGTCCCTGCCACCGGTCAACCGCAGACCGAACACCATCGAGACCTGGTGCGACCGGAACAGCACACCCGTGGGTTCGCCGCCCAGGTGGTCAAGACACCAAGCCGGCAACCAGTCCGGCAGCTCGTCCGACGGCATACTCAGGACTATGCCATAGGCAGTCAGCACGGACCGGCGAGCGCGGGTGGCGCCACCTTGAAAGCGGTCCGCAGCGCCTGACCGGTACCCGTCAAATTGAAAGGCTCATAGGATGAGGCCGCGACTTGACCTCGCAGCCGCCTCTGTAATGAACGCGAGGAGTGACATTGCCGAGCTTGCTATGCCTTTGCGACACGAGATATTGCAAATTCAGACGTTGTTGTGGGGGCTCGAGGATAACGAAGATCGCCAAATATTGAGCCAGCTGATCGACCTCCTGTCGGTCGAGAACAGGCCCCCGGAATTGGTGGTCTGCCCGGGCTGTGGACGCCTGTTGGAGCTGGGCTATGCGGGAAAGGTGACAAGGATCTATAAGCCGGAACCTGTGGTGCCGTCCTCTGGCTGAGTTTCGCCCTGGCGATCGATACGGCGTAGCCGGATGCGTCTCTCAGCAGCCTCACTTGACCCTATGTCGAAAACCGATAGAGTGGAGCGGTGAGAATGACTCTTCACGTGGCGAGGGTGCTCGCCGTCTTCTTGTCCGATGTGGACAATGCGCGCTACGGCGTGGATCTGATGGAGCAGTCCGGGTTGGGTAGCGGCACCATCTATCCGATCTTGCAGAAGCTGCAGGCCGCGGGCTGGGTCAGCTCGGAATGGGAGCAGGAGGACCCGACCGAGTTGGGCAGGCCGGTGCGACGCTACTACCTGCTCACCCCGCACGGGGCCGAGCAGGCGAGGCAGCGCCTGGCGGAGCTGCACCAGAGCACCGCGCCCGCCCCGGTGACCGGCAGGGTGGTGAAACCCGCATGATCGCCGCCATCAGCCGGGTCCTGGTCAACAGCGCCGCGCGCCGTTTCCCGCCCGACAGCCAGGTACGCCAGGAGTGGCTGGCCGAGCTGGATTTCCTTGCCACACAAGGCCGCTCGCTGCACGCGCTGCGTTTCGCGGCCGGGCTGACGTTCGTGCGCCCGGCGCACGCGCCGGTCATCGGGTTGACCAAGCGCACCGTGGGCACAGCGCTGGCGATCGTCGCCGGGCCGATCGTGCTGGTGCTGACAGCTGTCGTGGTGGGCATAGCCCTGGGCTATGGACGACCACCCATGCAGCGCTGGCTGCTCCTGGCGGCCATGCTGACCATCGCCGGCGCCGTCGGCTGGTGGTGGGGAAGGCGAAGCGTCATTGCCGGTCCGGTCCTGCTGGCGTTCCTGCTCCCGTTCTCCATATCCGCAACACAGTTGACCAGCATGGGCACCGCCGTCGGCCGCGACGAGTTCGCCGTAGGCACTGCGGTATGGATTTCCGCGCTGCCCGTGGTGCTGCTAGTCGTGGGCCGGATGGCGCAGGGGCGCCGAGAATGGGTCGCTGTGCTAGCCGGCTTCGTGGCCTGGCTGGCCGTCCTCGACATCGCGATCATTGTCGACTTCATGGCCGGGCACGACACCGCGCTCGCCGAGCACGCCCCGTTCTGGTTTATCCACGCTCTGACCGGCCAGTCGTTCGGTGTGCTCAGCCTCTCCGAACAGCTGCTCATCCAGGAGACGTACTACCCCCACCCGCTGGTGATCTTCGCTCTCTACGCGATGTGCTACACGGCCCGCGCGTGCCGTGTCGGCCGGTCAGCTTCCGGTGCGGCGGCGATGATGCTCAGCCAGACCTAGGATCGCCGGACTGGCCTTCGATGCAGACAACTTCGGACTCGCTGATGTCGTCGGCGGTGTAGGCCAGTATGACGCTGAAGCAATAGGTGTACGACGGGTTGAGACTGACAAGGACCACGTCGGTGGACCCGAGGCTGGGGACGGCCATTCGGGCCGAGGGCTCATTCTGCCGGCCGCCCACCACGATCGGTTGAGCATGACCATCGGATGGATCATTCCAGCTCACGTTGATCTGACTGCCCTGCCGCTGCAGCTTCACCGCCGTCGGCGGGGGCAGGTGGGATGGTGTTGGTTGCGGCGTTGAGGATTCGACGGGTTGAGGGCCGCGCCTTGGTTGCTGCGTGCCCAGGACGATGGCCGAGGCAAGCAACGCCAGCACGAACGCCACCGCTTTGGTGACAATTTTGCGGGTACGCTTCGCATCTTCGCGATCTTGGATGGCGGGATCCATCGGTTCAACGGTCACCAGCATCTCAGCTCCGAGGGCATCGCCGATTTCGGCGGCGAGGGCGCGACGGCCGCGAAGCAGCCACATCTTCACCCGGCCAACAGGCACGTCCAGCTGTTCGGCGATATCCTTCACCGGAAGGTCGAGCATGTGATGGAGCACGAGAACTGTGCGTTGATCACGCGGTAGCTTGCGCAACCCGGCGACCACCGTGACGTAATCCAGGCTCGGGGGCGCCATCATGGTGTCGTCCGCCCTCTGCCGTAGCAGGTGGACGGTCGCCACGCGAAGGTGGCGCCATCGGGAGAAGGCGAGATTGGTGGCGACCCGTCTGACCCAGCTGGCCGGGTTGTCGTAGACGGATACGTGATGCCACTGTTTCCAGGCCCGGCAGAACGCTTCCTGGGCGATGTCGCGGGCATCGTCCATGTTCGCGGTGAGGCCATAGGTCATCGCGACGGTGCCGCCGAAGTGCGCCGCGTAGAAACCTTCGAACTCATCCTCGGCTACCGCCTCAGTCACATGCTGCACACGCGACCGCGCTGCCACAGGTAACACTGAATGCGTACATATTTCGATAGTCAAGCCCGAGGCCCGCATCGTGGCACGCGTATTAGGGAGATGATTTCACAATAAATATGAGCAATTTTTAATTTTTCAAATATTTATTTTGTTTTGTACCAATTGCCCTTGGTGCCTAGTGGGCGGAGGTCCATGGTTGGACTCATGATGCAGACAACGCACCAAACTGACCAGGACATTCAGGCCAACGTCACTGAGGAGCTGTTGTACGACCCGAGCTGCCAGGGTGGGCATCTCAAGGTGACTTCCGAGGGCGGAGCTGTGAAGCTTTCGGGCGAGGTCGCAAGCTTGCGTGAGAAGCTGGCTGCGAAGCGGTCGGCCATGCGGGTGCGGGGTGTGAAGGCTATTTCCGATGAGATGACAGTGCGAAGCCCGGGTGTGAGTGGCGACGCCACCGATGCTGACATCACCCAAGCCGCCCGTCACATGCTCGATTGGAGCATCGACGTTCCCGCCAGCTCGGTCAAGGTCGCTGTTCGTGATCACAAAGCGACCCTCTCTGGCCATGTCGCCTGGGGCTACCAGCGCGATGCAGCGCACAAGGCAATGACGAACCTGAGAGGGATCACCGCAGTCAAGAACGAAATCGTTCTCGACCAGACGGCCGCGGCGACTCCGGCGAAGGCCGCGATCATGGCCGCGTTGCAGCGCAATGCGCAGCTTGAGCCGCAGTCGATCAATGTGGATGTCAACGGCCATGACTTGGTCCTTCGCGGCAACGTGCGCACCTTCGCGGAGTACCGCCAGGCCGAGCACACCGCGTGGAATGCGGCGGGCGTCACGAGCGTGCAGAACAACCTGGTCGTCACCTCCTGACCGGCTGAATAGTTGAGGGGCCCGCGTCTACCCGACGCGGGCTCTAAATCGTTGGCGATCCGTGCCTTTCCGGTCATGAACCAGCGGCAGCCCGTCGTCTGACGACGCCTTGATGAAGTGATGGGTGGCATCTGTTGGTACGTCATGCCTTCGCCCGCATGACGGGCGGCTCAAGCAGGCTGCACTTCCATTAGGCGGCGGTGCTGGCTGCGGCTATGCCGGCCAGCATTCCGAAGAGCACGAGACTGATTCCCCAGAACATGCGCCTGCGCGTCGTTAACACCAGACCGGAGCCGACCAGGGCCAAGGCCAGAAGCCAAACCAGAATTCTCATGGTCTGGTAATTCCCGCCGGGCATCGGGTCCTAACAGCGGCGGCGGAACTTTGGGACATACTTCGGCCTTCCCAGCGCATCGCCAAAATAGCGCCCGCTGCGGTGACCGCCGTCACGATAGATCACCTTCGCTGGGCAAATCGGCGTAGTCTTCGCAGTACACGGCAGTCGTTCTGGACCCTGACGGCACCCTTAACCGTGTGCCCGTTTTAGGGAGAAGATCATGGGTCCGATCAGCTCCACCGTGCCACGACGCCGCGCTGCTCCTGTGCCGGTTTCCGGTAGCAAACCACGAACAACCACGGCGGCACAGTCGCCCACGCGCAGCAGCGCCCGTCAGCTGGCAGCCTCCGACCAGAACCTGGCCAGGCAGCGCGACGACCTGATCGCCTTGCATATGTCGATGGCGACGCGGATTGCCCGCTCGTTCGCCGGGCGGGGTATGGAACCCGAAGATCTGACGCAGGTCGCCATGCTGGAGCTGGTCCGGGTCGCCGGCCGGTTCGACGAGTCGCATGGGGTGGCGTTTGCCCACTACGCCTATCCGTGCATTGTCGGCGCGGTCAAGAGACACTTCCGCAACAGCGGCTGGAGTTTGCACGTCACCCGGCGGATGCAGGAGCTGCACCTGCAGACCAGCCGCGCGATCCCGGATTTGACGCAGCTGCTGGGCCACACCCCGACCGTGCCGGAGCTGGCCATCCACCTGCAACTGTCTGAAAAGGACACCTTTGATGGTCTGCACAGCCGCTTTGCCTACCAAACCCGGTCACTGAACCTGCCGGCGGGCAACGCCGAGGAAGGCGAACTCGGCGAGCTGCTGGGCGGGCTGGATGGCCGTCTGGAAGCGGTGCCCGACCGGCATGCGTTGGCCCAGTGTGTGGCTGAGCTGCCCGCCCGGGAACGGTCCATTCTGTACCTGCGGTTCGTTGATGACCTCACCCAGCGGGAAATCGCCAAACAGCTTGGCATCTCCCAGATGCACGTTTCGCGGCTACTGAGCGGCTCCCTGGAAGTCTTGCGCGCGTTGCTTTCTAACCAATAGTTGGAGCACGCACGGTGATGCCCAGCAGCGTGGGTCTGCCGGGCATCACTGTCCTCGATGATGGATCCATGTGAGGTCTGAGGGTTGTGCTCAGTCGCCGTCTGGCCGTGCCCGTGACGACAGCACGACCGGGGCGGTCGCGGTCACGGTGGCGACCGGTGCCTGGGGTGGCTGCGGCACGAGCATGGTGACCGGTGCCGGCGGCTGTGGCACGAACATAGTGGCCGGCGCTGGCGACTGCGGCGTCATGACGCTCACGGTGGGCCGAGGCGGCGGGGTGGGATCATCGTAGGTGCGCGGCGCGTCGGCGACTTGGCGTTGCCGGATTGCGGTAACGGCTTGGGGTACCCGGCGCCGGTTCCAGAAGTAGAAGAACAGGATCAGCCCGCCAACACCGACCAGCATGAGGATCCAGCCGACCGTGTTCAGGTCGAGTCCTTCGATACTCCAGTCGACGGCGAAGGTCAGGATCGCGCCAAGCGCGATGAGGAAGATGCCTATGCCTATGCCCATACTCTCTGTCTTGCCCCGTCGTGGCGGTTCTCAGACACCCAGTCATGCCAACAAAGAAACTGACAATGCCTGCGGCCACGACGCGGTTCCGTTTGTCGGATCTGCACGGTGGAGTCAGAGCCAATCCTTGCGCTTGAAGATCATATACAGCAGTGTGGACAGGATCGCGAATCATCCACAACGGTCAGATCTTTGTGCAGCAACGTGTTTAGCATTTCCGGTTCGAGTTGTTCGATGCCATCGTCAAGTTGCTGCACTGCGAGGAAGTGGCCGTCCACCAGATGGTCGAGCAGGCCGTAGAGCAGGAAGGAAACCGGCCGAAGAGAAGTCGGCCGCGGTTGGACGGCACAGATCCAGCCACACCACAGATCCCGGAACTTCCAGGTGTTCGGAATATCTGCCACCGGGAAGTCTTGTGATATGCATACTCCGTCACGTTACAGCCGGGTACGCGCCCGCGGATTGGATCCGGGCCGTGCCGATGGCGTGACTATGCGCCACGTGGGGTGGCAGACCAAAGCGTTTCTGATGAAACGCCGCACATAGCACGTGTTGGCCGCAGGGTCCAGGCGCGGGAGGCAACTCCGGGCGCTGCCCGACAGGCAGCGCCCCTATGAAGTACTTCTTGCGGTCAACCCTACGCTGGGTGGTCTGATCTGGCCCTAGGCCGTCCAGCCTGGCGCAGTTTCATCGGTGGCTTCAGGCATGCCTGTAGCCAGTATTGGTGATCAGACTGCGGCGGCTTGCCGGTCGTGTGGCTGAGCGGGTTGCGGTGCGGCAAAGGTTTCGGTGGCCGGAGTTCGGGCCGCGTGGACGAATCCGGCGAGGGACAAGAGAAGCATCAGCGCCGCTGCAATGAAAGCCACAGTGGCTGCCTGGCCGGCTTTGGTGCCAAATTCGCTGAATCCGTAGGTGGTCAGCAAGAGCCCTCGCAGGGTCTCTCCTTTGAATACGGTCTCACGTGAGGCGCTCAGATCAGCGAGCTGCTTTTGCAGGCCCGTCAGTGCTGGATCATTTGCGGCCTGCGCTGCGGCTACTTTGGCCCGCAGGTCACTTTGCGGGACACCAAGCTCGGCATAGGTCATGCCATCCGCAGTGGTCTTGAGGTGCAATCCGATGAAATTGTTGGCGTAACACTCGGCCTGTTTGCCGGTGGTCAGTTGCAGCCCGGCAAACTGCACCAGGCATGGTGCCTTCTTTTCCTCATCCGTGAGCGTGTCGGCGGTTTTGAAGACAATGTTTTGCTGGCCGAGCTGGTCGGCGACATAGGTGGTGGCGAAGCTGGCATTGGCCGACAGAACCAGGCCGGCGATGAGCAGCAGCCCGGCGATGACCGCGCCGCCGATGCTGAATAGCAGATCAAGCGTCTTGCGTCTCATTTTTTCTTGCTCCCTTGAAGTGGTGAACGTCGGCCCGCCCGGCTCGATGTACCGGGTGTCAGCCAGTCCATCCGCCGAATGCCAGCACAACGGCGGTGACAAGCTTCCACACGTGGTAGCGGGCGTGCCTTAGCCATACGCGGGCGTGGATACGTGGCGACCCGATCGATAGGGTGCGGTGCACGCCCGCTATTGCGGCGAGCGAATGAGCCGGGTGCGCACGGGTGCTGGTGTGAAGCGGTCGCATCGTGGCTCCAGGACTACATCGTGATCAATTCCGATGTGCCGCCAGGTTTCTGGAGCGACCGTGCTGCCTTGAGGTTACGCCTAGACCAGGCAACGAGCACCATCGGCGGCGAGCGACTGCGCCACCGCTCCACGGGTAGGGCTCACTGGAAAAGTTGGCACACCCGGGCTGTCTGAGAACCCCCGGCCGTGGGCAAGCTCATGGGCATGGGCATGGGCATGGGCATAGGCGGCAGGTGTCCTCCTCATCCAACGCCAAGTCAATGAAGGGTGCCCCACAAACTCCGACACAGCACCACCACCGACGCCGCTGGCGGCGGTGACCCTGCTTGCGCCTCCGGCGCCAGGTCGCGAGACGAGCAACCACCCATTCTCGTGACCGATCGAATTGGGCAGGGTACTGATGCCCGGCGGCCAGCGGCCGTCCGGGCATCATCGGTTCACCGTGGGCTGAGCCCAACAATGACGCCTGTGCCAACTTACGGCGCCGTCGGGCAGCCATCGGATAACATGAATTACTTGACATTGGCGCGACCGCCCAGACCTCGCGGGCTACTACCCCCGGGCGTGGCATCCCTACGATGCTGACACCGTGGCTTCGGAGCGTAAGCGAGGGAGAGATGGACCGCACGAGAGTTAACGAGGCGTTCAAAGGCTATGCGGCGGCTCAAGCCGCACTGGGGCTACACCTGCTCGGTCTACACCGCCGCGACGACAGCGAAACCTGCCGCGAATGCGGGAATCCCCATCCCTGTGCCACTCGCCGTCGCGCGGCCGAGTTGATCATCCACTTTGGGCACTGGAACTCCCCACGACTGCACGCTACGGCCTCGGGACGATCGCCAAAGACCTCGCTCCACCGCCGCGTTCCGGCCGGCAGCCCTGTCACCTGACTGTGGCGTATCAACACGCGGTCAATGTCAGCCAAGGCCAGTGACCGCGTATGCCTGACATACCTTGGGCATGGACGTAACTCCTGACCGTCGGCTCAGCACGCCCCGACGTTGACGGCGAAGGCAAACCTCGCCATCCAAGCTGCCGGTCAAACTTCCTGTTGCTGCCACGCCGAAGGCGCGACGGTGACGCCACCGGATCGTGTGGTTGGGGAGGACGGGGCCGTGTTGTATGCGCGCAGAGAGGTGTCAAGCCGGAGCCGGATGGCGCTGGTGTTGTTCGTTGTCCTTCTCACGGTGCTTGGCGTGGTCGGCATTGGACCGGTCGGCGAGGAGGTCGTGGCGGGCGACCCGGGCCTGAGCGAGATTTCGGATCAGGTCGTCGCCGCCTCCCGGCCGGGCGGCAAGGCGGGCGACCCGCGATCGTCACCTCGACCCGCGACACGATCTGAACATCGACGTGGGCAGGATCGCCGACTTATGCCGCCAGCCACGCGGATGAGACCGATACTTGCCAATGTTCGATTGACTATCCCGCCGGAGGTGCTTTGCGGGTCAGGAGCGCCATCGTGAAGCCGGTCAGGTTCCAGGTCTGCGCCGTGACATAGCCCGCTTTCAGCAGGGTCTCCCGGTCCTTGCCAATTCCGGCAAGAACATCAGATCTGTTGCCGGGCCGGATGACCCAGACCCGATCGGGACTCCCGGCGCATTCGGCGGCCGCAGCGCATTCGACCGCTCGGAAGTTGCCGTTGGCCGTCACCGCCACCTGGGCTAGCACGTCGTTGGGCAGGTGGGCGGCAGCGGTGTAGTGCGCCACTGCCAGACGGGGAGTGAAGTCCTCGTCGAACTTGCCGTAAATGACGGCGTCGGAGGGCGACGCATGCTGGTTGAGGACGGTGCCGATCGCCCGGGAGTCCTGTGTGTGCCCGGCAGCGCCGCGGATCTGAACGTGGTCGTAGACCACCAGAACCCCCACGAGCGCCAGGAAGGCCGTCCCGCGCAGGATCCGCTGGCGTGACACCACCGTCGCTGCCAGCAGCGCCCAGGCCGGTAGCGTAAACAGCAGGTAGCGCGGCAGCCACATCGGCACGGCGAGGGAGACCAGGCCCAGCCCGATCGTCGGCAGCACAGCCCACAGCGTCCACACCAGTGCCGGTACACGCCAGGAGATTGCCAGAAAACCCAGACCCAGCAGCATGCCACCGATGAGAAGCGAACCGGTGAACACCACCGGGGTCTGGAGCAGGCGCAGGCCGTCCACCTCCGGAATCCACGAGATCTGGCCTCGTTGCCGCAGCCCGATATACAACAGCGGGGTGATGGCCGCGACCGCGACCACTGTGGCCACCAGCCAACGCCAGATCAGATTGCGACGCATGGAAAGCACCGTCAATCCGTGAGCGGCAAGCAGCATGAGCGCCACGAAATGCGCCAGGCCGAGAAGCAGCACCGCCAGCGCGTAGCACACCAGCCCGACCGCGCTAGGGCGATCGAGGACACGGATCAGCAGGTACGTCGCCAGCGCGGCAAAGAAGACGGCCAGCGCGTAAGGCCTTGCCTCATGTGCGTAGCGGGAAACACCCGGGATGAGCGCGAAGAGCAGCCCGGCGATCACGCCCACCCTCCGCCCGGCCAGTCGACTCCCCAACACAACGGTCAGCGCGGTCGCACCGGTCATCGCCAGAATCGATGGCGCACGCATGGCCAACTCCGAGTCGCCGAACACCTCGATCCACCCATGCATCAACAGGTAGTACGGGCCGATGCTGGCGTCGGTGTTTTTCAGCACCCGCAACAGGTCATCGAGCGGGGCAGTTGCCAGAGCCCACGTCGCCAGCTCATCGGCCCACAGGCCCGGCGACGAAGCGCCAAGGAACCCCAGCACCGCCATCACGACAGCAGGCCCGGACCAGGAAAGAATCCGCCACGTCCGGTCCCGCTGTTCCGAGGTGGCACCAAGCCAGAGGCGATCGGCGATGCGCAGCCGGCCGGACGTGTCGACAAGCATGGCTGGCATGATCGCCGTTCGTTTCACACTTTCCTCCCGCATTGGTGGTCACTGATGCAGGAGGATAGTACGGCGATCGTCGATGCGGGTGCCCAAGACGGGTCGACCCATCGTCTACTGTGGATGATCGTTTCCGCTCGGCGTCAACCAGGTCAAATGCCCGTGAGATCAGGCCGAGTTTGTCACCGGCATAGTGCAGCCCGTGCCCACAGGTGATCAGGTCAAACTTTCGGCCCGGCCGCCATTGTGAAACCGAGGCGGTGATCAGATCCAGCGTGGGCAGGTCGGAGTGATGGTCGAAATAGTCGACGAGATCAACCCCGGTGAGGAGGAGGCCGTCATTCTGCCACCACCCAGGAAACTCTGACGGAGGTTCTTTCGCGTTCTGCCATAATCGCGCCCGTGACGGAAATGACGGGCCTGGACACCGTGCCGTGGGCGCAGGTGCGCACCTTGCGGCGCAGCGGCGAGGAAGTGGCCGCCCTGCTCGCCACCGCCGCCGACCCGGCTGTCTACGCGCCGCAGGCCGTGGCGGCGCTTCGAGAGGTGCAACAGTCGGTCGTTGACGACGGCATGGTTTCCGAGGCGGGCGCGCTGCTGCCGCGATTCCTCGCCCAGATCGCGCAGCGGCCCGAGGAGAGTGTGTGCGACGAAGCCCTCGATGTGTTGGAGTTGGTCGCCACCGCGATGCCTGGGGGCCGCAGCGAGGTGGGCGACCGGGACGAGTTTCCCTACCTGCGGCGCCGGG
>NZ_BONY01000040.1 GCF_016862955.1 Rhizocola hellebori | reverse complement strand
GGACCATCCGGCGACCCCGGAGCGGCCTACCATCGCGGCAGACACGAGATCGGGAGGTGGTTGATGACTTGTTGCGCGTCGCGCGTGAGGGGTTTCGGTGTGGGAGCACGGGCCTTCGTGCCGCCCGGGAGGTTACGGTGAGCGACCACGACGGTGCCGCGTAGAGAAATATGGGCAGCAAACCCTTCCAGCGCCACGAAAGCCTTCATGATGCTTTCTGGGAACTGGCAGGCGGCGGGGTTTGTCTTGACCGGGCTTGGGGGAGCCCACGTAGAATCGACGATCGTGAACGGGGCAAACGTCCGCTGGGGCGTGTTGAGCACGGCGGCGATCGCCATCGAGCATGTGATACCGGCGATCGGCAAGGCGGCCGGGTGCGAGGTGGTGGCTATCGCCAGCCGCACCACGGAGCGTGCCGAGGCAGTGGCGGCCGGGTTGGGGATTCCGCGGGCCTATGGGTCCTATGCGGAGCTGCTGAGCGATCCGCAAGTCGACTGTGTCTATATTGGACTGCCAAACTCGATGCACGTGGAGTGGGCGGTGCGGGCGGCTGAGGCTGGCAAGGCGGTGCTGTGCGACAAGCCGATGGCGCTCAACGCGGGCGAGACGGGCCGGATAGTTGACGCGGCCCGGGCGCAAGGAGTGCTGCTGACCGAGGGGTTCATGTACCGCTACCACCAACAGTTCCGGTGGTTGCGCGGGCTCCTCGACGACGGTGTGGTGGGGCAGGTGCGCACGATCCGGGGCGCGATCGGGTTCGTCATCGGGCCGCCGCCCAACATCCGGCTCGACCCGGAACTGGGGGGCGGAGCACTGCTTGACGTGGGGTGTTACCCGCTGGACGCGATGTGCCTGCTGTTCGGTGCGGCCCCGACGGCGGCCCGGGCGGTCGCGTTTCACGACGGCGGCGTCGACCACACCTGCGCAGCCGTGCTCACCTTTCCCGGCGAACGGCTCGGCGTGATGGACGGGACGTTCCGGCTGCCGTGGCTGCAGGCACCGCTGGAGGTGGCCGGAGACGACGCGGTCGTGCGGCTGGAGGACGCCTTCAACCCCGGCCAGAAACCGTGCCGGGCCACCGTGTTGCGGGCCGGAAAACCCGTCGAGACCATCGACTTCCCAGGCATGGACATGTTCCAGGCGATGGTGGAATCGTTCAGCGAGTCGTACAGAACAGGGCGGCCGCTGGACTACGACATGATCCCATCGCTGCACACGGCGGCTGCCAGCGACCTGGTCCGGGCGGCCTTCCGTGAGGCCGGTCATGTCTGAGCCGCTGGTGTCGGTGGTGATCCCGACCTATAACCGGGCCGACGAGCTTCGCGAAACGCTGACCTCGCTGACCGCGCAACGGTTGGCGGCACAGCATTTCGAGGTGGTGGTGGCCGACGACGGCTCGAGCGACTCGACCGCGGAGATGGCGCGTTCCTTCGAGTCGCGTCTGGCGCTGCGCTACCACTATCAGGAGGATCGCGGCGCCCGTGCGGCCCTGGCCCGCAACAGCGGGGCGCGTCTGGCCACCGCTGAAGTGCTGGCCTTCCTGGACGCCGGAACGATCGCCGGTCCCGACTTCGTCCAGGGCCACCTGGATCAGCACGCCGAAGGCGGCCCGCCGAGGGTGGTCATTGGCTACACCTATGGGTACAGGCCGTTCGATCCGACTCCCGGGCTTGCCCAGAACGTGGCCGCGCTGAGCGCCGACGAGGTGAGGGCGTTGTATGGGGACGATCCGTCCTTTCAGGACACTCGGCATCGCCAGTTCGCGATGGTGGACTTCGACGTCCACGCCCTGCCCCTGCCCTGGATCATGTCCTGGACGGTGAACCTGTCGGTGCGCGCCGAGCAGTTCTGGCGGGTGGGCGGCTTCGACGAAGACTTCACCGGCTGGGGCGCCGAGGACCTCGACCTGGGCTTGCGGCTGTACAAGGCGGGCACCAGATTCGTCCTCGGGCGTGCGGCGTGGGCGATCGAGTCGCCGCACGAGCGGGACCCCTCGGGCAAGTCGGATCAGGTGACCCGCAACGCCATGCGGATGCTCACCAAGTTTCCCGAGCCGGCGACCGAGCTGAACTGGGCCTGGTTCGCCACCGGGGAATGGCTGGTACAGCAGGATTCGCTGGCCCTGCACGAGCGGTACGCCGAGCTGCTGGCCTGGACAGAGCAGACCCGCGATCTGCACGCCGACGCCACGATCGACAAGGCGGCGAGGGACCTGCCGCAAGGGTCGAGCGTGGCCGTTTTCGGTTGCGGCGCTTCGCTTCCCGCCTGGATGCCGGGTGCGCTGTCGCGATGTGCGCTGTTCGACTTCGACCCGGCGGCCGTCGCCGAGGCGGAAAAGCGGCTGCCCGGCCAGACCCACCACGGGCTGGGCGTGCGCACAGCGCTGCCCGATCGGTCGGTCGACCTCGTGGTACTCACGCCGCGGCTGCGCGGAATCTGGCGCAGCTACGGCAAAGCGATCCTGGCCGAGGCGGAAAGGGTCGGCCGGAACGTGTCCGACCTGAGTCAGGGATAGCGTGCCAGCAGCGCGGCTGCCCCGGCGGTGAGAATGGCTGCCGCCAGCGCGGTGCTGCGCACGCCCAACGCCGGTAGCAGAACTGCGCCGATGGCCGCCCCCGCCGCGATGCTGACGTTGAAGACCGCGCTGAACCCGGCCGAGGCGATGTCCGTGCTGCCCGGGGCCACCTGCAGCACCCGGTTGGCCAGAGCTGCGATCATCATGAACATGGCCGCGCCGGACACGGCCATGGCCACGGCGGCCACGATCGGATCGGCGCCCAGCGCGAAAAGGCTGAACAATGCCAACGCCAACAGCGCGGTCGGCACGACAAGCGCCTGGTGTGGTCTGCGGTCCAGCAGAACCCCGGCTACGGCCATCGCGGCGATGCCGGCCAGGCCCCGCAGGAACAGCAGCGGGCCGATCGCGTCACCGGAGAAATGCGAAACCTGCAACAGGAACGGCACCGTGTACGTGGTCGCCGCGGACAGGCCGGCGATGGCCAGCCCGGTTCCTATGAGCAGGATGGCGTACCGGCGCCGGTCCGGCTCGGCCGCGTGCTCCGCGTGGCCCTGCCCGGCCGGGGTGTTGGGCAGCAGGGTCACGATGGCAGCCAGGGCCAGCACCCCGAGGCAGGTCAGCACCAGGAACGCCGACCGCCACCCGGCCCGCTCGCCCAGCCAGGTGCCGGCCGGCACGCCGAGCACGGTGGCGACCGAGCTCGCCCCGAACACGGCCGAGACGACCCGGCCGCGTACCTGAGGCGAGAACAGCCCGGCCGCGGTGATCAGGGCCACCGCCCAGAACACCGCGTGGGTCAGCGCGCTCACCACCCGGGTGACCATCAACCACTCGATGGTGGGGGCCAGCGTGGACCCGAGGCTGGCCGCCACGAACACCGCCAACAGGCCGGAAAGCAATGCCCGGCGCGGGATCGCGCGGGTGGCCCGGGTCAGCGGCACCGAGACCACGGCCACGGTCAGCCCGTACCCGGTGACCAGAAGACCGACCGCGGACAGTGACGAATGCAGATCCTCCGCGATGAACGGCAGCAGCCCGGCCGGCAGGTTCTCCGACGTGACGAAACAGAACGTGGCCAGGATCAAGGCCCCGAAAGCGGTCAGGGCGGCCACCGAGTGGCGGGTGACCGACGCGGCTTGTGTCATCAACCGCACCGGTCCAGGATCCGTTCCAGGTGCCCCTCGTAGGTGTGGTGCTCCTCAACGTATTTGCGTAGCTCGCCCGCGGCCTGGTGCAGCGCGGGCAGGTCACCCAGCGCATCGTCGATCGCCTGGCGCAGCGCGGCCGCTGACCCGGTCGGGACAACTCGGCAGGCCGGTGAGTCCGGCACCTGGTCGGCCAGCACCTCGGACACGATTATCGGCTTGCCGAAGGTGAGGGCCTGCGCCAGCGCACCCGACGCGCCACCGTAGTCGGTGAACTCGGGCTGGTAGGGAAAGACGATGACGGCCGCGCCGGCGATCGCCTGGCCCAGGCGCTGGCGGGAGATCCAGCCGGTCTCCCATTCGACCCGGGCGTGCGGGTGCCGGCCGGCCAGATGGGCTTGCATCCCTTGGTACTGCTGCCCGACGATGCGAAGCCGGTGCCACTCGGTCAGAGCCGACATCAGCAGATCGGTGCCCTTGTCCGAACGGGCGCTGCCAATCGATAGCAGGTAAGGGTCATCGTCGGTGGGCACCGCAGCCGCGTCGAACCAGGCCGCCACCTCCGAGCGGGACGCGGCCGGCCAGGCGCTGCGCACCAACCGGCTGGCGTCGATGAACTCCGATGCCAGTCGCTCACCGGCCGCGGAGTGCACCACGAACAGGCCATCGGGCGTGATCTCAGTCAGCAGCTCGGCCAGGGACAGCCGTCCCAGGTGGTCGGCGACCTGCAGCCCGAAGTAGCCCGGCCGGTGCAGGGAATGGACATAGCGCAGGCCGGTCTGGGCGGCCGGCCACGCCGCGTAGTTCTCGTCGAGATAGCAGTTGATGAACACGCTGGCGCCGTGGGCCGCGGCGTCTCGGCTGGCGGCGGCGAGATTGGCCGGGTCGACCAGGCGGGAGTAGGACAGCTTGACCCCGACCGAGCCTGGCGAACGGCCTACCGTGGGCCGGTGGACCACGCCATCGCGCAGCGGGCACTCGTCCAGATATCCGGGCGGGCAGTAAAGGCGCACCGGGTCAGCGCCGGCTAACGTGGGCGCGGCGTTGGCCAGCCCCACGGTGAAGTCCGGATGGTGGCCCAGCACCGTGTCGGTGAAGTCGTCGAAGAGCGCCACAGTCATGCCGAGCCCACCCTCTCCAGCGGCGCCAGCCCTCGCCCCGACGGCCCGGCGACCGTCTCGAAGGCGGTCATCACCAGCTCAAGCGGGACCGGAACCAGAGGCCGCCCGGAACTGTCCACTATGGCCTTTCCGACCGAGGACAGCAGGACCATCGGCACCTCGTCGCGGCGGCAGCGCAGGTAGCCCCGCTTGTTGTCGGTGGCCAGGGTGTCCCGCAGCAGCTGACGGTCAAATCGCCCCGGGCCGGCCGCCACCGGCGGAAGCTGCAGCCAGCTCACCACCCGATAGTGCCGGTCGAGATCATCGACGCTCAGGTGGCCCAGCGCGTGGCTCACCTCGGCGGCCACGAGCATGCCCCAGGCCACCGCCTCGCCGTGGTTCATGGTGCCGGCCGACACGAACTCGACCGCGTGGCCCATCGTGTGTCCATATTCGAAGATGAGGGCCTCATGCCTTTCCCGCGGATCGCTGTCCAGATAAGGGGTCTTGGCGATCCGTCCAATGTCGAGCAGCTCCAGCAGTGCTTGGATCGGCTGATCGGGTAGTTCGCGCAGAGCCCGGCCGAGGGCCTCTTCCCGCTGCGGCAGCACGGCCAGGACGTTCTTTGCCATCTCAGCAAGACCAGTCAAAAGCTCACCATGTGGTACGGAGGTGAGCCATCGCAGATCGCACGCGATGAGCGACGGTGCGTGATAGGTGCCGCACAGGTTCTTGCCGCCGCGCAGGTTGACCGCCTGCTTGACCGAGAGCACCGAGTCGAAAGCGGCGACCGGGGTCGTCGGCAGGTGGATCAGCCGCACGCCCCGGTAGAGCAGGGCGGCGGCAAGGCCGGCGGCGTTGCCGACCATGCCGCCGCCCATGCCGACGACCGCCGAATTCTTGGTGGCGCCAAGCGTAATCGCGTGTTCGACGATGTCTTCGACCAGTGTCAGTGTCTTTTGCCGCTCACCGGCGTCGATCTCGAAGGTGGCCAGCGCGACGGTGTCGGCCAGCGCCCGCGTGATCGGCTCGGCATGCGCGGCAACGTTTCGATCGACAACGAATATGAGCGAGTCGGCCGTGCCGGCCACCTCGGCGAGAGCCCGGACCAGATCCGGGCCGCAATCAGCGCCGTACAGGTAGCGGACGTCCCTTCCATCAAGGGGCACATGTCTTTCGAGCAAGGCAGGACACCTCCCGAGCAGTGGGATGCACACAGCGATCACCGATGGGCACATCGAAACGGGAGGCACATGTCGCGCGGGTGAGGCGCAAATGCAGGAAAGTCACCGGTCTTTCGTCCCCCGTGTCCGGCACCATCTCCTCCGAACACGGCCGTCGACCGTTCCGGAGACTTACCGGAACAACGTAGCGCGCCCCGCCGAAAAAATCGACACCTGTGCAGATCACGATTCATTGATGTAACAAACATCGGCCTTCCGGAAGCTCCTGTAACAACCCCCTCGCCTTGGGTTAGCATCGACATCGATACATGCGCCGATCTGGGGGGTTCCCATGTTGCGACGAGCAAGCCTGGTGTGCGCGGTGGCGATGGTGCTGGCTTTCCCAGCGCAGCCCGCGCCGGGGCAGGTGGGCCGGGTGCGGCCGGGCGATTTCACCATCTTCGGGTTCAGCCAGTCCGACGTGGGCGAACCCGGCGACCCGCAGGTCTACCGGCTGGCCCCGGACATCAACATCCGGGCAATCGGGAAGTGGTCCACCAACGGGGACGAGGCGTCCGATTACGACTTCGCGCAGGTTCGCCGGTACCACGAAAAAGGAATCTCCTTCATGGGAAGCGGCACGGCCAGCGTCATCTTCCCGGGAGACTTCGCCACACCCGAAATCTATGACGACATGTCCACTCGGGACGCGGACGGCAATCCCGTGCCGCACGAGGAATTCGGGTTTCCGGTGGTCGCGCGCAGAGGCAACATGTTCAACCCGCGCTACCGCCAATACCTGCTCGGCTGGGCGAAGCTGCAGGTCGACGGCGGCGTGGACGGGGTGACTTTCGACGAGGTGAACGCCGGTTTCAGCGGTGGGCTCAAATGGGGCTTCAACGGCAACGAGGGTTTCGACGACTATGCGCTGGCCGACTTCAACCAGTACCTGCTCGAAAAGTATCCGGACTACACCGACGCCGACTGGAAGTCGCGCTTCGGGATGACCGACGCCAACATCGTGAGCCGCAACTTCAGCTACCGCGACTATCTGCGCGCCAACGGCTGGAACACCAACCCGATGACCGACGCCAATCCGCTGGCCGCCGAGTGGGGCAGGGTGACCGCCAACCGGATGTACGCGCAGGACACCTCGTTCACCGCGACCTACCTGCGCCGCTACTGGAAACAGCTGGTCGACCAGCTGCGCGCCTACGCGTGGCGCACCGCGCACCGCCAGATCCTGATCAGCTCCAACGGCCTGATCCCGTTCGTAGACTTCAACAGTGTCGGCATGTACCCGTGGAATCCCGACGAGCAGACCCCGGACTTCAGAGGCGCGGACTATGTGCCCGTCGTCGGCGGCCACCTCAACGGCGCCAAGTCGCTGCAGGCAAACTACCGCTACCTCAAGGAAAAAAGCGCGCAGATCTCGGGCCCGCACACTCCGGTGGTGGTGTTCATCGACTGGCCCAACGACATGATGACCAACTATCTGAACCTGCCGTTGCAGGAGAAGAAGGATTACTGGCAGATCTTCGGCGCCGAGGCCTACGCCAACGGCATCTTCCCCGCCCTGCACCTCAAGGACACCGTCGGCAGCCCGACCGCCGAGCAGCTGGGCACGCTGGAGTTCTACCGCACCTACAGCCAATTCTTCCGGGAGCACCGGAACCTGTTCGCCAGCAACGACATCGGAGCGGCGACGGTCCGGGTCGGGGCGGCCAGCGTGTCGGCGAGCCTGCTAGTGCAGCGTGGCTCCGGGGCGCGGACGCTACACCTAGTCAACCACAACTACCAACAGGGCATCATCGCCCAGAGCGGCCTCACGGTCGAGGTCGATCTGCCGTCCTGCCCGCGGCGGGTGAGCATGGTGTCGCCCGACTTCGCCGGCTCGAAAACGCCCGCCACCTCCTGTCGGCACGGCCGGCTACACGTGACCGTCGACCAGCTCGACTACTACAACGTGCTGGTGCTTAAGTAGACCGACCTTTCGTCAGGCCGAGTCGGTGTGGTCCACTGTGACGACTTTGCCCCTGCCGAGCTCGTGGAGTGTTCTCGAAATGGTCGATCCGCTGGCCGGAGTGCTTATAAGCACGCGATACCGGCTCATCGGACAGCTTGGTTCCGGTGAGACCGGCACTGTCTGGGATGCCCGAGACGAGCAGCTGAACCTTGCGGTGGCGATCAAAGAGTTGCGCCTGCCCGAGCCGGGGTCGCCCGAGCAGCTCGCTGAGCTGCTTCAGCTGGTCAGGGACGAGGCGCGGTACACGGGCCTGCTGTCCCACCCGAGCATCGTCGCGGTCTATGACGTGGTCAGCGACCTCGACCGCCCATGGGTCATCATGCCGCGCGTGACCGGCCGCTCCCTGGCCGCCGAGATCGCCGCAGGCGGCAGGTGGGACCCGGCCCGCGCCGCACGGCTCGGCCTCCAGCTGCTCGAGGCGCTGGAAACCTCGCACGCCGAGGGCGTCTCGCACGGCGCGATCAAGCCCTCCAACGTGCTCATCCCGGAGTTCGGTGCGCCCATGCTCACCGACTTCTCCCTTACCCCGTCGCCGCCCGAAGCCGATCTGCTCGGCCTGGGCGCGGTGATCTATTTCGCGGTCGAAGGACACACCCCTTATCCGGCCGATCCCGACCCGCCGCGCAATGCGGGGCTGATCACTGACATGGTCGAAGGTCTGCTGGCCGACCCGAGCCGGCGACCCACCCTGGCCCAGGCCCGCGAGCAGCTGACCGCAGCTCTGGCTACCTACGCCGAGCAGCGCAGAAAGTCCCAATGGTCAGACATCGCCGATGTCCCGGCTGTCGCCCGCGCCCAGCAAGCCGCACCGTCGGCCATGCCGGTCTCACCACCGGCCCCCGCCCCACCGCCGGCCCAGCCCACCCCGCCGCCCCTCGCGGCCCCGGCACCACTGGCCCAACGCATACCTGCCCAAGGCATACCGGCCCACAGCATTCCGGCCCAAGGCATACCGGCCCAAGGCATACCCGGCGCAGCGCCACCGGCCCACGGCATTCCGGCTCAAGGCATACCCGCCCCGGGCTCTCCGGCTCAAGGCATACCCGCCCCGGGCTCTCCGGCTCAAGGCATACCGGCCCCGGCGCTGCCGGCTCCGGGCATACCGCCTGCGGGTGCGACCCCCACTGCATTTCCGCGCGCCTCCGGCACAGCTCCGGTTATCCGGGCCACCGCTGCTGTTCCAGTCAGCCCCGCGCCCGGCCAGGCCGCCTCGCCCGGCCAGGCCGCCTCGCCCGCCCAGGCCGCCTCGCCCGGCCAGGCCGCCGCGTCACCCTTGGCCGGTGACGTCGCGCCGCCGCCGGCCCCGATCGCAGCGCCGTTCCTGCCGGGCCGCGTCGCGCCGCCGCCTACCACGCCAGCGCGGTCAGCTCCTGGCTTGGCTTCAGCCCCTGGTCAGGCTTCAGCCCCTGGTCAGGCTTCAGCCGCTGGTCAGGCTTCAGCCCCTGGCTCGGCTTCGGTTCCGCCGGGCTTTGTCGCGGCACGGCCGGACTCTGCGTCATCCGTTGCGGGTAACGGCGCGACCACGCCCAGCCCCGAATCAGCCGCTGCCTCGCCGTGGCTCGCCTTGGCTGTGGTGCCAACGGTTCCAGCTCCTGCGGCCACCCCGTCACCGGTCGCGGCCCAAGGTCCCATCGAGGGCCCGGCGGAGCCCCCACCCGGCCGCCATGCGAAGCCCGCATCTGAGCATGCCGCGCCGCCATCGAAGCGCCGCCGCCTGATCATCGTGGCCGCTGTCACCGTCGCGACGTTGGCCGTCAGCACCGCTGCTTTCGCTTTCCTGCGCTCGCCCGCCACGCCGGCCGCGCGACCCCAGCCCACGGCCTCCTCGCCCGCAGCCGCGAAGCCTGACACCACGCCACCGCAACAGCCGGTAAACGTCACCGTCTCCGGCCGCAGCGTCGACACGGTCACCCTGATCTGGGACGCCGGAATCGACGACGTCGGTGTGAAGGAGTACCGCATCCAGCGCGACGGCGCTCAGGTCGGCACCAGCGTCACGCCCGACTACACAGACAAAGGGCTGGCCGTCAACACGACCCACACCTACACCGTGACCGCCGCCGATGCCGCCGGAAACATCTCGGTCGCCAGCACGGCGGTCACCGCGACCACTCTGAAAAATCCTGACACCACCAAGCCTTCCGCGCCGGGCAACCTGCGCGTCACCGGTCGCTCCACGAACTCGATCGTCCTGGGATGGAACGCCGCGACCGACGACGTCGGCGTGGCCCGCTATGAGGTGCGGCGTGACGGCACCGCGGTCGGGACGGTGGCGGCTCTGAGCTACACCGACTCCGGCCTGGCCCCTGGCACATCGCACAGCTATGTGGTGGTCGCGATCGACGCCACCGGGAACATCTCCAGCCCGACCGGGCCGGTGAGCGGCACGACCCTCACCGCTCCCGACACGGCCGCACCCAGCGCGCCCGGATTGGCGCACGTCACCGGCGCGACAACCACCACGATCAGCCTGGCCTGGCTCGCCTCCACCGACAACACCGGGGTGACGAACTACCTCGTCTACCGCAACGGAGCCCTGGTCGCCAGCCCGGCCGCACTGACGTATACCGATCCCGGCCTGACCCCGGCAACCACGTATACGTACCAAGTGAAAGCAATCGACGGGGCGGGCAACGTTTCGACAGCCGCGGTCGTCTCCGCCGCTACGGTCGCGCCACAGGTCAGCGACATCACCGCCGCGGTCTCCATCGCCTCCGCGCCTGTCTGCACCGTGACCGTCACCGCGACCGTCGCCGTCACCGCAGGCCCTGTCACCGTCGAGCTTCAGGCCGTCATCGACGGTGTCACGACTACCAAATCGGTGTCCTTCACCAGCACAGGCCCTGCGTCTCAGGTGGTCACCATCGGCACCGGGCCGGTCACCCGCGACGCCGCCGCCGTGGTGTCAAGCACGTCGCCGAACTCTGCCAGTTCCACCAAGACCTGGACCGCGCCCGATGCCTGCCGACCCGGCTTCTCCATCGCCCCTCCCACCGCCCAAGCCGACAGCTGCGGACCCCCCACCAGCATCAGCGGCTCCATCCACGTGACGGCCCGCAACAACGCGGGGTCGCAGCAGTACAAGGTGCAGATGATGGTCGATGGCGACAAGGTCGCCGAAACGATGATCACGCTGGACGCCTTCGAGGCGGCCACGGTCGACCTGACCAGCCCCGCCACCTTCCCCAACGGCCCCTACGTGGTGTCCTTTGTGGTCATCCCTCCGGAAGGCTCGAGCGCCACCTCGTCCACAGTCGACGTCGAGGTGAATTGCTGAGCCAATCGCACTTGATTTGCCTAGTTACCCTGTCGCCATCGGTATGGTCCCGGGCGGCAGGAGGACAGGGCGATGACGCGATTTGGCGTGCGCGTGCCCTATGCCGCGTTCGTGTCCTACAGCCGAGCTGTCGACGGCAAACTGGCACCGGCGCTCCAGCATGCCTTGCAGCGCCTCACGAAACGCTGGTACCAGCGGCGGGCCATTCGGGTGTTTCGCGACGACGCGAGCCTGACAGCCAACCCGGGCCTGTGGTCTTCGATCGTCGAGGCGCTTGACCAGTCCGAGTTTTTCGTTCTGCTGGCTTCGCCGGAGGCAGCGCAGTCGGAGTGGGTGAGGCGCGAAGTCTCCCATTGGCTGCACCATCGTCCCGTCGGCACCCTGCTGATCGCGGTCACCGATGGCGAGCTGCGCTGGGATCCGGCAACCGGCGGCTTCGACCCCGACCGCACCACTTGCCTTCCGCCGGAACTGTTACGGGCGTTCGCGGAGGAGCCCCGCTGGGTGGATCTGCGCGCCGCGCGCCACGAGGAACACCTTTCCTTGCGGGTGCCTCATTTCAAAGACAAGATCGCAGAGCTGGCGGCCGCGGTACATCGCAAGTCCAAAGACGACATCGTCGGCCAGGACATCCGCGAGCATCAGCGAACCGTGCGGCTGGTGCAGGTCATCGTCGCCATTTTCGCGCTGCTGGCGGTGACTGCCACCGTCCAGTGGCGGCGTGCGGACAGTCAGGCGGCCATCGCCACCGCGGGCCGGCTGGCCGACCAGTCGGCCGCCCTTCTCGACAGCGATCCGGCGGTGGCCATGCAACTGGCCGTGGCCGCCTACCGCACGGCCGACACCGCGGTCACCCGCAGCGCGTTGCTCAGCGCCCGCAGCCGCGGTCACGCGGGCAGGTTGCTGGGCCATCGCGCGCCGGTGGGAAAGATCGCCACCAGCGACGACGGTGCTCTGGCGGTCAGCGCCGATACCGCTGGCACCATTATGTTGTGGCGGCTCAGTCCCCTCGATCGGGTGCCGGTGGTGCTGCGCACCGACCGTGGCCCGCAGCCGGCCACCGGCTCTGCGGCGCTGGCATTCATTCCCGGCACCAGAATTCTTGCCGAGGCGGGATGGGTGGGGTCGGTGACGCTGTGGAATCTGGCGAATCCCGCCACACCCCGGCATATGTCCAGTGTGGACGTTCAGCGCGACGAGATCCGGTCGCTGGCCGCCAGCGCCGATGGCCGATGGCTGGCCGGTGCGGGCCTTGACCGGACCTGGCTGTGGAGGGTTGAGGCGGCAACGCTGAGCGGCCAGACAGTGGTGGCGACGGCATCGGCCACCCAGGTCGCCTTCGGCGCCGGCAGCGATGTTCTCTACGTCGCCGGATTCGGGCCCGATCTGCGGGTGTTCGATCTGACCGACCACGCCCATCCGCGCGCGCTTCCCGCCGTGCCGACCGATTCCGCCGACGTCGGCGCTTTGGCGGTTTCTTTTGACGGGTACCTTCTGGCGACAGGCGGCGCAGGCGGCCAGATCCGGCTGTGGAGCCTGGCCGACCCGCGCTCTCCCGTGCCCGCTGAGCATCACGTGCTCGCCTCGGACCATCGCGACGTGACCAGCCTCGCGTTTCACGGCCGCAGCCTGGCCGCCGGCGGATTCGAAGGGCGGCTGCGGGTCTGGGACACGCAGACCGGAACCACCACGGTCGACCAGCCCAACGCCTACGGCATCGACGCCCTCGCCGTCACCGCCACCGGGTTGATCGTCACCGGGGCCCGCGACCACATCGTACGGGTCTGGCGTCACGCCTCCTCCGTGCATCCGGGCACGATCGGCAACATCTTCACCGTCGCGATTGGACAGAATGGGACCGTGGCGGCCGCGACCGCCGACGGCCAGGTATACCTGAGAAACGTGCACCGGGACCGGTTCGGGACGTGGCAACCGACCTGGCGGGCCCACGACGACAGCATCGCCGCAATCGCGTTCACGCCCAAGGAAACCCACCTGCTGACGGCCAGCTATGACCACACGGTTGGGATCTGGCGGCTGGGCTCGGGCCAGCCCACGCTGTGTCATCGGATCGCCGACAGCTGGGCGCCCTTACGCGCCATCGCGATCAGTGGCACGCTGCTCGCGGTCGGCGGCAACGACCCGCGCGTGCGCCTCTATGATCTGAAGAATCCATGCGACCCGGTGCTGCTGACCGAATTCAACGCGCCCACCCACATCGTCGGCGGCCACACCGTCGAGGCGGTGGAGGCGCTGGCCCTGGATGCCGAGGGGACCATGCTCGCCGTGGGACGGTTCAGCGATCCGCACATCCACCTGTGGAGCGTGGCGAATCCGCGCGCCCTGCGCCACATCGCCGATCTGCGTGGCCACCTCTTCGGGGTGAGGGCCTTGGCCTTCTCCGCCAACGGTTCCGTGCTCGCCTCGGGTGCGGATGACGGTTCGGCGCTGCTGTGGGACATGGCCGCGCTGGGCGAGCGGATCACCCCCAAGTCGGTCGTCTGGGCGCAGCCCATGGCTGCCCCGCTGACCCACGGCAAATCCGTTGCCGGCATAGCGTTTTCCGGCGACGGGCGCAAGCTGGCCACCGCCGGTTACGACGGCACGGTCGCGGTGTGGGACAGCTCCCGCCCGAACCGGCCGAACCTGATCGCCCGGCTGGCCGGCCACCGCAGCAGCGTCGAGGCGGTCGCCATCGCGCAGGGAGGCGACTTCGTGGTCAGCGGCGCCGATGATGCGACGCTCATGCTGTGGTCGCTGGACGCGCAACAGGTGGCGGCCTGGATCTGCGAGGTCACCATCACGCCGCTGACCCCGGCCGAGTGGGCGGCCTATCTCCCCGACATCGCCTACCGGGCCCCCTGCGGCTGACAGCTCGCGCGCCGTCGGCGGCTGGAGCGAAGGCCCTGCGGCTGACTACAACCGCGGCAGGAGCAGGGTGGCGAAACTGACCGCCGCAACCGTGCACGCGGACGCGGCGATGACCCGCAGCCAGGTACGAAGGTCGGCGTCCCAGCCCTCAACCGTGCCCGAAGCGAGGCGGATCAGCGGGGTGACCGCCCGCCCAGCGCCGAACCCCACCCCGGTCAGCGCCGCCACCCACAGCGGCTGGCCGCCCAGAAACACAGCCAGGGCAAGCACATACGGCGCGCTTGCCGACACGTAAGTGCGTACGCCGGTGCCCAGCTCGAAGCCGAACTGCAGCGCGCCGCGCAGCAGGTTGCGCCGCAACACTTCCTGCGGCACCTGACGCGCGTTCTGCGGGACCGGGAGGCGCACCATCCCGGTGTCGCGCAGCAATCCCAGCAATGCCAACGCAACGATCATCGGGTAGCGCCCGGCCGCGGGCAGCGGCTGCGCCAATCCGGACAGCAGCCCCAGGGCCAGCCCGCTGAGCAGGCCACCGGCGAGCAGTCCCACCACAAACAGGGTCAGCACGGACCTCTGTCGTTCCCCTTCCCGCCACCCGGGCGAGGCCAGCACATCCGCGCTGTTACGCGTTCAAACCGAGCCGGACAGGGTGTAGCCGGCCAGCCCGCCGAGGACCGCCCAGGTGAGCGCGTGGCCTTGGGCGGCCAAGGCAAGCGCTGCGGCGCTGAGCAGTGCGGCGGGTATGAGGGGGTGGGTCGCCAGCCTGCTCACACGGCCCCGCCGGTGAGGGTCCGCCAGGTGTTCTGGCCGATCACCCCGTCGACGGTCAGCCCGTTCTGCCGCTGGAAGTCGCGCACCGCTGCGTCGGTGAGCGCGCCGAAGGCGCCGTCGACGGTCAGCCCGTACGCGTACTTGTTGAGCTGGCGCTGCGCGCCGCGGACCGCCTGCCCGTTGTCCGGCATGCGGACCAGAACCACCAGGGTCGGCCAGGTCTGCGCGTCGACCACCCCGGTGGCGGTGATGCCGTTGGCCGTCTGGAACTGGCTCACGCTGGTTTCGGTACCGGCTCCGAAGACTCCGTCGATGGTGGTGGCAAAGCCCTTGGCTGTCAGCAGATGCTGCACGGTGTAGACGTTGGGACCGGTGTTGCCGCGGCGGGTGGCCGGCCAGCTGACCGCGGTGAGGCATTCGCATTGCGTGTTCCAGCGGCAGATCGACTTGACCCAGCTGGAGCCGACCTTGCGATACCCGTCGTGGCAGCGCCGCTGCACCGAACAGGCGCAGGCGCCGCACGCGCCCTGGTACTGCCACAGCCAGCCGTCGTAAGTGCTTGCGTAGCACTGGTTTGGGCGCAACGTCCAGGTGATTCCGTCGTTCTTGTGGAAGCCGATGTTCGTCCCGCTGGTGGTGCACGCATCGGCGAATATCGTGCTCGGGCCACAGCCCGGGGAGCAGTTGTGGTCGTCGGCGTATGACGGGCAGCTGCCGAGAATGGTGTAGCCGTCGGCGTAGGCCTTTCGCGCGGCGGGGAACACGCTCAGGGCGGCCATGCCCAATGCGGTCCCGGCCTGCAGCAGGGTACGCCGCGACGGTACCCATTGACTCAACGGCAATCCGATGCCGCCACGCATGCGTCGACGGTCTGTCCCACGAAGCATAGGCACGCTGTCGAGACTGGTCACGATGTCTCTCCCCGGTCGATGTGCTGGAGCAGATGGCGTAGTGCCGCGCGTGAGCCGACCGGTTCCGAGCGCAGCACCCGCCCGCCCTGGTCGACGACCACCCCGAACGGCGTGGCGATCGCGTCGTAGCGTTCGAACAGATCCGCCTGGTCGCCCAATGTGGTGAGCGGCAGATCGGCGGCCTCCGGCGGAACCTGGCCGCGGTAGAGAGCCCGAAACTCCAGCGCCTCCCGGTCGTGGCGGCCGGCCTCGTCGAGCAACTCGGCGCACGTGCCACAGCCCGGCTGGAGAAACAGGAGCACCAGGGTTGCCGGGGATTGCGGTGCCAACGTGCTGAACGCTGGGGCGGGCGCGCCCAGCGGCAGCCCGACCGGCTCGGGGCGGCGCACCGCCGTGCTGGACAGCTGGTGCACCTGTCGCACCAGGCCGGACACCACTAGCGCCAGCAACAAAATGGCGACCCAGCTCAGGATCAGCGCGCTGGTCTGGAAACCCATCCGGGCAGCCCTCCTCGGCGGTGATGCTCATGCATGGCGGCGGGCAGATGCCACAGCAGAAGCGTGAAGGTGGCCGCCGCGATCAGCACGATCGCGAGCTGGGCGCCGGGACGGGTCAGCGGGACGATCGAATCGGCCCACGCCAGCGCGAGCAGCGCCAGGCCGGCCAGGATCGCGGCACGGGCCACCACCCATCCGGTCATCGGCAGCTCCAGACGTGAGCACCCGCACGGACCGGACCGGCCGAGGAACCGCAGCCGCAGTCCATAGCCGACATAGAGGACCAGCAGCGCGCCGCTTCCGGCCAGGGCCGCGGTCAGCGGACGTCCGCCGTCGCGCAGCAGGGCCACCACCCCGGCCACACCGAGCAGGCCCTCGCTTGCGATCACCGCTGCGGCGACCGCTCGGGTTGCCGGGATCACCCGATGGGCGGCCAGCGCCCGGGACAGCGCCGACGGCTCGGCCAGGTGCTCGGCGCACGCCAGCAGCATGGTGAACAGCACGGTGTACGCCGCGACGCCGGCGAGCAGGGCCAACACCTCGACCTCAGCCGGTCTTCTGCACGCTGAGCTGCCCCACCAGGGTGGGCAGCTGCTCGAGCGCCGTGTCGCCCAGCGGCATCACGGTGAGCCACGTGTCGGCGGTGACGAGCACGAAATAGTCGCTGCCGTCGGAGAGCGTGTCGCGGAACAGTTCCCCGGCCGAGGTCATCATGCCGCGCCGGGACGGTAACTGCGCGGAGTGCTGCGGCGTCAGCGGGGCCAGTTCCAGCAGGCCGAGCCCGGGCACCTGCTTGACCAGGGTGGCCGGGCCCGCGAAAGCGCTGCCGGCACCGGGGTCCGGGCGGATGGCCAGCCCGTCGGCATGCTCCTGGATCCGCAACGTGCGCAGCACCGCGAGCAGATCGGCGGTCGACGCCCGGTAGAGCTGAGTGACGACGCAGTAGTGCTCGCCTCGCCACGCCGCGATGAGCCTATCCTCGGTGAGCCGGATCTGCGGGTCGTACGAAGTGGTCCGCGCGGTCAGCAGGGCTCCGCCCTGATAGCCGAACTCCTCGTCGAACTTCTCAACCCCAACAGCCCGCGCCACATCGTCAGCGAGGCTGGCAGGCCCGGCGGTGAACTCCTGCCTGCGCCCGGCGATGCTCATCTCGACCGTGGAGGTAAACGGCTCACCGAGATCGAAAGGGCCACTGATCCGGAACCGGAAACCGTCGACAGCCTGGTGCGACACAGTTGGGCTCCCCGCAGCCATGGCCCGGCCACCTTCCGTCCGATGTGGATAGCGTGGCGCATACTTTATATATCTACATAAATATTGCGCAAGACCGACAGCGACCGCTATCGACACCGGGCAGGCCGATGTTGCCGTGGTGGCCTACGATCCGCCCGGTCGCCATTTCGTCGCGCGCGAGATCGCCGCGTACCCCCAAATGCTGGTTATCGGTGTTGACCATCTGCTCGCCGCTCGAAAACGGTTGCGCCTGGCCGATCTGGCGGGCCTGGATCTGGTGGTGCCGCCGCCGAACCGGCCACATCGGCGCAGCCTGGAGCGGGCCCTCCTGGACGCGGGCGTGCCATGGCAGCCGGTCGCCGAGTCGGACGGCTGGGACCTGCTGGTGCACTTCGCCAGCCTCGGCATCGGCGCGACCGTCGTCAACGGCTGCGTCGAGCTGCCGCCGGGTCTGACCGGCGTCCCGATCGGGGATCTGCCGCGGGTGCGGTACTGGGCCGCTTGGCGGAAGCAGCGTCAGCCCCGCGCCCTCGCTTTCCTCGCCGAATGCGCAGGTCACGGAGGTGAGTAAGCGAAGCCTTAATCCGCCGTCGCGCTTGCCGCAACTGCGGCCTAGGGTGGGAGCATGGCAAACCAGCCGGAGGAGACGGTAGGCGTGCTGCGCGCGATGTGGGCCGCCAGCGGGCAGCGGGCCGACGCCGATGAGGCTTGCGGGCCGCAGAAGAGCTGCAAGAACATGAAGGACGTCACCTTCGACGGCCTGGCTGAGCCCGGCAGTGACCTGGGTGCGGCCTGGCGGGAGAAGCTGCGGCGGGAAGGCAAGCTCGGCACGTCGGCGCCCAGCATCCGGGAGCTTGTGCTTGGCCCCGCTGAAACGCAGTAACACCAGCGACGTGTGGACGGTTAGGGAGAGACTGCATGGACCGTCCGGAGACCGTGGCCGAGCTGACCCAACTCCTTCGTGAAGACGGCTATCTAGCCGACCGGGGGTTGGCCACCGCCCTGCTGATCTCCCTGTCGCTGGGAAGGCCGATCCTGCTCGAGGGCGAGGTCGGCGTCGGTAAGACCGAGGTGGCAAAGGCTCTCGCGGCGGTCTTCGGCCGGCAGTTGATCCGGCTGCAATGCTATGAGGGCATCGACACCAATCAGGCGCTCTACGAATGGGACTATGCCCGGCAGATGCTGCAGATCCGGGCTCTGTCGCAGGGCCAGCTGGTCGACGGCGAGACGGTCGACAAGCTTTTCGGCCCGAAGTTCCTGCTTGAGCGGCCGCTGTTGCAGGCGGTGCGGGCCGGCGATCAGGCGGTCCTGCTCATCGACGAAATCGACAGGGCCGACGACGAGTTCGAGGCGTTCCTGCTCGAGATGCTCGCCGACTTCCAGATCACCATTCCCGAGCTGGGGACGATCAAGGCGGCCACCGCGCCGCTGGTGGTGCTGACTTCCAACCGCACCCGCGAGCTGCACGACGCGCTGAAGCGGCGCTGCATCTACCACTGGATCGGTTACCCGAGCAGCGATCGCGAGGTGGAGATCGTGCTCACCCGCCAGCCCGAGGTGTCGCAAACGTTGACCCGTAAGGTGGTCGCCGCCGTCAACCGGCTGCGAGACCTTGAGCTCGCCAAGCCGCCGGGCGTCGCCGAGACTATCGACTGGGTGCTGGCGCTCAACGTCATCGGGGCGCAGGAGCTGACCACCGAGACGGTGGCCGACACGCTCGGGGCCGTGGTGAAGGACCACGACGATCTGGAGCTGGTGCGCTCGAGCCTGGACGGGATCGCCTCGGGTGACTGACGACGCGCCGTTCGTCAGCGTGCTGGTCGCGTTCGCCGATCAATTGCGTGACGCGGGTCTGACGGTCGGATCCGGTGACGTGCTCACCTACAGCGCGGCATTGGCCCAGCTCGATCCGACCGACCTGCTGGACCTCTACTGGGCCGGACGCACCACCATCGTCACCCGGCGCGAGGACATCGCGGTCTACGACCGGGTGTTCCGGAAGTTCTTCCTCGACGAGGGCGATGCGCTGCCGGAACCGTTGCGGCTCAACGTTCACAGCTCGGCCGAGGTGCAGTCGATGCTGGTCGTTCCGGCCACCGATCCCAGCCCCGAGAGCCGGGAAGAGCACGCGGCTCGGCTAGGTCTGGTCGCTTCCGGCGCAGAAGTGCTGAGGAATAAGGCTTTTGCGGCGTGTACGGCTGAGGAGCTGGCGGCGCTGAGGAGGATCACCGCGCGCATCCGGCTCAATCCGCCGCGCCGCAGAACCCGCCGCACAGCCGCGGCGCGGCGCGGCCATACCCCGGATCCGCGCCGCATGGTGCGGGAAACGATGCGGGCCTACGGTGAGCCCTCCAAACTGTTGTGGCGCAAGCGCAAGCGGCGGGTGCGGCCACTGATTCTCATCGTCGACATCTCCGGATCGATGGCCGACTACTCGCGCGGTCTGTTGCAGTTCGCCCATTCGGCGAAGCGGGCCGACACGCGGGTGGAGACTTTCTGCTTCGGCACCCGGCTGACCCGCCTCACCAAAGTGTTGCGGCGGCGGCGCGTCGACGAGGCGATGGAACAGGCCGCCAAGGCGGTATTCGACTGGGAGGGCGGGACCAGGATCGGGGACTCGCTCACCGCGTTCGTGCGCGACTGGGGAAGGCGCGGCATGTGCCGGGGTGGGATAGTCGTGATCTGCTCCGACGGGCTGGATCGGGGCGACCCGCAGGTCCTGGCGAGCGCGATGGAGCGGCTGAGCCGGCTGTGTCATCGGGTGGTGTGGTTGAATCCGCATCGCGGCCACAGCCGGGACTTTCGGCCGAGCACTCTCGGCATGATGGTCGCCGCCCCGTACATCGACCTGTTGCTGCCCGGGAACAATCTGCACGACCTGGAAGTGTTCGCGGCGATGCTGCCCGAGCTGAGTTAGGAGCGAATCGGTGAAGTGGAGTGTGTCGGTGGCGGCGGAAGGTGACCGCGTCATCAGCCGCGAGGAGGTGCTGGAGCTGGCCGACGCGGTGGCGATGTCCGGCGGGATAGCCTCAGGCATTGGCACCACCAGATTTGGCGCCCAGCTGATCGTGGAGGCCGACGATCGGGCTGACGCGGTGCAACGCGGCAGCGCCGAGTTCGTCCGGGCCGCGGCTCAGGCCGGGTTGCCGCCCTGGCCGATCGCCTACGTCGATGCCGTCAGCGAGGCCGACGAACTCGACGACCTCGAATGATCAGGCTCGGTTCGCTTGCCGGCTATGCCTTCGAGGGCCCTCGGCTGCTCGGCGGCTGGACGCCTCCGGCGCATCCGGCGGTGTACGCGATCATGTACAAGCCGGATCCGGAGACCAAACCCGAGACCTACGCGGTGATCTATGTCGGCCACGCCGACGACCTGTCCGCGCATCGGCTTCCGTTTCACCATCCGCGCGCGCAATGCTGGATCGCCCGCGCCGGAAGCCGTTGGCGTGTCTACATCTGCACCTATCAGGTACCCGGCGGGCTGCGCTCGCACCGCGAACAGATCGCCCAGGAACTCAGCGCGATCTACCACCCGTCCTGCAATGAGCAGCAGTACGAGCGGTCCTGGAAGGACGAATGGATCGGCGAATACACTGCGCCGACCACCGGGCCGCTCACCACCGGGCGTGACCCTGGCGGCGGCCCGGCCGCGGAGTGTCAGTCCGATACGCCCGCGGGAACGTAGCCGACCCCGTCGTGCAGCCGTGAGCGACGCCGCCCGGACGCCGGCCGGGCCGGCTCACGCACGGCAGGTTCGGCCGGGAGTGGCGTAACACCGACGACGATTCCCTCGGCCATGCCGTAAAGCAGCGGCAGCGCGCCGGCGACCACTCCACCGGTGCCGTTGATGTGCTCCACACCGGGCTCGATGACCTCCGCGTGGCCCTTGATGGTGCGCACCAGCTCCGCGCACTCTTCAAGGTTGGTGGCTATCCGCTTGAGCTGGCCGCCGACCACGAACAGATAGAACGCGAGCCCGGCGATGAGCGCAGCGATGTCGACAACCGACCACACGACCAACTCGTTCATGACCTCACCTTGTCCAGTACGCGGCCGAGGAACAGGTGGTGCTTGAGGCCTTCGGCCAGAACGGCGTCCACGCGCGCGGCGGTCTGCGCGATCAGCGCGGTGTCGGCCGTATTGGCCGCCGCGGCCCGCAGGGTGTCGCGCACCATGACCACCCGCTTGTCGATGCGGCGCACCAGCAGGACAAGGATCGTCAGCAGCGCGGCCACCGCGACCACGACGACCAGCCCGCCGATGATGGCGCCCCACCAGTATTCGGTCGGTGTCATGTCAGCCTCCTAGCCGGGTACGGCCACGGGCGAGGCCCGCGACGATGACCTCGGCGTGATCGATGGTCGTGCGCAGCTCCTTGAGGGCTGCGGTGTTGTGCACCGACTGGGTCAGCGAGTCGTTGATCATCTTCGCTTCCTTGCCGATGGAAGCCGCCAGCAGCAGGATCGGCACCACGAGGGCCACCACGACGAGCACGACCACGACGCCGATGGTGTAGCCGATGACCCACCCGGTCGTGCTGGCGCTCTCTGTCACGGTTTCGAGCATGGGATCAGCCTGCCTTCGTGGTGGACTGGACCTGGCTGATGCAGTTCGCCTTGACGAACGCGACCAGCGACTTGGTCGGCGCAGGGATTTTGTGCTTCACCACTACATGCTCGGCGACCTGGCCCATCAACGCGTCCTCGGTGGGAGCGGTGAAATGCGTCTTGCAAACCGGGCTGCCGCAACGGAACTCGTACATCTTTCATGCTCCTTGTGCTCAGGACCGGATCAGATCGATTCGCAGAAGTCGCGAACGGGCTTCAGGTTGGCGTTGACCGAGGGCAGAACCTCCGGCACCGTGCGGGTTTGGTGGGCAACCACCATGACGCCCACGATGACGGTGCCCAAGGTCTGCCGGATCTCCTTCAGGTGGAAGATGACCCGAAGCAGACCGAGCGCGGCTGCGGCAATGATCAGCGTGGCGATGACCAGGGTCACCACGGCGGCTGCAGGCATGGCAATCGTTCCTCTCTCAGCCCAGAAGCTTGCCGACGGAGCCCGCGTAGCGGACTGCACCGATGGTGACGTCTTTGATCGTGCCGTCGGTCTCAGCCAGCAGCTCCGGTACGTTGTCCAGCTCGCCGGTCAACGCCACGCCGCCGGCGAGAATGTCATCGGCCGCGCCACGGATCCGCTCCAGCGCCGCGAGCACGCGGTTGAGCAACGCCACGAGGACGGGGACCACGACCAGTAAAAGGATCCCGTTGCCGATCCACCACAGTGTCATCTCGTCAGCTCCTCAACGGCTCGGGTTGGGCTGATACGGCAGGAAGAAGCGGCGCAACACCCGGCCGAGCGCGAGCCGAGCCGCGCGCAGCCCGATGGTGAAGCCGCTGGCCGAGGTGGAGCCGACCCGGTCGAGCGATATCCCCTTGGCCTTCGCATCGATGCGGGCCTGCATGTTGGTGGCGAAGTCCTTCATGAGAATCTCGGTGACATCCGAGATCATGCCGCGCCCATATTGCGCGGCGGCACCGGACACTTGCAGGTCCTGGATGACGTCAACCCTTGTCCCGCCGCGCGCCTGGCTCAGCGTCGCGGTCACGAGCATGGAGGCGTTGCCGCGGCCTTTCTCGTCGGCACCGGCCGCGTCGACGACGATGCGCTTGGCCGCGTCGTCGCGCTCCTTGATCTGGGCGGTCCCACCGAACTGCAGCCGCACCGGCCCCATCCGGACGGCCACCTTGCCCAGATACTTGTTGTCGCCGAGGTCCTGTGTCAGCTCCGCACCGGGCAGGCAGGCGGCCACACCCGGTATGTCGTCGAAGAACTGCCAGACCTTGTCGACGGGCTGGGCCACGTCGAAGCCACTCTTGATCAGCATCAAGCCTCCCGGGCGATGAGGTGGGCGGCCGGTTCCCGCTCGAAAGCGGCCCGGCAGCCGGCACAGCAGAAGAAGTAGGTGATGCCGTCGTGCTCGAACGGGCGGCTGGATTCGTCGGCCCGCACCGTCATCCCGCACACCGGGTCACGTGCCTGCCTTGGTTCGGCCGGCGTTACCAGCGCCTCGGGCACGAGCTCGCCAGCCGCCCGCCGCCGCACCAGCTCGGCCAGGACGGCAACGGCGATCTCGCGGTGGGTGGTGTGGCCAAGGTCGAGCCCGACCGGCACGCTTACCCGGTCGAGCAGGTTGCGCGGCACTCCACGGTCTTCGAGATAGCCGAGCACCGCCTCGCCCCGCTTGCGCGACGCGACCAGGCCCACAAACGCGGGCAACGCCGAGACCGCCTGCTCGATCGCCTCCTCGTCGCCGTGGCCCTGGGTGGCCACCACCACGATGGAATGAGCGTTGAGGTGCGCGGCGGAGAAATCCGGTCCGTCGTGGACATCGGCCCGCCATCCCAGCGCTCGGGCGAGGTCGCCAAGCGTGTGGGCCATCGGCGAGCGGCCGACGATCGTCAGGTGGGGCACGGGCACCACGGGCTCGATGTAGACCTGCATGGCACCCTCGCTCTGGCACGAGATGGGGATGACAGTCATCCCGGTGGGCACGCTGCTGCCGAATTGGTCGGAGGTGCCCAGCAGCACCAGCGTCGCCTTCCGTTCGGCGATCACCTTCTGCGCTTCGCGGACGACCACAGGCTCGGCGCAGGCGCCACCTATCCAGCCGTGCAGCTGCCCGGTCGCGGTGATGAGCGCCCGCGAGCCCTGGTGGCCAGAGGACGGCCCCTGCCGCCACACCACCGTGGCCATCGCGAATTCCTCACCGCGCCGAGTCAGCTCACTGGCCAGCTCGATGACGTCCCAACCCTCAGTCATGGTCGTCCATTTTGACCGGTGGCGCACCCGATACGTCGTGCCGCTGGGTGATGGCTTCGTAAACGCGGTCGGGCAGCAGCGGCATGTCGATGTTGCGCACGCCGGTGTCCTTGATGGCGTCCAGCACCGCGTTGACGAAAGCGGCCGGTCCGCCGACGGTGGCGCACTCACCGATTCCCTTGGCGCCGATGGGGTGATGCGGGCACGGGGTGACTACCTCGTGCAGCTCCCAGCCCGGGGTCTCCCACGCGGTCGGCAGCAGGTAGTCCATGTAGTTGGAGCCGATGCAGTTGCCCTGCGCGTCGAACGTGATGAACTGCATGGACGCCATGGCATAGGCCTCGGTGAGGCCACCCATGATCTGGCCCTCCACCACCATCGGGTTGATCCGCACGCCACAGTCGTCCACCGCGACGAATCGCAACACGTCCCAGACCCCGGTCTGCGGATCCACTTCGACGGTCGCGATGTAGCAGGCGAACGGCCAGGTGAGGTTGGGCGGGTCGTAGTACGCCACGTTCTCCAGGCCCGGCTCCATCCCGTCGGGCATGTTGCTGTAGGCCGCGTAGGCGCAATCCTGAATGCTCACACCGGTTTCCGGGGAACTGCGCACGTAGAACCGGCCCAGCTCCCACTCAATGTCCTCTTCGGACACCTCAAGCAGGTGCGCGGCAAGCTTGCGGGCCTTCGCCCGCACCTTGCGCGAGACCATGGCGACGGCCGCTCCGGCCACCGGCGTGCTCCGCGAGGCGTAGGTTCCCATGCCGAACGGTGCGGTGTCGGTGTCGCCCTCCTCGACCACGATGTCGTCGGCCGGGATGCCGAGCTCATGGGCGACGATCTGGGCCCAGGTCGTCTCGTGGCCCTGGCCCTGAGTCTTGGCGCCGGTGCGCAGGATCGCCTTGCCGGTCATGTGCACGCGCAGCTCGGCCGAGTCGAACATCTTGATGCCCAGGATGTCGTACTCGCGGCTGTTACCCGCGCCCAGCGGCTCGGTCATCGTGGAGATACCGATGCCCAGCAGGCGCCCGCGGCTCTTGGCTTCTTCCTTCTGCTTGAGGAAGTCCTCGTACCCGATGGCTTCCAGACCCACCTGAAGGCACTTGCCGTACTGGCCGGAGTCGGTGAGGAAACCGAACGGGGTGCGGTGCGGGAAGTCGTCGTCGCGCACGAAGTTGCGCCGCCGGAACTCCGCCTGATCCATGCCCAGATCGTCGGCGGCGGCCTGCACCATGCGCTCCTGGAAGTACATCGCCTCGGTGACCCGGAACGAGCAGCGGTAAGCCACCCCGCCGGGCGCCTTGTTGGTGTACACGCCACGCGCGGTCAGATGCGCGGAGGGGATGTCGTAGCAGGAGAACGCGGAATGCATCAGGCCGATTTTGAACTTGCTCGGCTGGGCGTCGGAGAAGAACGCGCCGTGGTCGGAGTCCGTGTGCATCCGCACACCGAGGATCTTGCCGTCCTTGCGCAGCGCCAGCTCGCCCTTTAGGTAGATGTCGCGGGCGAAGCCGGTCGAGATCAGGTTTCCGGTCTTGTCCTCAATCCACTTCACCGGCCGCTCCAACAGGATCGAGGCGAGGATCGACATGACGTAGCCCGGGTACACCGGAACCTTGTTGCCGAAGCCACCGCCGAGATCCGGCGAAACGATACGGATCATGTGCTCGGGCAACTCGGCGACCAGGGCGACCGCCGCCCGGATGATATGAGGCGCCTGGGTGGTCATGTAGACGGTCAGCTTGGAGGTGGACCGGTCGAAGTCGGCGATGGATCCGCAGCACTCCATCGGAGAAGGGTGCGATCGCGGATAGTGAAGCTCGAGTTTGGACACCAGGTCGGCTTGCGCGAACGCGCGCTCGGTGCCGTCCCGGTCGCCGACCTCCCAGTCGAACACGACGTTGTCGTGCTGGTTTTCCTTGTCGTCACGGATCAGCGGGGCACCGTCAGCCAAAGCCTGGGTGGGGTTGACGATGACCGGCAGGGCCTCGTACTCCACCACAATGGCTTCACAGGCATCCTTGGCGATATACGGGTCGTCGGCGATCACGCACGCGACTTCCTGACCCTGGAAGCGCACCTTGTCGGTCGCCAGCACCGCCTGCGTGTCGTAGGACAGGGTGGGCATCCACGCCAGGTTGCGCGTGGCCATCATCTCGCCGGTGAGCACCAGCCGAACGCCGGGAATCGCCCACGCCTTGCTGGTGTCGATGGAGACGATCCTGGCGTGCGCGAGTGGACTGCGCAGGATCTCCATGTGCAGCATGCCCGGCAGCACGATGTCGTCGACATAATTTCCCTTGCCGCGGATAAACCTGTTGTCCTCCACCCGCTTACGGCTCGCGCCGAGCCCACCGATCTTGATCTCATCCCGTGCCTGAGTCGTCACCTGGATACTCCGTTCTGGCTCAGCTCGCGGACTGCGCCTGCATCTTCTTGGCGGCCCACATCACGGATTTGACAATGTTCTGGTAGCCGGTGCAGCGGCACAGGTTGCCCGACAACGCCCACCGCACCTCGTCCTCGGTGGGGTCGGGGTTCTCTTCCAGCAAAGCCTTGGCGGCGAGCATCATGCCGGGAGTGCAAAAGCCGCACTGCAACCCGTGCTCGTCCTTGAAGCCCTCTTGGATCGGGTGCAGCTCGCTGGCGCCGGCCAGTCCCTCGACCGTGGTGACTTCGTGGCCGTCGGCCTGCACCGCGAGCATGGTGCAGCTCTTGATCGGTTTTCCGTCGAACAACACCGTGCAGGCGCCACAGTTCGTGGTGTCGCAACCGGTGTGGGTGCCGGTCAGCTTCAGGCCCTGCCGCAGCAGGTGCGCCAGCAAAAGCCGCGGCTCGACCTGGGCCACCCGCTTGTCCCCGTTCACCGTGATGCTGACCCGCCGGGTCGGCACGTCGGCGGCCGGCTGCTCATGGATCTCTTCGAACAGTCCACTCATGTCAGCCTGCCTTCTCCGATGATTGTTCGACGCGGGTCAAAATACGCTCCACGAAGGTGCGCACGATCTGCCGCTTGTAAGCGGCGCTGCCCCTGTGATCCGTCCTGGGCTGGGCCGCGCCGGCCGCGAGCTCGGCGGCCTGCGCGATGGTCTCTGCGCTGAGCGGGCTGCCCACCAGCGCCTTCGCGGCCTCGGTGGCGTCGATGGTGGCGCTGCCCACGCCGGTCAAAGCGATCCCGGCCCGGGTCACCACGGCGCCGGAGCGTTCGATCGCCACGGCCACGCCCGCGGTCGCGAAGTCGCCCACGCGGCGCTCAAGTTTGAGGTACCCACCGGCGACCGTCCCCTTAGGAGCGGGGATCACGGCTTCCACGGCGATCTCGTCGTAGGCCAGCGCGTTCTGGAATGGGCCGGTCACGAACTGGGACACCGGGATTTTGCGGCGCCCGTTAGGTCCTTGCGCCACGACATGGCCGCCCAGGGCGGTCACCACCGAAGCCCAATCGCCCTGCGGGTCGGCATGGCACAGCGACCCGACCAGGGTTCCCCTGTTGCGCACGATGGGGTCGGCGACAAGTGGGGCGGCCGCGGCCATGGTGGGCTGGCGGGAGGCCAGGATCGCCGAACGCTCCAAATCGGCGTGCCGGCACAGAGCGCCGATGCGGATGGTGCCGTCCGGGTCGACCTTGTGGTAGTCCAGCCCCGGCAAGTTGTTGATGTCGATCAGCAGCTCCGGCGAGGCGAAGCGCAATTTCAGCAGGGGCACCAGACTCTGACCGCCGGCGAGCAGTTTCGCCTCGCCGCCGCCCTGCTGCAGCAGAGCGATTGCCTCTTCGATCGAGCGGGGCGCCTCATAGCGGAACCGCGATGGGTACATGCTGTCTCCTCAGTCCGCGGTCGATGGGCGGTCTTGACGCCGAGAACCCTCTGGGTCCGCGACCGCGACCGGCATCGAGTCCGCGTCGGGATCGGGGCGGGCCTCCTGGTGCGGCGGCCACGGCCCCTGTACGGGCTGGGCAGCGACCTTCAGATAGTCGATGAGCTGCGGAAAGGCCCACACCGTGGGGCTCTTGCCGGTCTTCGGCGCGTGCTCTATGAGCTCGTACAGCCGCGGATTACCTCTACTATGTCCGCTCGACTCAATCGCCATGCCGACGCCCTCTCATTTGGACAGCGCCCAAGAGCGCATTCGTGCGCGGCAATACTGCGCTTCAGTGGACCATCCCGCAATCGCCGATTAAGCGAATGCTTATGTCGCCGGACCGCCCCTGTTGACAAAAGCCGACCTGACAAAGCCCAATGAACTCGGATAGATCGTTCGCGTCCGACGGTGGAGGCCCACGCGTATGCAGGTTCCGGCACCTTTCGAATACGAGCGGGCGACCAGTGTTGACCATGCGATCGGGCTGCTGAGCAGGCGCGGAAGCACCGCACGTCTGGTGGCCGGTGGGCACAGCCTGCTGCCGATGATGAAGCTGCGGCTGGCCAACTTCGAATACCTGATAGACATCAACGACCTGCACCGCGATCTCGGCTTCATCAAGGTCGAGCCGTCCCGGGTCCGGATCGGGGCGATGACGCGGCACCGTGAGCTGCTTGAGAGCGACGACCTGCGCAGATTGTTCCCGGTCTTCAACGACGCGGAGCGCGTCATCGCCGATCCGCTGGTGCGCAACCGCGGCACGATCGGCGGTGCCCTGTGCCAGGCCGATCCGTCCGAGGACCTGTCCGCGGTGTGCACCACGCTGGACGCCAGTTGTGTCATCCGCGGCCCCGCCGGCGAGCGGGTGGTCACCATGGCGCAGTTCTATCGCGGCCCTTACGAGACCGCGGTCGGCCCCGACGAGATCCTCACCGAGATTCGCATCCCGTTGCGGCCCAACGGATCCAGTGCCTTCGAGAAGGTGGGCAGGCGGGCCGGTGACTGGGCCGTGGTGTCCTGCGGCGTCGCCGTCTGGCTGCGCGACGGCCTCATCACCGATGCCCGGGTCGGGCTGGCGGCGGTCGGACCCAACACGACCGGGATTCCTGCGGTCTCCCAAGCATTACGGGCCAAAGCACCGTCGGAAGAGCTTTACGCCGAGGCCGGTGAGATCGCGGCGCGGTCCTGTTCGCCGGTCACCGATCAGCGTGGCAGCGCCGCCTACAAGCGCCACCTCGCAGGCGAGCTGACCAAACGGGCACTGCGCCGGGCGGTCGCCCGCATCCGGGGCGAGGAGCCGTAGCCATGCAGGTCACCATGAAGGTGAACGGCAACGACGTCACCCGGGAGATCGAAGGCAGGCTGCTTCTGGTGCATTTCCTGCGCGACCATCTCGGCTTGACCGGTACCCATTGGGGCTGCGACACGAGCAACTGTGGGGCATGCGCGGTATGGCTCGACGGCGAACCGGTCAAGTCGTGCACTGTCCTGGCCGCCATGGCCGGCGGGCACGAGGTGCGAACGGTTGAGGCGCTGGAACAGCGGGGAGAGCTCGACACCATTCAGCGCGGCTTCATGGAGTGTCACGGGCTGCAATGCGGATTCTGTACGCCGGGAATGCTGATGACGACCCGAGCGCTGCTCGATCGCTGTCCCAGCCCGTCGCAGGAGGAGATCCGAGAAGCCATCTCGGGTCAGGTCTGCCGCTGCACCGGCTATGCGACGATCGTGCGCTCGGTGCAGTGGGCCGCCGCGGAAGAAGCGGGCACCAGAACCACGCTCGCCACCGGCGAGACGCCGTGAACACCGGCGAAAATCCGCCGACGCAGTTTGTCGACAACGACCTCAAGCCGGTTGGCCACGGCCGGATGCTGCGCAAGGAGGACGCACGTTTCATCCGCGGCAAGGGCCGTTTCATCGACGATATTCAGCTGCCCGGCATGCTGCATCTGGCGATCCTGCGCGCGCCCATCGCCCACGGACGCATTGTGAGCGTGGACGTGACGCTCGCCGAGGCGCACCCGAAGGTGAAACTGGTCGGCACCGGCGCGATGCTCGCCGAGCACGGCCTGGCCTGGATGCCAACGCTGGCAAACGATGTCCAGCCGGTGCTCGCCACCGACAAGATCCATTTCCAGTGGCAGGAGGTGGCCTTCGTCGTCGCCGACGACCGGTACGCGGCGCAGGACGCGCTCGAGCTGATCGACGTCGAGTACGAACAGCTGCCCGTCGTGGTCAACGCCCGCACCGCGCTCGAGGCGTCGGCGCCGGTGATCCGCGACGACCTGGCCGGGAAGACCGACAACCGTTGCTTCGACTGGGAGACCGGCGACAAACAGGCCACCGATGCGGTTTTCGCCCGCGCGGAGGTGGTGGTCGGCCAGGAGATGGTTTACCCGCGGGTGCACCCGGCGCCGCTGGAAACCTGCGGTGCGGTGGCCAATTATGACCCGATCGACGGCGACCTCACGCTGTGGTCCACCACGCAGGCCCCGCACGCCCATCGCACGCTGTATTCGATGGTGGCCGGGCTGCCCGAACACAAGATCCGGGTGATCTCCCCGGACATCGGCGGTGGATTCGGCAACAAGGTGCCGATCTACCCCGGCTACCTGTGCACGATCGTGGCGTCGATGCTCACCGGCGCGCCGGTCAAGTGGACCGAGGATCGCTTTGAGAATTTGACGAGTACGGCGTTCGCGCGCGACTACGTCATGCACGGCGAGATCGCCGCGACCAAGGCCGGCCGGATTCTCGCCATCCGTACCAACGTGCTCGCCGACCACGGTGCGTTCAACGGTGTTGCCGCGCCGACGAAGTATCCCGCCGGTTTCTTCGGGGTTTTCACCGGCAGCTACGACATCCAGGCCGCCCATTGCGCCATGACCGCTGTCTACACCAACAAAGCGCCCGGCGGCGTCGCCTACTCGTGTTCGTTTCGGGTGGCCGAGGCCGTCTACCTGATCGAGCGGCTGGTGGACTGTCTCGCCGATCAGCTGGGAATGGACCCGGTCGAGCTACGGCTGCTGAATCTCCTTAAGCCCGACCAGTTTCCGTACACGAGCATGACCGGCTGGATCTATGACTCGGGCGACTACGAGTCGACCCTGCGCGAGGCGCTGAAGATCGCCGACTATGCCGGCCTGCGCCGCGAACAGGCGGAGAAACGCGCCAGCGGCGAGCTGATGGGCATAGGTGTCTCGGTGTTCACCGAGGCGGTCGGCGCGGGACCGCGCAAGGACATGGACATCCTGGGTCTGGGCATGGCAGACGGCGCCCAATTGTGCCTCTACCCCACCGGAACCGCTGTCCTGCGGGTGTCGTGCCAAAGCCAGGGACAGGGCCACGAGACGACCTTCGCGCAGATCGTCGCCGAGGAAATCGGCATCCCACCCGCGGACATCAAGGTCGTCCACGGTGACACCGATCTGTCGCCGTTCGGCATGGGCACCTACGGCAGCCGCTCCACTCCGGTGTCCGGTGCCGCGGCCGTTCTTGTCGCCCGCAAGGTACGCGACAAAGCTCACCTGTTCGCCGCCACCATGCTCGAGGTCACCGTGGCGGACCTGGAGTGGCGCAAGGGCTCCTTTCACGTGATCGGCGACCCGGCGAAATCCCTTACCATCCAACAGATCGCGAAGTGGGCCTACGGCACCGGCCAGCTGCCCGACGGCGTCGAGGGCGGGCTGGAAGCCCATATCCACTACCACCCGGAGAACCTCACCTACCCCAACGGCGCCTACATCTGTGTGGTCGACGTCGATCCGGGCACGGCCGTGGTCACCGTGCGCCGGTTCATCGCGGTCGACGACTGCGGGACGCGGATCAACCCGATGATCATCGAGGGTCAGGTGCACCGCGGTCTCACCGACGGCGTCGGCATGGCGCTGATGGAAATGATCACCTTCGACGAAGACGGCAACTGTCTGGCCGCTTCGCTCATGGACTACCTGTTGCCGACCGCGCTCGAAGTGCCCGACTGGGAAACAGGCTTCACGGTCACGCCCTCGCCCCACCACCCGATCGGCGCCAAGGGGATTGGCGAATGCGCGACCGTCGGCTCCCCACCGGCGATCGTCAACGCGGTCGTGGACGCGCTCAAGCCCTACGGCCTGCGGCACGCAGACATGCCGTTGACGCCGTCTCGGCTGTGGGAAGCCATGAACGGCAACGCGCAACCGCCCATGTAGCCGGACCCGCTAGCTCCACAGGGTGACATGCATCGATGGCTTGAAACGGCCGACGGTAACCCCCAAGCCGCGCAACATCGCCTGCGTGGCCCGAGGGGAGATGATGAATCGGGCCAGCTCCGCGGCCGGAGCCACCTGATGCGTGGTCAGGATCATGATGCTCCAGCCGCCCTGCGCCTGCAGCGACGGAGCCATGACTCGTTTCAGGTCTCCGTTGGCCAGGTCGTGCGTGACGGCGAACGACACCACGGGCGCCAAACCCTTGCCGTGTTTGGCTTCATCGATCGCCGCGGCATGGCTCTGGAAGATGCGCTGCTTTGACTCCGGTACGTTGACCCGGCGCAGCATCTCCGGAATCACTTCGGTGTCATAAGCGGCCGACGGGCCGAGCAGCCACGTCTGCTCCCGCAGGGTGCCCGGGCCGGCCTGGATACGGGTGATCGGGTTGTCCGGCCTGGCCACCACGAACGCCTGGTAGTTCAGGAAATGCGTGCTGGTGATCGAGGCGTCGAGGTTTGGCGGCCGAGGCCCGATCGCCGCGTCGACCGTGCGGGTCAGCAGCAGCGACTCAAACTCGCGCGGGTCGTGGCTGCTGAGCTCGATGTCCAGATCGTTGGCCCGGTCGGCGAACAGGCCGATCAGGCCGGGTGCGGCATATTCGGCGAACAGGGTCGAGGTGGCCACCCGCAGCAACCGCCGGCCGCTGCCCGCCTCGCGGACCTCAACTATCGTGCGATCCTGCAGGCTGAGCATCTCGACCGCGCGACTGGCCAGGCGCAGCCCGCCCGGGGTGAAGGCCAGCCCCGAGGAGGTGGGGATATAGAGCTTGTCCCCCAGCTCCTTACGCAGCTGCCCTACATGCAAGGACACGGCGGCCTCGCTGACCTCGAGATCGGCCGCCGCTTTTTTGACCGATCCCAGCCGCACCACCGCGACGAAGGCGCGCAACTGAGTCGGCGTCACAGCCTTCCTTTCTACCCGGCGCTTCCAGGACCGATCTTTGGCACGCCAGAGGCACAGATTGTGCGCCCGCTACGCAGCCTCGCCAGCCATGCTAACGGTGTCCGCGTGGCTGTCGCGATCCGGTTGCCAGTGTCCAACTAGGACATTCGACCTTGTCCGGTTGTGCGGGCAATGGGAGCAGCGTCCCGTTACCGGTTTTGACATCGACTATGCCGAGCTGGTCTACCTTTGCGCCCGACGGCTGTCGACCTAGGCTGATCGGGTGTACGAAATCGCGTTGAGCGTGTCGGCGTGCCTGCGGGCGGGCACCCAGGTGGACGTGGCATGGGTGGTTGAGGCCCAAGGATTTAGCTCTCGAGACAAGAGCGAGGCGCTGGCGATCACCCCGGGCGGCGGCCGGGTCGGCGCGCTCCTGTCGGGCTCGCTCAATGGCCAGATTGCGGACCTGTCCAGCGGGGGCATGGCAGGGCGGCTCATCAATCTTGAGGTCGGGGCGCTGGAAGCCCAGTTGGCGGGCTTGGCCTGTGGCGGTACGGCGCGTTGCCTGGTGATCCCGGCCGCCGACCTGCCGGCCGAGTTGTGGCAGCGACTGCGCGACCGCGATCCGGTGTGTCTCGTGAGTCAGCTTGATGGCGATCGGGTACTGGGGACCGAAATGTACAGCCCCGACACCATCGCCGACGCGGGTGAGGAAGCCACCCGCCTGTTTCGCCGGGCCGTAAGCGACGCGGTCATCACGGAAAACACGGTGACGACCGTCCTGTGGCCGGTGCCGAAATTGGTCATCGTCGGCGCGGGCGCCGTGGTGGACGCCCTGGTCGACGCTGCGGGCCTGCTCGGCTGGCACTTCCAGGTGACCACCGACGTCCGCGGCGCCACCGGCCTCATCGCCGGGCTCGCGGTGCTCGACAAGGTGGTCGTCACTAGCCACGACGATGAGCTCGCTGGTCCCGCTCTGGAGGCGGCACTGGCCGGCGACGTGGGTTACATCGGGGCTCTGGGCTCCCGCCGGACCCAGCAGTCCCGGGCCGAGTGGCTGGCGCTTCGCGGTGTCACCGATCTCGAGCGCATCCACGGGCCTGCCGGCCTGGACATCGGGGCCAACACCCCGGCGGAGATAGCCGTGTCCATTGTCGCCGAGGCGCTGGCGGCGCGGTCCGCGGCGAACGCCGGCTCTTTGCGCAGCAAATCCGGAGCGATTCACTAATCCAGCCCGTCTGTCCACACACGACGGTCGATTCCGGATCGTTTCGTACTATGATGCGAATCGATCCGGCTCACCGATCGGGCGGAAGGATGGACACCGTGCAGGGTGGGGATTCGGCCAAGGTCCGTGGGGCTGACCCGGCACGCCGGGGGCGGCTGCGGGGCGAATTGACGGTAGCGACGATCGCCCGGCTGGCCGGGGTGTCGGCCCCCACCGTGTCGAGGGTGCTCAACGGCCGTTCCGACGTCGCGGAGGACACCCGCCGCAGGGTCGAGCAATTGCTGCGTGAACACGGATACCGCCGCCCGGGGGCGATCCTGCCCTCCCCCGGGATCGAGGTGATCTTCTACGGCCTGGAGAGCAACCTGGCCATCGAAATGATGCGCGGCGTACAGGGGGTGGTCACCGACCACGACCTCGGGGTGGGCTTCACCGAAGTCATGGTCGACGCGCCGGTGCAGCGGTCGTGGTGCGAAAGGATGCTGGCCCGGCGGCCCACCGGCGTGATCATCGTCCATTCGCTGTTCACCGCCGAGCAGCATGCGCAGCTGGCGGCAAGCTCGATCCCGCTGGTCGCCGCGGACCCCAACGGGCAGCCGCACCAGCCGGTCCCCTCGGTGGGCGCGGCGAATTGGGGCGGCGCGGTCGCGGCCACCCGCCATCTGCTTGAGCTCGGCCACCGGCGAATAGGGGTGATCGGTGGGCCCGGAGTGTCCCTGTATGCCAGGGAACGTCTGGAGGCTTGCCGTGCGGCGCTTGAGATTGCGAGGGTGCCCCTGGACCCCGGGCTGGTCAGGACCGGAGAGTTCTCCTTCGAGGCCGGCCTGGGGCTGGGCAGCGAGCTGCTCAGCCAGCCGGACCCGCCGACGGCCGTGCTGTGCGGCAACGACTTACAGGCGCTGGGGGTCTACAAGGCGGCCCGCCGGCTGGGCTTGCACATCCCGCGGGATCTGAGTGTGGTCGGATTCGACGGCATCGACGCGGGGACCTGGTGCGACCCGCTTTTGACCACGGTGCGGCAGCCGTTTCGCGACATCGGCGCCGCCGCCGCCAACCTCCTGCTCGCGCTGATCGCCGGCCCGGTGCCGGCCCAGACCCGCATCGAGCTGCCCGCCTCGCTGCTGGTCCGCGAAAGCACAGCGCCACCTCCTGCCTGAAACGTTTCGTGGATATTGCCGGAACGTTTTGACAGAATGTCTGATTCACATGTATAACTGAGCCAGGGTCCGGGCCCCACGCGGTTATGTCCTTCAGGAGTAATCATGAAGATCATTTTCCGCCGGCCTTGGCCTGCCGGCATGCCCGTCGCCCCCGTCGCGGCGGCGCTCGCGCTGTCCCCGCCATCGCAGCGCCATGCCCCACCTCATCCGGTTGACCACCGGCCAGCTCCAGGTGCTCGCCGACAACGCCCTCTCCCGATCCACACGCCACCGGCACCACCGTGCACCCGCTCGCCATCCCACCGGCACGGCCGTCACCCGGTCGCCGTGCCCACCGGCCAGCCCGTCGCACGGACCGCTGTGACCGCTTGCCTTGGCAACTCGCACCGCTGAGCCAAACCATCCCCTCTCCTGAACGGAGGCCGGACATGCGAACACGCCGCACCTGGTGGGCAGCAACCGCAGCCACCATGATCGCCGTAGCCGCGACCCTCGCCCTGAACATCAGTGCTGCCAGCGCCGAGTCCAACGGCGGCGTGCGCGTCATGCCCCTGGGCGACTCCATCACCGAAGGCACCCAGGTTCCCGGCGGGTCCCGGATCGGCCTGTGGCAACGCTTCACCACCAACAGGTACACCGTGGACCTCGTCGGGTCACAGTTCAACGGACCCTCCACTTTGGGCGATCACGACCACGAGGGACACCCGGGGTGGCGCATCGACCAGATCGACGCCAACATCGTCGGCTGGCTGAACACCTTCAACCCGCACACCGTGCTGCTGCACATCGGCACCAATGACGTGCTGCAGAACTTCAACCTGGGCAGCGCGCCCTCCCGTCTGGCCACATTGATCGATCGCATCACCAACACCAAACCCACCGCCGAGGTGTTCGTCGCGCAGATCATCCCGCTGTCCAACGCGGGCCAGGATGCCGCCGCCCGCACCTTCAACGCCGCCATACCGGGCATCGTGCAAAGCAAGGTGAATGCCGGCAAACGGGTTTACCTGGTGGACATGCATTCCGCACTGACCACGGCCGACCTTATCGACGGCGTCCACCCCACCTCTACCGGGTACAACAAAATGGCCAATGTTTGGTATAACGCCTTGCTTTCGGTCCCCGGCAGCATCGGCAACCCAAGCGGTGGCTCAAACCTGGTGACGAACGGGAACATCGAGTCCGGCACCACCGGGTGGTCGGCATTTGGCGGCGGCTCAATCGCGGTCAACACCGCAGTGGTCCACGGCGGCGTCAATTCGTTGCTGCGCACCGGCCGAACGGCGTCGTGGAATGGTCCCAGCCAGGACATGACTTCCAAGCTGACCAACGGAAGAAGCTACGCCACGAGTGTGTGGATGCGGACCCAAACCGGAACCCCCACCGGCAAAGCCACCCTCGCGCTGACCGCCAACGGCACCACCAGCTATCTGACGCTCGCCCAGGGCGCCGTCAACCCGAACGGCTGGACCCAGCTGACCGGGACAGCCACCGTCTCGTGGACCGGCACCTTGACCTCCGCGCGGCTCTATGTGGAAACGACCGCCGGCACCGACGGTTTCTCCATCGACGACGTCTCAATGCAATAAGCCTCCACGACCCTTAGGAATGGGAGTATCGAATGCATAAGAAGATTCGCTCGTTAGGTCTTGCCCTCGTCCTGACGCTGGCTTCGCTGGGGACTGGGTCGGTCTATACCGCTCCGGCCGTGGCCGCGAGCGGGAATCTGCTGACGAACCCCGACATGGAGGGTGGCACCACCGGCTGGGGTGTGTTTGGCGCTGGAACACTCGCCTCCAACACCAGTGTGTTCCACGGCGGCGCGCGTTCGCTGTTGTACACCGGCCGCACCGCCGCGTGGAACGGCCCCACCCAGAATGCGATTTCCTTGGTGGCAAATGGCGCCAGCTTCACCACGAGCGTGTGGATGCGATCGCAGACCGGGACCCCGACCGGCAAGGTCACGTTGCAGATAACTGCCAACGGGACAACGAACTATATCGCCCTGGCACAGGGCGCGGTGAACGCCTCCGGCTGGACGCAGCTCACCGGAACCGTAACCGTGTCCTGGAGCGGGACGCTGACAGACGCACGGTTCCGCGCAGAGACTACGGCCGGCACCGACGGTTTCTACATCGACGACGCTTCGTTCGTCAACAATTCGACGGGCGGCGGCGGGGGCTGCACCCTTCCTTCGACGTATCGCTGGACGTCGACGGGCTCGCTCGCGAACCCGAAGTCGGGTTGGGTGTCGCTCAAGGACTTCACCTCCGTCGTCTTCAACGGCAGGCATCTGGTCTACGGAACCACGCACGATCAGGGATCGACGTGGGGCTCGATGAACTTCAGCCTCTTCACGAATTGGTCCGACATGGCCGGCGCCGCGCAGAACACCATGTCCAGCTCCACTGTTGCGCCGACGCTGTTCTACTTCGCTCCGAGGAACATCTGGGTCCTCGCCTATCAGTGGGGCGCGACCCCCTTCGTCTACCGGACGTCGTCCGACCCCACCAATGCCAACGGGTGGTCGGCTCCCAGCGCGCTCTTCTCCGGCAGCATTTCCGGCTCCGGCACCGGGCCTATCGACCAGACGCTGATCGGCGACAGCACCACCATGTATCTGTTCTTCGCCGGGGACAACGGCAAGATCTACCGGTCCACCATGCCGATCGGCAACTTCCCGGGCAACTTCGGAAGCGCATCGACAATCATCATGAGCGACTCGACGAACAACCTCTTTGAGGGGGTTCAGGTCTACAAAATCCAGGGCCAGAACCAGTACCTCATGTTGGTCGAGGCGATCGGCGCGAACGGGAGATACTTCCGCTCGTTCACCTCAAGCAGCCTTGGCGGATCGTGGACGCCGCAGGCGGCATCCGAGAGCAATCCCTTCGCGGGCAAGGCCAACAGCGGTGCCACCTGGACCAACGACATCAGCCATGGCGACCTGGTTCGCACCAACCCCGATCAGACCATGACCGTCGACGCGTGCAGTCTGCAGCTGCTCTATCAGGGCCGCAGTCCCAGCTCCGGCGGCGACTATGGCCTGCTGCCGTACCGGCCGGGTGTGCTGACGCTTCAGCGTTAGCGTGACCCGAGGAGGTGGCGGCGACCGTCTACATTGGCCGCATGACGTTCGAGCCACCTCCTCCACCCGTGCGGCCACGCAACAACGTTCGTACCATCCTGATAGTGGTTGGCATTGTCCTCGTGCTTTGCTGCGGCGGCGCCATCGTCGGCGGAATCTTCCTGTTCCGCACCGTCGCCGAAGCCACCGGCCCGGCACAGCAGGCGGCGACGAAGTATGTCGACGAAGTGATGGCCGGGGACTATTCCACGGCATACGCCAGCCTCTGCAGCAAGCTGCGCGCCCAGCGGACAGAGGCCGAGTTCACCAGGGTGCAGGCCGCCCAGCTGAAAATCAGCAGCTATCGCGTGATCGGAACCAACGTCACGACCCGCAACACCACTGTGACCGCGATTGTCACCATGCGCTTGACACAGGCGGAGACCGGCGCGGAATTCACCCAAGGCTTCCCGCTGCTGAAGGAAAACGGCCAATGGCACGTCTGCGAATAGCTGAGTACCTACTCAGACGCGGCTGAGACCAACTGCTCATCCGGCCACCCCTCGAAGTCACCGACAATCGTCGACATGAAAGCAGCCGTGCTACTGACTGTCGCCATGGTGGGGCTGGCCGGATGCGGCAGCCCACAGGAGCGGGCCCGCGTATCCGCCGACGAGCTGGCAGCCAGAGCGCACAATGACATCGATCCCAGGAGCAACCAGGCAGTCCCGGCAGAACTCGTGGCGCGGCGCGCCATTGAGCACCACCTTGAGGTGGTCCAAGTGGAGGGTGTGGACACCGCCGCCACCGAGGGGGTCAGCCTGACCATCCGGCTCGTCGCCTACGGCGCCGACTCCGACTTCTGGCCGACCGACTTTACCGAGTACACCTTCTGCTACGTGCTGTGGTTCCACCGGCACGAGGAACGAAAGCCGGATCGGGTGACGTGCCCCTAGGCGGCGGTGTCGCGGAGGAACTGGGCGATGCGGCCTACGTACCAAGGCAAACGCTCGCCTTTGGCGTGAAATCCGACGTGACCGCCGTGCGGGGTGATGAGTCTGGTGATGGCGGGCAGCTCGTCCCAGCGCACGGCACGATAGGGCTCGCTAGGGATCATCGGGTCGTCCATCGAATGGATGACGAGGGTTGGCGTGCCGATCTTCGGCAGGAAGCCGAGCGACGAGTTCACCGCGTAATACTCGGCGGCATCACGCCAACCGTGCCGGCGGGAGGTGATCGCGTTGTCGAAGTCGAGAATTGTCTTGGTACGAGCGATAGTCGCCCGCTCCTGAGCCGTCACCGCCGAAGTGGGCCGGGTGGCATCGCGGCGCATCTTCACCATCAGATACCACTCGTAGGCGCCGAAGCTCACCCTGCCCAGATGTTGCGTGCCGAGCGCCAGATCCAGCGGCGCCGACACGGTGGCCCCCGCCACCACGGGTACCTCCGGCAACGGCTCGCCGAGTAGCTTGAGGACCAGGTTGCCGCCCAGCGAAAAGCCGACCGGGGCCACCGGCCCGAACCTGGCCAGCGCGCTCAATGCGGCGCGCAGATCCTCTGTCCGTCCGGCGTGATACATGCCCCGGCTGTGTTCCCCGGACAGGCCCGCGCCCCGCAGATCGATGCGGCCCACCGTGAACCCGGCCCGTACCAGCCCGAAAGTGGTGGCCCGGATGTAGTCCGACTCCGCCGATCCGCCGAGCCCGTGCACCAATGCCACCACCGGCCCGTCGCCTTGGACCCGATGCAGCTGCACCACGAGCCGATCGCCGTCGCTGACTTCCACCAGCAGCTGGCTCTGCTCCCCCACGGTGGACAGGTCGTAGCGCGGCCGGGCCACACGGTCGTGGACGGTCTGCAGATGTCCACCGAACCAGGGCGGGCGCTGCCGGAATGAGGCGTTGACCGGATCGATCACGCCGTCAGACTACAGATGAGCGCGGCCGGGAAAACGTGGGGCGACATCTGCCCGGCACGCCTAAACCGCACGGCGATGACTTCTGCCAAAGTGTTCGTGGAGGTCCTCGACCGCCCGCCGCTGGACTGACCACGACCCGGCCCGACCTCTACCATTACCGCGTGACCGACGTGGCGCTTTGCTTGAGTAAGAGTTGCACCACCGGATGGCTCGATTGGGTTCACGGCGAGCTTTGGCTCACTCATACCGGCTTGATCCGGCGGCGGCTGAGCTGGAACGAGTCCGCTTCGCACGGCTTCGGTCCGACGGTTGGCACGCCACCTCCCGAATCCGCATTGAGCTCGTTTGATCCGGCTGCGCTGCTGGCCGAGCATCCAACCAACAAGGTCATCTACTTCGATGCAGTGGTCGCTGCGCGTCTGAAACAAGGCATAACAACCGACGCGCTCCGGCTCGGAATGAGTGACGGGAGCCGACATCGCCTGCTATGGCTCCGCCGGGACCCTGCCTACGAGGTCTTGTCCAACGTGCTGCCCGCAACACTCGGCGAGCGACTACGGCGATAGGCCGGCTGAACCGGCTCATGCGCCATGATGCTGGCCGGTCACGGGCGGGGTGACGGTGAACCTGGTCGCGGCGTCCAAACGTTCGAGTATCGCCTGCGGGAGGCTGGTGGCCAGGCCGGTGAGGTTGGCCGCCAGCTGACCGGCCGAGCGGGGGCCGAGGATGACCGAGGTGATGTCGGGACGGCTGGCGACCCAGGCGAGGGCGACGGTTGCAGGGTCGGTTTCCAGCTCGGCAGCCACGGCTGCGACTTCGTCGGCGACGTCGAAGTGTCGTTCGGCTAGCAGGCCGGCGACGAAAGCGCGGGCGACCGGGCTGGGCATGGCTGCCCATTGGGCCAGCCGCGATCCGTGGTCCGGCGCGGCGCCTCGCTGGTACCGGCCGGCGAGCAGACCGCTGCCCAGCGGGCTGTAGGCAAGAACACCGAGGCCGTGGCGTTGGCAGGTGGGCAGAATTTCGGTTTCGACCGCGCGGGCGATCAGGGAGTAGTTGGCTTGCAGGCTGATAAATGCGGCACCGTGGTGGCGTTCAGCCGCCCATTGAGAGCTCACAATGCCCGCGGCGGTGAAGTTGGAGCAGCCGAGGTAGCGGACTTTGCCCGAGCGCACGAAATCGTCAAGCGCTGCCATCGTTTCCTCGGCCGGCGTCTGTGGGTCGGGCACATGGCATTGGTACAGGTCGACATGGTCGGTGCCGAGCCGGCGAAGGCTGGCCTCCAGGGCTCGGGTCAGGTGAATCCGGGACAGGCCGCGATCGTTGGGGCCGGGGCCTTGCGGCGCTGCACCTTTGGTGGCTAGGACGACCTCGGCTCGGCGGTGGGCGATCGCCCGGCCGACGACCTCTTCACTGGTCCCGCCTCGATAGGTGTCGGCTGTGTCGATGAAATTGTGGCCCTGGTCAAGGAATTCGCCGATGATGCGGGCCGCCTCGGGCTCGGCTGTGGGCGCTTGCGGGTCGGTGCCGAAGTTCATCGTGCCCAGGCAGGCGCGGGACACGCGCAGGCCAGATCGGCCCAGCGTCAGGTAGTCCATTTCTCCCCCGATAGAATCGGAATCGTGATTCCGGTTGAAGATACGGAACTTAGATTCCGTTTGTCAAGGCGGGTGACCGCATGATCCGCTCGGACGCGGTTCGCAATCGGATGCGGGTTCTGCAAGCAGCCGAAGAAGTCCTGGACGAACAGGGACTCTCCGCCCGCATGGACGAGATCGCCCGCCGGGCAGGTGTCGGCGTCGGGACGCTCTACCGGCATTTCGCGACCAAAGAGGCGCTATACCAAGCGATTGTGATGGCTCGCATCGACCTGCTGCTGGACGAGGCGGCCCGCCTGCGTTCGACCGGGGACCCGCAGACCGCGTTCTTTGCTTTCTTCTCGAAGATCGTGGCGGATGCCAAGCGCAAAAAGGCACTTACCGACGCGCTGCACAGCGCTGGAACCGACATCAAGGCAGAACAATCCAGCCGGCACGCGGCCATGCTCGACGCCATCGCCGGCCTGTTGCGCAACGCCCAAAACGCTGGCGCCGTGCGCTCCGACGTGGCCATGCCGGAGGTCCTCGCCCTGCTCCGGGGCGCCAGCATGGCCGCCGAAACCGGGGACTACTCCGCGCCGGTACTGCAACGCAGCCTCGCCATCCTCTACGACGGCTTGCGCGTGGTTTCGGCGTAGAAACCGGCCAGGTCCTTGGCCATCTGGGCGACCACTTCCTCGTCCACGAAGGTCATGTGGCCAGACTCGTACCAGCTGAACTGAACGTTGGCGCGTAACCGTGGACCGAGATAGAGGTGGGAGATGTCGAACTCCGCGCCGAAGAACGGAGTGGCGAGGTCATAAACCCCGCCCATGAAGTAGACGCGCAGGTTCGGGTTGCGGCGCATGGCGGCGGACAGGTCGAGCGCTACGTTGGGCACCTGCAGCGGTTCGTCGATGCCGGGCGCTTGGTGATGCCACTCCCAGGCGCGCGAAATCGTCATGTTGTGCAGATGCCGATAGTGCAAGTCGTTGCGGTAGGCGAGGTCCTCAGCCAGGTGGCGATGAAAGCTCGACAGGTGTGCGCTGTTGACTCCGGCTGTGGCCGCGTCGTCGGTGGCCGGGTCGAAGGAGCCCGTGCCGATGACGTAGTGGTGCTCGGCGACGAAACGGCTGTCGAAGCGGCCGATCACCTGCGCCTCGGCCTTGAGCAGGTCGCGCCGGAACTCCTCCATCTCCACGCGCAACCGGCGGCGGCCCAGCTCGGCCGGGTCCATCCCCAGGTAGCCGGCCAGCCGCGTGGCCACGACCCGCTCCGCGTCGGGAGCCAGGCGGTCGCCCAGCTGCAGCGCCTGGGCGTAGTCGGTTTGCGCGAAGTCGCGCACCTCCCGCAGGAAGTCGTGCAGGGATCCGGTTTCGGTCTTAACCTTTCCGTGGTACCAGGCGGCGGCCGCATAGCTCGGCAACAGGTTGATGTAGCGCTGGTCAAGCCCGGGCTGAGTGGTGGCCCAGTTCAACAGCGTCGAAAGCAGGATCACGCCGTTGAAGTCCAGGCCCAGGTTTTGCAGACGGTGCACCAAAGCCGCCGCGCGCGTGGTGCCGTAGGACTCGCCGAACAGGTACCTGGGCGCGTTCCACGAGCCGGTGATCGTCAAGTAGCGCGTGATCGCCCGAGCGAACACCTCGACGTCCTGGTCGACTCCCCATACCTCGTCAGGCCTTGCGCCATCGGCGAGCCGGGAGAACCCGGTGCCGACCGCATCGATGAACACCAGGTCGCTGCTGGTGAGCAGGGTGTGCGGGTTGTCCCCGAACAGGTAAGGCGCGGGCAGCGTCGCCTCCGGCGTCGCGGTGGGCGCACGCTTGGGACCGAAGCCGCCAATGTTGAGCCACAGGCTCGCCGAGCCCGGACCGCCGTTGAACAGGAAGGTGATCGGCCGGGGCGTCGCGCCCGGCTCAGTCTCCGCGCGATAGGCCACGTAGAAGACGTCGGCAAGCGGGCTGTGGTCGTCGCGGCGCACGCACACCACACCGGCATACGCGTCGTAACGCAGCTGCGTTTGCCCCGCCTGCAACACGTGCTTGGTTCCAACGCATCGCTCGGACTCTGCGGCTTCGGACATCGGGCTGCGCTCCATGGCGTCGAGGGACATGCCTTTCACAGGACCGAAGCAACACCGCGATCCTCCTCCACCCCGGATCTTGACGCAGCCTACTGTCGCACGGCAATCATCCTGCCGGCCCAACCTTGCCGACCGCGCATTTCCCGCGCGGGCTGACAGCGGTGGCCGCGCCGGGGGTGGTCGCCCCGGCGCGGGCCGGGCTACGGCTGCTGGACGTAGCGGAACGACTGCGCGGCCGTGCCGTTACAGGTGTACTGCACCAGCTGCACGCTGTTCGCGGTCGACGCCGCAGGCACGTCAAGACACTTGCCGCTGTTGCGGTTCACGAAGTGGTAGTAACCGCCGCCCTCGGCGACCGCCAGCCACTGCTGGTTGTTGCCACCGCCATAGGCCCACAGCTGAATGCCCGCATTGTCCGCAGTGGACACTCCGGTCACATCCCAGACCTGGGCGCCGTTGGCGCGGTTGTTCACTCGCGCATACCCGCCGCTGGTCGCCTGCAGCTGGTATTGCTGAGCATTGCTGTTGTTACATGTGTACTGCTGGATCGCAGTGCCGTTGCCGGTGCCGGCCGAGCGCGCGTCGACGCACTTGCCACTGTTCTTGTTCACCACGCTGACCCAGCCGCTGGGTTGCGGCGACGAGGTCGCCGTCGGTGTCGGCGACGGGCTCGGCGCGGCACCGCCACCTAGCCACAGCAGCCCGTCGATGAGCCAGCGGTTCTGCATCTCGCTGGCGAACGTGGATGACAGCCGCGTGTTGTTCGCGTAGTTCATATCGTTGTGGCCGAAGTTGGCGTACAACATCTTGTAGTTGCGGTTGGTCCAGATGATCGGGTAGTAACCGCTGTACCAAGTCTGATTCGGGTCTGTACCAACGGGAAAGCTCGACTGGTCGATCGATGCGAGAATGTCGATGTTCGGGTTCTGCCGCAGATCGTTGTTCCACGAATACCACTCGCTGACGGCGCTGGAGAAGGTTGCGGGCAACCTCAGCGTCGACGGATGGTCGCGCTTCTCGGTTTTGAGCGTCTCCGCGGTCGGCCCCCAGGTATTGGTGCGGAATGCCCCCGTACCAAGGAAAGTGCTGTGATACCAGCTCCATTGACCGGGATCGGTGTTGAACGCGCTCACGTGAAAGCCCATCCACGCCCCGCCGTTTTGCATGTACTGCTGGAACGCTCCCCTCACACTGGCCGGAGGCAGATCGTCGAGGAACATGACCACCTTGTAAGCCGACAGGTTGTTCATCCGGCTCCAGTCGGTGGTCGACTCCCATTCGAAGCCGTTCTGCGTTGCGGCCGCGGGGAACCACACCCGTGCTTCCTTGACGAAGTCGATGTGTGCGGCATCCCAGGTGCCGTTGTAGAACGCCAGCACCTTGAAGCTTGGCGCGGCGGTCGCATCGGCGGTGGCGACGAGCAGACCGGCCGCCGCAGTGATCGCGGCGGCAAGCGAGGCGAGGGTGGACCTGATTTTGGGCATGCGCTACTCCCACGGGTAAGGGTCAGGTGAACGGATAGCTGACTCGCCGCCGACCGCGCCGACTACCCATGCTGCGAATCCAAGGCTAGCGATGCCTGAATTGGATAGGCAAGTTTCCTAACATTAAAATTTCGATCCCCCGAAAGCGGTCGTCCGGAAGGCGGTGGCCGATAGTCGCTGGTCGGGTTCGCTGCCACCGTGGGAAACTGCCGCCGTGGACCGCAGAATCATGACCGGTGGCGGCTGGCTGCTCGGGCTGGCGCTCGTGATCTCGACCGTGGCACCGATGCTCAACCTCGAATGGGAGACCGGCGACGCCATCTGGAAAGCCGGCCTGTTCGCTTCCGGCCTCGGGCTTACCGCGGTGCTGAGCGCGTTCGCCTGGCGGTGCGGCGTGGGCGGCGTGGGGTCCATCATCATGGCGTTGGCGGTAGCGGTCGGACTCGTCGACTGGCTGGTCGTCAAAGCGCCAGCGATGACTGTTCTGGCATTGGCGCTGGCCTGTGTGGGACTGCCGCTGCAGGCACGCGCCATCGCCCGCGCCACCGGGCTGATCGGCCCCGCAGCAACTCTCGGCGCGGCCGCGATCGCGGCGGCGGGCATCGCCTTCACCAGCCGCCTCGCCTACCAGACCGGCGCGGGTGGCGAGTCGGCGGAGATCGCCCTGAACATAGCGACGTTGATCGGGCTACTGGTCGCGGCAATGTGCGCCGGCATGGCCGTCAACTCCCGGCCGATGAGCGGCTCCTACTCGGCGGCCACCGCCGCGCCCCCATCGCCATCTCCCGCAGGCCCGGCGTCGAATTCACCCGCGCCGCAATCGCCATCTCACGCAGGCCCCGCTTCGGATTCGCCTACGGCATCAGTGCCGTCAGCCGTTACGGCCACACTGTCCAGAGCAGACGATGCGATGCCGGCGCCCGCCTTCGCCGAGCCGCTGTCCCGCTATCAGCGGATGACCCTGGCCTTCGCCCTTCTCGGCACCATCCTGGCCGCACTCATCAGCGTGGCCGGCTCACTGCTGACCACATCACTGGCCAGCTAAACCGCCAGGGCCAAGCGCCCAGCCACCCGCGCCGCCCGCGCCACGCCACCCCACCCCGCGCCGCGCCACCCCACCCCGCGCCACCCCACCCCGCGCCACCCCGCGCCGCGCCACCCCGCCCCGCGCCGCGGTGTGGCGGCGACGGTGTTGTTCGATCTTCCGGCGGTCGAGATCATCACTTTGCGATCTTCAGTGGGGTTGGCTGCCCTGCGCCTGCAAGATTTTTTAATGGAGTCTGCGTCAAAAATTTCAATATTCGATCGCTATCTTGCGGGATCATATCCATCAAGTTACGGTTCGCTCCAGTTAGGTCGGACGGCCCTCGTCACCCCTGGAGTTGGTCATGCGTCGCAGATTTCGCTTACGCCGCCTGGTCGCGGGCTTGCTTCCGGGGGCGCTGCTCCTGGCCGCGGCCGTAGCCTTGCCCGGCGTCGCCGCCGCCGATGAGACAACGGTCTCGGTGGATACCTTCCGCACCGGCTGGGACCAGAACGAGCCCGGCCTCGCGCCGTCGGCGGTGTCTGCATCGGACTTCGGCCAGCTGTTCGCCACCAATGTGGACGGCCAGGTCTATGCCCAGCCGATCGTGGTGGCCGGCACGGTCATCGCGGCCACCGAGAACAACTGGATCTACGGCATGAACGCTGCCACCGGCGCCGTCACCTGGTCGCGCAGCGTCGGCCCGGCCTGGCCGGCATCGGCAATCGGCTGCGGCGACCTGGTTCCCAACATCGGCATCACCAGCACTCCGGTCTACGACCCGGCCACCAACGCGGTCTTCTTCACCGCCAAAGTCAACGACGGCCCGGACACGTCGCATCCACACTTCTACATGCACTCCATCAACCCGGCCACCGGGGTGGAACGCGCGGGCTGGCCGGTGACCATCCAAGGGTCGCCCAGCAACGATCCGGGCAACACCTTCAACGCCAAGACCGCCGCTCAGCGCCCTGGTCTGCTGCTGCTCGACGGGGTGGTCTATGCGGGATTCGCCAGCCATTGCGACTACGGCCCCTATGTGGGGTACGTCGCTGGAGTCAGAACCACCACACCGACGATGACGACGCTCTGGTCCACCGAGGCTGGTCGATCAAATGGCATGGCGGGCATCTGGCAATCCGGTGGCGGCCTGGTCTCCGATGGCCCCGGCCGCATCATTGTGGCGACTGGCAACGGCGTCTCGCCCGCGCCCGGTCCGGGCGCCAGCCCGCCCGGCACGCTGGCCGAGTCGGTGATCCGGTTGCAGGTCAACGGCGACGGCTCGCTGACCGCACGAGACTTCTTCAGCCCCTGGAACAACAGCCGGCTCGACCAGGACGACACCGACTTCGGGTCCGGCGGCCCGATGGCGCTGCCGGCCGGTTTCGGCACCCCGGCCCATCCGCGCCTGCTCGTGCAGACCGGCAAGGACGGCCGGGTCTACCTTCTCGACCGCGACAACCTGGGCGGCAACGCGCAAGGCCCCGGCGGCACAGACGCTTCGGTCGGGCCTCCGGCCGGGCCGTACAACGGGGTGTGGGGGCACCCGGCCTTCTGGGGTGGCGACGGCGGATACGTGTACAACGTGGAGAATCAAGGATTTTTGAGGGCGCTGCGGTACGGGGTCGACGGCAGCGGTCTTCCCGTGCTCACCTCGGCCGGGACCAGCTCGTCCACCTTCGGTTACACGTCAGGCTCGCCGGTCGTCACCTCAACCGGGACAACCTCCGGCTCGGCCATCGTCTGGGTCGTCTACAGCGACGGGTCCAACGGCGCCAACGGTCAGTTGCGTGCCTACGACGCCCTGCCCGTCAGCGGGCGGCTCAACCTTCGCTACTCCGCGCCGATCGGGACGGCCACCAAATTCGCCACCCCCGCCACCGACGGCGGCCGGGTTTACGTCGGCACCCGCGACGGGAGGATCTACGGCTTCGGCCGGCCCACCACCGCGGCGCTGACCAGCTCGCCGACCGACTTCGGCAACGTGGCGGTGGGCAGCACCGGCAACGCGACCGTCACCGTGACCGCCACCCGTGCGGTGACCATCACGGCGATCACGACGGCCGCCCCGTTTGGGGTCACCCCGCCCGCGCTGCCGGTCACCCTCACCACCGGGCAGACCCTTGCGGTGCCGGTCAGGTTCACTCCCACGGCCACCGGCGGCGCCGCGAACAGCCTTTCGTTCGCCACCACGAATAGCGGCACTGTCGCTTTCGACCTGCACGGCAACGGAACCAGGGCGGGACTGGGCGCCACTCCGTCTTCGCTTTCCTTCGGCACTGTCCCCACCGGAGCCAATAAGACCATCAGTGTGAGCATCGTCAACACGGGCACCTCGGCAGTGACCATCACCGGGTCGACCGCGCCGGCCGCGCCGTTTACCGCCACTGGCTTTCCTGCCAACGGTTCCACCATCGCGGCGGGCGCCTCGGTCGCGGTCTCGGTGACCTATCGGCCCACGGTCGCGGGCACCCAGACCGGTTCGCTTTCCGTGGCCAGCAACGCGGGCTCGGTCACCGTGCCGATCACGGGCACGGCGGTCACCGGCTCGGCGCACCTGACCATCATCCCGAATCCGGTGGCTTTCGGTGCGGTGCCGGTCGGGCAGACCGCGACGCACACCTTTGACATCGCCAACACCGGCAACATCACCCTGACCCTGACCAAGGCCGCTCCCCCGGTCGGCGCTTTCAACACCACCACACCGGTTTCCGAAGGGCAGCAACTGTCGCCGGGTGACATCATCCACCAGACGGTCACCTTCACCCCGGCTGCCGAGGGCCCACAGTCGGCGGTCTACTCCATCACCGGTGACGATGGCCAGGGCGCGATCGCGGTGCAGCTCACCGGAACCGGGGTCACCGGGGCAGGAACAGTCAACATCGCGGCCGGCCGACCCACTTCGGCATCGTCGTCGCAAGGCGGCTACCCGTCGGGCAATGCTACCGACCCGGACGCCAACTCCTATTGGGAGAGCGCCAATAACGCCTTCCCGCAATGGGTTCAGGTCGATCTGGGCGCGGCCACCAGCGTGGGCAAGGTGACGCTGAAGCTGCCCCCGCAGACCGCTTGGGCCACCCGCACCCAGACCCTGTCGGTGCAGGGCAGCCTTGACGGAGCGAGCTTCTCGACCGTTGTCGCCTCGGCCGGTTATGTCTTCAACCCGGCCACCGCCAACACGGTGAACATCACCTTCCCGGCAACCAATGTCCGGTACCTGCGAATAAATGTCACCGCGAACACCGGATGGCCAGCAGGTCAGGTGTCTGCTTTGGAGGTTTACGCCAGCGGCGCCGGCAACGGCCCGGCAACGCTGGCGGTGAGCCCGGCTTCGCTTGCCTTCGAACCAACGCCGGTCAACGCCAACAGCGAATGGCAAGCCGTTACGCTGACCAACACCGGGTCGGGCGCGGCCATCCTGTCCTCGCTGACCGTAACCGGCGACTTCACCATGACCACCGGTTGTGGCGCTTCCCTGGCCGCCGGGGCCAACTGCACCGCCATCGTCACCTTCCACCCGGCTGCCAGCGGCGCCCGCACCGGAACGCTGACCGTGGCCAGCAACGCGACCAATCCCACGCTGACCGTCGCGCTGTCGGGGACGGGCACGGCGACCGGCTCGGCGAGCCTTTCCGCCAGCCCTAGCAGCCTGTCCTTCCCGGCCACCACCGTCGGCGCGGCCAGCTCGGCGCAGTCGGTGACGGTGACCAACACCGGCACGATCGCGGCGAGCGTCTCGGCCGTGAGCACGAGCGGGGATTATTCGCAGACCAACAACTGCGGGACGATCGCGCCCGCGGCGAGTTGTGTCGTCAGCGTCGTCTTCCGCCCCAACGCCACCGGCACCCGGACCGGCTCAGTGACGATCACCAGCAATGCGTCCAATCCCACGCTGACGGTCGCGCTGTCGGGCACCGGCACGCCAATCGCCAACGCCAACCTCGCCCTCAACCGGCCTACCAGCCAGTCGTCCAACACCCAGAACTATGTGTCGGCCAACGCCGTGGACGGCAATGCCAGCACCTATTGGGAAAGCGTGAACAACGCCTTCCCGCAATGGGTTCAGGTCGACCTGGGTTCGGCGCAGAGCATCAGCCGAATCGTCTTCAAGCTGCCGCCGTCAAGCGCCTGGGCGACCCGTACCCAGACCATCGCCATCACGGGCAGCCTCGACGGGATCAGCTTCTTCACGGTCAAAGCCGCAGCCACCTACACCTTCGATCCGGCGACCGGAAACACGGTGACCATCACCTTCCCGCCGGTGACCGTGCGCTACCTGCGCAGCACCATCACCTCCAACAGCGGCTGGCCAGCTGGGCAGATCTCGGAATGCGAGATCTATTCGTCCTGAGTCCGGTGGCGGGAGTGGCCGGGCCCCAGCGCAACGGCCACTCCCGTCAGTCGGTCATCCGTCAGATCAGGATCACGCCCACGGCGATATCGTCGGTGAACGATTGTCGACTTTGGGAGTGTCCAACGTGGCCGTCACGCACTCGAGGTGGACCGAATGGGGTGCCCGGGACATCCATCTCATGCCCGGCATGATTTCGCCACGGCTCGACGAGTTGCTTTACGTGACCGACTCCGACGACGGCGAGTTCCAGGCGAGCCGGGCCGAGCCCGCAAATGGTTACACCATCAAGTTCACCGCGGGCTTCACCGGCGCACCGAACGCGCATGGCATCAAAGTGGACCCCGACAGCGGCGAAGTCACCGTCCTGCAAGGCTGGGAGACCGCGCCCGAGCCGCGCTTGCGCACCTTCATCGTCACCGCGACCGCGACCCGCGACGGCGGCACCGCCACCTCCTACCTGCGCATCTACGTGCACGCCTCGACCAGCTTCCTTTGGTTGTCGCCCTCGTCGCTGACGGTGCGGCAGAACGCGAAGAACATGCGGTTCTCCGTGCTGGCCCGCTTCGACGACGCGGTGGTCGGGGACATCTCCAACTGGTCGCCGCTGAACGCGCCGACCTCCGGTGAGCTCGACTTTGTCCGCCACATCAGCACGAACGACCCCGTGCTGCAGTGGGGGCCGCGTGAGGGCGACTCGCCGTCGGTCATCCATGTCGATCCGGTGACCGGTGACATCACCAATGAGGGCGACCCCGACGCGCAGGTGAAGGTTGAGGTCTTCTACAACCTCGGCAATCCGCTGGCGTCGGCGATGGTGCGCGGCGCGCCGAGCTGGGACACCGGCGTGAACCTCAAGTTCATCAAGGGCAACGGCGGCTTCGCCTCCATGTTCCGCGACGACATGCACAACGTGCTGTTCCTGCCGGAGGGGTTCGTCGACGATGCGGGCGGCGCGGACAGGAAGCTGTTCGACGAGTACGTCAGCAAGATCATCACTACGCTGACCACCAACCCGCATACCCGGCCGTTCGACTTGCTCGCCCACAAGTTCAACTTCTTCTCCGCGTGGGTGCCCTCGCCGGAGAAGGGCTGCACCTTCCTTTCCGAGGTCTACCCGAGGGAGATGGTCAGCGGGCACCGGCGTGGCCGCAATCTGGAGCTGCCGCGGCCACCCGCAACGCCTTTACCGGACAGCCTCGGCCTCCCGGAGCTGATCTTCACGGTCGGGCCGCCGAATTTGCGTCACGACCCGCCGGGCAGCCCGGCCGGCACCGACGCCTCGGGACGTGTCCACAACTGGCAGACGCTTTACGGACCGGTGCCGACCGAGGCCCGCACAGCCGACAGCTACGACACCTGGCTGAGCCGCAACGACCGGACCCTCGTCAACGAACGCAACACCGCCTTCCACATCGCCATCGGGTACCGGCCCCGCATCGACCGCGCGAGCATGCCGTCGATCGACATCTCGGCGCACCCGCTGCGGCTGCACGACGACGACCTCGACAAGTTCCTGCTTCACCTACGCGACGACAAGGGCACGCCGCTCAGTGACGAGGAGATGTCGCCGTGGGCAGAGGGCGGCAAGGACGAGGCCATGATCGTGCTGCTGTGCCGGACGAACCGGAACGCGGGCGCCAACGTCATCCGGGGCACCACCGGCACGACCGCGCGCTATCTGTGCATCACGCTCGACGACCTGTCTACCGTCGACTACGACGAACGCACCGACGGCAATGGCTGCGACCTGGTGCCCGACCCTGTACCCAAGGACGTCGGGCTGGGAGCGTGGGGGACGATAGCGCACGAGCTGGCGCACCCGTTCACCCTCGACGACGAATACGGCGGCAGGGTCGGCGTCCTGAGCGCCAAGGACCTCAAGGATGTCAAGGCCTCCAACAACGTCCAGGAACGCGCGGCTCTGGAAAACGCTTCGCAGCAACTGGTACCCAAGGACGTGAAGTGGCGATGGCCGCGCCTGCACCAGGCCGGGGTGCTCGCCGACCCCTCCGACGACGAGTCCGCGGTGCGCCCGGTGCCCGGCTCCACCGACAGGTTTCTGCTCACCATGGCCAAAGGGCACGGCAAGGCGTTCGCCGATCCGGAGGTGGACATCGTCAAACTACGCAAGCCACATCTGACCCCCAAACCGAAGTACTCCGATCGGCTGCGGGTCGTTGACGTGCAAGGTGACCAGCTCACCGTGGTGCTTGTCGCGGGCTCGCAATTGGACCCCACCGACTTCGGCGGCGGCGACCTGGTGGTGGCGCCCGTACGCGGGCCCGACCCCGATCTGCAGAACGACCAACTCGGCGACGACCTGGAGCTGATGCACAAGGTGGTGTTCGACCGGATCAACGACACGCACAACCCGCTCAACGCCGAGGCGGATGCCGCCCACAACCGCGCCTGCGGCGCCGAGCCGAAGACCCCGACACCGGCCAGCAACTTCGCGCCCGGCACGCGACCGGCCCGGCCGAAGCTGTCCTACCGGCTCGTCGGCCTCTACGAGGGCGGTCATGTGCTCAACTGCGGCGTCTACCACCCGACGGGCCAGTGCATGATGAACGAGACAACCACCTTCGACGCGGCTTCGAAGAAGCGGTCCATCACCCCGTTCTGCAGCGTCTGCCGCTACGCGCTGGTCGACGAGATCGACCCACACGCGCACGGCGTCATCGATGACGAGTTCTATTGGGACTACCCGCAATGAGCCAGACGCAGGGCACTTTGCACGCGCTGGCCGTCCATCTGGTACGGGCGGTGCAACCGCTGGCGAATGCCTTCTCCGACTCCGAGTCGTTCAAACAGCTGATGTTCCAGCTCGGCTGGGAGGTCGACGGTCTGCCGCCACAGTATTCGGCGGTCGCCGACAAGGTCGCGGCAGCCGCCGACGCCATCTCGGCGATGCCCGCGCAGCCGCAGGCGAGCGACCTGCTCGCCGTGATCGGCAAGGTCGGCGACGTCTACCGCGCGGTCGCCGGGCTCACCGAGGCGCCCCAAGGTGTTGACGCGCAGGCGTTCCTGGGCGAGATCGGCCGCCGCCTGTTCGAGTTCGTCCTCGCCGAGGACCTTCGCCTGTGGGCGCCCCGGATGTACGGGACTCTGCACGCGCTGGGCGTCATCGCCTACGAGTACGTGCCGTCGGCCAACGGCCGCCCCGACCACACCCGCTTGCGCTTCGACTGGGATCAGATACCGGCAATCCTGTCCGACCCGTCGCTCATCCCCGAGCGCCTGTATGGCTGGGGGACAACAGATTTCGCCTTCGGGCGGCTGGCCACCGCGCTCATGCCGCTGCTGCACGGCATCGGCGTGCCGGTGTCGCTGGACCTGATCGGCGAGCAGCTGTCCACCGCGTTGCAGACCGGTGCGCTGGCGCCGCCGGCCGGTCCGGTCCGTTACGCCATCACGCTTCCGTTGTTCGACCTGCCGATAAACGGGCGCTATGAACAGGTCGGGTTCATGCTGGCCGGGCTGCCGGCCGAGGGCGACGCGCCGCCCGGCATGATCCTGCAGATCATGGCCCCGAACGGGCTCGCCGAGACCGTCGATCTCGGCGACGGCTGGAAGTTCGCCCTGCGCGCCGGCACAGACCTCGCCAACCAGCTCGGCGTGGTGATCCGGCCGGGGGAAACCTTTGCCCGGTACCCGTTCGCGTCCGGTCAGCCGCTGCCCTCGGCGGGCCTGGGCCTGTCGCTTCGCTACCAGGCCGACGCTCCGACGCTGCTGTTCGGCCAGCCTGGCAAGACCCGGCTGGAACTGGCCGCGGGCGAAATCAGGCTCGGTGTCATCGAAAAGGCGGGCGAGGTCGAGGTGACCGCGGGCGCGGTCGTAGACGGGCTCACCTTCGTGCTCAGCACCGCCGACCTCGACGGCTTCCTGGGCTCCGCGCTCGGCGGGCAGGAGATGCGGGTGCCCTTGCAGCTCGGCGTCACCTGGTCGAGCCGAACCGGGCTGGACTTCATCGCCGGCGCGGGCTTCACCGTGTCCATCTACCCGCACCTGGACCTCGGGGTGTTGCGCTTCGACCGGGTCGACCTCGCCGTCAAGCTCACCTCCGGGCCGGGCACGCCGGAGCTTGGCATCGCGGCGCTGCTGTCCTTCTCCGGCGTCATCGGGCCGGTGTCCTACGCGGTCGACCGTGTCGGCGTCCAGCTCGCGGCGACGTTCGCCGACGGCGACGCGGGACCGGCCGGGATCGACCTCACCCCGGTCTGGCCCACCGGGCTCGGCCTTGGCATCGACGCCGGACCGGTGCGTGGCGGCGGTTTCATCTCCTACGACAAAGCTTCCGGTCGCTACGTCGGCATCCTTCAGCTCGAGGTGTACGACATCGGCGTCAGCGCGATCGGCGTCCTGGACACCAAGGACGCCGCCGGCGCGCCGCTGCCCTCACCCGGGTATTCGTTCGTGCTGCTGGTATTCGCCGACATTCCGCACATCCAGCTCGGCTACGGCTTCACGCTCAACGCGGTCGGCGGCATCGCGGCTCTCAACCGCAGGCTCGACACCACGGCACTGCTCGCCGGCATCCGGCAGGGCGGGGTGGATCGAATCCTGTTCCCCACCGACCCGGTACGCGACGCCAACACCATCGTCACGGCGCTGACCGCGATCTTCCCGATTGCCATGGGCCGCTATGTGTTCGGCCCGGCGGCCATCATCGGCTGGGGCACCCCGACGCTGATCACCTTCGAGCTCGCGATCGTGGTCGAGGTCCCGGCGCCGGTGACCGTCGCCCTGCTCGGCACCGCCCGCGCGCTGCTGCCCAACGAGTCGGCTCCGATCGTGGAGCTGCACGTCGACATCGTCGGCATCTTCGAGCCAGCCAAGAAGACGATCGCCGTCGACGCGTCCCTGCACGATTCGAAAGTCGCCGGGTTCGCCGTCAGCGGCGACCTCGCGATGCGGCTCAACTATGGCAGCGATCCCGACTTCGCCCTTGCCGTCGGTGGCTTCAACCCCCACTTCACCCCGCCGCCGGGATTCCCGGCCCTGCGCCGGATCACCGTCGCGCTCGGCGCCGGTGACAACCCGCGGGTGACGCTGGAGGGATACCTCGCGGTCACCGCGAACTCCCGCCAGTTCGGGGCCAAGGCGGAGCTGTATGCGGCCAGGGGCGGCTTCAACGTGCACGGCTGGGTCAGCTTCGACACGCTGATCGTGTTGCACCCCTTCGGTTTCCGGTTCGACTTCTCGGCCGGCGTGACCCTCAACCGCGGCTCGCGCCGGATAGCCGGCGTCACCGTGGAGGGCACCCTGACCGGGCCGAACCCGTTCCACGTATGGGGAAAGGCCAGCCTGTCGCTGCTTTTCTTCGACATCTCGGTGCCGTTCGACGCCACGTTCGGGTTGGACTGGCTGGTGCCCGAGCTGGCGGCCACCGATCCGTGGGGGCTGCTGGCGCAGGCGCTGGCGCTGCCCGACAACTGGGCCGTCGATGCGGTGCGCCGCGGTGTCTCATTCGTGGGCACCGGTGCGGCCGGGCGGCTGCTCGACCCGGGCAGTGCGGCAACGCTGCGGCAGAAGGTGCTTCCGCTGGCGCGCAACCTGGAACTGTTCGGCCAGTACGAAATCAGCGGCCCGGCGAGCTTCACGGTCACCGCGGTGGCGATCGGCACCCGCCCGGCCGATTTCGTGCCGGTCAACGACTTCTTCACGCCTGGCGACTTCGAGAAGCTCTCCGAAACCGACCAGCTGTCGCGAGACTCCTTCGAGCTCATGCAAGCCGGAGTGCGGGTTGACGCGGGCCCGGTCGCGCCCGAGGCGGCGACGAAGGTGGCCAGCCTCGAGTACCAAACAAAGATCATCGACAGTTCTTGGCGGGTACGGTCCCTGCCCCCGGTGACGATCGACCGTGGCATCCAGCTGGCCGCCGTGCGGGCTTCGTCGGCGACGCAGGCCCGCTTCGCCCGCCGCGACGGCCGGACCGGTGGCGTCAAGCTCGCCCCGGAGACCTACACGGTGGCCACCACCGACACTCTCGGCGCGCGCCCGGACATCGCCACCGCCATGACGCGGGGCGCGGCCCTGGCCGCCCTGCGCGGCAGCGGCACGGCCGGACTGCAGGTCGTGCCGACCTATGAGACGGAGACCTCCGGATGACCCAGCCCGCCGCCGGCTACGGCTTCCTGCCTTGGGTTCGCGCCGGATTGGCCGGCAGCATCGCCCGCGTGGACGGCGATCCGGCCGCCGCGCCGCGCGCCGCGGTCACGGTGAGCGTCACCGTGGACGCGGGCGGCGACCCGCGCCCTGTTCCGGTGACCCTTACCCTTTCCGGGCCGGGCGAGATCGCCGCCCTTGACCCACGGGCGATCCTGCGGGTGGCACCGCGGCCGGGCGAGGTTGACGCCGAACCCAACGAGCTGCCGCTGGTGGAGTTCGCCGACCCCGATCTGCCTTGGCGCTACACCCCTGCCGTCGCCGATTCCGCGGGGCGGCTGCGGCCGTGGCTCGTCCTCGCGGTGGTAACCGCCGACGAGATCACCGCCGAGGAACACGCCGGCGCCGACGGGCGGCTGCCCGCCGTGACGATCGCTTCAGCCGATGCGCTGCCGCGGCTCGACCAGTCGTGGGCGTGGGCCCACGCCCACATCGACGGGTTCTCCCCGGCGGCAGGCGAGACCCTGGCCTCGGTCGCGGCGCACCGGCAGCGCTCGCGGCTGCTCGCGGGGCGGCATCTGCTGCCAAAAACTGCTTACACGGCAATGCTTGTCCCGGCCTTCGAGCGGGGAAGGCTGGCCGGGCTGCGCGAACCTATAGCGGACACAGTGGACGGTCTCGCGGCGGCGTGGGCCCCGGACGACCTCGGCATCCGGCTTCCCGTCTACTACCGGTGGTCGTTCCAGACCGGCGTGCAGGCCGACTTCGAACAACTCGCCCGTCGGCTCACCGCCCGCCCGGCCGGACCACGCATCGGCCTGACCCCGCTGGATGTCAGCACGCCCGACCCCGCGCTGCCACCGGCGGCGAGCACACCGCTGGTGCTGACCGGTGCGCTGGTCTCGCCGACCGCCACTGTTGGGGCATGGGCCGACACCGAACGCGAGGCTTTCGTCCCGGCTCTGGCCGCGATGCTCAACCAGCCGGCCGACGCGATCAGCGCCGGCGCCGATCCGATTGTCGCGCCGCCGCTTTGGGGCCGCTGGCAGGCGGCGGCCGACCGGCTCGACCCGGCCCCGGCGGCGACACCGGCCTGGTTCCATGAACTCAACGCCGACCCGCGCCTGCGGACCATCGCCGGGCTGGGCGCGGAGGTCGTCCGCCGCCACGACCAGGAGCTGATGGCCGAGGCGTGGCGGCAGGTCGACGGCGTGATAGCGGCGAACGAGACGCTGCGCCGGGCACAGCTGGCCCGTGAGGCGGCGCGCAAACTCTACGACAACCACCTCACCGCCCTCGGCACCGAAACTCTGCTCACGGTCACCGCCCCGGTGCACTCACAAATCTTGCTGCCCGCGTCGCCCGGCGTCGCGGCGGCAGCCCCTTTGACGACCGCCCGGCGGCTCGGGCTGAGCCCGATCCCTGACGGCGCAATGGACGGCCGCATCCGCCGCGCCCAGCGCACGGTCGCCACAGCCGCCCGCCGCGCCGCCCGCGTAGCCGCCCCCATCAGACCAGGCGGCCGCGCCGCCGCAATCGCCACCGGCACGCCGATGGCAGGAGGCGGCGGGCCCGCGGTCGGGCGGGTGCCCGTTGGGCGGCTGGGGCGATTTATCGGGGTCGCGGCTGTGCCCGGTGCCCTGAGGCCGCCCCGGGCGGGCGAGCCGTCGGCAACGGCCCCAGCGGGATTGCTGGCGCGGCTCAACAATGGTGAGTTGCGGACCCGGCCGGTGCCGCTGCGCCCGGATGGCATGGTGGTCACCGCATTGCCCTTCCGCGCCCCGTCGCTGACGACTTTCGCGCCGCCTCCGGGCGGATTTGCCTTACCCGGCATGCTGTTGCGGTCGGCCCCACCGCCCGGCGACGGCCAGCCGCACGGCGGCCCGGCTGGCGGTGGCGCGCTGCCGGGAGGTCCGGTCGGCGGGGGGCATGGGGCGGTGCGGCCGGCTCGGCCGGCGGGTGGGCCTTGGTTGCCTCCGGTGGGGACTGATCCGGTGCCGGCGGTGGGGTGGGTGCCGGGTGTGGCCGGGCATGTGCTGGGGGTGCCTGGCGGGAGTGTGACACCTGTGCCGGTGAGCACCGACAGCCAGGTCGTTTTGCATACGGGGGCGCTGTTCGGGCAGGCGGCGATCGAGTTGGCGGCGGTGGCGGGCACGGCGGCTGCCCCCGGGCCGGTGCTCAGCCCGGTGAACCTGACCAGTGTCGCGGCCACCCTGACCGAACAGCTGCACCCGGAGCGCACCATCACCGACAGCATCCGCGGGCGGCTGCAGCTTGCGCCCTGGATCACTTGGGCCGCAAGCGATCCGCTGGAACAGGTGATGGCGGCGCCCGAGTTCGACGCCCCGATGTACGCGCCGCTGCGCGAGCTGGGCCACGACTGGCTGCTGCCAGGTGCGGGTGGGATACCGGCCGACACCGTCACCGTGGTGTGCCCCAATCAGCGGTTCATCGAGGCTTACCTGCTTGGCCTTAGCCACGAGATGGGACGCGAACTGCTGTTCCACGAATACCCGACCGACCAGCGCGGCACCTATTTCCGCCAGTTCTGGGACACCAGCGGCGCGCTGACCCCGGCGGGGATCGCCGCCGATCCCGAGTCGCTGGTGGACATCACCCCGATCCCGTTGTGGCAGAGGCTTGGCGCGAACACCGGCCGGGTACCGCCGCCGGCCGAAGGCGAGTTGGTGTTGCTGGTGAAGGGCGAGCTGCTATCGCGTTTCCCGGACACGATCGTCAGCGCGGTGGCGGCGGTGCAAGGCACGGACGGGCGGCGCACGCTAGGCACCGACACCAGATATCCCGTGTTCACCGGGCGGCTCGAACCCGACATCGCATTCTTCGGTTTCGACCTGACCACCACCATGGCGCGCGGCGACGGCACCCAGCTCGGCTGGTTCTTCGTGCTCGCCGAACATCCGACGGCCCCACGGTTCGGGCTCGACGCAGACGACGGTGCCTATGGCGCTCGGGCCACCGCGTGGGCCGACGTGTCGTGGGCGCAGCTTGCCGAGGACGCCGACGCCTTGGCAGCACTGCGATACGTCGACGTGACCGCCGCGTTGCCGGACGCCGCCGGGATCGTGCCCGGGTCCGCCGATCCGCCGATCACCTGGGGCGCCAACGGATCCGACCAGGCGTGGATCATGTTGCGCCGGCCGTTCCGTGTCGCCATTCACGGCGCTGATCTGATTGTGGAGGAGCCGTGACCACCCCTGGCGAGCTGCGTGCTGCGCGGGCGGCAGCGCATGACGCCATTGGGCGTGCCGCTGGACGTCTCGCGGGATTGGATCGCGCCGATCCTGCGTACCAGTCGGAAATGCATGCTCTGCAACGAGCTCGACGCGATGAGGCGGCCGCGCGCGACCGGCTGTCGGCAGCTGCAGCGGCCACACCGGGTGACGCGATCGACGGATTGGACGCCCGTTTTCCGGTGGTGCTGATGCCGGTGGCGGTGCAGACGCGGTTCGTTTCGGGACCGGTCGCCGGCCAGCCGGACGCGGTGGGCACGCTGCTGGTGCGCGTCTACCCGGACGCGATCCTGGCCGACTCGCACGAACCGCTGCTGACCGCCGCCGAAGTCACCGCCGGGCAGCAATATTGGCGGCGGGCGCGCCGGGAAGGCAGCGAGCGCAACGCTTGGGCGAGCCTGCTCACCGCGGCGACGCCGGAGCGGGCAGCCTGGATCGTCGATGCCAGCACACCGTCCAATGCAGACGGTGACCCGGTCTTCACCGAAATGGCCACCCGCCCTGACCACTGGCACCGCGCACCCGAAGCCCGCGGGTTGCCCGAACGCTGGGTGGTGGTGGCCTACCGAGGATCGCAGAAGGTCCGCCAGGCCGTCAGCGAGCCGGTGCGCGAAGGTCTCGCCCTCACCCCCCGCCTGTCCGGCGACACCGACGACGACGAAAGCGTTGACATCTCCGGTGACGGCCTGGCCATCCCACCGGAACTGCGCTGGGCCTACGACTTCGACGAGGCGGTAGCGGCCGGCATGGCGGTGCGCATGCCCATCGACGCGATCGACGCCGAAGATGGATTCACCACCATTCTTGTGTACGGAGTCCGCGCCGCCGAGACCGCAACCGACCAGGCCGCACAGCTCGCCGATCTGCTGACCGCGCACCGGTACAGCCGGGGGCTGGCCTTCGTCGCGCAGGGCACGCCGACCAACAACACCACCGAGGAGCCCAGCGCCTATCCCGTCGCCGACCCGGCCGGCGCGGTCAGCTTCCCCATCGCCCGTGGCGAGGGGCTCGCCAAGCCGGCCACCGACGGCGCCCGCCTGGCCGCCGCGCTGGGCCTGTCCCCCACGGTGGTCGACCACGTCTCCGGCGCGGGTCGCGACGAGCAGACCGCCGCCGCCGCAATGCTTGCCGCGCTCTGGCCGGCCACCGTCGGCTACTACCTCGAACAGATGCTCACCCCGGACCTCAGCGCCGAAACGTCGGCGGCGATCCGCCGGTTCGCCACCGACTGGGTCCGCCCGCGTGGCCCGCTCGCGGCGCTGCGCGTCGGTGCGGTGCCCTACGGGGTGCTGCCGGTGGGCGCCTATTCGGCCTGGGTGGCGCGGCCCGCCGAGAACGTGCCGGCCGGTCTGCCCGAGCTGTTGTCGCGGATGGCCTCGGTCGCGGCGAACAACATCTTCGCCGCACCCCGGGTCGGGCGCACCAGCGACCCGGACGCCGACCTCATCGCGGTGCTGGGCATGGACGCCAGCGCCCGGTCGGCCCGTATCCGGCGCAGCTTCGGCTATGACACCACGTGGAATCTGCTCAGCTACGTCGGCGCGGACCTCGACGGTCTGCAGCGCGCCCAGCACAGCATCGGCCAGCAGATCCTCGCCGACCTCGGCCAGACCGGCCGCAACCCGCGCGCGCTTTACCTGAGTTTCCTGGCCGAGTCGCACGACTTCGGCGGCCCGCTCGTGGCGCCGCCACCGCTGTCGCAGACGCAAGCGCTCGACTTCGATTACGTCGCCTGGCTCGTGGCGGCGACCCCGGCCATGTTGCGCGACCAGAACGCGCCGCCGCAACCGGTCACCGCGCTGCTGTACCTGATGCTGCGTCAGGCTTTGCTGGCCGAATACGACGCCGCGGCGCGGCGGGTGCTCGGGCACGCCGGTGAGCTGCTGCCGTTCGAGTCGCGTGAGGCGGAACTGGTCGGCATCCTTCCCCCACCGGCAGGCGCGGCGCAGCTGCCGACAGTGCGCACAGCGTGGGAACGGTTCGACCTGAACCTGAGCGACGTGACGGAAAACCGGCCGCTGGGCGAGTATCTGGCCGACCCATCTGTGCCGCGCGGCAGCGGGCTGCAACCGCTCGACGACTACCGCGCGGCGGTGGGCAATCTGGTCGGCCTGCCGAGCGCCGAACTCGACCGCCTGTTCACCGAGACGCTGGACATCTGCTCGCACCGCGTCGACGCCTGGGTCACCGGGCTCGCGACCCGACGCCTGGCCGCGCTGCGCACACCGCTTGCGGACACGGCAGATCCCGCGACCGGCGCATACCTGGGCTGCTACGGATGGGTGGTGGACTGGCGGCCCGACCGGCCGGGCCCGACCGTCGACGTCACCGCACCCGACGGGTCGACGGTCGCGGCACGGACAGACTCCGACGGCTACGTGCAGGCGCCGTCGATGCTGCACGCCGCCGCGGCCGCCGTGCTGCGCAGCGGCTACGTCGCCCGCACCAGCGAGGCCCGCCGCCCCTATGCGGTGGACCTTTCCTCGGCCCGGGTCCGCTCGGCGCTGGCGATCCTCGACGCTGTCCGCGAGACACAGCCGCTGGGGGCCGTGCTCGGCTATTCCTTCGAACGTGGCCTGCACGAAGGTCACCCCGGCGTCGAGCTGGATCGCTACATCGACGCCTTCCGCAACCTGTACCCGGCCGTGGCGAACAAGGCCGCCGACAGTGGCGCCCCCGCCGACCAGGTGGCCGCACGCAACGTGGTGGACGGTCTGGCGCTGCTGCACGCGTGGCAGGAGGCGCGGATACCTTGGGCGGGCGAGCCGTCCTTGGCCATGTCGCTGCCGCAGCGGGCCGCGGTCGAGGCCGAGCTGGCCGCGCTGGACGACATGGTGGATGCCGTGAGCGATCTTCTGCTCGCCGAGTCGGTGTTCCAGATCCTCAAGGGCTCGCCTTCGGCGGCCGCGGCCACCCTCGACAGTCTCGCCCAGGGCAAGCGGCCGCCCGAGCCCGAGGTGGTCACCACGCCGCGCAGCGGAACCGTGCTGCACCAACGGATCGCGATCCTGTTCGGCGGCCCGGCACCGGAGTGGGCCGTGGTGCCGGTCACCCCGCGCGCGGCGGCCGCGCCTGAGCTCGACGCCTGGCTTGGCCGTCTGCTCGGCGACCCGCACTCGGTGGCCTGCACGGTCACCCGAGCCGGGGCGGCACCGTCGCGGGTAAGCCTGGCCGATCTGGGGTTGCGCCCGGTCGACCTGCTCGCCATCGTGCAGGAGGCACAGGCCACCGGCGCTCAGACCGAACTGGACCAGCGGGTGGCCCGCGCGGCCGACGGCACCGGCCCGGCAACGGTCGACTACGACGACCCCGGCACCGCGCCGGTGTCATTTGCGGTCGCCTGCGAGTTGCTTGCCGCCGCCGCCCGCGTGCTCGGCCACGGGCGCGCGCTCACCCCCGCCGATCTGCAACCGCCAGCCCCGGTTACGGCAAACACCACGCCTGCGCCCGATCCACTGGCTGGAAGGGCCGAGACTGCCATCGCGGTGCTAGCTGGCGTGCGCCGGGCACTGTCGGACGCGGGCGCTGACGCCGCCGCGCAGCGGGCCGCATTCGACCGGGCCGCCGCATTCGGTGTGCTGCAGGCGCTTACGGCCACCGACAGCACCGACACCGGACGGATTCTCGACGCGCGTCTCGCCGCCGCGGGCGCTGCGGCCACCCCGGCGGCGGTTCTGGCCGCGGTCTTTGGCACCAGCCTGCCGATCATCGCCCCCTTCAATCCGGCGACCGCCGACCCGCTTGGCGCCGAGCCCGGCCTCGGCGACGACCCCGACGGGACTGTCGAATCCTGGCTCGCCCAGGTCGCCCGCGTGCAGCCGGCCGTCGACGCGTGGCAGGACCTGCTTGTCTACGGCCGGGCGCTGGACCGGGTCATGGGCCGCCCCCGCATCGCCCAGCTCCCGGCGACCGGCGCGCCTTGGGCCGCATTGCCTTTCGCCTCCGAGGCGCAGCGGCACCGCTCGGGTCTGGTCAGCCTCGCCATGCTGGGTGAGCCGCCGCAGGCCGGCGCGTGGTGCGGACTGATGCTCGCGGAGTGGCCGGAGATCATCCCGGCGCGCGAGGAGGACACCGGGATCGCCGTGCAGTTCGACTCGCCGGGCGCGCAAGCGCCGCAGGCGGTGCTCATCGCCGTCGCACCGGACGCCCGGCCGGCCTGGAGCCACAGCGCTCTGGAACAGACCCTGCTGGACACCTTGCGGCTGGCCCAGATCCGCGCCCTCGACCTTTCCCAGCTTGGCGCTTTCGGACAGGTGGTGCCGATGACGTTCCTGGCCGCCAACAGCGCGGGCCACGCGGTGTCGACCTCGTTCGCCGATCTGCTGGTCGCCGACTCGACTTTCGAGGTGAACCCATGACATTGCGGCCGAGCATCACCTACTGGAACCGGGTAGAACCGAGCCCGCGCAGCGAAAGCCTGCTGCCAGGCCTCGCCGCCGCCGTCCGCGACCCGCTGTGGTTCCTGACCCGGCAGTGGCAGTTCGGCGAGTTCCAGGGAGAGGACGCCGCATCGCCCGCTTTCGTCTCGGTCGCGGTACGCGCGGGCCGCCTCGACGGCTGGGCGGCCGGAGATGGTGCGCCGCAACCATTTCCGGGGCAGGAACCGCTGGAGGTCGTCGCCGAACGCGAGCCGGTGACACCGGACCTGCGGACAGCGGTCGAGCTGGGGCAGGCACTGGAACGCCGGTTGCCGCCAGCGGTTGCCACCGCCTTCCGCGCCGCCTATCCCCTGCCGCCGGTCGCCTCGCTCAGCCCGCAGCAGGCCCGAGACGCCGCAGTCGTTTCGCTGCTTCGCGTCTGCGCGGGCCGGGTCTGCGACGGGATCGCCGCGCTGGCCGCCATCCGCGCCGCACAGCCCGGCCTTCCGGCGGCCGTGACCCTTCCGGCCGGCACCGACCTCACCGCGATCGGCGAAGTGGCGGCCTGGTTCGACCGCTGGGCGCAGACCACCTTCGGGCCCATCGGGGTCGCGGATCCGGCTGGCTGGCGGGCGGACCGGCTGGAATACGCGCTGCGGGTGACGGGCACCGCGCCCGCCGGGCACAAGCTCACCTTCGACGCCCGCCCGGGCCTGCACGGCGACTTCGACTGGTACGCCTTCGACGAGATCGCCCTCGAGCCGGCCACCGGCGACCTGCCACCCGCCCCCACCACCAGCCTGCTGCCCACGCCGATCCGGCTGTCGGGCATGCCCGACCCGCGTTGGTGGAACTTCGAGGACGCCCGGTTCAACTGGTCCGGCGTCGACGCCGACCGGCGGGACCTGGCCCGGCTGCTGGTCGTGGACTTCATGTTGGTGCAGGGCGCAGATTGGTATGTGATCCCGTTCGGGCACGAGGTCGGCGGCCTGGTGTCGGTGGCGCAGCTGCTCGTCAAGGACGTCTTCGGCGGCTACACCCTGGTCGGCCGCGCCGACGCCGCCCCGGCCGAAGGCGCCCGGCGGTGGACGATGTTCTCCACCACCGCGGCCGGTTCGCTGGCCGAGTATTTCGTCCTGCCGCCCGGCGCCCTGCGTGCCACGGTCGACGGGCCGGTGCTGGAGGAGGTCCGGTTCGTCCGCGACGAGCAGGCGAACCTGGTGTGGGCGGTGGAGACCACCACCGAGGACGGGACGGGCCGGCCCCGCTCGGGCCGGGAACGGGCCACCGACACCCCCGAAGGCGCGCCCGCAGCGGAATCGGAGGCGCTGCGCTACCGGCTGCAGACCACTGTCCCGGTCAACTGGATCCCTTTCCTCCCAGTGCAGATCGACGCCGCCCGGCGCGCGGTCGCGTTGCAACGCGCAGCGCTGCAACGCCACGTGGACGGCGAGCTGGTCGCCGTCCATCCGGTCGGGCGGGTGCTCAATCCGACCGCGCTGGACCGCTATCTTGTCCGCGAGGAAGAGGTGGGGCGCACCGGGACGCGGGTCCTGCGCGGCGCACACCGGACCCGTTGGGTGGATGGCTCAACGCACCTGTGGACGGCCCGCCGTCGCCGTGCCGGGATGGGCGAGGCATCCAGCGGACTGCGCTACGACGTCACCGAGCCCTAGGCCGGAGGCCGTCCCGATCTCGCTGTTTCGGCATTCGATCATGGATGGCCAGCGCAGAATGTGCTTCAGACTTTCGCGCGAGCCGATGGGGGATGGCACGTGACACAGGTCGAACAGGCCGAGGCTGCCACGTGGTACGCCCAAGATGCGCAAGAGGTGGCCGACTCGCTGGGGGTGCGGGCCGACGCCGGGCTGAGCGCGGCCGAGGCGCAGCAGCGGTTGGCGTCGCACGGCCCGAACCGGCTGGCGAGTGGGAAGAAGGAGTCGGCGGTCGCGGCGTTCCTGCGCCAGTACCGCGACTTCATGCAAATAATCCTGCTGGCCGCGGCGGTCATCAACCTGATCGTCACCAAGGACATCGCCACCTCGCTGGTACTGGCCGGTCTGACGATTTTCAACGCCGTCATTGGCCTGCGGCAGGAGGCCAAGGCCGAAGAGAGCGTGCGGGCGCTGGCTCAGATGCTCAAAACCGTTGCCCGGGTACGCCGCGACGGCCAGGCGGTCGAGATAGACGCCGAGGAACTCGTGCAGGGCGACGTCGTGTTGATGGAGGCGGGCAACCGCGTCCCCGCCGACGGCCGCATCATCGTCGCGGCGACGCTGGAGATCGAGGAGGCGGCGCTGACCGGTGAAAGCCTCCCGGTCGGCAAGTCCATCGCGGCTGTCCCCGGCGACCAGGTTCCGCTGGGCGACCGCACCTGTATGGCCTACATGAACACGTCGGTGACGCGTGGGCGCGGCGAGATGATAGTGACGGCCACCGGGATGGGCACCGAGATCGGCCACATCGCCCATCTGCTGGCCGGAACCCAAACCGACAAAACCCCGCTGCAGAAGCAACTCGACGGGCTATCGAAGATCATCGCCGCGATCGCGGGCATCGCGCTGGCACTGGTCGTGCTCATCGGCCTGGCCCGCGGGCAAACCTTCAACTCGTTGTTCATCACCGGTGTGGCGCTGGCCGTGGCCGCGATCCCGACCGGTCTGCCGGCCGTGGTGACCGCGCTGCTGTCGATCGGCACACGGGAGATCGCTGAGCGCAACGCGATCGTCAAACGGCTGCCTGCGGTGGAGACGCTGGGTTCCACCTCGATGATCTGCTCGGACAAGACGGGCACCCTGACGCTGAACAAGATGACGGCCCGCGAGCTGTCGCTGCCGGGGCAGCACCGGTTCGCGGTCACCGGGGAGGGTTACGGCATCGCCGGCGACATCAAACACGTGGGCGGCGAGCGCATCGACCTGGACCCGTACCTGCTGCCGATGGCGCTGTGCGCGGACGCTGTTCTGGACGGCGAGAATCTGATCGGCGATCCGACCGAAGGCGCGCTCATCGTGCTGGCGGCCAAGGGCGGCCTGGACATCGATGAGACGCGCCGGACCTATCCCCGCATAGCCGAGGTCCCCTTCGACTCCGACTACAAGTTCATGGCGACTTTTCATCAGATGGACGGCGTCATCCGTTGCTACGTCAAGGGTGCGCCGGATGTGCTGATCTCGCGCGGTTCGTCCTACCGCAAGCCCGACGGCACCATCGAGCCGATCACCGACGCCAACCGGGGCTTGGCGCTGGAGGCCAACGACCGCATCGCCGCCGCCGGGGAACGGGTGATGGTGGTGGCCCAGCGCGACTTCGACCCGGCGGCCTTTGACCCGCAGGGCAAACTCATCGAGCAGGTGCAGGAGCTGACGCTGCTGGCGATGGTGGGCATCGTCGACCCGCCGCGCCCGGAGGCGAAGGCGGCGATCGCCGAGTGTAAGGAGGCCGGCATCCAGGTCCGGATGATCACCGGCGATCATGCCACCACCGCGGCCGCGATCGCGAAAGAGCTTGGCATCGAAGGCGAAGCGATCACGGGTACCGAGTTCGCGAACATGAGCGACGAGGAGCTGCTGCGCCGCCTGCCGCGCATCGGCGTGATCGCCCGCGTCGCGCCGGAGGACAAGCTGCGCCTGGTGAGGCTGCTCAAGCAGAGCGGCAACATCGTGTCGATGACCGGCGACGGCGTCAACGACGCGCCAGCCTTGAAGGCGGCCGACATCGGCGTGGCGATGGGCATCACCGGCACCGAGGTCTCCAAGGAGGCAGCGGTGATGATCCTGACCGACGACAACTTCGCCACCATCGTCAAAGCCGTCGAGTACGGCCGCGGGCTCTACGACAATCTGCTGAAATACCTTCGGTTCCAGATGTCGACGCTGGTGGCTTACATCGCGGTGTTCCTGGGCGCGGGCATTTTCAACATCGCCGCCGGTACCCCGCTGGATCCGTTGCAGATCCTGTGGCTGAACATGGTCATCGACATCCCGATCGCGATCGCGCTCGGGTTCGACCGGCCCAGTGCCGGCCTGATGCAAAGGCCGCCCCGCCCGCAGGGGGCGCCGGTGCTGTCGCGGGCCAACTGGATTCGGTTGTGTGTTCAGGGTTTCGTCATGACCGTCGGGGCTTTGGCGGCGTACCAGATAGGGCATGGGCGTTTCGATTCAGCGATCGCGGGAACCATGCTGCTGACCACACTGTCGCTGTTTCATCTGGTCGCCGGGTTGCTGTCGCGCGATCAGGTCAACACCATCTTCGACCGGTCGGCGATCCCGGCCGCGACACAGCTGCGCCGCTACGGCTTCGCGCTGGTGGCGATCGTGGCTGTGACACTGCTGGAGCCGCTGCGGCGCATCTTCAGCACCACCGAGCTGAGCCTGACGATGTGGGCCGTCTGCGTCGGTCTGGCGCTGTCGCTGGTGGTGGTGGAGGAACTCATCAAGCTGGCGCTGCGGCGGCGTTCCCCCGCCGGTGCCCAACTGCGGCCGCGGCTCACCGCCCGGCCGGCCTGACCTGTCGGCCCGGCGCGTGGCGCGCGCCGGGCCGGCCGGTTCAATTCTTCGGCTGGTAAATCGAGCCGAAAAGCCTGCCATCCTTGGTAATCATCACGGCCTTGGCCCTGCCGGCGTGCTCCTCGCTGATGGTCGGCCAGTTGCCGATCAGCGGCAACCCGAGCCTATTGAGCTCCTGCACCACGCTGGCGATCTTCGTCATCGAATCAGCGTTGTCCGGGGATCCGCCGACGATGAAGAACCCCACGTTGACCAGCTTGTGATAGTCCGGCAGGCTCTGCAGCGCCTTGATGATGATCCCACCGCGGGCATCGGGGTCGAGGCTGTGCAGCAGCGCGTTACATCGCTTGCCGGTCTGGGGATACACACCGGTGAACCCGATAGTGACACACGGTCCCATGTGGTCGGTCCAGATGCCGTCGTCGGGCATGCACTGAGCCACGTTGTACTCGAAGTCGTTGAAGTCCTTGCCCACCTCGTAGTAGCCGCAGACCTTCGCCGATCCGCGCAGCTGCTCGATGTCGAGCAGGGTGATTCCTCCCAGCGTCTCGCGTTCCTGATCCGGCGGATAGCCCGTGCCGACCACCACCCCGTTCGGCTTGATCACCAGCGCCTTGACCAGATCGGCATCGGAACTGTGCAGCAGCATAAGCATCCCGAGCAGGTCCAGGCCCCGCTCGTAGAATTCGCAAAGCAGCTCCAGCCTGAGGGTTACGCCTCGGCCGCCGTAATGTCCGCCGTAGAAGAAGAATTTGACGTAGGTCATATCGGTCAGGAGCGGAGCCCGCGTCCCGTCGAAGATGGCCAGTAGCGAGTCCAGCAGGTCCTCGCCGCAATCGGTACCGGTGTCACTGCCGCCGCACACGATGGCGCCTTCAATGACGTTGTGGTGCAGCCCTCGCACCCCGACCACGACACAGTCCTGGATTCCGGTTACCACCAGACCTTGGCCCTGCAAGAGCTGCACGGCCCCGGCGTGGCACACCACCGACGGCAGCTTCAGTTCCGTAACGACGGAGCCGAAGAAATCGGGGGCGCTCAGCGGCAACAGCTCCATCTTCGTGCGGAAGGCGGCGAACCCGTTGGCCTCGTACTGCGTGCAGCACATCTGGCCGTCGGCCAGAATCGCGATCGCCTTGTGCTTGGCGTCGGCGTGGATATCGTCGGTCAGCCACGTGCCCAGCACCTTCAGCTGCGGCTTGCCCAGCTGGACCAGCACCTGGCACGACAGGCTGATGGAATCGCCTTTGGGGCTGCCGCCGACGGCGAAGTAGGACACCTCCACCAGCTCGCTGAGCTTCGGCGCCGCTTGCCCGTCGCACACCGCCCACAGCTTCTGCATGATCTGCTCGCCGGTTGCTTGCATGTCCGAGACCCGGATCAGAATCGTGTAGTGGTCCTGCGTCAGCGACTTCGCGGTGAAGCCGACGACAATATGTGCACCGAGCCCGTCGGTCCAGACCGCGGCGTTCTTGAAGATGCACACCGTGTCGAGGGCGGTGAGCTTGCAGGTGCGACGAATCCTGAGCCTGCGCAACTCGGAACGGAATTCTTTCTCCTCGATCGTTGGCAGCTTGGGCAAATCCTCGGCCATGCTGTCGGCCTTCCACCGGCAGTACAGGTCGGCCAGGGTGTCCGGTGGGTCGGTGTTCAGGTTACTCAGCTGCACGCACATGTTGACGAAGGCGGACACCGAGGGGAAGTTTTGCGGCCCCATCATGAACGCCTTGCCCACACCGGTGAGCGTCGCGCTGCTGAACTGGGCCTGCCCGTCCATCAGATCGCTGTCGCTGTCATATGCCTCGATGATGAGCTCCATCACCGTCTGGAGGTCCGCCCGCCGGTTCCCCGTCGGCACGAACCACGGCACGCCCTGGGAGGGAATGGTGTTGGTCTGCATGGGATAAGACATCGTCGCTCCTTTGCCTCGGGCCAAGGTGCTTGGCCATTATTGGCAGGAGCGCGCCGTCGAACCGGCTGATACCCGCAGACCGGAAACCGACAACGGGCGGATCAAGTGGTTGAAGGTTAAACTACGTGACCATGAGTGACACGCTTGATATGTGGTTCGACCCGACCTGTCCGTGGGCATGGCTGACCTCACGCTGGCTGCTCGAGGTCGAGAAGGTGCGGCCGGTACGAGTCGACTTCCATGTGATGAGCCTTGCCGTCCTCAACGAAGGGCGCGAGTTGCCCGAAAGGTACGCGCAGTTGATGGAGAAGGCGTGGGGCCCGGTCCGGGTCTGTATGGCCGCCGCCGAGAAGGCCGGGGAACCAGTCCTGCGCGATCTCTACACAGCTCTCGGCACCAGGATCCACCCGGGCGGGCAAGAGATCGGCCATGACCTCTTCGTCGCGGCGCTGACCGAGGTCGGCCTGGACCCCGCGCTGGCCGACGCCGCCCAGAGCAGCGACTACGACCAGCAGCTGCGCGAGAGTCACGAGCGGGGAATGCGCCCGGTCGGCACCGACGTGGGAACCCCGGTCATCCACGCGACCGGCCCGGACGGAGCACCGGTCGCCTTCTTCGGCCCGGTCGTCACCCCCGCCCCGAAAGCCGAAGCGGCCGGGCTGCTCTACGACGGGGTCATGCTCGTCGCCGCGACGCCAGGCTTCTACGAGATCAAACGCACCCGCGACCAGCGGCCCGCCTTCGACTGACGGCGCTCTAAACCAGGCCGTGTTCGTGGGCGAACACGACTATCTGTACCCGGTCGCGCAGCGCCAGCTTGCGCAGGATCGCGCCCACATGGGTTTTGACCGTCGACTCGCTGGCGAACACGGTGCCGGCGATCTCCGCATTGGACAAGCCGCGGGCGACCGCGGTGAACACCTCGCGTTCCTTGTCGGTGAGCCCTCCGAACGCGGCCGGCGGCGCCGCCTGCGCCTGGAACTGCCTGTCCAGCAAGGTGGCCAGGTCCTGCGGGGCGAGGACGGCGTTGCCGCCGTGCACGGTGCGGATAGCGTCGCGCAGCATCAGCGGCGTGGTGTCCTTGAGCAGGAAGCCGCTTGCCCCGTGGCGGATCGCGGTGGCGGCCCGGTCGTCGAGGTTGAAGGTGGTCAGCACGATCACACGGACGGGTTTGGGCCGCCGGGCCGCCCGCTCGGGCGCGAAGATCTGCCGGGACGCCTCGACGCCGTCCATCTGCGGCATCCGGATGTCCATCAGGACAACGTCCGGGTGTAACTCGTCGACCAGGCGGATCGCCTCCATCCCGTCGCCGGCCGCGCCGACCACGCGCATGCCTTCCTGCGCATCGACGATGACCCTTACCCCCTCCCGGAAAAGCTCCTGATCGTCGACGAGCAGCACGGTGATCTCGTCGCTCATCAGGCGGCGTCCCGTACCGGAACGAAGGCGGTCACGGTGAAGGCGGTGCCGGACTGTTGCTCGCGGCGGCGCACGTCGAGGTGGCCGCCGATCGCCTCGAGCCGGCGGCGCATGCCGTCCAGACCACGGCCCGGGCCGGAGCCGTCGTGGCCGGAGGCCTCGGACACGTTGGTCACTTCGATGCGCAAGGTGTCTGCCGGTTGCGCCGTCGGCCAGTGCCGCTCGGCCACGATCGGCTGGTCGCGCCGGCCGTGCTTGATGGCGTTGGTGAGCATCTCCTGGAAGACCCGATAGGCCACCGCGGTGGCCTCCCGCGGCAGCTGGCATGGGGTCCCCAGCTCGGTCGCGACCACCTCGTGCCCGCTGCCGCGCACCCCGGCGATCAGACCGTCGAACCAGCTCGCGTCGCTCGGCCCCGTGGTCGTGTGCTGGGTCGAGGAGAGCACATGGCGCACGTCCTGCAACGACGAGCGCGCCGAGGTGGCGATCGTCTGCAGGGTCTTCTTCAGCTTCGCGCTGTCGTCCAGGTACTGCCCCGACTCGGCCTGCGCCAGGATCACCGCCAGCGAATGGCCGACGACATCGTGGACGTCACGGGCCAGCCGGGTCTGCTGATCGCGCATCTGCGCGATTTCACGCGCATGTTCGGTCTCGCGCCAGGCCCCGGCGGCGGCCTCCTGCGCCGCCAGCATCGAGGTCTGCGAGGTGCTCGCCCGGTCGAAGAATCGCATAACCAGCCCGGCCGGCCAGGCCGCGGCGACCACCAGCAACCCGATCAGAGAAAGGGTCAGCTGCACGGTCGGCGACTCGGGGAAGACTCCGCCTGGAACCGATCCGCCCAGCAGCAGGTGCAGGCTGACCACCCGGCCCTGGTGCAAGACGAACGCCACGACCACGGCCAGCGGCACGGAAAGCGCGCTGGTTATCACGGTCGGCCGCTGGCCCCACCGCGCGCCGCCGAAGAACACGGCCGTCAAGGCGAACTCGATCAGCATGATCGGCGCACCGAACCACACGTGGAACAGGCCCAGGCCCCACACCAGTGCGAGCGCCGCGCCGGGCGCCCGGCGGCACATCCCGACCGCGAACGCGACGACCAGCGCCTGGACGAAGCCTTCCATCTGGCCATTGGTCATCAGCCAGGTCGGCACGGCCTCGACGAAGCCGACCACGAGCACGATGAGAGCCGCGATCGTCTCGGGTAACCATGGGCGCCAGCCCGTTTCGCTCATCCGGTCATCCAGGTGGGTGGGGGGTGTCATCGCAAGACAACCATCCGTCGGGCTTGACCTGCAACGCAGGTGACGATCGCCATGCTGGTTCAGGCCGGGAGCGCGTCGCGTACCAACAGATCAAGCAGAGCATCAAAGGACATTCCGGTCGCAGCAAACATTCTGGGTACCTGCGACCGCGCCGACAAGCCGGGCGTCGTGTTCACCTCGTTGAGCACCGGGCCTTGCCCGGTCAGGAAGAAGTCGACCCGGGCCACCCCGGCGCAGCCCAGGGCGTCATACATGCTCACCGCGGCCTGCTCGAGATCCTTGCGGGCCACGTCGTCCAGCGGGGCCGGGATGAGAAAGCCCGGCGAGCCACCGTATTTGGCGGCGTGGTCGAAGATTCCGGCCTCGGGCACGACGATTTCCAGCGGGGGTGCCACCACCCGCGACCCGTCGGGGCGGCCCAGCACCGCCACGTCGATCTCCCGGCCGGTCACGAGATCCTCCACCAGAATCCGGTCGTCATGGGCGAACGCGGCGTCCAGAGCCGGGCCAAACCCGGCCGCCTCGCGCACCAGGGTGACCCCGTGGCTGGACCCGGCGGCGACCGGCTTGACCACCACGGGATGCGTGTAGGTGAGCAGGCGCGCGCTGGCGCGGGTGAGCACCCGGGCCGGCGCGGTGGCGATGCCCAGCGCACCGGCGACAAGCTTGGTGACCCACTTGTCCATCGCCAGCGCGCCGGCGCCCAGCGGCGATCCCACCCACGGCACATCAGCCAGATCGCACAACGCCGCCAGCGTGCCGTCCTCGCCGCGCGGACCGTGCAGCACAGGGAAAGCCACCGCACAGGAACGCAGCACCTCAACCGCTTCCGCCAGGCCGATCGGGCGGTCCTGCGGATCGCGCCAGCACCCGGCGGGATCGATGGTGAGGCGAACAGCTTGGTATCCGGTCTGTTCTAGCGTTTCGGCCACCGCGGCGGCCGAGGCGAGGGACACGTCGTGTTCGCAGTTGCGGCCACCGCCAATCACGGCGACGCGAATGGGGGTCATCGGGTGCTCCTTCGGTGCAGCCGGGCGCTGAGGCCCGTGACGATCTCGTGTTCCAGGGTTTGCGCCCAGCCAGCCCATTGCGCCGTGGTCGGCTCGCCGTCCTCGCCCGGCCCAAAGACGGTGACGCAGTCGCCCACGGACACCGCGGTATCCGGGCCCAGATCGATGACGGTCATGTCCATGGAGATCCGGCCGGCCACCGGGCGGCGCGCACCGCCCACCCACACCTCGGCCCGGCCCGAGGCCAGCCGGGGAAGGCCGTCGGCGTAGCCGACCGGGATCAGGCCCAGCCTGGTGGCTCGCCTGGCCGTCCAGGTGTGTCCATAGCCCACCGCGGTGCCGGCCGGCACGCTGCGGATGGTCACCAGTGGAGCGGTCAGTCTCAGGGCGGGCCGCAGCGCGACCGTGCCCGACTCGTCGATTCCCACCAGTCCGGCACCGATGCGGCTCATGGTGTGGTGCGACAGCGGATCGCTGAGGGTGGCGGCCGTCGCGGCGAGATGGTGATCGGCCGGGCGCAGCCCCGCCGCCCGCGCCACCCGCACACCCCACGCGAAACGGTTACGGCCCAACGCATTCGCGGCATGGCCGGGCTGGCCGGCGCAGGGCAGGTGGCCCATGATTCCGGCAACGGTCACCAGGCCGTCCCGCTCGGCCTGCCGGGCGGCACGGCAGAGCCTGTCCCATTGCACGGGTTCAGCGCCGTCGCGGCCCAGGCCGGTGTCCAGTTGCAGGTGGATGCGAGCCCCGGGAGCTTGCCGGGCGATCGTGTGCAGGTGGTCCAGGCCGGGCACGCCCAGCTCGACGTTGAGCCTCACCGCCGCGGCGAAGTCGGCGCCCAGCGGGTTGAGCCAGCTCAGGATCTGCTGGGCCAGGCCCGCTTCGCGCAGCGGCCGGGCCTCCTCGATGCTGGTGACTCCCAAGCGGGTGGCGCCGCCGGCGAGAGCGGCCCGCGCGACGTCGACCTGGCCATGGCCGAAACCGTCGGCTTTGACCACGGCCATCAGCTCGCCTGCGGTACGGGCCTTGATGGTGCGCACGTTGGCGGTGACCGCACCCAGATCGACCTGCAGGGTCGCCCGCGGCCGCAGCGCCAACAGGTTCACCGCGACACCGGGCCGTAAAGCGCGGCCTCGGCACCGGTGGCCAGGGCCCAGTAGCGGTCGCCGTAGGAGTAGTGCCACCACTCGGTGGGATAGTTGACCAGCCCTTCCCGGCACAGCACGCGGGCCAGCAGATCGCGGTTGGCCCGTGCCTCGCGGCTGATCTCGTTGGCGGCGAAGTAGCAGCGGCCGCCGGACTCCTCGGGAGTGGCGTCGATCGCGGTGCCCAGGTCGAGTTCGCGCCCGCGGTCGTCGACCAGCGTCACATCCACCGCCGCGCCCGCCACATGCGGCGCCACCGCGAGCGGTGCGACGAACCGGCTGGTGAGCACGTGCAGCTCCGGCTCGCCGATGCCGGGCCGGGCGGCACGGATCTCGGCCGAGTAACGCTCGATGATGGCCTGCTGCCGGTGTGCCGGGCGGTAGCCTTCCACCACAAGCAGGTGGATCCCCGACGGCAGAGCCGCCTGCGCGGACTGTAGCCGGGTGGCCAACTCGCGGCGGACCAAGGCAATGCCTGGTCCAAGTCCGGGATCCAAGGCGACAAGGGGCTCGTCGACATCGCGAACTTCAACAGCGGATATCCGCGGATCGGACAGCAAGATGGTCATGGCTTTACGGTGACCGGCGCGGCGGGGGCGGTGCCTCCGTCTGAGGTGCCGATGATCGGTCCTCAAGGCTTAGCCGCCGGGCCCACAGGAGGAGGCCACGCGGCCGTGGCCGGGTTAGGGCAAGCAGGGAAAGCACCGGCGCACGGCAGGGAAAACCCGATCGGGGACGTTGCCCTGGCCTGTTAGCGTTGTCAGCCATGGGATCCGATCACTTCGGCGTCGATCCGGCCACATTGGACGATAGCGCGGAGATTCTGGTCGAGTTGTCGGCGCGGCTTCAGGCCGGCCGTCCCGACACCGAGGTGGCGCTGCGCGGTGTGGAGCAGCCCAACGTGCATCCTGACGTGACCGCGGCGGAGCGCGGCTACCTCACCTTCGCCGCCGACCAGTATCAGGACACCGTGGCCCTGCTGGCGGCGCTTTCGTCGCACCTGAAACGCACCTCGGCCGCCTATCGGGGCATCGACGGCGACACCGAGCGCGCCATGAACAGCCTTTTGAACAACATCACCATTCGGCCGGGTACCAGATGACTGTCGCCCAGCGCCAAGAGGTCAAGTTCATCGAGCAGAGCGTGCCCGCCGCGGTGCGGGTCTCCGCGGCCGACCACACCCGGGTCGAAAGGCTGGTCAACTCGATCCTTCCCGCGCTGCGCTCGCTGGGCGGCCGGGTGCATTGGACAGGGCCCACCCGGGAGCGTTACGACGAGCGCATGCGGCAGACCATCGAGGTCTGCGAGGCGATCGAGCGCTCGTTTCACACGTCGGCACAGGCACTCAACGACTACGCGACAGCCCTGGAGAGGGCCAAGACACAGCTCACCCCGGGCATCGCCGCCGAAGGCAGGCTGGGCAACCTTCTGCAGTCGATCGGCAAGGGAAACTTCGACCCGATCCGGCAATGGCAAGACCTGCGCAGCACCGACGGTTTCTGGGATTGGCTGGTCGAATACTTCGACTCGGACAAGACCGACCGGATCCGGTCGCAGGCCGACGCCGAGATGAACACGGCGATGCGCGCTTACGGCGACGCGCTGCAGACCGAGCAGAATGCCCGGCGAGCCCTGATCGACGCGCTCAACCAGGCCCGGCAGGCCCTGCCCGATCTGCTCACCAGTGCCGCCGACGTGCAGCGGATCATCGACCAGACCCCGGGTCTGCGCGAGGACGTCCGCGAGGCGGCCAGCGACCCGTTCTCGCGCCGTCCGGTGGGCGCGCTCGACTACTTTCAGGTCATGGCCGACCCGAATCCGGGTGAGGCGTTCGCCAGCGAGCGTTCTCTGCTCGGCCTGGGCGGAAGCATGACCAACTCGGAAGGCGCCATCCTCACCGAGCTCAGCGCCGATCAGCTGATCAGCTTCTATCAGCTGCGCGGCGAGGCCTTCACGGTGTCGCAGCAGAACTTCCCGCCGCTGATGCACGGGCACACCGCCGGAAACGACGATCACACCGACGCCTACCGGCACGCCTACTGGAACGCGCGGATGACCCAGCTTTACGGCGCAGACTTCACCGAGCGCTACGCCACCGCCCACGAGACGGGCGCGAACAACCCCGGCCCGCGTGAGGCGATGGACTTGCACAACAACCAGATCGGGCGGCAAATCGCGATCGACCATCCCCATGCCAGCCCGGCGGAGCTGCAGACGCTGATCCGCCAAGCCGTCGACCGCGGCGACACCGTGGTGATCGGGCCCGCCGGAGATCTGGTCTACTCCGATCAGATCCGGCCCGCCGACACCGTCAACAGCGACAATCTGGGCGGACACCTGGCACCGCTGCCCGGCCGGGTCCCTGTACCCCAGCCCAGAACACCCGAGCCCGAAGACCTCGACTAGCCCAGGCCAAGGCCGACCCGTCGTCGTCATCGAACAGGCCTGGTGGCCCATGGTGGATCCGGTTGGCCAGGCTAGCGTGGGGGCGGCATACCCACGCCACCAACCAAACCGGAGGATTCGCCCCATGGCCAAGTGGAAACGATGAAGGCCAGCACTATCAGTCTCATCATCCACGGTGTGGATGTCGACGTGGTTTACAAGAAGGTGAAGTATCTGCGCATCGGGGTCTACCCGCCGCTTGGCCAGGTACGTGTCTCAGCCCCCACCCGCTTCGGCCACGAGCAGGTCCGCCTCGCCGTCATCGAGCGGCTGCCGTGGATTTTGCGGCAGCGCGAACACTTCCAGACGGTCGAACGGCAGTCCCGCCGCGAGATGGTCAGCGGCGAGTCGCATGTGGTGTTCGGCGCTGCGCACCGGCTGCAGGTCATCGAGCAACCCGGCCGGGAAAGGGTGGAGGCCGACGCCGACCACCTGCTTCTCTTCGTCCAGGCGGGATCCACGCCGGAGCACCGGCTGGCCCTGCTGGAGCGCTGGCTACGCGAGCAGCTGCGGCAGGCCGTCATCGCGCTGATCGCCGTGTGGGAGCAGCGGTTGCAGGTGACGGTGCCGCAGTGGACCATTCGGCAGATGAAGACCCGCTGGGGTTCCTGCAATCCGCAGACGCGGCGCATCTCGTTCAACTCGGAGCTGGCCCGCAAACCGCCACACTGCCTGGAATACATCGTGGTCCACGAGATGGCGCACTATTTCCATGACGGCCACGGCGACGGCTTCACCGGCTTCATGGACAGCCATCTGCCGGACTGGCGCTCCCAGCGCCGCGAGCTGAACAAGCGCTGAGTCCACATCGGACCCAGCTACTTCGGCGCGCGGCCGGTGCTTTCCCGCGGCACGAGCTGAACGGCGAAACGCTGCCGCAGCCCGGAGGCGACGCCGCCGGCCAGCAGCAGCCGGGTAGCCGCCGCGGCCATCTCCTCGGTCGGCAGGCGCATCGTGGTCAGCGGCGGGTTGGTACAGATGGCGGCGAAGCTGTCGTCGAAGCCGATGACCGCCACGTCTTCCGGCACGCGCCGCCCGGTGCTGGTGATGGCCTGGATCGCCCCGGCGGCCATCAGGTCGCAGGTGGCGAAGATGGCGTCGAGGTCCGGGTGTTCGGTGAGCAACGCAAGCGCGGCCGCATACCCGCCCTCGCGGGTGAATCCGCCACCGTGGCTGATGTCGCTCAGCCCGAAAGTGTTGACCGCCTTCTGATATCCGGCCCTCCGATCGATGGCACAGGTGTTGAAACCGGGGCCGTGGATCGCCGCGATCCGCCGCCGCCCCAGCCCGTGCAGGTGTTCCACCGCGGCGTAGGCGCCGTTGATGTTCTCGGCCTCGACCGCGGGCACCGAGGCCGCCGTGGGCACCAGCGACACCACCTTGCGGCACCGGCTGTAGAACCGGGAAGCCAGGTCGGGGGTGACGTTGGCCAGGATCGCCCCAACCGTGGTATCGGCGGCCATGGCGTCGATGCGTTCGGCTGCCCCCTTGCGCGCCACCACGTGGATGCGCAGCTGAACGTTGACGCCCTCCAGCGCGGTCATCGCCCCGGTCAGCACCCGGCTGTAGTAGGGGTGAGCGCCCGGGGACAGGTCGGGGTGGTAGTCGGCCGCGATCAGATCGATCGTGCGCTGCCGGCCCGAGGCCAGCGCCCGCGCCGTTTCGTTGGGCTGGTAGCCCAACTGCGCCACCGCCTGCTGAACCCGGCTGCGCAATGGCTCGGAGGCCCCCGGCGCATTGTTGATCACTCGGGACGCAGTGGCGCGGGAGACACCGGCCAGCCGTGCCACATCCTCGATCGTCGGCCTTGAACCGATCATGAGATCACGCTCCCCCTCGCCGCCGCGTCGAAGCGGCGTCACCTGTCACGATAGACGTGGGAGCGCTCTCACGAGAAGGTGGGCAGCGAACTTAGTCGCTACGCAGGGAAAGGGGCTCCGGCGGGAGCCCCCCTCGAACGTTGTCGTTGTCAGGCGCGCAGAACCAGCGGCCGGCAAATCCAGTACACGTAAATCCAGCCGCCGATGATGACGTAAACCGGATAGCACTCCCACCAGACGACGTCGCCCACTCCGATCTGCCGGGCGGCATCCTGAAGCGTGACGCCGGGCGACGGATCACGAAGGTCGCCGAGGCGCCTGGCACCGTCGGCTTGCCTGCCGGCCACCATCGTGGCGAGCTGATCGGGGGAGAGCGCCTGGCGCGCATCCACGATCGTCAGCTGGGACGCCTGCGCGGGCAGGCGCTCGCCACGGATCGCCTCGGCCTGGGCATGCAACTGCTCCATCGTCACGTCAGGCGCAAGCCGGGTGAGGACAACCGGACCGGATCTCGGATCCTCGGCGGCCGCGGGACTGGCTACGGCGCCGACAAGCGCCGTCATGCTAACCGCGAGGGCAAGCAGGGTCAGCTTTTTGCTTGTGCGCATCTTCGCTCCCATGTGAGTTGAGGATCGCAACCAATTCGGTTGCGGCACAATCAAAGTCACATAGATCTCTGATGCCGCCCTGAACCGCCGCTGAATGGGCCAACCGGGCCCGGTTCGGTTGTCCGCGGTGCCGTCTGCGGATAGCATCGCGGCCTGGCAGAGGCGCTCACGCGATCGGCGGGTGTGCTAGCTGCCTCAGGTGAGTGGAGTTGGTGGCGCTGCGCGGTGCTCGGGTGGCTGGTTTGCTGGTGGCGGTGCTGTTCCTCGGCCACGGCCTGGGCGGCTGCACCGACGTCGCGGCCGACCCAAAAGTCAGCGCGCCGACGGGCACCGAGACCCCAAGCCCGATGGCTACCCGCATCGGGGACGCCACCGCCGCACCTCGATGGCTGGGAACCCGAATCCTTGAGGTGGGGCCGAACGGGTTCGCCGCCGCCCAGGACACTCCGCCCGAGCTGCGCAACCGTTCCCTCATCACGGTGGACGACCTGCCACCACCGCCCGATGACCGCTTCCACTCGACCATCCAGCAGGTGCCGGACAGCGTGCTGGCCCGATCCAGCTGGACAAGCGATTGCCCGGTAGCCGCAGCGGACCTGCGCTACCTCACGGTCAGCTTCCGCGGCTTCGACGGGCGCGCCCATACCGGTGAGCTGCTGGTCAACGCGCGCGCGGCCGACGGCCTGGTCAGCGTGTTCGGTCAGCTGTTCGCCGCGGGCTTCCCGATCGAGCGGATGCGCATCTCCAGCGCCGCCCAGCTTTTCGCGCCGCCGACCGGCGACAGCAACACCACCGAGGTGTTCGCTTGCCGCCCGGCTCGCGGCCAGACCTCGTGGTCCCAACACGCATATGGGCTCGCCGTGGACGTCAATCCGTTTCACAACCCGTACCACAAAGGCAAAATAGTGCTGCCGGAGCTGGCCACCAGCTACCTCGACCGGGCCCGGACGCAGCCGGGGATGGTGCAGCCCGGCGGGCCGGTCGTGAAGGCCTTCGCCTCGATCGGCTGGAAATGGGGCGGCGACTACCGATCGCTGAAGGACTACATGCATTTCTCCGCCAACGGCGGCTGAACGGCTGGCACCGCTAAGGCACAGGTATGGCCATAATCCTCGGGTGATCAAGCAGGATGCTCTGAAGATGACAGGCGTGGCCGTGGCCGTCATCGCCGTGGCCGCGGCTGCTGTCTACGCGCTGCAACCGCCGAGCGTGGCAGGGGTCCGGGCCGGGCTGGGAACACCCTCATCCACCGCAACGGCATCGCCGAGCAGCGCCGCGTCGGCCACCCCGGCCGCCCCGTCGCCCACACCGTCGCCGAGCCCCAACGCGCCCACGGTCACCGCTTCCAAGCCCGCCCCGACACCCGCAAAGACTGTCTCGGACCGGATTCCGCAGTTCTCTGTCACGAGCAAAAGCCTGGAGTGCCTCAGCAGCGCCATACCGAACCGGCTGAAGCTGACGGTCACCGTCACGTCCGACGTCCCGGTCAAGGTTGTCCTCCTGAGCGACCTCGGAAATGCCGAAAGCGCCCAGAACCGGTTGGAGACCACTCTTTCCGTTGAAGGCACCGGGTCCGGCAGCCCGTCGTGGAGCATCCGGGTGACGGCGAGCAACGGCTGGCACGCCACCGTGCCACAACCCCAGCTGCGCCAGCCTTGCGGCCCACCCCCGGCTTAGCCGGCGGGCCCTGTGGTCAGGTACGAGTCCGGAACGGGGCGAGGACGGCACGGATCCGGTCGGCCGCGCCCCAATCGTCGTCGAACTGGGCGATCACGGCGAGATGCTGTCGCAGCTGGATAATCGGCATGCGGGCGCGCCAGTCGCCATCGAGGGCAGTCAACTCCGCGTAGGTGTCGAAGAACCGTTGCGCCTCCGGCGGCGGCGAGGCGGACCACAGGTGGGCGAGGTCAAGCTCGGCCCACATGTAGGACACGGCCGGGTCGATCAGGGCCGGCCGCCCGTCCGGGGTCGCCAGGACGTTCTGTGCCCACAGGTCACCGTGGGTCAGGCACGCCGGCCGGTCCGGTAACAGGTCGGGCAGCCGGTGGCACAGCCGCTCCAGCGCCACCCGGTCTCCCGCGTCGAGCACCGCCTCGACGCGCGGCTCGACGAGCCATCGCAGCAGCCGGTGCTGGGCGAAGAAGGTGAACCCGTCGTCCTCCCAGGTGTTGGCCTGCCGGCGGCGGCCCAGCCAGTTGTCGCGGTGCCATCCAAAGCGGGGATGGGTCGTGCTCAGGTGCAGCCGGGCGAGGGTATGCGCCAGCTGCTCCCAGAAGATCTCGCTACGCGGCCTGGGCCGCAGCACCGCCAACACCAGTAGTTCCCTATTCGCCAGGATCACCTCCGGTGTCGCCACGCCGCCGAGCTCACTAAGCGCGGCAAGCCCTTCGGCCTCCGCGGCGAAGACATCGTCATCCGGGGGCTCGGCGAATGCCTTGGCGAACACGGAAGATTCGTCCCGGCGGGTGGCTGTGCCCGCCACTGCCGCGAGGCCACCCGTCGCGGGCTCGATCAGGACGATGTCGCGCATCCCGGCCCGGTACAGGCAATCTCGCAACAATGTCGTCGAGGAGGTCACGATGGGTCACGTTAGCGGGTTCGTCTGGTACCCCAAAAATCAATGCGTGAGGACAGCGGCGCGCAGGTAGGCTCGCCGCGTGGCGATAACCCTGCGCGAAATCACCGACGAGAACCGCGAGGCGGTCCTCGCCCTGCGGGTCGCGCCTGGGCAGGAGCAGTTTGTCTCTACGGTTCGCTACTCGATACGGGAAGCTGCCGAGAACCCGCACGGTAATCCGTGGTATCGAGCCGTCTACGCGGGCGACGAGCCGGTCGGGTTTGTGATGCTGAGCTGGGACGTGGTGCCCCAGCCACCGCACATCAACGGGCCGTGGTTCCTGTGGAAGCTGCTCATCGACGAAAGGCACCAGGGCCGTGGCTACGGCTTGGCCGTCGTGCAGCAGATCGTCCGGCTCATAGAGCCCGAAGGTGCGAAGGAGCTTCTCACGAGCTACGTGCCCGGCGATGGCGGCCCGGCCGGGTTCTATGAGCGGCTCGGGTTCACCCCGACCGGCGAGCTCGACCCCGAAGGCGAGGTCCTCATGCGCCTCACGCTGCCGTGGAGGGACACCGCCGGCCCTGCGTGAAACGGTCCTCTTTGGATACAGGCTCAGCTGTCCTGCCGGATCGCGCCGATAGGGACGCAGTTGTCCTTGCTACCGACCTGGCACAGGGAAGCGCCGGTCAGGTCCGCCTTCTCGGAGATGAGCTGCCATGCCCAGCGGTAGTACACGGTGTTCGCCGCTAAAGTGCCTGAGATGCCTTTGGCTGCTTCCGCACCGAAGCGCATCTGGTCCTCGGTAAGGAAGTTGGTTCCACCGTCGAGCTGGCAAGCGAGGTACTGGTTCTGGTCGCTGATGCAGCTCGGAAAATTGATTTGGAGATCCTGCGCCGGCGCGACGATCGGGCGGTTGGCCGGATCGGCCTCGATGCGCAGCAGCACGGCCAGCGCTGTCGTCCCGGCCAGCGGAGGCTTATCGGGTAGGGACAGGGTCGTCATTGCGTCGAGGACCTGGACCTTATAGGTGTACTTGGCGTCGACCCGCAGGGCCGGGCCACGAGGCGCGGGCAGCGTCGGCAGCTCGGGCTCGTCGCTGGTGTTCTTTCCCGGCCCGGTGACCGGTGAGTTGGCCGTCGATCCGGCGTCGCCGTCGTTGCCGCACGCCGCCAGGGAGACAGCGCACGCCAGTGCCAGCAGGGAAAGATGAAGGGTAATGCGGCGCATCGGGATCCTCAAGCGTCCTGTTGGTGATCATGTTGGCGACCCAGGCTAACAGCCCGCTTTCATGCCATCGCGTCGGCTTCGAGCCGTGTTGCTTTGGTAGCAGTCGGATCATCCTTTCTGGGGTGGCCGGGCGGTTTCGCAAGCTGTCGGATTCGCCGGTTATGCAACTTGGCTATCTATGGCTATATGTACCTGACTGCGGCATAGCCTCTGCGAGGTAGGTAGCTGATGTTGGAAGACCCCCAGCCTTCAGGCCGATCAGGCGCTCGTCGGCTGACCTGGAAACGCGTGCGGGTGCCGCTGTCGCTGGCCGTCATGGCGCTGGCGATCGCTGAGCTCATCGTGTTGTTCTTTGTCAGGAGCAGGCCGGCGACCGAAACGGATCCGCCCGCCGCCGGGCCAGCCACCGCGTGCAGGACCGACGAGCTGGCTCTCAGCTATGGCCCGCGGACCACGACGAGCCCCTACGGGGGCCAGTTCACCGTCGCGGTGCTGCTGACCAACAAATCTGCCCACGGATGCCTGCTCGCCGGCTTGCCGACGGTCACCCTGAACGGGCCGGACCATCGCATGTTCGGGCCTGCTTTCCAATTGCGTACCAGCGATGAGGCTGTCCCCGCCGACCTGACCCTGTCCCCTGGCGGCCGCGCCCATATCGACCTGACCTACCTCGTTGGCGGAGGAGGAGCAAGTGGGACAGAACAGTGGGTGCCAACCATGATCACGGTGGGGCTGGGGGGAGCAGGAAACCTGACGCTCGCCTGGAGCAGCGGGGAAGCCGTGCCGCGGCAGGACGCCGCAACCCACCCGGGAAGCTACGCCAGCGGATACATCAACGGAGGATGACCGGTGACCGAACCCACCGCGCCCAGCCCAGCGCCGGCCGAGCCGATCACGGAAAGCAAGCCCGCCGCTGCCAAGACAATGTGGCACTCCGCCGGTTGGTGGGCCAGCGTTGGCGGCATCGTCGCGGTGATCAGCCTGGTGGTGACGACGATCCAGCTTTTCCAATCCGACGAGCCGGCCGCCACCAAACCAACAGGCACCACTTCGACGCCAACAAGCACCGCGGCTGCTCCATTCACGACAGTGGTGAAGATCAACGAGGATACGTGTAACGGTGCGACGGGCTTTCACGTGGTGCCACCCTCGATGGTGACTGCCGTGCGGCCAGCCCAAAACAAGGACGGGGACCCGGCTTTCGCCAACGCCCCCGACGCGGTGTTCAGCGACGTCATTGTGACTTTGCAAGGTACCTCCGGCGTCGCCACCGTCTTGCAAGGGATGAAGGTGCACGTGGTGTCAAGGCGCGCCGCCGAAGGCGTGGCCTACCGCAACGGCGCCGTCGAGTGCGGCGGAATCGCCCCCGCCTTCTTCGGCATCAAACTCGACCATGCCGACGCCGCGGCCAAACCGCTGCCAGGCCGAGACGGTACCCCGGCTCGGGCGTTCCCGTTCAAAATCTCCGACTCCGACCCTGAGGTGCTGCACATCTACGGCGTCGCCGATGACTGCGATTGCCAGTGGTACGTGGATATCGAGTGGTCCAGTGGAGGGAAAACCGGCACGGTCACCATCGACAACGGCGGGCAGCCGTTTCGTACCGTGGGCACCAAAAACATCAAGGTCGTCGGCCTCACCCCCGACTACCAGAACTGGGCCCAGGAGAGCTACCCGCCCTACAACCCGATGCAATAGGCACGGTTCAGCTCAGCGCAAGGATGGCGCTATCCGTTGCTACGTAAAGCACACCGTCGGCCAGGGTGAGCGGTGCGGTTACTTCCTCGTACTCTCCTGGGGATTCCGCTGACCAGCTGGTGGGCTCGTCCAGCGTCAGGTTCCATCGGGTTTCGCCGGTGGCAGCGTCAATCGCGTGCACCTGTCCGCCTTCGGTGGCCAGGTGCAGGGTTTGCTCGGCCAGCAGCGGCGTTGCCACCACCAATGCGGGAAGTTCGCGACTCCACCGCAGTTGCCCGGAGCCGGGATCCAGCGCGTGCAACGCATTGCCGCGGGTGCAGTAGATCAGGTCGGCGCCGAAGACCGGAGCCGCGCTGAAGACCGTCCCGATCCCACCCTCGTCCGGCTCGGCCACGATTACCTGTTCCTTGCCGGTCTTCGGATCGAAGCCGATGAGTTCCAGGGCTGCCGTGCCGTCGCCGTCACACCATCGGTCGCGAATCACCCAGACCAGGCCCCGCGCGAAAACCGGATGATTGGGGGCGACCATCTGCTGATTTCCGTCGCAGTCAGGATGCTCGCACTCAACGAACGTGTCGTGAAAACCCCACAACACCGCGCCGCTTTCCACATCGAAGGCGTGCAGGCCGCCATGGGTGTGGTTGCCTTCGAACCCTTCGGTCAGAAACATCCGGCCGCCGGCGACCAACGGAAACGTGGCCAGCAGACCGAAGCCGTAGTGGTGCTCGAGCTGGGCGGTGGTCTCCAAACTGGTCCACCTCCTGCCGCCGGTGGACAGGTCATACGCCGCAGCCGACTCCAGCCCGTGCAGCATGAGAACCGCATCGCCGACGACCACCCCGTGATGGCTGCTGATCTCCGGAACCGACCACCGGACCTGGCCGGTGCCGCGATCGTGCGCGAAGATCTGTTCCCCGGCTTCGGCCAGCACCAGATCGCCGGACACCGCAGGCAGTGCCGCCACCGAGGACAGGGCCGCCGAGCCGTCCTGGTGTCGCAGTTGGTGCCGGGTCTGCCAAAGCATCCGGCCATCGGCCGTGTCGATGGCGCAGAGATGACCGTCCGCGTCGCCCAGATAGGCCACGCCGTCTGCCACTGTCGGCAATGCCGGCTCGACGCCCGGGGTGGCAAACCGCCGGCGAATTTGAGGCTGCTCCACCGCATCTTTGTACCAGGCATTGCTTACAGCAGCGGCAGGTTGCCCGTGATCTGGTCTATGTCACTGCTCACCGCCGGGCCTACCGCGCAACAGGTCGTAGTTCCGGCGCTCAGCTGGGTACGGCCCGCGTCCGCAATCGTCACGACCGGCACCGCGGCCGAGGCAGCGGCCGAAACGATCTGCTGCAACGCTTCCTCGTCGGCCACCCGCAGCACCACCTTGGGTTGGCCCTGCGCCAGCCATGTTCGCAAATCTGGGTGGTCGAGGCGGCGCAGCACGGCTTCCACGGCGGCATGTGCGGCCTGGGCGGCGACCTTGCCCTTGCTCATACCCAGGTCGCCGCGCATGACGATCACCAGCTTGTGTCCCACGTCGGGCCAGCCTAGCGTGCGCTCCCCATAGCGGGGCGCAGGCGAGCGGCGATCGCCGTTGCGGATCCGGCCGCCAGCATGGGCAACAGGACCGCCGTGACGGCGCCGAGCCGGTCGACGGCTATCCCGGCCAGCGCGGAACCGGCCGAGCCGCCAACGGCTAATGCGGTGGACAGCCAGGCGAACGCCTCGGTCCGGTGTGCCTGCGGGGCTGTCTCGTCGACGAAGACGTAGCTGGCCGCCGCGACGGGCGTGAGAAACAGGCCCGCCGTAGCGAACGTCATCGCCATGGGGATAGGCGATCCATCCGTGACCGCCGCGACTGTCGCAGGCAAGGCCAAGGCGATCGACAGCCGCGCCAACGCCTGATGGAAGCCGGCATCGGTTCGGCGGAAGCTGCCGATCACGCCACCGCTGATCCATGCGGCCAGCAGCAGCCCGCCGATGGTGGGCGCATCGGCGTGGGCGGCCAGCCCCGGCAACACCACCGGCATCGCGCCGAAGATGAGACCTTGGACCACCGTGGCCGCTAGGAGCACCCGGATCGCCGGGACACCCAGCGCGCTGCCGCCGTGGTGCTTTGGCGGCGTTGGCCCTTCATTGATCCGTGCGGCAAAGAAGACGAATGACGTTGTGCCGCAAAGCGTTGCGGCGGCGGCGGTCCACAGCGCGGCGGCCGGGGCGACCCATACCATCAACGCGGTGGCCAACAATGGCGCGATCAGCAGCAGGAGCTGCTGAATCAGGGACTCCGCCGCATATGCCGTGCCGATTGCGGTGTCCTTTTCGACCAGTCGCGGCCACAGCGCCTTCATGCTTCCGGAGATGGGCGGGAATCCGGCGCCCCCGAGCAAGGCGCAACCGAACAGCGCGGCGGCCGGGGCGTGGCGCATCGCCAAGATTGGCAGCAGGCTGAGCGCGAGTGCGTAAAGCACGGCCGAGGGCAGCAGCACCCGGCCGCGCCCATACCGGTCAAGCAGCCGGCCCTGAGCTGGAGTGGACAAAGCGTCACCGAACGCGCTCGCGGCGGCGATCACTCCAGCCACGGCATACGAGCCGGTGGTCTGGTGAATCACGGTGACCACGCCCAGCGGCGTGATGCCCTTGGGCAGTCTGGCGATCAGCGAACTACAGGCGACGGGAAACGCGCGGCGGGCAAACAGGACGGACAGCACAGCAGGCATGGCAACACCTCGGAGTAGACGTGGGCACGGCAAAGCGTGCCGACGTAACCCCCCAGGATTTTGTCCTTCAAGGTGTCTGCCTTGCGGCAGTCGCGACGCTCGGACCAGTCCCGGCTATCGCCGGCGGAACCCTAGTCGCACATCGGTCGACCCGGCCACCCTACCGTGACTGTCGCTGATCCGCAGACCCCGAGTCTCAGCTGGGTCGAATCCTGCTGATCTCCTTGTGCCGGAACATGTTCGGCCGCTGGCGTGACCCCGCCAGGCGGGGTCACGCCACCTCGGAGTTAGTGACAATCGAGCCGTCCGCGAGCGACGCTTTTGGCATCGCGATGAACCACCAAACATCCATCATGACCCGATAGTCGAAGGTGAATCGACGTGTGCGCATCTATCGTTATTCGTCGCTTTCTTGGGCTAATTGTCTCCGCGCTACTGCTCACCGCGACCGTCGCGATCACCACTGATCGCGCCACGCCGGCTAAGTGGGTTGACGGCTTCGGTCACGACCACGTCGGCACGGCTCCTTCGCAGGTTCCCCTCGGCGATGGATTCGGCTGGGGACGCCACAGGAAGGACATCCCTTGAGGTCGGAACGTGATGGTGGCCGTACGGCTTCCGTCTGATGACCTGACAAAGGCCATCTAATTCAAACCTGTCCATGAAAGAGAGGTGCAGAGCATGAGTCCAAAGAAGGCGATCGCCACCGGTCTGGCCGCGGCGGCTATGGTGCTGGCGGCGGCAGTGCCCGCGCTTGCCACCGTCGTGAACGTCGGCGGCGGCACATGGAACTACGGTGTGCAGAACCAGGGCGGCACGGTCTGGTCGAACTTCCAGCAGCCCAGCAGGCGCCACCGTTCCAGCGTGATCAACGGGTATGGCGAGTACTACAACTCCGGCTGCAAGGCCGCGGGCGTGTGGTCCTACGCGTCGCTGCGCGCCGACCCGAACCACACCGACCACTCGTACTGGAGCGTCGACTCCTGCAACTAGGTGTTGTCTGCACTCACCTGCGGGCGGGCGTTGCCCGCCCGCAGGCCTTACCCAAACGGAG
>NZ_BONY01000039.1 GCF_016862955.1 Rhizocola hellebori | reverse complement strand
GGGTGACGTCGCGAGCGATCCGGCGTTGCTCTACAACCCGCGTTTCGGCACGACCGAGGTGTATGTGCGGACCAGCGCCAACGAGACGCAGTACAGATACTTCTCCAACGGGTGGTCCGTCTGGAACCCCCTGGCTGGACAGGTGGCTGGCTCGCCGTCGCTGATTTTCAACCCGCAGTTCTCCACCACGGAGGTTTACTCCCGCACGCCGAACAACCACGCGGTGTATCGCTACTTCGCCAACGGTTGGTCCGGCTGGAACGACCTCAGTCTGTAAGTCCCTTCACGACGGGCCAGGGTTCACCGCATTGCGCGGAAAACCCTGGCCCGTCTGGCTTTTGCCCGTCTCAGCGGGCGCCGAAGACAGCCATGGCCCCGGCTGGCGGAGTGCTGACCGCCGCGAACACCGACTGCGGGATCGCCGCGCGGGCCGCCGGGATCAGCCGGGTCAGCCAGTCGGCGGGCAGATCCGAGGGCGGGCGATCCCATGGTCTGGATCGATGGTGCCTTCACGCAGCGTCTTCGTCATCGGGGCCACCTGAACCCCGGCGGCGGGAAACGGATGACAGCGGGCGCTATCGACCACATTGGATGCACCACGCGCTGGGCGAGGATGCCGCCTTTCGCCGGGCCCTCGCAGTACAGTGAGCGGAGTAGATCTCGAAGGGTGGGCGATGACTTCGGCAAGCGACCCTCACGGCCGGGTTCCCGCCTCCGCGCAGGGGCGCAATCCGTGGCTCGTGCTTATCGTGCTGTGTCTCGGCTTTTTCATGATTTTGCTGGACACGACGATCGTCAACATCGCCATCCCGAACATGATCGACGAGCTGCACGCCACGCTCGACCAGATCCTGTGGGTGATCAACGCCTACATCCTGGCCTATGCGGTGCTGCTCATCACCGCGGGCCGGCTGGGCGACCTGTTCGGGCCGAAGCGGCTTTTCATCATCGGTTTGATCGTGTTCACCATCGCCTCGGCCGCGTGCGGCCTGGCGCAGACGCCGAATCAGCTCATCTTCTTCCGGGTCGTGCAGGGCGTCGGCGGCGCGCTGCTGACGCCGCAGACCCTGTCCATGCTGACGATCATCTTCCCGCCGGCGAAGCGGGGTGCGGCCTTCGGGATCTGGGGCGCGGTCGCGGGCGTGGCCACCATCGCGGGCCCGACCCTCGGTGGCTGGCTGGTTACCTACTATTCGTGGCGCTGGATCTTCTTCGTGAACGTGCCGGTCGGCATTCTCACGCTCATTCTCGCCTTCGTGCTCATGCCCGACATCCATATCAACGTGCGTCACCGGCTTGACTGGCTGGGCACCGGGCTGGCCACGCTGGGCCTGTTCCTGGTCTGCTTCGGGCTGATCGAAGGGCAGTCGCACGACTGGGGCAAAGTGTGGGGGCCGATCACCATCCCCATGATCATTGTGCTGGGTGTGGTGGTGCTGGCAATCTTCATGTGGCAGCAGTATGCGCAGCGGGCTAAGGAGCCGTTGGTACCATTTGAGATCTTCCGGGATCGCAACTACTCGCTGATGAACTTCGTGGTGGCGGGGATCTCCTTCGGCATGCTGGGGCTCTTCCTTCCCCTGGTCATCTATCTGCAGTCGGTCCTCGGCCTCACCGCTCTGCAGGCCGGTCTCACCCTGGCGCCGATGTCGGTGATCTCGATGTTCGTGGCGCCGGTGGCCGGCCGTCTTTCGGACAGGTTCGGTGGCAAGTGGATCCTGTTCTCCGGGCTCACCCTCTGGACGGTCGGGCTGTCCATCGTCCTGGCTTCGGTCCACCCCGACTCCACCCGGTGGCACCTGCTGCCCGGCCTGCTGGTCGCCGGATTCGGCCTGGGCATGACGTTCGCGCCGCTGCAGACGATCGCGATGCTAAACGTGGCCCCGCGCCTGGCCGGAGCGGCCTCCGGCATGATCACCACCACCCGGCAGCTGGGTGCGGTCATCGGTTCCGCCGCCGTGGGCGCGCTGCTGCAGGCGCAGCTCAGCAAGACGCTGACCACGACCGCCACGGCGAACGCGGCCGCGTTGCCGGAGCAGTACCGTAGCCAGTTCGTCGAGGGATTCAGCGATGCCGCTTCCAAAGGGCTCGAAGTCGGCGCGGGCCAGACCGGCGCGGCTCTGCCCTCCGGCCTTCCCGCGCAGGTCCTCCAGGCGATCACCGCTTTGGCGCAGAAGACTTTCCACGAGGCGTTCACCTCGGCGATGCGAAACACGCTGGTCCTGCCGCTCATCGTGCTCGGCATGGCGGCGCTCACCGTGCTGCTGGTGCGGCGCAAGCCGGTGAAGTGAGCCGCTAGTATCGCGAGATGATCTCGGTCCGCCCTATTACGGTTGCAGATCCGGCATTCGATCGAGCCTGTGTGCTGTTCGACGCCTACCGTGTCCACTATGGACAGCCGCCGGCACTGGATCCGACTCGCAGCTGGCTGAGCGAACAGCTTGACCGGCAACGGTTTCGGGTGGCGATCGCCTCGCTCGGCGACAACGTGTGCGGGTTGATCACCACGACCGTCATACCGGCGTCGCTCACCTTGCGGACAGCTTGGCTGATCCGCGACCTGTACGTGGATCCCGCCGTGCGGCGATCCGGCGCCGCCCGGGCCCTGCTGCTCGACGTCATCGAGACGGCCCGCGGTGAAGGCGCGCTTCGGCTGTCGCTGCAGACCGAGCCGGACAACGCAGCCGCGCTATCCCTTTACGGCTCGCTCGGCTTCACCCAGGTCGACGACCTGGTGGCCCTCAACCTCCGCTGCTGATACGCAGGGATCGAATCCAGTCGCTGTCCAATCCGTGGCCAGTCCGTGTTCAGTGGCCGTCGATAAGGTCTGCCTCTCTTGCCGCCACCCTGGATACGAGAGGTGTGACCGCCAAATGCTGAGAAGGAGCTGGCTTCGAGCCGGCGCCCCGTTGACCGCACTAATCCTTGCCGGTGCCCTGTGCGGGACATCCAATCCCGCTCAGGCCGCGCCCACCGGTCCCGACGCGACAGCCGCACCCACCATCGCCCGATCCTCCGCTATGAACTTCCGGTTGGCGACCACCGAACAGGTCCTGGCGATGGCCGCCGAGGGCAACGGAAAGCTGGTGACCCTTGGCTCGAAGGCCGCCGAGGGCAAGGGTGTCGATGGCGGCGTGACGATTCAGGTCACGTGCTATCTGGACATGACCCTTCCCCATGGGGGAGGCTCCGCGGACGCCGACATCCTGCTGGACGGCTGGTTCACCTGCGACGACTACATCCATCTGGGTGTGCTGACGGTCGAGCTTTTCCGTGGGGCCGACCGGGTCGCGAACACCACCGCGGTCTTTCCTTACGTTTACGGGATCTTCGCCACCGCGGGCCTGTCGACCTGCACCGAAGGTTGGTACTTCGGGGTCGTGGGCGCGACCATTGCCCGCTACGATCTGAACCCGCCGTCGGACTCGCTGACCATCATCAGCTACCCGGTTTACATCGGATGCGGGCCGCCGCCGACCACGCCGCCGCCGGCGACGTTTGCTGTGACCAATCCCGGTAATCAGACGACTTTCGTGTTCGACTCAGATCAGCTGCAGATGGCCGCAACCGGCGGGACCGCCCCTTACACCTGGTCGGCCACGGGACTGCCCACCGGCCTGTCGATCAACTCCAGCACCGGCTTGATCACCGGCACTGTCACCAAGTTGGGCACCTACACGGTCACGGCCACCGCGGTGGACGCGGCCGGCCGGTCCGCCAGCGCTCAGTTCACGTGGGGCGTCAGGCGCGAGCCCTGTCCAACCTGCTGAGCGAACGAGGGTCTGGCGTGATGCGCCAGGCCCTCGGTTGGTAGCTATTCGCAGAAGACGTGGACCTTGTTTTCGTGGTCCTCGACCTCGACGGTCATGTCGCCCAGGTGATCGATAAGTTCGTCGATGTCTTCGGGCTTGAGTCTGGTCAGATCGATGGGCATGCCGGAGCGCTGCAGCTCGATATTGGCCTGGTCGAGGGCTTTCGGGGGAATGATGCTGGCGAGTTTGACGCCGGCGCGGATGAGCTGAATGGGGATGCGAACGTTGACGTGGGTCTGCTCGCCGTCGTCGCGCGAGTCCACCAAGACACGTAGATACTTGGGTCTCTTGGGTTTGGACTCCGGGGTGGCCTGGTTTTGGGTGGGGGTGTCGTCGAGGGCGGCGATGAGGCGGTCGGCCTCGTCGACGGTGAGCTTGTTTTCGGCCACCATTTCGAGGATCTGCATGCGCTGCTCGTTCATGTTTGCCTCCTAGGCAAGTTTGATCATGATGTTTGAGTGGTGGGCCTTGATGTCGATGTGCAGGCCGCCGAGCCCGGCCAGCATCTGCGCGCCGGCGGTCAGGGCGCGGATGGGGTTGATGCGGTAGCGCGCACAGGCGACGGCTCCGCCGATGATGATCAGGAAGAGCACCGGGGTGAGGATGAGGTAGATCGGCAGCAGGGGAATCCATAGGCGCAGGTGCCTGTCTGGTCTGCTCTGGACGCGAACGGTGGCGATTTGCGGGATCATGTCGGCTCCTCCAGGCGTCGTAGCGCTTCGTCAGCGGTGATTTCGCCGCGCTTTAGCTGGTCGATGACTTCGGCCCGCGACTCGGCCCGCGCATCGGCCCGTGAGGGTCCGGGGTCGGTGTCGACGAAGTCGAGGCTTTGGGCGAGGCGGTTGAGCCTTGATTTGATCGTGGGGTAGCTGACCCCGAAGATGCGTTCCATTTCCTTGATGGAGCCGTGGCAGCGGACGAACGCGGTGACGAACACCTGGTCCTCCACGCCGAGCTGGGCGAGTTGCGGTAACTCGAACTCGCCTTCGATGGCGATATCTCCTTCCAGGCGGACGCGTTCGACGACGAAACGCCGGCCTTTCGTGAGGTTGGTCAGTTCTTGCCAGTCCATCGACCCTCCATCTCATGTAATTAAAGTTGTACCTTGAGATTCTTAATAATTCAATGCAGATGTCTTTGATTTTTTGAACCCGGCTTGACGGGCGGGGATCGCTCCTTAAGGCTTCACTGCGTGTTTGAGGTAGGGGCGACCCTCCGCGACCGTTACCAGCTGGTGGCCCTGGTCGCGCGCGGCGGGATGGGGGAGGTGTGGAGCGCGCAGGACACCGTGCTCGGCCGGCGGGTCGCGGTGAAAGTGTTGCTGCCCAACCTTGCCGGCAACCCCGGCTTCGCCGCCCGGTTCCTGGCCGAGGCGCGGGCGATGGCGGCGCTGAGCCACCCCGGGATCGTCGAGATCTACGACTACGGGCAGGCCGACGGGCTTGCCTTCCTGGTGATGCAGTTCGTCGAGGGTGAGTCGCTGGTGTCGCTGATCCGCCGCACGGGTCCGGTGACACCGCAGCGCGCGATGCAGCTGGTGGTACAGGCGGCCGACGCCATCGAGGCCGCCCACCGGCAGGGGATAGTCCACCGCGACGTCAAGCCGGCGAACCTGCTGCTGCGAGCCGACGGCAGGCTGGCCCTGTCCGACTTCGGTATCGCCCGGATCCTGGCCACCGACCGGCTCACCGTCGGCGAACAAATCGTCGGGACCTCCTCGTATCTCGCCCCCGAGCAGGTCACCGGCCACGAGATCGGTCCCGCAACCGACGTGTACGCCCTCGGCGTGGTCGCCTACGAGCTGCTGACCGGGAGCAGGCCGTTCGAAGCGGACACGCCGTTCGGGGTGGCGCTCAAGCACGTACACGAGGATCCGCCACCGCTTCCGGAGACCATTGCCGAACCGGTCCGCGAGGTCGTGCTGCGGGCCATGGCCAAGGATCCCGCCGCGCGCTGGCCCAGCGCCGCTGCCCTGGCGCATGCGGCGGCCACGGCGATCGGCATGACCCTGCCCACCGGCCCGATGCCCACCGCGGTCGTCGGCGCGGTCACCGCGCCATGGGCCAGCCTGCACCTGGTCGAAGGCGCCGCGCCGGTGCCCCAGCTGGAGGTGCTGACCGGGCCGACCACCCGTGCGCCCGCCCCGGCTTGGGAAAAGCCAACCGCGGCGGCGGTGCCCGCCCGCAAACGGCTGCTGCTGCTCGGTGGTGGCGCGCTGACACTGGCGATCGCGGCCACCCTGATCTTCGTCCTGTCTTGGCGCGGCACGAGCGAGCCGCAATCGCAGCGGCCTGACGCCTCACTGTCACCGACCGCCACGGCCGCGTCGGTGTCGCCCGCCGCCTCGGTCGCGCCGTCGGCGTCCGGTACCCGTGCCGCAACCTCAACCGCGACAACGCCTGCGGGCACCACGCCGACCGGCCCCACCGCCAAGCAGAGCACACCGGCCGCCACGGCTAAGGTGCCGATCCTCTATGGCTGGAAGGAATCGGAGGTGACCTCCGAGATGACGCGGCTCGGTCTCGTGGCGCGGATAACTTACCGATGGACTCCGGACAAGTGTTACGCCATCGAGCAATCCCCGCCCGGTGGAACCGTGCTGTCGACCGGTTCCACCGTCGAGGTGGTGATAGCGAAGGCCACCGGCATCTGCCAGGAGGTGTGACGCGGGGTTACGGGTGCCCGGCGAGGGTGAATCGCTGGTTGGTGCCATTGCCGCAGGTGTACTGGATCAGCCCGGCGCCGTCAGCGGTCGAGGCGCTGGTGACATCGATACACTTGCCGCTGTGGACGGCGATGAGCCTGTATACCTTGCCGGACACCAGATTCAGCTGGTAAGTCTGGTTGGCGGCCCCGTTGCAGGTCCACTGGATCAGCTTGGCGTTGTTGGCGGTGGAGCCGCCGTCGACGTCCATGCACAGGCCGCTGCCGGCGTTGACGATGGTGTAGGTGTCGGCGCCCACCGGCTCGAAACGCCATGACTGGGGCGAAGCCCCGCTACACGTGGCCTGTACCAGCTGACCGGCAGCGGTCGCGTTGACCGCGTCGACACACTTGCCGCTGTGCTGAGCCACCGCGGTGGAGCTGAATGCCGGGCCGGTCGTCGTCGTGGTCTTGATGACGGTCCCGTGTCGGCATCCGGCGCAGGTCACGCTGCTCAAGCCGGTCCAGCTGTTGAGGTTCGAGCTGGTGGCAGTCCAGATGCCGCCATTGGTGTACTTATCGATGTAGATGCGCCAGGTGCCGTCGGTGAGCTGGATCAGGGACGGTCCCTCGTATCCGGAGCTCCACAGGGTGCCCAGGAGTGTCCAGCCGCTGGTGAGGCTCGCCGCGCTCGTCCAGTGCTCGATGAACTTGGAGGTCTCGTTCTTGACGAAGGCGTGATAGGTGCTGCCGGACTTCACCACGAACGTGTCGATGTGGTTGAACCCCAACCCGTCCATCTGTGCCGGCCCGCTCCACGAGGAAAGCGCTGTGTTCTGCGCGGTGTAGACATAGGGCCGGAAACACGCGGAACACGTCGTCTGCGCGATGCTCGCGATGATGCGCACGGTGTTGCCCTCGACGTAGAACTCGGGCGCCCACACGAACTTCGTGTTGGTGATGCCGGAGTTGACGGTCGTCACATGGGTCCACGAACGCAGGTCCGTGGAGGAGGCGATATTGAACGATGTCGAGTTGGTGGTCCACGACTGCACCGTGTAGGCCACGTAGAACCTGCCGCCGTACTCGATGATGCTGGGGTCGCGCAGCACTCCGGAGGGCCCCCGGAAGTTCGTGTCGGCCATGACACTGAAGCTGGTGGCGTTCGGCGACGAGTAGAGCCACAGCTCCTCGTCGGCGGCGGCGTCGCCTTTGAAGGTGGCGTAGAGGTAGGAGGTGGCCGCCTGCGCGGGTGCCGCTGTGACCACCGCGCCGGTGACGACGCCCAGCAGCACGGTGATCAGCACTCGCCAGGCCTGGTGCAAGGGACGGATTCTCATGGGCGTTGCTCCGTTCGTTAAGGGCTGGGCTTTCGCAGGACCACGACGCCGCGGGGGGCGAGGGCGAGCCCTTCCGCGGTGTTCCTTGCCCCCGCAGGGACGAGGACCTCGCCGTCGATCCCGTCCGCCGGAACCGGTTCGTCGGTCAGGTTGATCAAGAACCAGAACTCTTCGGTGTCGGTACGCCGCACGGCCAGCTCGACCCGGCCGCGAGCGCTGCGCGGCAGATCGCTTACCAGCCCGGCGAATCCGGCCAGCTCGCCGACGACCGGCGCGAGCCCGGCCGGCCCGAGCCGGGTCGACACGTAGCTGGCCGAGCCGCCGCCCACCGGGCGGTGGGTGATCGCGGGCCGGCCCGCCTGTTCCCCGGAGGCGTACCGGGCAAGCACTTTCACGGCCGGATCGACGACCTCCATCCGGTCGGTCCACATGGTGGCGGTCGTGCCGTTGTCGAGGCTCACCGACTCGCCGTCGAGCAGGGGCGCCATTTCCTCGATGCGGATGCCCAGCAGGTCGCGAAGCCCACCCGGATAGCCGCCGGTGATGATGTGGTCGTTGCCGTCGACGATGCCCGAGAAGTAGGTCGTCACCAGATGACCGCCATCGTCCACATAGGATGACAGCCGGGCGGCCAATGCGGGCGGCGTGACATGAAGCACGGGCGCGATCACCAGACGGTAGCCGTGCAGCGCCGCCCCGGCCGGGATGACATCGGCTCGCAGGCCCGCCTGCTGCAACGCCACGTACCAGTCCAAGGCCTCCTGCCGGTAACGCAGCCATTCCGTGGGATGGGAGTCCTGCTGGCTTGCCCACCAGGACTCCCAGTCGAACAGGATCGCGACAGGCGCGGGTTTGCGAAGGCTACCGGCCACCGAAGCGAGCGCCGCCAGGCTCTGTCCAAGCTGGACGACCGATTGGAACACGGCGCTGTCGGTCCCGGCGTGGGGCAGCATCGCCGAGTGGTACTTCTCGGCCCCCGCCACGGAGGCGCGCCATTGGAAGAAGCAGACGGCGTCAGCACCGTGCGCCACATGCGATAGCGAGTCCCGAGCCATTTCGCCCGGCTTCTTCGGCACGTTAACCGGTTGCCAGTTGACCGCGCTGGTCGAGTGTTCCATGAGGAACCAGGGCCGCCCGCCGGCCAGGTTGCCGGTGAGATTGGCCGAGAATTGCAGCTCCGAAACGGCGTGCGGGCCGGGCCAGGTGTAGTGGTCGTTGGAGACGAAGTCCAGCTCGGCAGCCCACTGCGCGTAGTTCATCCCGCTCGTCTCGCCCATCACCATGAAGTTGGTGGTGATCGGCACCTGCGGGGTGATGCCGCGCAACAGATCGCGTTCGGCGCAAAGGTAGTCGCGCAGGGCGTCGGAGGAGAACCGTTTGAAATCCAGCTGCTGCGTGGGATTGGGATAGGAGGCGGCCAGCCGGGGCGGCAGGATCTCCGCCCAGTCGCCGTAGCGCTGCGACCAGAACGCTGTCCCCCAGGCGTGGTTGAGCGCGTCGAGCGTCTCGTAACGCGCGCGCAGCCAGAGCCGGAAGGCGGCCGCCGCGTCGTCGGAATAGTCGTAGAGGTTGTGGCAACCCAGCTCGTTGGAGATGTGCCAGGAGGCCAGCGCCGGATGGTGGGCGTAGCGATGCGCGAGCTTGTCGACCAGGGCCAGGGCGTGGGTCCGGAAGACCGGCGAGGTCGGGCGCCAGTGCTGACGCCCGCCCGGCCACAACGTTTCACCCAGCCGGTTCACCGGCAGGATCTCCGGGTGTGCCCTGGTCAGCCAGGCCGGAGGTGAGGCGGTCGCGGTGGCGAGGTCCACCGCGATTCCGCTGTCGTGCAACAGATCCATCACCTCGTCCAGCCACCCGAAGGTCCACTGGCCCGCGCCGGGTTGCAGGCGCGCCCAGGCGAACACCGCCACGGTCACGATGTTGACGCCCGCCTCGCGCATCGCCCGCACGTCCTCGGGCCACACGTCGCTGGGCCATTGCTCGGGGTTGTAGTCCGCGCCGAAAGCCAGGCGCGGCTCGGGCGTGGATGCGGGCCAGCGCAACCATCTGTGGCCGGTGGGCTCAGGCACAGCAACTCCTCGGGTTGAAAGGTGAGCGAGATGGCCGCCGATCTACTTCACGGTGAAGCCCTGCGCGGTTCCGTAGGTCTTGCACTCGGCCTGCCACGCGGCCAGACCGTCGGCCAGCCTGGTGGGCGACACGTAGGCCTTGCCGACCGTGTCGTTGAACTTGTCGTTGGCGTAAACCTGGAACGGCAGGTAGCTCCAGCCGGTCGCCACATTCTTGGCCGCCTGAGCGAGAACCTGGTTCACCTTCTGGCCGCCGAAGTAGGTGAACTCCTTGTCCACGAACGCGGGTGAGTTGAGGTCCGCGAGCGTCGCCGGGAAGGCGCCCTCGGCGGCGCGCGAGGTGGCGCCCTCGCCAGTGGTGGCATAACGCACGAAGGCGTAGGCAAGCGCCTTGTTCGCGCTCTTGTCCATGACGGCAAGCGAGCTTCCGCCGTTCTCCGCGCTCACCTTGCCGCCGGTGGTCCACTGCGGCATATCGGTGACCCGCCATTTGCCCGCTCCTGCTTTGGCACCGGACTCGAGGTTGGCCGGCATCCACGCGCCGATGGTCAGCGTGGCGATGGTGCCCTCGCCGAGGCCCTTGTTCCAGCCGTCACTCCAAGACGGGATCGGGGCGAGCAGCTTCTCGTCGATGAGCTTCTGCCATGTCTCAACGAACTTCTTTGTCCCCGCATCCGAGAAGTCGATCGACACGTTGGTGCCGTCCGCCTTATAGGGACGCCCGCCCGCCTGCCAGATCATGCTGGTGGTGAAGCCCGCGTCGCCGGTGTCGTTGGTGATGTAGACGTTCGGGTCGGCGGTGTGCAGTTTGCGGGCCGCGTCGAGGTACTCATCCCAAGTGGTGGGGACTTTGACATTGTGCTTCTTGAAGACCTCGTCGTTGTAGAACAGGGCCATGGGGCCGGAATCCATTGGCAGCCCGAAGATTGCCGAGCCCTGCCGAACGCCGTTCCACGGGCCGGGGGTGAACGTGCCGTCGAGCTTGCCCGCGCCGAAGGGAGTGAGGTCGGCGAGGGATTTGGCGAGGGCGAACTGTGGCAGGGCGTAGTACTCGACGTGGGCCACGTCGGGTGCGCCGGAGTTGGCGGTGATGGCATTCTGCAAAGCGGTGTACTGCTTACCGCCGGTGCCCGCGTTGACCAGCTCCACGTCGACGTTGGGGTACTTCGCCTCGAACGCGGTGACCACCTTCTTCAGGGTCGGCTCCCACGACCACACGAGAATCTTGCCGCCCTTGGCCAGCGCGGCATCGGGGTCCGAGCCGGACGGGCTTGGGGTTTCGGCTTGCGAACACGCGGTCGTCGCGAGGACGACCGCGCTGAGGACGGCGAGCCAGCTGTATTTGGTTCTCACGGAACCTCTCCTTTGAATGGGCTTCTCTTAACGGATTGCGAGCGGGGTCAATCCTTGATCGCGCCGGCGGCGAGGCCGGACACCCAATAGCGCTGCAACAGCAGGAAGGTGGCGACCAGCGGCACGACAGTCAGCAGCGATCCGGTGATGACGAGGTTGAAGACCGCCTCGCCTCCGGCGGTTGCCGCCTGGGAATTCCAGGTATCCAGGCCAACCGGTAGTGGGTACCAGCTGGGGTCCTTGAGCATGATGAGCGGGAGGAAGTAGTTGTTCCAGGTGGCCACCGCCGAGAACAGCAGCACCGTCACGATGCCGGGCCCCAGCAGCGGCAGGCAGATCCGCGTGAAGATGCGAAGCTCGCCGGCGCCTTCGATGCGGGCCGCCTCGATCAGGTCGACCGGGATGGCCTCGGCCGAGAACGTCCACATGAGATAGAGGCCGAACGGGGTGACCAGTGACGGGATGATGACCGACCACGGGGTGTTGGTCAGCCCCAGCTTGCTGAACAGCAGGAAGGTCGGCACGGCGAGGGCCGTCCCGGGCACCGCGACCGCGCCGATGACGACGGCGAAGACCGCCCGCTTGCCCGGAAAATCGAAGCGGGCCAGCCCATAACCGCCCAGCGTCGCGAGCGCGGTGGCGCCACCGGCTCCAATCACGACATACAGCACGGTGTTGCGCAGCCAGAGCAGGAACACGCCGTCGTCGTAGGTGAGGGTCTGGGTGATGTTCTGCCACAGGCTGAAGTCGTCGGCGAACCACAACCCGAACGAGGCGAGCAGCCCTTCCTGGGATTTGGTGGCGTTGATGACCAGCCAGACCAGCGGCAGCAGGCTGTATACGAAGACGATGCCGGTCAATCCGGTCAGCAGCGGGCTGCGGCGCGTGCCTGTCATCGGTCACCCATCCCGCGCATGCCACGAAGCTGTACCAGATAAGCAATCACCATCGTGAAGGCGCCCATGACAATGGCGACAGTCGCGGCGTAGTTGTATTGCTGCCCGGAGAAGGAAAGGAAGTAGGCGTAAAGGTTGGGTGTGTAGTCGGTGGTGATGGCGTTCATCGCAAGCGGCCGCAGGATCGCGGGCTCGTTGAACAGCTGGAAGCTGCCGATGATGGAGAAGATGGTCGCGATCACCAGCGAGCCCCGGATCGCCGGCAGCTTGACGTGCCAGATCACGCGCCAGGGCGACGCTCCATCCACGGCCGCCGCCTCATAGAGCGCCAGCGGCACCACGCGCAATGCCGAGAAGAAGATCAGCATGTTGTACCCCACGTAGGACCACGTGACCACATTCCCGATGGATGCGAGCACCAGGTCCGGCCCGAGCGGGTTGGGGATGCTCCAGCCGTAGGTTCTGTTGAGCCCGGCGACCAGCCCGAACTGCGGCCCATAAAGGAATCCCCACATCAGCACGGCGACCACGGCCGGTACCGCATAAGGCAAAAAGATGGAAAGCCGGAACACACCCGCGCCATACAACCGTCCACTGTCGACGGCCAAAGCGACCGCGAGCGCCAGCACCAGCATGATCGGCACCTGTACCAGGAGGAACAGCGCGACCCGGGCCAGCGCAGACCAGAAGTGCGTATCGCCAAAGACATCCGCGTAGTTCTGAACGCCCACGAAAGTGGTGCCGCCGATCAGCCTGGTGCGGTAAAGGCTCAGGTAGCCGGAATACGCGATGGGAGCGACGAAGACGAGAGCGAACACCGACAGGAACGGTGCGACGAAGCCCAGCCCCACCCATGATCGGCGGTTGGACCGGCGCGGTGATCCCAGGTGCTGCCGTGCCGCCGTTGCGCGGCGCTTTCGGGCACCGATCGTCGGCACCATCCGCGTCATGTGTGTCCCTCGAAAGATCAGGCGCCAGGCGAATGTTTACGTAAACATCTTGTAGGGTGAGGGTGGGCTCGTTTACGTAAACATCGATGGGGCGAATAATGGCAGCGGACCACAGCAGTCGTCAACCCCTGCACGACAGCGCACCGTCCGGAGGCGCCGGCGGCTTGCCGGCAACGGCCGGCGGCAGGCAACGCCGCCACAACGGGCGCCCGCAACCGGCCTCGATGGCCGACGTGGCCCGCCTCGCCGGGGTCTCCTCCCAGACGGTGTCGCGTGTCGCCAATGGACAGCCGGGCGTGGTGGCCACCACCCGCGACCAGGTTCTCGCCGCCATGCGCGAGCTGGGCTACCGTCCCAACAGCGCGGCCCGCGCGCTCAAGCGGGGCGAGTTCCACACCATAGGCGTCATCCTGTTCACCCTCGCCACCATCGGCAACAGCCGCACGGTGGAGGCGATCGCCATGGAGGCGGCCCGCCGCAAGTACGCGACGACGCTGATGCCGGTCGCCGCACCGACCCAGGACGCGGTCTCGGGCGCGTTCAGCCGTCTGGAGGAGCTGGCCGTCGACGGCATCATCGTCATCATGGAGGTCCACCTCCTCAACGACGCGGCCATCACCCTGCCGCCCGGCGTGCACGTCGTCGTGGTCGACTCAGACGCCGGTGACCGATATACCGTCGTGGACACCGATCAGGCCTCGGGGGCGGGTCAGGCCACCGAGCATCTGCTCGGCCTCGGCCATCACACGGTCTGGCACATTGCGGGCCCGCAGGAGTCCTTCGCCAGCGAGCGGCGCACCGCGGCCTGGCGATCCACATTGGAGGATGCCGGCCGGCCGGTCCCGCCGCTGCTGCGCGGTGACTGGTCCGCCGAGTCGGGCTACCGCGCCGGGCTGGCTCTCGCCGATGAACCTGGGTGCACCGCCGTGTTCGTGGCCAATGACCAGATGGCGCTCGGCGTGCTGCGTGCCATGCACGAGAAGGGCCGCGCGGTGCCGGGGGAGGTCAGTGTCGTCGGCTTCGACGACCTGCCCGACTCGGGCGCGTTCACCCCGCCGCTGACCACGATCCACCAGGACTTCGCGGAGGTCGGGCGGCGCTGCGTCGACGCGGTGCTGCGCCAGATCCACACCCGGCCCGGTGTGGCGCGTGAGCACGGCACCACCCTGGTGCCCACCCGCCTGGTGGTGCGGGACAGCACCGCCGCCCCACCCGCGACCGCCCCCGCCACCACCCCGCGCCGCCGCGCGGCCCGCAGGTAAACAGCACCGCACCACCGCGTCGCCGCGCGGCGCGCAGGTAAACAGCACCGCACCACCGCGGTGCCACACCGCGCGCCTCGTCGCGTGACCGCGCCGCCACCCAGCGCCGCCGTGCGGCGCGCCGGTAGACGGCACGTCCACATCGGATGGACCGGGCAACGCGCCCTTGACGGGGCTTGACCGCGGTGACACCATCTGTCCACACTGATGTTTGCGTAAACATTGCCGCCATGTAACGAATGTTGGGACATGGCGCGAAAGGAGGTGGGTCCGCGCACATCATCGTTGAAACGATTCAGCATCTAAGTCTCCCCAAGGAAGGGTGAAGCAGAGTGCACCACTCGACCCGCTCCCGAGACCGCCGATCCCGCACTGTCCGGACAGCCGCCGCCCTGCTGGCGTCCACCCTGGCCGCGCTCGGCGTGGTCGCCGTCGCCGAGCCTGCCCGGGCCGTGCCGGTGACCATCACCAACGGCACCCAATTCACCGCCACCAACGGCAGCATCGTGCACGCGCACGGTGGCGGCGTCCTCAAAGACGGCAACTTCTACTACTGGTTCGGCGAGAACCGCACCGCCGACAACCGCTTCCTCGCGGTCTCCGTCTACCGGTCCACCGACCTGAAGAACTGGGAGTTCCGCAACAACGTGCTGACCCAAAGCTCAGCCGCGGAGCTGGCATCGGCCAACATCGAACGCCCTAAGGTCATGTTCAACGCCAGCACCGGCAAGTACGTGATGTGGATGCACAAGGAGAACGGCACCAACTACAGCGAGGCCCGAGCGGCGGTCGCCGTCTCCAGCACGATCGACGGCACCTACACGTACCAGGGCAGCTTCCGGCCGCAGGGATCGTTCATGTCGCGCGACATCACGATCTACAACGACAACGGCACCGGCTACATGATTTCCGCCGCGGACGAGAACTTCGATCTGATGATCTACCGTCTCACGCCGGACTTCCTCGGCATCGCCGCTGTGGTCGGCAACTTCTGGAACGACGCGCACCGCGAGGCGCCGGCGCTGTTCAAACGGGGCAGCACCTACTTCATGCTGACCTCGGCGGCCACCGGATGGAACCCGAACCAGGCCCAGTACGCCACCTCCACCAGCATCTCCGGCCCATGGTCGGGCTGGACCAACGTGGGCAACTCCACCACCTACAGCTCCCAGCCGACTTTCGTGCTGCCGATCACCGGCACGTCGGGCACCAGCTATCTCTACCTGGGTGACCGCTGGGCCGGCGCGTGGGGCGGGCCGGTGAACGACTCGCAGTACGTGTGGCTGCCGATCACCTTCCCCAGCAACACCAGCATGAGCCTGAACTGGTCCCCGCAGATCACCATCGATGTCGCGGCGGGCACCATCACCGGGCTCTCGCCCACCTACTACCGCGTGACCAACCGCAACAGCGGCCGGGTGATGGACGTAGTGAGCAACTCCACCGCGAACAACGCCGAGGTGAAGCAGTACGCATGGAACGGTGGCGGCAACCAGAGGTGGGAGTTCCAGGACGCCGGCGGCGGCTACCTGCGCATCGTGAACCAGAACAGCGGCAAATGCCTCGATGTGACAAGCGGCTCGACGGCCAACGGCGCCAACATCATCCAGTACACCTGCGGCAGCGGCCAGAACCAGCAGTGGCAGTGGGTGGCCATCGGCAGCTACTTCCAGCTGCGGGCGCGCCACAGCGGCAAGTGCCTCGACGTGGTGAACTCCGGCACCGGCGATGGCGCGGACATCCAGCAGTTCACCTGCGGCAGCGGTAACAACCAGCAGTGGTCGCGCACAGCGGTCTGACCTTCGACTTCAGGGGAAACAGTGAAATCTAAACGCATCATCGCGTTGGGCGGCGCACTGGTACTGACCGCTGCGGCCACGGCGATGGCCATCGCGGTCAGCACCGGCCCAGCCGTCGCCGCCACCAACGACTTCCGCGGCTTCAACTGGGCCGACCAGCGGGACAACTTCGTCGCCGACACGCTGGTCCTCGGCGGACTGTCCACATCGGACAGCTATGCCACCACGGTGGCCAAGGCCACCAGCGTGCTCAACAGCGCCACCACCAACCTCAACACCAACACCGTGCGGATTCCGGTGAACTACCCGACCATCTCGGGCGCCTACTGGAACTCCTACCGGGGGATCATCGACGCCGCGGGGCAGCGCGGCTACAAGATAATCCTGAGCTACTGGGAATCATCGGCCGACCGGGACGGCACGGTGGACAACGACTCGCAGTACTGGTCGCTGTGGCAGACCATCGTCAACGCCTACGGCGGGGCGAGCCATGTCTACTTCGAGCCGTTCAACGAGCCCTACGGCTACACCGCGGACGCCTGGAAGAACCTTGCGGCGCAATGGATTTCCACCTACTCCAGCGTGCCGAGGAACCGGATCATCATCAGTGGTTCCGGGTACAACACCGGCCTGATCACGATCGGCAGCGACAGCCGCTTCGACGGCACCTACATCTCGCGCCACACCTACAAGTTCTTCAACAACGACTACACCACCGAAGCGCAGTTCTACAACGGTCTGGTCTCCAGCGTCGGCAGCTACGCCAACCGGGTGATCATCACCGAGTGGGGCGCCGAGATGACCAACGGGAAGAACTACGAGGTGCCGAGCACCGACCAGTTCATCTCGTTCATCCGCGGCACCACGGCGGGCGCCCGTCAGCTCGGCCTGGGCAGCGTGTACTGGCCGGGGGTGCGCATCAACGACACCTACAGCCTGTTCGGCCTGGGCGGCAGCGGCACCAACCTGACCGTGAGCATCACCAACCAGTCGGGCAAGAAGCTGCTGCAGTACTCGTGGGGCATGAACGTCAGCATCACGACGCCGCCCACCCCACCACCGGCGCTGACCTACTACCGGCTCAACAACGTCAACAGCGGCAAGGTGATGGACGTGGTCGGCCAGTCCACGGCCAACAGCGCCGAGGTGAAGCAGTACACCTGGAACAACGGTGGCAACCAGAAGTGGGCCTTCGAGGACGCGGGCGGCGGCTACTTCCGCATCGTCAACCAGAACAGTGGCAAATGCCTCGATGTGGCCAGCGCCTCGACCGCGAACGGTGGCAACATCATCCAGTACACCTGCGGGACGGGCACCAATCAGCAGTGGCAATGGGTGGCCAGCGGCAGCGGCTTCCAGCTCAGGGCGCGTCACAGCGCCAAGTGCCTGGACGTGGTGGGCTCCGGCACCGGCGACAGCGTCGACATCCAGCAATTCACCTGCGGAAGCGGTGCCAACCAGCAGTGGAACCGCGTGCAGGTCTGAACCCGCACCGGCTGTCGCCCAGGTCGACGCCTGGGCGGCAGCCACCGGGCAGGGATTGTCAGTCATCGTTGTCCAGCGTTCACCCAGCATCCACCACACCTTCCCTGTTCTCGACATGCGCAGTGCCGACAACTTGCGTAACGTCGCAAGCCTGTCCTTTAAAGACCCCCACGAAGGGCTCGGTAAGCATGTCCACTCGCACGACTAGGGCGGTGTTGGCATCCGGCGCAGCGGTGACCCTCACCGCTGTAGCGATCACGGTTGCTGTCCTGACCCACGCGCCGAACGCCTCGGCTGCCACCGTCACGTTCACCCCTGTCGCGGACACCTATGTCGACAACAGCTCGACCGGCACCAACTTCGGCACCTCCGGCCAGCTGGGCGTCGACAACTCAGAGGTCAAGCGGACGTTCCTCAAGTTCACCGTCTCCGGGCTGACCTCGCCCGTCACCGCCGCCACCTTGCGGATCCACGTCGACGACGTGAGCGGGGCGCAGAGCAGCAACGGCGGCACCTACCGTGCCATGACCAACACCAGCTGGTCGGAGACCGCCGTCACCTGGAACGTTCAGCCCGCCATCGACGGCGTGACGCTGGGTTCGCTCGGGGCTGTCTCGCGCAACACCTGGTACCAGATCAACGTGGACGCGTTGATCACGGGTAACGGCACCTACAGCATCGGCGTGACCTCGTCCAGCAGCGACGGCGCGGACTTCGACTCGCGTGAGACCGGCGGGACCGCGCCACAGCTCATCGTCACGACCGGGGCGGCTCCGTCACCCTCGGCCTCCCCGACCTCGTCGCCTGCCCCGGGTGATCCGGTGCTCGTCGGTGCGGGCGACATCGCCGACTCCGGCTCCAACGACACCCGGACGGCCGCGCTGCTCGACGGCATCGCGGGCACGGTCTTCACGGTCGGCGACAACGTGTACCCGAACGGCACCGCCTCAGATTTCGCCAGCTTCTACGAGCCCACGTGGGGAAGGCACAAAGCCCGTACCCGTCCCGCGCCGGGCAACCACGACTACAACACCAGCGGCGCCACCGGTTACTACAGCTACTTCGGCGCGAGCGCCGGGCCGTCCGGCCGTGGCTACTACTCCTACGATCTGGGCAACTGGCACGTCGTGTCGCTCAACTCGGAGGTCAGCACGTCGGCGGGCTCGGCTCAGGAGCAGTGGCTGCGCGCCGATCTGGCCGCGAGTTCCAAGCCGTGCACGTTCGCCTACTGGCACAAGCCGCGGTTCACCTCCGGCTCCAACCATGCCCCCAACACGGCGATCGGGCCCTTGGTGCAAGCGCTTTACGACTTCAACGCCGACGTGGTCGTCGCCGGGCACAACCACCAGTACGAGCGGTTCGCCCCGATGAACCCGAGCGGTGGCCTGGACACGGCCCGCGGCATCCGGCATTTCGTGGCCGGGATGGGCGGAGCGGGCGCATATTCGTTCGGCACGATCCAGCCCAACAGCGAGGCGCGCAACACCGGCACCGCCGGCGTGCTCAAGTTCACGTTGCATGCCAACGGATACAACTGGCAGTTCGTGCCCGTCGCCGGCCAGACTTACAGCGACAGCGGCTCCGGCTCCTGTCACTGACCACCGTGTATCTATCTACCATCGATCGGCCGCGGCAGTCCGTCAAAGGGGCTGTCGCGGCCAACGTGTTCGCGCTCGGCACGGTCAGCCTGATCACCGACGTCTCGGCGGAGATGGTCACCGCGATCCTGCCCGTTTACCTTGTCGTCGGGTTGAGCCTTAGCCCCGCCGCATACGGTCTGATTGACGGTGTCTACTCCGGAGCGACTGTCCTGTTGCGACTTGCCGGAGGCTATGCCGCCGACCGGATTTCGGGCCGCAAGAGTGTGGCCGGTGCCGGTTATGCGATGTCGGCGCTGGCCAAACTGGGGTTGCTCGCGGCGGGAGCATCGGTGCCGGCCCTCGCCGCCGCGATCACCGCCGATCGGGCGGGCAAGGGTCTTCGCACCGCGCCACGCGATGCCCTCATCACCCTTTCCACACCGCCCACCGGGCTGGGCCGTGCCTTCGGCGTGCATCGCACCATGGACACCATCGGTGCTTTCGCGGGTCCGCTGGTGGCGCTGGGCATTCTCATGCTCGCCGGTGCCCAGCGCTACGATGCGGTGTTCGTGGCGAGTTTTTGTATCGCCGCCTTCGGCGTGGTCGTGCTGGTGCTTTTCGTGCGCGACGATCGGGCGAGCTTGCTTTCGCCTTCCCGGCCGGTTTCGCCGCGGCTCGCTCTTGGCTTGCTGCGGCGTGCGCCCATTCGGCGGTTACTTGCGGTCGCCTGCCTTTTTGGGCTGTCGACGATTGGCGATGGCTTCGTCTATCTTCTGCTGCAACGCCGTGAGGGCCTCAATCTCGGCTGGTTTCCATTGCTTGCGGTAGGCACGAGTCTCGGCTATCTCGTGTTGGCCTATCCCATGGGGTCGCTGGCCGACCGTCTCGGCCGCCGCCCGGTTCTGCTGATCGGCCTTCTTTCTCTTCTTTCTGTGTACCTGGTGCTGCTTAGCCCGATGCGAGGAGTTGCCATCGTCGTGGCGGTGCTGGCCTGCCTGGGTCTCTTCTATGCCGCCACCGATGGGGTGCTGATGGCGCTGGCTGGTCCGCTGCTGCCGGAGTCCTTGCGCGCGACGGGCCTGGCCCTGGTGCAGTCGAGCCAAGCTCTGGCCTACTTCGTGTCGTCTATCCTTTTTGGACTGGCCTGGAGTTACGGCAGCCAGCGCCTCGCCCTCGCCGCCGCCGCGCTGACCACGCTGGCGGCGCTCATCCTGACCCGGATCCTTACCCGACTTCCCGTCGCGATTCCGGAGGCCAGCAATGAATCGTAACCTCGTGGCAGCTTTGGCCGCTCTGCTCCTGGCCGGCGTGGTGGCCGGCTATGTCGTGCACGCGCGCCAGTCACCGGCCGCTCGGGATCTGGGCGCGCAAAGCGTCACCGCGCATAGCGTCGAGCCTGGCCTCCAGGTGCTGAGCAACGGTGTGCTTTCCACGGTGTCCCTGAGCGACCCGCAGGGCGCACGCGCGCTAACCCCGCTGCAGTGCGATCGCGCGCACGCCGCCGCCGGGACCGTGGCCTGTCTCGTGCCGGTGGACGCCTTCCGCGGTACCCACATTCAGATCCTCGACCGGCAGCTGCGGCTGCAACGGGAGATCCCACTGACCGGATTCCCCAACCGGTTACGGGTCTCGGCAAGCGGCCGCATGGTGGCGTGGACCCTCTTCGTGGACGGACACTCCTACGCCACCACCGGTTTCTCCACCAGCGCAGGCATCCTGGACACCAAGACCGGAACCCTCGTGCCAACCCTGGAAGACTTCGCGTCCACTGTGGACGGAAAACCGTATGCGGCGGCGGACAAGAACTTCTGGGGGGTGACCTTCGCGGCCGACGACAACCGCTTCTATGCCACCATGTCCACCGGCGGGCAGCGCTACCTTGTCGAGGGCGACTTCGCCGCGCGAAAGGTGCGGGCGATCGCCCGAAATGTGGAGTGTCCCTCGCTCTCGGCCGACGGCCGGCGGATAGCCTTCAAGGCCGCGGTCGACGGCCACCCCCGCAACGGCTGGCGGCTGTCTGTGCTCGACCTGGCCACCATGGCGGTGACCCCGACCGCGGAGACCCGCAGCGTCGACGATCAGCCGCTGTGGCTCGACTCGGAAACCATCGCCTACGCCCTGCAGCGCGACGACGGCGTCAACGATGTCTGGACAGTCGCCGCCAGCAGCACCGGGCAACCCCACCTCCTGGTGCCACAAGCAAATTCACCAGCCCTGGTCAACTAGAACGTACAAGGATCTACGTCAGGCGAGCGCTGCGCTGCGGGTTGAGGTTCATAGGAGATTCATAGGGAGGATCCCTTGGACGCGTCGCGAGCGCGGCCAACTATTGGGGGCATGACCACGACGATCGAGCGCCAGGAGCGTCATGTCGCCTCGGCGGGCCCGCATCGGTGGGGGGCCTCGCGCAAGGCGACGCCGCGCTGGTGGGCCGATGCCGCCGGGGCGGGGGCCGCGCTGAGCCTGCTGGTCGTGGTCGCGCTGTGGGTGGCCAACCGCGGCGTGCAGCAGATTGCCGGTGGCGGGTCTGAGGCGGTGTCGGCGGTGGGCCGGCTGACCGGTCTGCTGGCGTCGGATCTGCTCCTGCTGCAGGTGCTGCTGATGGCACGGGTGCCGCTGGTCGAGCGGGCGTTCGGGCAGGACAGGCTGGCGCGCTGGCATCGCTGGACCGGGTTCAGCTCCTTCCACCTGATGGTCGCGCACATCGTGTTGATCACGGTCGGTTACGCCGCCGCGGTGCACGCGAATGTGTTCGCGGAGCTGTGGGACATGATCGTTTCCTACCCGGGGATGCTGCTGGCCACCGCGGGCACGGTTCTTTTGATCATGGTGGTGGTGACCTCCCTGCGTGCGGCCAGGCGGCGGCTGCGTTACGAGTCATGGCATCTGCTGCACCTTTACGCCTACCTCGGAGTGGGCCTGGCGTTGCCGCACCAGCTGTGGACCGGGGCCGACTTCCTCAGCTCGCCGGTGGCGACGGCGTATTGGTGGACGCTGTATGCGGTGTCGGCCGGTGCGGTTCTGGTCTACCGCGTGGGGCTTCCCGCGTGGCGCAACTGGCGGCACCGGCTGACCGTCAGCCATGTCGTGCCGGAAGGCCCCGGGCTCACCTCGGTCTATCTGCGCGGGCGGCGGCTGGACAAGCTTCAGGTGCGGGCCGGGCAGTTCTTCCAGTGGCGGTTCCTCGACGGGCCGGGCTGGTCGCGTGCCCACCCCTACTCGCTGTCGGCCACCCCGCACACCGGGGTGCTGCGGATCACGGTCAAGGATCTTGGTGACGGCAGTGCCCGGATCGCCGCGCTCCAGCCCGGTACCAAGGCAATAGTCGAAGGACCATACGGGAAGCTGACCGGCGAAGGCTATCCCGGCGGCCCGGTGGTGATGCTGGCCTGCGGGATAGGCGTCACCCCGCTGCTGGCGCTGCTGGGGGAGCTGCCCTATCGGCCAGGGGAGGCCACTGTGGTGTACCGGGCGCGCAGCCAGGCCGAGGTGGCCTTCGGCGCGGAGCTCGACTGGCTGGCCCGGCAGCGGGGGGTGCGGGTCGTCTACCTGCTCGGCCCGCGTGCCGACGGGTCGTCATGGCTGCCGCGATCGATGGCGTCGCTCGGTGAGGCCGACGCGCTGCGCCAGATCGCGCCGCACATCGATCGATCCGAGGTCTACCTCTGCGGGCCGCAGCAGTGGGCCGAGGCGGCCAGCGATGCCGCCCTGGCGGCCGGCGTCCGCGCGGAGCACCTGCACACCGAACAGTTCGCCTGGTAGCTGGAGAGGAACTCAAGGCGATGCGACGGATCACGCTGTGGCTGGTGTCCACGATCGCCGGTTTGGTGCTGCTGTTCAGCTACCGCACCAGCACCATGGGCGCCGACACGGCGACCGGCTCCACCGTCACCACCGACGGCAACCTCTCCGGCGGCAGCAACGCCGAGGACGCGGGTGGATCCGGCGGCATTGGCGGATCGGGCGGTGCCAAAACCTACAAGGGCTCGGTGGCGGGCACCCGGTGGGGCGACGTGCAGGTCGCCATCACGGTCGCCAACGGGAAGATCACGGATGTGTCGGTTCCCGTCTACCCGACCGCCAACGGCCGGGACAGACAGATCAACGCCTATGCCCTGCCCATCCTCAAGCAGGAGACCCTCGCTGCGCAGAGCGCCGACATCGACACGGTTTCGGGCGCCACGGTCACCAGCGACGGCTACGTGGAGTCGTTGCAGGCCGCCCTCGACGCGGCCCACCTGTCATGACCGTCGGGGCTCGCTAGGCGACGGGCAGGCCTTCGGATCGGAAGGCCAGGCCGTCCTCGGTGACCACCGCCGACTCGTAGCCTTCTAGCCGGGCCAGCCAGTCGATTCCCTTGACGCCCATGGCAACCGCCGCTGTCGAGTAGGCATCGGCGACGCCCAGATCTGAGCCGGCGACGGTGACGGAAGCCAGTGCCCGCGCCGGTTTGCCTGTCAGCGGATCGATGACATGAAATCCACGCTCGTAATTTCCGGAGGTGGCCACGGCGAGGTCGGTTCCGGCCAGTACCCAGCAAGTCTGCATAGGCTCAAATGGATGCCTTATGCCGATCCGCCAAGGCTGGCCCGCCACTCGGCCGCAAACGCGCACATCGCCGCCGGCGTTGACGCAATGGTCAGGCGCGCCCGCGGCGGTGAGCCGGTCGGAGGCGACCTGAACCGACCAGCCCTTCACGTAGCCGGAAGGATCCAGGCGCCCGGTGGCGTAGGCGTCGAAGTATCCGTCGGTCTCGCGCCATAGCCGCGCGCATTCGTCCAGCACGTGGCGCAGGTCGGGCGAGGCGTCCGCGGAGCTCAGCTCGCCGCGCTGCAGGCGATTGACCTCGCTGTCGTCCTGGTAAGTGCTAAATCGCGCATCCACCTCGCGGAACCAGGCGAACGCGGCGTCGGCGAGCTCTGCGGCCCGAACGGAATCGATCGACCCGGACAGGTCGATGCTGATGGCGGTACCCATGATCAGCTCGACCCGGTGCAGTCCTTGCGCTTGCTCCACCACGATCGTGACATTAGTCGTGGCCCGCCGGATTCCGTAGGCCGATTGCGTAGTTCTACGGATGGCGGCGCGCTCACTGGCTTCTATGTTGACCTCGACCGCAGGCGTCGGCGACGCATTCGGTCCGTCCACATTGGAACTAGGAAAGCGAGGATCAATGCGACGGTTCAGATCTGGCGGGTACCGGTTCATGCTGGTGTGCGCCATGCTAAGCCTGGCGGGTGGGCTCGTCAGCGCGCCGGCCTCTGCCGCCACCGCGGGGCCGCCGGTGGCGCCGGCGATCGCGCAGCGGCTGGCCGAAAGGCCGGGCGGCGCGACGTTAACGCCGAAATGCGCTCAGGAACGGCGGCAGGCGATGAGCCAGGCGGCCCAGTCGGGCACCATAACCTGCGTGGATCGCCAGCCGGCGGCGGCCGCGAAGGCGGCCCACAAGAGCTCCGGCGGCGCGAGCACCAACGGGATCGTGCCCAGCACGTGCGGTGACGGATTCTGGGCATACACCCGCGCCACGGCTTGCCTGGACGGCGTCGACACCATTTATGTGTTCACCGTGCCGCAGGGCGTGCTGGTCGGCCTGATGGACGTTCAGGTCACGACGTTCGTGAACACGTTCGTGCCGGGCGGTGTGTACAGCCAGGAGGCGCAGTTCTTCGTGCTGTTCGCCGTCGGCACCGAGGGAACGTTCATCCGGGGCAGCGGGAACTGCACCGGCGGCTGCACCACGGAAAGCGTGAGCTTCCCGGCCCAGCCGCTGGCCGTGGTCAACCAGCGGGCCAGCGCGGTGGTCACCGGACGGTCACTGGTCACCCCCGGTCTGGGCGGTTTCAGCCGCGGACCGACCAGCCTGACGTTCTACTACACCAACACGCGATGGACCCCGCCTTACACCGGCAGCCTCACGTTGAGCCCTGGCGACATCCGCTGCGACTCGATCGTGACCACCCAGATCGGCTGTGTGTTCGCTCAGGTCATGCCGATCTACAACGTGTACAGCTTCAGCTATCCCAGTTACGCCCGGCACATCGCGCTGGCCATCGGCTTTGGCCTGCCCTCGGTGCTGACCCGGCTGGAAAGCGCCGAGCTGCGCGAGCTCAACGGCCGCACGGCCTGCCCCGACTTCCTGTTCAGACCGGACGGGTTCAGCTGCGACGAGTACCCGTTCCGGTCCACCACGCAGGGCGCCTTCACCAGCGGCGCCCCCTACGGCCGGACCTTCGACGGGTGTCAGATCACCGCGGTGCCGGTGCGGCAGCCCGGTGACCGCAGCGGATTCAGCATCTGCATGATCCCGAGGTCGGAGAACTCGGGCGGTGGCGGTTCGCTGAGCATCTTCTACTCCACCGACCGGGTGCTTGACGGCGAACAGTTCCGGGTCGTCGTCAACTGATCAGTCGTTGCTCCCGGGACTTCGGGTGGGTCCGTTCTCGCCTTCGGACCCACCCGAAGTGAGCGGGCACACAGTGTCAGGTTGTCTACGCTTAATTCATTTTCTTCGCTGGATCGATGAGTTCTACGGTGGGCGCACCGCACTCATCGAAACGGAGTAGACCATTGTCTGCCAACGAACGTTCCGGGCACGCGATCGTGCTCGGCGCAAGCATCGCCGGATTGCTGGCCGCACGGGTGCTCAGTGAATCCTTCGCCAAAGTCACCATCGTGGACCGCGACGAGCTGCCGGCCGCCCATCGCCACCGCAAAGGCGTGCCGCAGGGTGAACATACGCACGGGCTGCTGGCCCGTGGCCGCCAGATTCTCGAAGAACTGTTCGACGGTTTCATCCCCGACCTGGTCGCGCTCGGCGCGCTGCCGGTCGATCTGCAGCGTGACAGCGTCTGGGTCGGCGACGGCCATGCCTTCCCGCGGACGCCGTCGGGCATCCTCGGGCTGGATGTGAGCCGCCCCACCCTCGAAGGCTATGTCCGGCAACGGGTCGGACAGTTGTCCAATGTGGAGTTCCGGCAGAGCACCGAGGCGGTCGGGCTGGTCGTCGACGACGCGTCGGCCCGGGTCACCGGCGCCCGGCTGCTTCCCAAGGGCGGCACCGAAATTCAGCTCGCCGCACAGCTGGTGGTCGACGCGACCGGCCGCGGCAACCGCGGCCCGACCTGGCTGGCCGAAATCGGTTACGACAAGCCGGCCGAGGAGGCCGTCGACGCCGTCAGCGGTTACATGTCAAGGATCTACCGCCGGGTGGAAGGCGACGCCGACTATCGCATGGTGATCGCCAGCCCATCGCCGGCCAACCCCTTCGGCGGTGTGCTCATCGCCGTGGACGGCGATCGGTGGATGGTCACCCTGGTCGGTTGCGACACGCAAAACTTCCCACCCAGCGACCCCGAGGGGTTCCTGGAGTTCACCAAACGCCTTTCCCACCCGGCGATCCACGAGCTGCTCAGCAAATCCGAGCCGCTCAGCGCCCCGATGAAGATGCGCCTGCCGGTCAGTGTGCGCCGCCGCTACGAGTGGATGAAACACCTGCCCGAAGGCTTTGTCGCGGTCGGCGACGCGATGTGCGCCTTCAACCCCGCCTACGGCCAGGGCATGACGATCGCCGCGGTGGAGGCGATCGAGCTGCGCGACTGTCTCAGGCAAGGCCGGGAAGGCTTGCCGCGCCGGTACTTCGCGAAGGCGGCCAAGGCGATCGACGTACCGTGGGACATGGCCGTCGGGGGAGACCTGCGTTTCGCTCACGTGGTCGCGCCTCGGCCGGGAAAGGTGAAGTTCCTCAACAGCTATATCGCACGCCTCTACGGGGCGGCCGGCAAGCATCCGGTGGTGGCGAAGACCTTCCTCGGCGTCGCCAACCTCGTGATGCCGCCGACTGCGCTCTTCAAGCCCGGGATCGTGGCCCGGGTGCTGCTCTCCGGCGGCGGCAAGGCGGCCACCCCGGCCATCGCCGCCACCGCAAGGCCCCGCGAGCTCGAGCCTAGTTCTACATGAAGTTGCGGGTGTGCAGCGCGGACAGCTCCGCCGCCTCGTCGGGCGGAAATCCGAGTCGCGCCAGGCGCTGGCGGCGTCCGTCGTCCATGGCGCGGCTCATCGCCTGCACCGCGCGGTAACCGCGGGCGATCGCCGCCGGTGTCCACTCACCGGCGGCGAGCACGACAAGCGCGTCGAACACGTCGGCGTTGAGACCCGCGGTGTTCGCCAGCGCGTCGTGGCGGCGTTCGATCGAGCTGCGCAGGCGGCCGCGCAGGGTGGGATCGAGCGCGGCCTGATGTTCCAGATGCGCGACGCCGAAGGCGACGTGCCTGGCCTCGTCGACCCGCGCCAGCCGGGCGACCTGGCGGGTCACCGGGTCTGGCGCGTGCTCGTCGAGAAAGGCAAGCAGCGCAAGGAAACTGCCTTCGCCGAGTACCGAAAGCAGGAATGAGGCCAGGGTGAAGTCGGGCTCGGCGAGCAGGCTGGCCAGCGAAGCCCGTCCGCCCGCCGAGGAGGTGCCCATGGCGCTGCCGCGCAGCAGGGCCCGGCGGGTGAACACCTCCACGTGGCGGGCCTCATCGGCGGCCTGGACAGCGAGTAGCTGCTGCACCTCGCGGAAGTGGGGATGCACCCGGGAGAGCAGCCGCGCCGGGATGACCAGGGCGGCTTGCTCATTCTCGACCAGATAGGTCATCACCTGTACCACGGCCGCCTCGATGTCGTCAGCCAGCTCAAAAGACGCGTTCCAGGCGACGGCGGTGGCCGGATCCCATTGCGCCGCAGCCGCATGCGCGTAAAGCCGGGGTGCCAGATCGGCCCAGAGGACATCGCGGTCGGCGAGGTCGAACCAGCCCGGGGACGGCCCGCCGGCCTCGACGAGAGCGCCGCGGGCGGCCAGCCCCCAATGCGCCGGTGGATGGCGGACGATCTCCTCGGGCCGTGCCCCGCCAGCGCGTTCCGCGCCGGTGAGCCGCTGCCGCTCGGCCGGCCCTGGCTCGATCTCGAAACCGGCGACCGGATCGACGGCGAAGACGTGCCCACGTTCGCGGCACCACCCGCGCAGGTGGACGCCCAGCGCCGGATCGGATCCGGTGACGCGCAGCCGCCCGCCGCCGGGCAGCGCGCGCAATGCCCTGTCCACCAACAGGTGCGCGCCGTGGTCGAACCCGAGCCGGTCAAGGTCCAGCCGGGCGGTGGTCACGGCGCGTACTCCGCGGCTGTCACCCGCCCGCGATCGTCGTAGAACCCCGACTGGTCGACCGCGGCGTCGAGCTGGGCGTAGCCGCTGGTGCGGCCCACCTGCCAGGTGCGCAGGCCTTCCAGGTCGAGCAGCGGGCGTACCTGCGGGTCCGCATAGGACATTGCCAGCAGAAGGTCGATGAACCGGGTGGCCAGCTCCTCGGGCGCGGTGTCGACCAGGGTCATGTTGCAGTGGTCGTAGGGCGCGGTCTGGCTCAGGATGCGGGTCGCGTCCGGGGCGAGGGTGCCTTCCCGGATGAAGGCCAGATGATTCGCGTCGATCATGCAGGCGGCTTCGACCTTCCCGGCGGCCAGGGCGGCCGCGGCGGCGCGCTCCCCACCGACATGGTCGCCGTGCAGGCCGACTCCCACATCGTACCGGTGAACGGTGAGGCCGGCACCCTGGCGCAGACCGGCGGATTGCAGGTGTGCCAACGGAATGAGGGTGGCCTGTGGCGAATCCACCGCGCCGACCGCGATGGTTCGCCCGCGAAGGTCGGCCAGGGAGGACACGTCCGAGTCGGCGCGCACGACCACCACCGAGGTGAGGTCGCGGTCGGTGTCGCGCATGGCCGCCGCCCGCACGGTGCGCTCGGCGGCACCGGCCAGGCGCTGCGCGCGCAGCCAGGCCAGCGGCGAGTTCCACGCCGCCGAGATCCGTCCGGCCACGAGGTCCTCGACCTGGCGCTCATAGTTGGAGTAGAGCACGAAGTCGAAAGGCAGGCCGCTGTCGCGAAGCCAGCCGCGGAAGCCTTCCCAGATGGTGACAACCTTCGGGTCGTAGGCGACGGCGCCCATCAGCAGGGTCTGCTCGCTCACCGGACGTCACTCCCGTCGAAAAGGGGCAGGCCCAGCGTGGCCCGGCCGACGAAATCGCGCAGCGCTTGCGTGGTCGGCGCCATCACCCGTGCCGCCAAGGTGTCGCGGAAACGGCGTTCTACGCCGAGTTCCTTGCGGAACGCCGCGCCCCCGCACAAGCGCATCACCCCGTCGGCGACCTCGGACGCGGCCTCCGCGGCGACGGCCTTGACCTGAAGGACCCGAAGGACCGCGTCGGCGCGGCCGGTGCCCAACGCGGCCAGCGTGTCGGCGAGGAACGCGCGGGCCTCGTCGGCGCGCGTGCGCAGGCGCGCGTACTCGATCCGGCTGACCGGTTGCTGGGCAAGTGTTTGACCGAGGTGCTCCAGACGGGTCTTGGTCAGGTGGGTGGCGGCGTCGTTCAGCAGCGCGCTCATCAGCCCGATGGAGCACGCAGCACTGCACACCAGAAATGTCGGCAGCGCAGCGGATAGGGAGATGTCCATCCCTGCCCCGTCCGCGCCGAGCATGGCGTCGCGGGGCACCCTCACGCCTTCGGCGGTAACGGGTTTGGACGCGTTGCCGCGAAGCCCCACCCCATCGAACGGCCCGGCGACCTTCAGCCCCGGCGTATCCGACGGCACCAGCCACAGGGTCATCGGCCCGTCACCTGAAGTGGGACGGCTCGACCAGACGTAGCTGTCGGCCTCGCCGGCCGCGGTGATCCAGCTCTTGCTGGCGTCGAGCCTGACGGCGTCGCCCTCGCCGGTCGCGGTACTCATCGGCGCCCAGAAGTGGCTGCGCGAGCCGGTTTCGGAAAACGCGAGGCTGCTCAGGTGCGCGCCGCGGGCGATGGCCTCGCGGACCTCACGCGGGCCGTGCGCCTCGAGCACGGACACGGCCGAGAAGTGCATGAGCACCACCATCGCGGTCGAGCCGCAGGCCTCGGCGAGGTGTTCCACCACGTCGGCCGCGTCCGCCAGTGAGCCGCCGCCGCCACCGACCTCAGCTGCCGACAGGAGCCCCAGCACCCCGGCGTCGCCTAAAGCATTGAGCGCCGCTCGGGGAAAGGTGCCGGTGCGGTCGACGTCAGCGGCGGCCGGGATGACCGTGTCGGCGATGACCGCATCAAGCGCAGAACGGTAGTCGTTCCTCAACTCAGAATTCAATGTAGACTCCTCACCGATCGACAGCGGCCATTGGATGCCGTCGGCAGCCTACTAGAGCGGCCGCAGCGTATCCACCGCTGTCGAATCGGTGAGGCCCATCAGCGCAGCAGCGGCAGGAGCTGATCGCCCTGGCGCTTGATCTCCGGCAGATAGGGCGTGTCGGAGAGCACGAAGTGGGTGATGCCGAGCTTCTCGTACTTGCGTAGCGAGGTCGCCACCTCCTCGGCCGACCCCACGAGCCAGGTGGTGCCCGCCCCGCCGCCGCCGAACTTGCCGGGTGTGGTGTAAAGGTTGTCGTCAAGCACCTCGCCGCGGGCCGCGAGGTCGAGCAGCCGCTGCTGGCCCACTGCGGCCCGCCAGTTCAGATTGCGCGGGATATCGCCGTTGGCCTGCGCCATCTTGGCGACCTTGGCCTCGGCATCGGCCCAGGCCTGTTCGCTGGTGTCGCGCACAAGCGTGGTGATGCGCAGGCCGAACTCGAGCGGCGCGTGTTCGCGTCCCAGCTCCTCGCTGAGCTGTTTGAGGCGTTCGATCCGTTCCTGGACGCCGTCGAGGGGCTCTCCCCAGAAGAGCTGGACGTCGGCTTCGGCCGCGGCGACCCTCTCGGCGGCCTCGGAGGCGCCGCCGAAGTAGAGACGCGGGTGTTTGCGCTCGCCGCGCACGACCGTTCGCGGGACCACGGTGGAGTCGGTGACGCTGAAGTGCTCGCCGTGAAAGGTGACGCTTTCCTGAGTCCACAGCTTGCGGACGATCTGCAGGAATTCCTTGGTACGGGCGTAGCGGTGGGCCTGGTCGCCTTCGTGATCGCCGTAGGCGGCCAGATTGTCCTTACCCGACACGATGTTTATCAGCACCCGCCCCTCGCTGAGATGGTCGAGGGTCGCCGCGGCGGAGGCGAAGTTGGCCGGCCGCCAGTAGCCGGGCCGGACAGCGATCAGAGGCTGGAAGGTTGTGGTCCGGGCGGCCAGCGCGGTGGCGACCGTGAAGGTGTCCGGCCTGCCCCAGCCAGTCCCGATCAGGGCACCGCCCCACCCGTGATCTTCGAGCGCCTTTGCTTGACCGGTAAGGGTTTGCAGACTGTTGTGGTTGGCGACAGCGTCGTCGCCACGATGGCCGGGCTGGACCTGGTTCGGGATGTACCAGAGGAATTCGAGGCTCATCAGCTGATCCCTGCTGTCGTGATCGGACGGTTGGCGAAGGCCCCGGCATGCTGTTGCGTCCACTGCGCGGCGATGGCGCGCCCATCCTCCAAACGCGACTCCAGCACCGCGAGCGCAGGCGCTGGGACTCGCGCGCCCAGCTCGGCCAGAACATCGTGCAGTGCCGCCGCGGCCGCATCGGCGTGCGCCTGTGACGCGGCCACCACCACCGGCACCGCGGTCACCTCAGCGAGCTGCCGGTGCCCGAACCGATCCAGGAAGACCTTCAACAACCCGGTGTAGCTGCCTTTATAGGCGGGCGTCGCGACGATCAGCAGCTGGGCCGAGGCGACTGTCGCGAAAGGATCGGGGCCCGCTTTGTTGCCGTAGGCCGGTTCCGGCCCGAACGACACCCCGACGATGTCGGCCAGCTCCAGCACCCGCCAGCCGTTGGGCGGCAGGCCGATCCGGTCCAGCAGCGTCTCGGTCAAGGTTTCAGCCAATTGTCGGGTACGCGATCCAGCCCGCGGATTGCCCACCAGCACCACGACATCGAGGCTCATCGGGTGCCCCCGCGGCGGCGGCGCGCCGGGTCGGCCAGCGATGGTGGCTGATAGCCGGAATCGGCGGGGTTGAGGGTGGTGCCGGGCGGCACGATGGCGTCTATCCGGTCCAGCACATCGGGGGAGAGCGTCACCTTGGCCGCGCCCAGTTGCGACTCCAGGTGTGCCAAGGTGCGCGGCCCGATGATGGCCGACGTGACGGCGGGGTGCTGCAGCACGAAGGCGATCGCGAGGTGGATCAGGGACAGGCCGGCCTGTTCGGCGAGCGCGGCCAGCTCGGCGACGGCGGCGAGCTTGGCGGCGTTGGCCGGCCAGGCCGGATCGAACCGGGCCGGGAACCGGTCGGCCCGCAGCGAGATCGGGGCTTCGATCCCGGGGTGATAGCCGCCGGCGAGCCAGCCGCCGGCCAGCGGGCTCCACGGGATCACCGCCAGCCCGTAGCGCTGGGCCACCGGCAGCAGCTCGCGTTCGATCTCGCGGGCCAGGATCGAGTAGGGCGGCTGCTCGCTGACCACCCGTTCCCGCCCGCGCCGCTCCGCGATCCACTGGCCCTCCACGACGGCCGAGGGCTCGAAGGTGGAGGTGCCGAGGTAGCGGACTTTTCCTTGGCGCACCAGGTCGGTGAGCGCGCCCAGGGTCTCGTCGAAGTCGGTGTCGGGCTCGGGGCGGTGCGCCTGGTACAGGTCGATCCAGTCGGTGTTCAAGCGGCGCAAGCTGTTCTCGACGGCCCGGAAGATCCAGCGGCGGGAGTTGCCGCGATGCTGCGGGTTGTCGCCGACCTGCCCGTGGAACTTGGTGGCCAGGAAGACGTCGTCGCGCCGCCCGCCGGCCAGGGCCTTGCCGACGATCTCCTCTGATTCGCCCTGGGAGTAGACGTCGGCGGTGTCGATGGCGTTGATGCCCTCGTCGAGCGCCCGATGGATGATCCGGATGCCGTCCTCGTGATCGGGGTTGCCCCGCTGGCCGAAGTTCATTGCGCCCAGGGTCAGCGAGCTGATCTGCACGCCGGTGCGCCCGAAGGGTCGATAGTCCACCATGGATGGTCCTTCCAACTGGTTAAACGGTCACGAACTGGTTGGCGGGGCGGGTCAGGCCGTAGTGGTCGCGCAGAGTGGTCCCGGTGTATTCGGTGCGGAACAGTCCTCGGCGCTGCAGAATCGGCACAACCTGGTCAACGAACGTTTCCAGCCCGGACGGCAGTACCGGCGGCATGATGTTGAATCCGTCGGCGGCGCCGCTGCGGAACCACTCCTCGATGGCATCGGCCACCTGCTCGGGTGTTCCGGCGAAGGTGCGGTGCCCGCGCCCGCCGCCGAGCCGGCCGATGAGCTGACGGACGGTCAGCCGTTCCCGCCGGGCCAGGGTGACGATCAGCGTGTAGCGGCTCTTGGCCCCCTCGATCTCGTCTTCGCTGGGCAGGTCGGCCGGCAATTCCTCGTCCAGGGCCAGGTCTTCGGGGGCGACGCGCAGGGTGGTGGCCAGCTGCTGGCGCGCGTATTCGGGCCGGATCAGGCGATCCAGCTCGGCCTCCAGCTCGCGTGCCTGCGCCTCGCTTTCCCCGATCGCGGGCACGATCCCCGGCAGGATCTTGATCGTGTCCGGGTCGCGGCCCGCGAGCGCGGCCCGCTGCTTGAGGTCACGGTAGAACGCCTGCGCGTCGGCGAGGGTTTGCTGTGCGGTGAAGACCGCCTCGGCGTAGCGGGCTGCCAGCTCCTTTCCGTCCTCCGAGGACCCGGCCTGGACCAGCAGCGGGTAGCCCTGCGGCGAGCGCGGCACATTCAGCGGGCCGGCCACGCGGAAGTATTGCCCGCTATGGCCGGGCGGGTAGAGCAGGGCATCGTCGCCCCATCGCCCGGAATCCTTGTCGCCCAACGGGGCGGTGTCATCCCAGCTGTCCCATAGCTTCAGCGACACCTCGATGAATTCGGCCGCCCGCTCATAGCGGTCCCGGTGCGAGGGCAGCTCATCGAGGTTGAAGTTGCGGGCCGCCTCCACCCCGGCCGTGGTGACGATGTTCCAGCCGGCCCGGCCGCCGCTGATGTGGTCCAGCGAGGCGAACCGGCGGGCGAGGTTGAACGGCTCGTTGTAGGTGGTCGACGCGGTCGCGATCAGTCCAATGTGGTTGGTGGCGCCGGCGAGGGCGGTCAGCAGCACGGTCGGTTCGAGCGTGCCGGCCGGCCGCCTCCCGATGCTGTTCCACAGCACCGGGCTGTCGGCGAGAAACAGCGAGTCGAGCTTGCCGCGCTCGGCGATGCGGGCCAGGCGCTTGAAGTGCTCGACGTCGGTCTGCGCGAAGGGATCGCTTTCCGGCAGCCGCCAGGCGGCTTCGTGGTGCCCGACGCCCATCAGGAACGCGTTGAGGTGAAGCATGGTCATCCTTCCGTCTGGTAGACGCCGAGCGATTGCAGCAAGGATTCCCGGTAGGCCAGGAACTGTGGCTGTCGATGTGAGCGGGGCGCGGGCAGGTCGATGGTGAGGTCGACCCTGATCCGGCCCTCGTCGATGAGCAGCACCCGGTCGGCCAGCGTCACCGCCTCGTCGACGTCGTGGGTGACCAGCAGAACCGCGGGCCGGTGCCGTGTGCACAGCTCGCGCAGCAGGTGGTGCATGCGCAGCCGGGTCAGCGCGTCCAGCGCGCCGAAGGGCTCGTCGGCCAGCAGCAGCTCCGGCTCGGACACCAGCGCCCGCGCCAGCGCGACCCGCTGCTGCTCACCGCCGGACAGCTCGTTGGGCCAGGCCCGCTCCCGGCCGGCCAACCCGACCTCGGCCAGCGCCGCGCGGCCGCGCTGCGGCGCTTCCGGCCCGCGCAGGCCGAGGGTGACGTTGTCCAGGATCCGTTGCCACGGCAGCAGCCGCGCGTCCTGGAAGACCACCGAGGAGTTCTGCGGGACTTCGATCTGCCCGGAGCCCGCCACGTCGCGGTCCAGACCGGCCAGGGCGCGCAGCAGGGTGCTCTTTCCCGAGCCGCTGCGGCCCAGCAGCGCGACGAACTCGCCTTCGCCGATCTCCAGATCCAGTCCATTGAGGACTGTCCGGTCGCCGAATCCGCGCGACAGCGAGCGGACCCGAACCGTGCGGGTGGCGGTCAGTCCGCCAGCGTGCGTCGCCATGACAGCGCCTTCCTCTGCACGAGCCGGACAGCGCCGTCGGAGATCAGCCCGAGCAGCCCGTAGAGGACGAGCCCGACGATGATGACGTCGGTCTGGCCGTACTGGCGGGCCAGATCCATCATGTAGCCGATGCCGCTGGTCGAGTTGATCTGCTCGACCACGACGAGGGACAGCCAGGCGCCCACCACGGCGAACCGCATGCCGAGCAGGAAGCCGGGCAGCGCACCGGGCAGCACGATCCGGCGCAGGAAGGTGCCCGGCGGCAACCGCAGCGACTCGCCCAGCTCGACGTACCGGCTGTCGATGGTGCGCAACCCGTTATGGGTATGGATGTAGACGGGCACCAGCACGCCGAGGGTGATGGTGAGCACCTTCATCTCCTCGCCGATGCCGAGCCAGAGGATGAGCAATGGAATCAGTGCCACGGCCGGGATGGCCCGCTTGATCTGGATCGGGCCGTCGAGGATCGCCTCCCCCCACCGGCTCAGTCCCGAGGCGAGCGCGAGCACGGTGCCGATGACCGTGCCGAAGGCGAGGCCGAGACCGGCCCGCTGCGCCGAGACCGCAAGGTTGTCCTGCAGCCGGCCGTTGGCGATGAGGTCGCCCGCGGTCGTCACGACCGTCCAGGGCGCTGACAGGGTACGCGGATCGAGCCACCCCGCGGCCGAGCCCACCGCCCACAGCGTCAGCAGGCCGACCGGCCCGATGGCCGCCCCGAACGGGATGGCCCGACCGGGCCCGAGCCGACGCCGCGGCTTGGCGGCGGTCGGTGTCGCCACCGCCGGGCGGGGTCTGCTGAGCACAGAGGCGGTCACTTGGCACCTCCCGCGTCGAGTGCCTTGGCGGCAACGGATTCGTATCGGCGGTCGTACAGGTCCTCGGCCCGCAGCGGTTTGTTGCCGGTCTCCTTGGCCAGCAAGTCGATCGTCTCCTGATGGCGGGCGATGGCTTCGCCCCAGCTCGCCGGAATGTCGGCCACGCCGCCGTTGTCGACCAGCCACTGGCCGTCGTCGGCGGTGAGGCCCTGATCCTTGACGTAGTACCGTTCGATCCACTCCTGCGGGTTGGCCTCGCGCCACCGCCACGCCCGCGCCCACACCTGTACGTACTCGCGGATCGCGGCGGCCTTGGCCGGATCGGCCAGCACGGTGATCGGTACGTAGAGGTGACCGGGGTCGTCGCGCAGGCCGTGCGCGATGGTCTTCGCGCCGTCCTTGCCGTACTTGGTCTCGTAACGCTTGATCTGTACGCCCCCGATCGGGGCAACCTCGACCTGACGGCTGGCCAGTGCGGTCGCGTAGACGTCGCCGGTGCTCGGCAGCTCCACCAGCTTCACGTCCTCTTTGGACAGTCCGGCCTTGTGCAGCACCCGTAACACCAGGGCGCCCTGCGCCTGTCCCGGGCTGTAGGCGACCTTCTTGCCGCGCAGATCGGCGAGCGCGGCGACCGCGACCCCGGGGGCGATGCCGAGCCGGTAGATGGCGTGGTTGAGCGGATCCTGGCGGAACTTGGAAGCGACGATCCGGGTGGGGATGCCGGTCCAGTGGGAATGGATCGGCGGGATGTCGGCGACCGAGCCGACGTCCAGCGCCTTGGCGCGGAACGCCTCCAGGGTTTGCGGGCCGCCGCTGATGTTGGCCCACTCCACCTCGAAGGTGAAGTTCTTCGCCTCGCCGGAGAACTCGATGGCCTTCTGATGCTCCTTGTCTCCGATGACAAGCTTGGTACCCTTCGGCACCGAGTCGAGCAGGGGTGTGTCGGCGGCCAGTGTCACGTCCGGCGTCTCAGCGTTGGCGCACGCGGTCAGGCCCAGGGCGACCGCGCCGAGGGTGGCGGAAAGGAACGTGCGACGGGCGACTACTGGTGACGGTTTCACCTATGACTCCTTTGTGGATGGACGCAGGGCGGCGTACTGCCCCATGTGATAGAGCAAGGGCGCGCCCTCGCCGTGGCTGCCGGTAAGCGGTTCGGCCAGCACGATGGTGTGGTCACCCGCCGCGACCCGCTGCGTGACCCGGCACAGCAGCCAGGCGATCGGCTCGTGCAGCAGCGGCACCCCGAAAGGTCCGCGCTGCCAACCCGGATGCGCGGCGAAGCGGTCGATGCCACTGGTCGCGAAGGTGCGCGCCACGTGATGCTGCTGTTCACCGAGCAGGTGCACGGCAATGTGCTCAGCGCGGTGGATGGTGGGCCAGCTCGACGATGAACGGGCCAGACAGAACGACACGAGCGGCGGGTGCAGTGACACCGACGTGAACGAGGTCGCGGTGAACCCCACCGGCGGGTCGCCCGCGGCGGTGACCACCGCGACCGAGGCTGCCTGCTGGCGAAGCAGGGAACGAAACATGTCCGGCTCGATCGGCGCGAGCGGTTCGGCTATGACAGTCATGACGTTCCTCCTGAGCAAGACGCGGGAACGCGCCACGGGCCATCGGGATGGCGCAGGTGAAGTCAGGCGATAACAGGGGGATAGGCGCGCTTAACAGCACCCGCACGCGGCTGTCCAGCCGCGGCAGCATCCGCGCGACACGGCCATTGCGGTGCCGTCGAGCGGGGTTTGGGTGCTGGCCATGGTGTTGAGAATAGCCTACATATCCTACATGCGAAATAGGAATTCCAAAGATTGAGACAGTTCGATCGCAATTCTGTGATATAGCTTGGCGATGCCAGTCACCGCCCGCTACGGCGATCCCGCCGCGAATCTCGGCGTGGACAACGATGTCCTGCGTCTGCAACTCGCACACCGCTCGGTGCGAAAGTTCGGATCCCGCGAGGTTACCGACGACGAGCTGACCGCTCTGATCGCCGCCGCGCAGTCCGCTCCGACGTCATCCAACCTCCAGGCGTGGAGCGTGGTGGCTGTCCGCGATCCGCAGCGCAAGGCGCGGCTGGCCGTGCTCGCCGGAAACCAGGCCTTCATCGCCCAGGCCCCACTGTTCCTGGTCTGGGTCGCCGACCTGAGCCGGGCCCGGCGGCTGGCCGAACACGCCGGCACCCAGGTCGATGCCGCGGACTACCTGGAGACCACCCTCATCGGCTTCATCGACACCGCATTGGCGGCCCAGAACGCTGTCATAGCAGCGCATTCACTGGGGCTGGGTTCGGTGTTCGTGGGGGCGATCCGCAACGCACCGGAACAGGTCGCCGCCGAGCTGGGGCTGCCACCCCACGCGGTAGCCGCTTTCGGGCTCGCCGTCGGCACCCCAGATCCCACCGAACAGGCCGGCGTGAAGCCACGGCTGCCACAAGCGGCTGTCGTGCATCGTGAACAATACGACGCCTCCGCCGACGCGCACATCGCCGCCTACAACGAAAGACTGGCCGCCTACAACAGCCGCTTCGGATTGGCAGGCAACTGGACCAGCCGAGTGCTCGACCGGCTACGCGGCCCAGAATCGATGGCCGGCCGCCACCGCCTCCGCGAAACCCTTGACCGTCTTGGCCTTCCCTCCCGCTGACATCCGCCCAGCCATGCGCTTGGCCGACACGGTGACCATCCTGCCCGCTGTGGCCGGTGGCGCTCTGGGCCTGACAGCCGCTTCCACCCCGGTGGCGGGCCGCCGTTTCTCCACGGCCCGCTCCTTTCTACGCCGCTGCGTCGTGGTCCCTCGCCGCCAGCTCCCGCGCGGCACATCCGTCCGTGCTCGGCCGCCCCCGACGGCTACGCCGCCGACCCGCAGGCACTAGCTCACCTCTCAAGCTCTCCGCGGCGGTGGCGGCGGTGCGGGCTAGGGGAGGCGGCCGGCGGCGATGATGCGTTCCAGGAACTGTTGGGTGCGGGGTTGCTGGGGTGCGCCGAGGACCTGTTGCGGGGTTCCCTGTTCCAGGATGCGGCCCTGGTCGAGGAAACATACGCGGTCGGCGACCTCGCGGGCGAAGGACATCTCGTGGGTGGCGATGAGCATTGTCGTCCCGTCGGCACGCAGCTCGCGGATGAGGCTGAGCACCTCGCCGACCAGTTCCGGGTCGAGCGCCGAGGTGACCTCGTCGAGCAGGATGAGCCTGGGCGAGTTGGCCAATGCGCGGACGATGGCGACCCGCTGCTGCTGGCCACCGGAGAGCCGGTCGGGGTATTCGCGTGCCTTGTCGGCCAGGCCGACCCGGTCCAGCAGGCGCATCGCGGCGGCCTCGGCGTCGCGGCGGGGCTGCCGGTGCACCCGTCGCGGTGCGAGGGTCACGTTGTCCAGCACGGTCAGGTGGGGGAACAGGTTGAAGGCTTGGAACACCATGCCGATGCGCTGGCGCACCCGGTCAGGGTTCACCCCCGGCGAGGTGATGTGCTCGCCGTCGAGGTGGATGGTGCCGTCGTCGACGGTTTCCAGCAGGTTGACGCAGCGCAGCAGCGTCGACTTGCCCGAACCCGAGGCCCCGATCAGCACTACCACTTCGTGTTCGGCCACCTCCAGGTCCAGGTCGTGCAGGACCACGTTGCCGCGGAACACTTTGCGCAACGCGCGGCAGGACAGCACGTTCATAGGGCGGCCTCGGCGGACTGGCGGCGGGCCGAGCGCAGGGTGACCCAGTCGGTCACCGCGATCAGCGGAATGGCCAGCAGCACGAAAAGCACGCCCGCCACGACATACGGCGTGTAGTTGTAGGTTTCCGCGGTCTGGATCTGCGCCGCCCGGATCGCGTCGATCGGCCCGGCGAGCGAGATCAGGCCGACGTCCTTCTGCAGGGCGACCAGATCGTTGAGCATGGGCGGGGTGACCCGGCGAATCGCCTGCGGCAGCACCACATGGCGCATCGTCTGGCGGTAGGTCAGGCCCAGCGAGCGCGCCGCCGCCCGCTGTGACGGGTGCACCGACTCGATGCCGGCCCGGAAAACCTCGGCCAGGTAGGCGGCGTAGACGATGACCAGCGCCAGCCCACCCAGCACCAGGAGGGGTGGCGTGCCTTTCAGGCGCAGACCTGGTACCCCAAAAGTCAATAGATATAAGACGATAAGCAGCGGCGCACCGCGGAGCAGGTAGGTGTAGAGCGCGGCCAGTGCGCGCAACGGGAAGAAGACCGGCGCGCGAAGGGTGCGCAGCAGCGCGATGGCCAATCCGACCAGCAGCGCGCCGATCGCGCAAAAGAACAGCAGCTGCACGTTGAGCCAGAGGCCGTGAAGGATGTCTGGCAACGCATCGAGGGCGATCGCGGGGTCCAAAAAGGACCTCCGCACCCGCGCCCAGCCCGGGGCGCCGGTGATCGCCACCGCGGCCAGCACGCCGATGACGGCGGTGGACGCGGCGGCGACGACGGCGGAAAGCACCGTTTGCCTTCGCCGGTAAGCGATCCGTTCCTGTTGCAGCTGGCTCGGTTGATAGGCGGTGGTCATGCCTCAGCCAAGCGTCGGCGCGCCGGAAACCCCGGCGAGCCACTTGGCCTGCAAGGAGGTCAGCGTGCCGTCCTGCCGCAGCGCGTCGACGGCCCGGCTGACGCACGCGGTCAGCGGGGAACCCTTGTCCAGCACCAGAGCGAACTGCTCCGGCTGCCCGGACGGCTGCGGCACCTGGCCGACGATGACGCCGTTGTCCAGCTCCGCGGCCGTCATGAAGAACGCGGTCGGCAGATCGACAACTATCCCGTCCACGGTTCCGTTGCCCAGCTGTTGCTTGGCATCGTCGTTGTTGTTGAACACGGCCGGTGCCGTAGCGGGTTTGATGACCTCGGTGATCGCCCGATAGCTGGTCGTGCCCACCTGTGCGCCGAGTTTGGCATTCTTCAGCGCGGCAAGTGTTTTCGCACCGTCTATTTTGGAGCCCTTGATGGTGATGACGGTCTGGGCCACGTCGTAGTAGGCGGAGGAGAAGTCGACCGCGTTCCTACGCTCCTCGGTGATGGAGAACTGGTTGATGTCGAAGTCGAAGGCCTTGCGGCCCGGAGCGATGGCGCTGTTGAAGGTGACCCGCGTCCACACCACCTGATCCTTGGCATAGCCGAGCTTGGCCGCCACCGCATAGGCCACCGCCGACTCGAAGCCGTCGCCGCTTTCCGGTTTGTTGTCGGCGACCCACGGCGGATAGGCGGGATCGTCGGTGGCCACGGTCAGCTTGCCGGCCGCGACCGTGGCCAGCTTTGAAGGTGCGCAGCCGGTGTCGGCCGAAGCGGCGGGGGTGCTCGGCTCGTCCTGCGGCGCGCATGCCGCCAGCGCCACGGCGATCAAGACGGCAGCGATCCTGAGGGGTCGGGGACTCATCGCTTCACGTTGTCCTATCGAGCGGATTTATTCAAGGCGGCCGATGCTGGGAGCTGTTCTCCGGCCTCGATCGCCACCGGCAGGTGGTTCTCGGCCGGCGGCAGCGGGCAGGTCGCGTACTCGGTGTAGGCGCACGGAAGGTTGACCGCCCGGTTGAAGTCGAGCACCACCGCGCCGTCGCTTTCCGGGGCGTTCACCTGCAGCGATCGGTTGGCGGCGTAAGTGGTGACCCCCGAGGTGGCGTCGGTGAACAGCACGCTCAGGCTGCCCGGCGTCCAGCCGTCGAAAGCGGTGAGGCTCAGCTGCCGCCCGTCGATCTCGAAGTCGATCCGGCCTGGTGCCTGGTAGACGTGCTTGAGGTCGTCGACGACCGACCCGACCGTCGTCGGCCGTGGCTCGTCGAACCGCACGTACCGGCCGGTGATCGCCCAGCGTGGATCGGCCGGGTAGGCCGGCGTGCCTGGGTAGGCGGTCAGTAGTGGATGTGACGGGTGCCGGGGCCGCACGATGTCGAAACCGCCGCGCCGGGCGATCTCGATGACGGCCTCACCCCACACCGCGTTTATCCCGCCCCGCTCGGCGATCGGCTCGAACCGGTGCTCGCCGCGGATGATCTCACCGGCCACGGCCAGCTCCTCGCCGTCGTCCAGATGGACCGTGACGCGGTCGCCGTCCGATGACCAGACCCCGGGCGCGTCGGGTAACAGCTGGGGCTCAACGGTCAGCCAGTGCACGCCGGTGATGGCGAGGAAGCCGTGCCGGTGGGCGCGGTTCGCCTCGTGCTTGTCATGCCAGGCACGCCATTCGTCTGCAAAGGATTCGGCCATGGTGATCACACTCCTTGCCGGGGGAGTCCGCAGGTGCCTAGATATCCTACTCAGAAGATAGGATTTGGAAACCCCCTGTGCCGGATCAGGTGTCGTATCTGGCGCGTGCCGCGATGATGTCGGCGGCGTGGTCGTTGGCCCAGTTCATCAGCGACCATGCCGTCTGCAGGAAGGTGCGGCCCAGATCGGAGAGCTCGTAGTCGACCCTGGGTGGGATGACGGGATGGACCGTGCGCAGCACAAGGCCGTCACGTTCCAGGTTGCGCAGGGTCGCCGTGAGCATCCGCTGGCTGACCCCACCGATGGCCCGCTTCAGCTCGGTGAACCGCAGGGTGCCGTTGCCGAGCTCGTTGACGACGGCAAGGGACCACTTGTCCCCGACGCGATCGAGGATCTCGCGAACCTGGCAGGTCTTCTCATCGTGCACCACCGGTGCCTGCATGGTTACCTCCGTGTGCCTGACGCAGAAAATAGTGCCGTCTTCCTCCGGACTCGATGGTTACTCACGATGGGGCTAGTAACCAAATGGAACCGAAAGGCGGGAGCATTGAGCACCGACGATACTTTTGATGAAGCGTTCGCTGCCGCGGCCGACGTGAGCCAGCTGGATCGAGCCGCGAAGTCACTGCAGGACAACGGGTTCACGGTTCACGTGGTGGACACGGCCGAGCAGGCCCGCGACTTGGTCATCGAGCTGCTGCCCCGGGACCAGGCGGTATTTACGGCGCTGAGTGAGACCTTGCGCATCAGCGGGATCGCCGCCGCGGTCGAGGAAAGCGGCGAGTTCGTCTCTGTCCGCCGGCAGGTGGGACAGCTGGCCGACGACGACGTTGACGGCAGGCTGCGGCTGGGCGCCACCCCCGATGTCGTCGTGGGCAGCGTGCATGCCGTGACCGAGGACGGGCGAATGGTGGCCGCTTCGGCCAGTGGCAGCCAGCTCGGGCCGTACTCGGCGGGCGCCCGCAGGGCGGTCTGGGTGGTGGGCGCGCAGAAGATCGTGTCCGATTTGGATACCGCGCTGCGCCGCGTGCGCACCTACAGCCTGCCGCTGGAGCGACGCAAATGGCAGGCGCAGGGCCATGATTCCTTCATCGGGAAATCCTGATCCTGGAGCGGGAGTTCCTGCCCGGCAGGGGGACCGTGGTGCTGATCCGGCACGCTATCGGTCACTGAAGCCCACCTGAAACGGCGGCGCAGCCGAGGCTGCGCCGCCGTCGCTGTTTTCAAGTCGCCTGGCGCATACTCTTGTAATCCTATTGGATTGGTGGGATATTCGTTCGTGTGGCCGGGCGGGCGCCTGCGGGTTGGCTCGCCAGGTATGCCGTGGGCAGCGAAGCTCAAGGCGCCCAACGCTTCACCATCTTCTGAGTCGAGAGAGCTCTCGGCTCAGATATCGATAACTATGGATTTAATGCGCGACTGCGCGCTGAGGAGGACAGGTTCTCCCATGAAGTACCGCATCAAATTAACGGCCGCGTTGGCGCTAGCGGCTGGCTTGGTGTTGTCTGCCTGCGGCGGGGGCAACGCAAACGAACCCGCGGCGGAATCCACCACCCTTTCCATCGTCGGCTTCGCGGTGCCGGAGGCGGCAAACAAGGCCATCGCCACCGAATGGAACAAAACAGCCGAAGGCCGTGGGGTGAAGTTCCAGACCTCCTACGGCGCTTCGGGCGACCAGAGCCGCGCGGTGGTGAACGGGCTCAAGGCCGACTACGTGCACTTCTCGGTCTCCAGCGATGTGACCCGGCTAGTCGATGCCGGGCTCGTGGATGCCAGCTGGAATACCGGCCCGACCAAAGGCATCGTCTCGTCGTCAATCGTGGTCCTGGCTGTCCGCCCGGGCAACCCGAAGAACATCAAGGGATGGGACGATCTGATCAAGCCGGGCATCGGGATCGTCACGCCCAACCCGGCGTCGTCCGGCGCAGCGAGATGGAATGCGCTGGCGGCATGGGGACACATCACCGCCAACGGCGGCACCGACGCGCAAGCGGCGGAGTTCCTGACCAAGCTCTTCGCCAACGTGGTCTCGCTGCCCGGAAGCGGCCGGGACGCTACGACCAGCTTCCTCGGCGGCACCGGTGACGTCCTGCTGGCCTACGAGAACGAGGCGATCCTGGCCACCCAGAGCGGGGAGAAGCTGGAGTGGGTCGTCCCGGACACCACCATCCTCATCGAGAACCCCGGTGCGATCCTGAAGAACGCCAACCCCAAGGCGCAGCAGTGGCTGAACTTCGTGCTGAGCAAGGACGGCCAGCGTCAGTTCGCCCTCAAGGGCTTCCGTCCGATCGTCGAAGGTGTCAGCACTAGCGACATCAAGGGCGTGCCGGACCCGAGCAAGCCCTTCCCCACCCCGAAGAAGCTGCTGACCGTGGCGAAGGACTTTCAAAGCTGGTCGGCGTTGTCCAAGAAGTATTTTGACGAGAAAGAGGGCCTCATCGTCAAGATCATAGCCGCCTCAGGCAAGGCAAAGTGACCTCGGCAACCCTTGTCACGGACCGCCCGGCGCTCAAGCGCCGGGCGGCTCAGGACGGCCGCCGCCTGCTGACCCGGGTCTCCGGCCTGGGTCTGGGGGTGGCCATGTTGTGGTTCAGCCTGCTGGTGCTCATTCCGCTCACGGCCGTGGTGGTCACCGCGAGCACGGGCGGGTGGAGCCAGTTCTGGCAGGCGATCACCAACGAGCAGACCATCGCGGCGATCCGGCTCACCGTGGGCACCGCATTGCTCGTGACGATCGTCAACGTGGTGATGGGAACCCTGATCGCGTGGGTGCTGGTACGAGACCGGTTCTTTGGCAAGCGGGCGCTGGAGGTGCTGATCGATCTGCCGTTCGCGTTGCCGACGATCGTCGCCGGTCTGGTGCTGCTGTCGCTCTACGGCCACAACAGCCCGCTCGGAGTCGACATCGCCAACACCCGTGCCGCTGTCTTCCTGGCCTTCCTTTTCGTCACGCTCCCGTTCGTCGTGCGCACGGTACAGCCTGTGCTGGCCGAGCTGGACAAAGAGGTGGAGGAGGCCGCGATGTCCTTGGGCGCCAGCCGGTTCACGGTCTTCCGCCGGATCATCCTGCCGGCGCTGACCCCGGCCATCGCCGCGGGCGCCGCGCTCTCCTTCGCCCGCGGCGTGAGCGAATACGGCTCGCTTGTCCTGCTGTCGGGCAATCTGCCCATGCGCACCGAGGTCACCTCGGTGCGGATTCTGAGCAGCATCGAGAATGACAATTTGGACAGTGCCGCCGCGGTCGCGACCATTCTGCTGGCCATCTCGTTCGCCGTCATCGTCATTCTCGACGTCATCCAGCGAAGGGTGGTACGTCGTGGCTAAGCGCCCGGGCCGCTATGCGCTGCGTTTGGTTGTGGTCGGTTACCTTTTCCTGCTCGTGGCGTGGCCGGTCTATCTGGTCGGCAAGAACGCTTTCGCCGATGGTATGGAAAACATCAACGGCATCCTGGAGGACCCCGACATCGTGCACGCGCTGGTGCTCACCGTGCAGGTGGCCATCATCGCCGTGATCATCAACACGGTGTTCGGCGTCGGGATCTCCATGTTGCTTGTCCGCTACCAGTTCCCGGGCAAGCGTCTGCTCAGTGCCTTGCTGGACATGCCTTTGTCGGTCTCACCGATCGTCGTCGGTCTTGCGCTCGTGCTGGTCTACGGCGGGCGAACCGGCTGGTTCGGCCCCGCGCTGGAAGGCATCGGCTTTCAGGTCATCTTCTCCACGCCGGGCATCGTCATGGCCACCGTGTTCGTGGCGCTGCCACTGGTGATCCGCGAGGTGGTGCCGGTGCTTGAGGAAATCGGTGACGAGCAGGAGCAGGCGGCGCGCAGCTTGGGCGCCAACGCCGTTCAGACCTTCCGGCGGATCACCTTGCCCGCCATCAAGTGGGGTGTGATCTACGGTGTCGTGTTGAGCCTGGCCCGGTCGCTGGGCGAGTTCGGCGCGGTCAAGGTCGTGTCCGGCAATGTGCTGGGGGAGACCCGCACCGCCACCTTGGTGGTCGAGGAGAAGTACCTCAACTTCGACAAGGGCGGCGCCTACGCCACGGCATTCCTGCTGGCTCTGGTCGCCGTGGCGGCAATCATCATCGTGTCCGTTATCCGTCCGAAGGAAGACCGTTGAGCATCGAGATCGCGAACGTTACGAAGCGTTTCGGAGGGTTCGTCGCCCTCGACGACGTGTCCGTGAGCATTCCGTCGGGACAGCTCACCGCCCTGCTCGGGCCCTCTGGCGGTGGGAAGTCCACCCTGCTGCGCATCATCGCCGGACTTGAGCAGGCCGACAGCGGCAGGGTGACCATCGAGGGCCTCGATGCCACCAACCTCCCGCCGCAAAAGCGCAATGTCGGCTTCGTCTTCCAGCATTACGCGGCGTTCAAGCATCTGTCCGTGCGCCGCAACGTCGCCTTCGGGCTGGAAATCCGTAAGCGGCCCAAGGACGAGGTTCGTGCTCGGGTCGACGAGCTGCTCGCCCTGGTGCACCTGCGGCAGTTTGCTGACCGGTTGCCGTCGCAGCTTTCCGGCGGCCAGCGGCAGCGGATGGCGCTGGCCCGTGCCCTGGCTGTCGAGCCGACGGTGCTGCTGCTCGACGAGCCGTTCGGTGCGCTGGATGCCAAGGTGCGCAAGGAACTTCGGGACTGGCTGCGACGCCTGCACGACGAGGTAAATGTCACCACCGTCTTCGTCACCCACGACCAGGAAGAGGCGCTGGAAGTCGCCGATGAGATCGTCGTGATCAACGAGGGCAGGGTGGAGCAGATCGGCTCACCCGACGAGCTCTACGACCAGCCGGCCAACGACTTCGTGATGCGGTTCCTCGGCCCGGTCACCCAGCTGGGACAGCAGCTGGTGCGCCCGCACGACCTGCAAATCCACACTGGCACAGCCGACCCGGCGGCGGTGACCGGCCGCATCACCCGGGTCACCCGCATCGGTTTTGAGATCCGGGTCGAGGTCACCACCGCCGACCAGATCGTCACGGTCACCCTCACCCGCAACGAATTTCTGTCCCTCGGTGTGCAAACCGGTGACACTGTTCAGGTTCAGGTCGCCGAGCAGGTCCACATCGGCGCCGCCTACCCGCAGACACTCGGTGCGGCATAGCGCACACCACAACGCCGGCGGTCCGGTCAGCTGGTGACCGCCGGCAGAAATCAGCGAAGCCGTGCATATCTCAGCTCGAAATGATTACGCTGTCCAGGCCATGCTGGCCATAGCCGCGTTGCCGGACAGTTCGGTCACCACCAGAGAACTGGCGACGATGCAGAACATCCCCGCCACCTACCTGTCGTCGATTCTGAGCGACTTGCGCCGTGCCGGTCTGCTCAAGAGCCGGTCGGGAACAGATGGCGGATATGGCTTGGCCAGACCGGCCGGGCAGATCAGCATAGGCGACATCATGAGGGCGGTCAGCGGCGAGCTTGCCAGCATCCGCAGCCGGCCGCCCCACACGATCAGCTACCACGGCGCGGCCACCCACCTGCCGGCGCTCTGGCGGGCCGTGCACGCGGCCACCAGCGAGCTGCTCGACAACACCACCCTCGACGACCTTCTGGACTCCCGCGAGCGCGCCACGGGCGGGCCGTGAATTCACCGCGCGGCAAGGGTTTGCGCCAGGTGCTCGATCACGTCGCGGGCATCGTCTGAGATGCCGTGGATGAAGGTGGACTTGCGGCGGCGCAGCACGGGCAGCCCCAGCGCGTAGAGCCCGGGGGTGGCCACCACGCCGCCGTCGTGTTGCAGGTGGCCCTTCGCGTCGAGCACGGGCAAATCGAGCCACCGGTAGTCGGGCCGGAAACCGGTGGCCCAGACGATGGTGCGGACCTCACCGCTTCGCAGATCGAGCTGTAGCCGCGGCGAGGCCGGTACCAGGGTCGGCTCGAAGCCTTCGCCCGCTTCCGCAGACCCGGCCCACGCGTCGAACGTGTCCAGCAGGCGCTGCAGTTTGAGGTCGGCAAGCGCGAACACGTTGCGCAGACCGCCGGAGAACAGCGCCCGGCCGTCGCGTACGGCGGCCAGCCGCCCGGTCAGCTCGATGCCCATCGCGCTGAGGGCGTTGAGGTCGAGCGTCGTCCGTTCGGGGGTGCCGACCAGTTGCGGCGACGGCAGCCGCCGCGCCCGGGCGAGGTCGTCGATCTCGTCGTGCCGCTGGTCCCACACCCCGGAGGAGTCCATCCACCACAGCACATCGCGGCCGCGGTAGGTGCGCGGCAGCCGCACATGCTCACCTACCGACAGGATGACCGGGCGGCCCGATCGCCGGATTTCGGCGGCCAGCTGCACGCCGGTGGCGGAGGCCCCGACCACGAGCACGCCGCCGTCGGGAAGGTGCGCGGGGCCTTGGTACCCAAAAGGAGTGAATTGCGTTAAGGCGGAAGGGACGGCTTCGGCGAGCGCGGGCACTGCCGGAAGGTTGCAGGCGCCGCTGGCGATAATCGCTGTGCGGCAACGGATATCGCCGTCATTGGTGGCCACCAGGTAGCCGTCGTCGGCGCGGCGCAGCGACGTCACCGCGACGGAAGTCCGGACCGGAGCCCGGCAGACGGCGGCGAAGTGATCGATGAATTTGATCACTTCGCCCATCGTCATGTAGCCGTCGGGGTCCGGGCCTTCGTAGTGGTGGCCGGGCAACCGGGTTTGCCAGTTGGGGGTGAGCAGGCGCAAGGACTCCCAGCGTTCACGTCGCCAGGAATTCGCGACTTCGCCGCGCTCGAGCACCACATGGTCGATGGAACGTTCGGTGAGGAAGTGGCTTGCGGCAAGGCCCGCATGTCCGGCTCCAATGACGACCGTCGTGGTTTGCTCGATGGCTCGGCCCTCCTCAGGCGACTTCGACGCTGACGTTCGTCGGGTTGGTCAGCGCGTCGAACACTGCCGAACGCTTCTGCGACTGGGCCACCAGCGCCTCGATCTCCTGCTTCGACGCGTCGGCGTCGATGGTGAAGGTCACCTTGATGTCGTTGTAGCCGTTGCGGACATCGGTGTCGCCGAGGATCCCGCGGATGTCGTGGTTGCCTTCGACCACCGACTCCACCGAGCGCAGCTGGATGCCGCGGTTCTGCGCGACCGAGGCCACGCCCGCGGTCAGGCAGCTGGCCAGGCCGACGAGGAGGTACTCGATCGGGGTGATGGCGTTGTCCTCGGCCGCGAAGACCTCGGGGTGGTCGGCGTCGAGCACGGTTTCGGTCTTGTGGCTCTGCTCCTGCCCGAGGCCGAAGAAGTTCTGGACCGTCGTCGTGCTGTGCACGCCTTTCTGCCATTTGGAGGTGGCCCGCCAGGTGAACTGGGCCGCCTCGGGCGCGTTCTTCAATGCCTCACGCGCGTCGAGCAGCGCTTGGACGTTGACTCCGTTATCGGCTGTGGTCATATCGGATTTCCTTTCCTCGCCTAATTCCTAGAAATCCTATCGGGTTGAACGACAATACACTGGCTTGGCCAATGGGGACTAGCTATGATCGCGCCTATGCCCACGCCCCCGACGCTCGCCGCTGGCTCCGTTGGCAGCGTCGACACGCAGTACCTCGACCTTCCCGAGTCGGTAAGGCTCGATTGTGGACGAGAACTGGGGCCGGTGCGTGTCGCGTATGAGACTTACGGGACGCTTTCGGCATTGCGCGACAACGTCATCCTGGTCTGCCACGCGCTCAGCGGAGACGCTCATGCCGCCGGCTTCGCGAAAACTCCGCCCGAGTCGGGGACCCGAGATGGGTTCGCGGCCGAAGGCCGGGACGGCACCGCGGGCAAGGGGCTCGGCTGGTGGGACGGGATGATAGGTCCCGGCAAGGCCTTCGACACCGACCGATATTTTGTCGTGTCCACCAACATCCTGGGCGGCTGCCGCGGCACGACTGGGCCGTCGTCGATCGACCCGGCGACCGGCGCGCCGTTCGGGGCGAGCTTTCCGGTGATCACGGTGGCGGACATGGTGCGCACCCAGCGCGCTTTCCTCGACGTCCTCGGCATCGAGCGGCTTGCCGCGGTGGCCGGTGGCTCGCTGGGCGGGATGCAGGCCATGCAATGGGCGATCCTCTATCCGGATCAGGTCGATGCTGTGGTGGCCATCGCGAGCACGCACGCCCTGCACGCGCAGGGCGTGGCGTGGAACTCGATCGCCCGGGATTCGATCATGCGCGACCCGGCGTGGCAAGAAGGGCAGTACTACGGCACCGGCCGCGCGCCCGATGCCGGGATGGGGGTGGCCCGCATGGTCGGCCACATCACCTACCTGTCCGGGCCGGCGCTGACCGATCGGTTCGGCCGCAAGCTGCAGTTCGCCGACGACATCCGCTACACGATCACCGAGCCGGAGTTCGAGGTCGAAAGCTATCTGCGGCATCAGGCCGAGTCGTTCGTCAAACGCTTTGACGCCAACACCTATCTCTACACCTCGCGGGCGCTGACCTACTTCGACCTCGCGCGGGAGCACGGCAACGGATCCCTCACGCGCGCTCTCGAAAACTATGCCGCGCGCACACTGCTGATCGCTTTCAGCTCCGACTGGCTGTATCCGCCGCAGGCCTCGGCCGACATCGAAGAGGCCTTGCGTGCGCTCGGTAAGCCGGTCGAGTACCACATAATTGATGCGCCATATGGCCACGATTGCTTTCTGCTGGAGGAAGCGCGGCAAACGCCCATCATCCAGCGCTTCCTGCAAAGGACCCTCTAGTGAATGAGCGCGAATTCGGGTTCGAGACCCGCCAGCTTCACGCCGGGCAGCGGCCCGACCCGAACACCGGGGCCCGCGCGGTGCCGATCTTCCAGACCACCAGCTACGTGTTCGAGGACCCGGAATCGGCGGCGGCCTATTTCAACCTCCAGGAATACGGCAACACCTACTCGCGCATCATGAACCCGACCGTCGCGGTGTTCGAGGAGCGGATGGCCAACCTCGAAGGTGGCGCTGGCGCGGTCGCGTTCGCCAGCGGCATCGCCGCGCAGGCGGCCGCCCTGTTCACCCTCTTGCAGCCGGGCGACCACGTGGTGTCGTCCTCGGCGCTCTACGGCGGCACGGTGAACCAGTTCAAGCACCTGCTGCGCAAGATGAACGTCGAGCTGACCTGGGTCGACCCCGACGATCCCGACGCGTGGCGGCAGGCGGTGCGCCCGAACACGAAAGCCTTCTTCGGCGAGACGATCGGCAACCCCTCCGGCAACGTGCTCGACATCGAAACCCTGGCCGCCATCGCGCACGAGCACGACCTGCCATTGATCGTCGACAACACGTTCGCGACGCCGTACCTGTGCCGGCCCATCGAATGGGGCGCCGACATCGTGATCCACTCGGCGACCAAGTTCATCGGCGGCCACGGCACCAGCATCGGCGGTGTGGTCGTCGAGGCCGGCACCTTCAACTGGTCCAACGGCCGGTTCCCGGTCATCGCCGACCCGTCGCCCGCCTACCACGGCCTGCAGTTCCACGAGACGTTCGGCACCTACGGCTATTGCATGAAGCTGCGCGCCGAGACGCTGCGCGACCTCGGCGGGGCGCTCGCGCCGTTCAACGCTTTCCTTTTCCTGCAAGGGCTTGAGACCCTGTCCCTGCGCATGCAACGCCACGTGGAAAACGCGGTGGCCGTGGCGGAGTTCCTCGAGTCGCATCCGATGGCGTCCAATGTGACCTATCCCGGCCTGCCCACAAGCAAGTATCGGGCGCACGTGGAAAAGTACCTGCCGCGCGGGGCGGGCGCGGTGTTCTCGTTCGACTGCGCCGGTGGGCGCGAAGGCGGGCAGGACCTCATTCGCGGGGTGACGCTCTGGTCCCACCTGGCCAACGTCGGCGACGCGAAGAGCTTGATCATCCATCCGGCCAGCACGACGCACCGGCAGCTGAGCGACGCCGAGCTGCAGGCAGCCGGGGTCGCCCCGGGCACGGTGCGACTGTCGGTGGGCACCGAATCCGTCGACGACCTGATCTGGGACCTGGAACAGGGTTTCGCACACGCCGCCAAATCAGGAAACGAGGTAGCGCCAGCATGATCGATCTCGCGCGGTACCAGGATGTGACGGCGATCCAGCGGATCCTGCACACGGCGAAGACCATCGCCATCGTGGGTCTGTCCAATAACGAGCTTCGCGCCAGTTACTTCGTCGGCTATTACCTTAAGCGGCATCAATATCGGGTGATCCCGGTGAACCCGCGCGAGTCGTCGATCCTGGGCGAGACCAGCTATCCGAGCCTGCTGGACATTCCCGTCCCGGTGGATGTGGTGAACGTCTTCCGCGCGCCGGAGGCGTTGCCGGGCATCGCCCGCGACGCGGTCGCCATCCACGCCAAGGCGCTGTGGTGCCAGTTCGGCGTCATCAACGCCGAGGGCGCCCAGATCGCGGAGGACGGCGGCGTGGGGGTCATCATGGACCGCTGCCTCAAAGTCGAACATGCGAGGTATGTAGGCAGGATGCACTGGCTCGGCTTCAACACCCAGCGCATCACCTCAGTGCGCTCCGGGTTGCAATAGCTCACCGCTTCGCGGCGACGGCCAGGGCCTTGGCGGCGGTCGTGTAGGCGTCGACGACCCCTGAGGCAGGGGCGATGACGTAGTCGCGAGCGACCTGGGAAACGTTGGCGCGTAGCCGTTTTTCCACCCTGCGCCGCTGCCGCCGGGCGGCCAGGCGCACCACCGGCCGCACGAGCAACGACAGCACCAGACCGGCGAGCAGTCCACCGGCGAGCAGCGCGGTCGGCAGCGGCACGCGGCCCACGTCGGGCATCGGTGGCTCGGGCAGGGCCAGCGCGAAAAGCGCGTAGCGCACGAGCAGCCACAGCACCCCGGCGGCGGCCACGGCCACGAAAAGCCATTGCAGCACGCCGACTGCCCGCCACCACAGCCGGGTGTGGCCCAGCCCGAGCTCGGTCTGGGAGACGGCTCGGTCCAGCGCGTCGGGCAGATCGTCCATTTTGGAGCGTGCGGCCTCCAGCACCGCCTCCTGCCAAGACCCGGGCAGCGAGGCGCTCGCGGCGGTCGCGCGCACCGCAAGCGAGGCCGCGGCTCGCGCGGCCGGGGCCGCCGGGGCGATCGAGGTCGCGCCCGCGGCCTCCAGATGCAAGCGCGCCAACGGATCCGGCCGCATCTTGCGCAGCCACTTCAGGGGCGGCCAGCCGGTCACCTTGCGCGCCCGGTGCACGTAGGCCTGCTCGGTCGCCCGAGCCACGGTGGGGACTCCCGCGGCGCGGCCCAGCGCTTCGGTGAGGCTGTCAACGGTACCCAGAAGAGAATTGCTTTTGGCTTTAGGAAAGGCGAATCCGGCCACCACCGAGTCGACGTCGGCGGCCAGCCTGCGCATCGCCGCCCGGCGGGCCGCCACCACCTCGGCCAGCGCCCGGGTCAGGCCGGTCAAGCCGGGCTCGGCCAGTGTCGATGCCGCGATGAGCGGAACCTTACCCAGCCCGTCGGCGACGAGCAGGCGGCGCAGATCGGTCAGGCAGTCCTGCAGGTCGGTCTCGGAGAGCAGGTCCGCCTGGTTGAGCACGACCACCGTGATGTCGCCGTAGCGCTGAAACTGCTCGATGTATCCGCGATGCACCACCCGGTCGGCGTACTTCTGCGGGTTCAGCACCCACACCATGAGGTCCACCACGGCGAGCAGCCGGTCGGCCTCCATCCGGTGCTCGGCGTTCACCGAATCGAAGTCGGGCAGATCGAGCAGGATCAGCCCGTCGAGCTCCTCGCCGTCGCGTTGATGACGCCGGCTGACCTTGAGCCAGTCCAGCAACGGGCCGGCGTCGCCGGAGCCCCAGACACACGCGTGCGCCTGGCCGGTGGTCGGCCGCCGCACGCCGGTCTGGGAGAGGTCGACCCCGGCGATTTTGTTGAAAATACTTGATTTTCCGGTACCGGTTGAGCCCGCCAACGCGACCACGGTATGCCCGCGCGACAGGGCCAGCCGCTGCCCGGCGCGGGCGACAAGCTCACGGGCCGGCGCCAGCTCCCGCTCACCGAGGTAGGGACCGGCCGCCTCGACGAACTGGCCCAGTGCGGCCAGCCGGTCCGCCAGATCGGTCATGCCGCAGCCACCTTCGCCGCCGCGGCACGCAACCTGTCCCCAGCGCCGGAGTCCACACCGGACGAGTCGAGGACCTTGCGGAAACGGGCGGCTTCCTCGGCCAGCAGGGCATCGACTCGGGTGAGCAGATCTCGGCGGGCTTGGGTCGCCAGGCGGCGTACGGCTTCATCGCCGAAGATCGCCTCCAGCACCTTCTGGGCGGCCACCGCCGTGCCCGCCCCCACCGCGATCTCGGCGCCGGTGGGGATGAAAGCGGTCGCCGCGAACACGACGATCATCAAGGTGACCGCGAGTGCGTTGGCCGCGTAGGCGCCGGCCTTGGCGTAGTAGAGCTTCTTGCCCGACTCCTCGCGCACCAGCTCCACCACGCCGCGCTGCCAGTCGCGCACCACCCGATCGGCTCGCTCATCGATGTCGGAAGATGCCTCCGCCAGCTCGGGGCGCAGCAGACCGGCCCCGGCCGGATGTGCCCGCCACGCCTTGGTGGCCCGCTCGGCGGCGTCGGTGGCCGCGCTGTGTACGAAGGTGACCAGCCCGGTCTCCAGCGCGTTCTGCAGTTGCTCGGTGGGGCGGGGCTTGCCGGTGATCGCGCTGACCACCCGGTCGCGCCAGCGCCCGACGGCAGCCTGCACGCCGCGCATGAATTCGCCGGTGCCGACCAGCTCTTGCCATCGCGCAAGCACTTCGCCGCGGAACAGAGTGCCGTCTTCCACGCCATGGGCCACTTCGGATCCGGCTTCGCGATAGGCGATGTCCACCGACTCGGCGAGCGCGTTGATGGCTTCGGCCTGCGCGTCCGCCTCGGCGGCCAGCTTCAGCGTCGACGGGCCTAGCGCCGCGATGGCGCCCTGCACGGTCTGGCGTACCACCGCCGCACGGGCGACGGCATCCTGTGCCAGCGTCTCCAGCCAGGTCCGCAGCGGGGCGATCGCGGCGGCGGGCAGCAGGCCGCCGGGCGCCAGCGCCTGCTCGCCGACCACGAAAAGCTTGGTGGTGCCCAGCCCGTGTTCGGCAAGCATCTCCTGCAGGTGCGGCAGCACTTCGCCATCGGCCCCGGGCGGTACCCGGTTGAGCACCATCGCCAAGGACGTTCCCCGGGTGCGGGCGTCGGCGAGCACCTCCCACGGCACCGCGTCGGCATAGCGCACCGCCGTGGTGACGAACAGCCACAGGTCGGCGGCGGCCATCAGCTGCTCGGCCAGGACGCGGTTGGCTTCCTCCACCGAGTCGATGTCGGGCGCGTCGAGCAGGGCCAGCCCTTGGGCGATGGCCTGGCTGGCGATGATGCGCAGGCTCAGGTCCGGCAGCAGTTTGCCCTCACGGAACCAGGCTTCGTCGCTCGGGTGGCACACCAGAACCGGTGCCCGCGTGGTCGGCCGGCGGGCGCTGGCCACGCTGACCGTGTCGCCGACCAAACTATTGACAAGCGTCGACTTTCCCGCGCCGGTGGAGCCGCCCGCCACGGCGAGCAGGGGAGCGTCGAGCCGGGCCAGCCGCGGAATGAGGTAGTCGCCCAGTTGTCCGGACATGGACTTGGTGAGGCTTCTGGCCTCGGCCGCTCCCGGCAGCGACAGGGGATACCTGGCGGAGGCCAGCTCTTCCCGCAGCCGCGTGAGCCCGCCCTGCATCGTCATACGTTCAGCATTACCCGGCGGCGGCCCTGCGCTACCAAACCGGCCGTCACCGGCTGGGCTTGAAGCCGAGAATGATCTGGTTGCCGGCGGGAAGGCTGACCGCGGCCCGGCCCGCCGCGGAGCGGCGCAGGCGCGCGACGAAAGCGTCCTTGCGGCCACCGGGGATCGGCAGCAGTTTCGACCAGTAGTGCACCGGGTACCGGTTATAGATCATCTTGGCCTTGACCCGCTCGTAGCCGGCGTGGGTCAGCAGGGCCTGGCCGCTGCGCGGTGAGAACAGCTGAAGGTGCTCGATGTCGAAGATCGGGGACTTCTTGCCCAGAATGCGCGCGGACAGAGCGCGCCGGTCGTGGCAGACGGCGACGAAGGCGCCACCCGGCTTCAACAGCGCGAAGGCGGCGCGAACCAGCTCGCCCGGCTCGAAGACGTGCTCCAGCGTCTGGAAGCAGGTGATCAGCGTGAAGCTCGACGGCGTGAAAACGCTCGGATCAAAGGTCTCGTGCCGGATCAGCGGCCGCGTCTGCGGCTTGGCCGCGGCGACCGGGGCGGCCGACGGCTCGACGCCGACCAGTCCGGTGAAGCCTCGCGAGCCGAGCTCCTCGAGGAACGAGCCCTCGCCGGTGCCGATGTCCAGCACGCCATCGGAGCCAGGAAGATCCTTCCTGATGGTGTCGATCAGGCGGCCATAGGTACGGCTCGCGTGGCCGGCCTCCTCGGCGCTGTCGAAGGACGCCTCAAGGTAGGCCTGCTCGACGGCTTGCTGCTTCGGGATCGGGTTGGCGAAGAGCAGATCGCAACTCGCACAGGTGACCAGCCGCAGGTGCATGTTCTCCGGCGCCTTGCGCGACGCGAAAGCGAGATCGGTCATCCGGTTGGGATCGATCTTGGCTTCGGCGTAGAGCGCGAACGGCCCCGTGCCCGCGCATCCCGGGCAAGCCTCACGCGTGATGTTTACCGAGGTCAGTGCGTCGTCCCGATCCGAATTCGCCATGCCCGGCAGAATACGTCGTCGCGGGCCGTCGGTGGGAGCCGCCCGCCCGGTTCTTCGCCGGGTGGATCTCCGGCTGCCATGCGGTTCGGAGCACGCTCACACGGCAGCCGGAGCAGCCCCTACTGGCCGCGGCTGGCCGGATCGACGCCGGCGAAACGCAGCAGGTCGGTCACCTTGAAGGTGCCGGCCTGCGCCGAAGGCAGGGTGGGCTGGAATGACGGCTGCTGGATGAGGAATCCGCGCCCTGCTGACCTTGCTCGCCGCCGGGATCACCGATCAGGCGATCGCCCGCCACCTCGGGCTCGGCTGCGTACCGTCCAGCGCCGGATCAGCACGCTCATGCGCCAGCTCGGCGCGCAGACCCCGCTTCCAGGCCGGGCTGCAGGCGGCCCGGCGCGGCCTGCTCTGATTCGCCAACCATCCAAAGTAGAGGCGGAACCGGAATCTGCTCGAAAGATTCACATTTGTTTCGCTAATGAGTTGACAGTCAGTGATATCCATTCAACTATCTAATCGCTCTGCATTCCGTCAGAGCCTGACACGGGGAGTTGATTTAAGGGTGCATTTCTCTGCGCCATCGCGCGTGCTGTCACTGCTCGGCGCATTTGTTTGCGCCGCTGCGACAATCACCGCAACACCCGCCGCCGCCAGCCAAGCACCGCCGCCGGCGGTCGCCCAAAGCACAGCGGCCATCACCAACGGCGGGGCATCATCAACGAGGGAAACCACCACGCCAGCAGCGACGACCGCGACCACGGCGGTGGCTGCGGCCACGGCTGTCTCCACGGCGGCCGAGCAATGTGGTGGAGCCCTGGCCTTCGGCGATATCGCCGTCTGTTCCTCGATCACCGGCGATCGGGAGGACAACTTCACCGTCACCACCACCCGCGCCAACGACCTGCTGTACACCATGTTCAAGGGCGGCAGTGGCGACTATGTGAGCGCTCAGCTGAAGGCGCCCAACGGCGACCCGATCTGCTATCTGTTCACCAGCGCGAGCACCTGCCAGCTGGCCGGGGCGAAAACCTACACGATCACCGTCAAGCTGGAGTGGGGCGAAGGCACCGGCGACTATTCGCTGTCGGTGCAGTCGATGCGCACTCCGTCCACCTGCACCACACTGCCCGGGACCTTCTTCTCCTTCGCCAGCACCGGTATTGACGGCTCGCTGGCGGCGGGTTCCGCCGGCGACTGCTACCGGTTCAACCAGCCGGTCGGCACCGTCGTGCACCTGTGGAAGACCAATGGCATCGGCGCCGGCGGCGCTGACGTGCAAGGGATGATTCTCGACGGGCAATTCCAGCCGGTCTGCCAGGTGCGCTATGCGAACGAATGCACGCTCACCACGGCCGGGCCCTATCACCTCAACCTGTCCAACTACTACGGCACCGCGGCCACCTACAACTTCCGGATCGCGCGAATTTCGAACGCCGCCGGGTGCGCCGCGCTGAAACTGACGCCTTTCGGTGATCCGGGTTCCAACACCGGAAGCGGCAGCCTCGGCGGTCAGGAGAGCATCAGCTGTCACAAGATCCGCATGCCTTCTGCCGGAACGGTGGGCATTCGCATCTACAACGGGCAGTCAATCAGCTGGACCGCCTACGATGACGCCGGTCTGACGGTGTGCTACGGGTACAACTTGCTGTCTTGTAATCTGCCGGCGGCGGGCGACTACACCGTGATCCTGCAAAACAGGGACTGGAACCCCGTCAACTACCACATCGCGGCAGCCTCACTGTTCCGCAACGGCGGCTGCGCCATCAACACCGGACTGTCGTGGGCACTCGACGCGGCGCTGGTGCACCAGACCTCGGACGTCCAGACGAACTGCCAGCTGTTCCACGGCAACGCCGGGGATCGTGTGGTGTTCTACCGGGCGCCGATCGTCTACAACACCGTGGTGGCTTGGCTGGTCGACAGTACAGGCACATCGCTTTGCACCGAATACAGCGAGCAGGACGGCTGTGTCCTGCCCGCGACCGGCAGCTACCGGATCATCTCGTACCTCAATTCGTGGGACTCCGGCACTACCGACGCCATGTACAAACTGCAAATCCGGCGGCTGTCGCAGCCCGCTGGCTGTCCCGTGATCCGGCCCGGCGCCTACAACGCCGCACCGGCCGGGGCGCTGGGCCCGATCCGCTGCCGCATCCTCGACATCGCGACCCCTGGGCGCTACATCGCCAAGGCGTTCGACGCCGAGAACAACCAGACATACGCGCCTGTCTACGACAGCACGGGAACCCGTATCTGCAACGACAGCAGCGTATGTGACATCCCGGCGGCCGGCCGGTACACGATGGTGCTCAATGGTCGTGCCCCGGGGTCGGTCGTCGACAACGATTTCTCCTACTACACCACGCTGCTGCCTTACCAGCCGTCCGGGTGCACCCCGGTGTCTGACACGGGCTATGCCCAAGCGCCGCACCGTGGTGGGTTCACCACGCCAGGGCAATATGTCTGTCTGCAACTGCCCACCCCGGCGGGTGGCCGTGTAGTCATGCTGCTGCCCGCGGACGCGACCGGAGCGGCGTATCCCAATGTGTATGTGCTCAACTCCACGGGCGAATACGTTTGCGACTCCTCGTGGAGTCTTCGCCAGGCCAGCTGTGAGCTGACCGGCACCGGCCCCTACACGGCGGTGGTGACTCAGCGCAGCGGTTATGTTCCGAGCCCGTTCGCGCTCTCCTTCGCCCGCGTCGACGGCCCACCGGCCTGCCCGGTGCTGCCCCGAGATGAGGCAGGCGCGACTGTCAGCACCAACGCGGACAGCTTCGCCACCTGCTTCAGCATCCCCGCCGATCAGCACGCTGCCCGGGAATCCTTTACCTGGCACCGGCTTACCGGCACCGGCGAGGCAGCCGTGTCGGTGTACACGGCGGACGGTCTGCGCTACTGCTACACGTTCTATGGCTACGCCGACCGCACCATCACGTGCACCCTGCCGGAAGGCCCGGTGACCGTCGTCCTTGAGGCTTCCGGAGTCGAAGCGACCTATCAGGTCACCCACCGGGATGCTACGACGCCGTAACCTCAACCAGCACAACAACAAGGGGCGACCGGCTCGATGAGGGCCGGTCGCCTTTCTATTGCTCGGCGCGAAGACCGAGGTCCTTTAGCCAATGCACCAGCTGATGGTGTACCGCGTCGGCGCCGATGAACGATCCCGGCCCCGGCCAGTGCGCGGGGTGGATCAGCATCGGCCGGGTCTGCCATCCGCCCAGCCCGCCGTGGCAGCCGACCAGTTCCTCGAAAGCGGCCACCTCACCGGTCGCGGCATCCATCAGGCTGTTGAGCACGATGTCGCCGACGTGCGGCAGGGTGTCGTGGCGTCTGAGGTCGTCGGCCGCGTGCGGGCCGAATTCGGCCAGCGGATCCGAGCCGTCGATCCGGCCGTCGACGAGATGGTGGACGCCGTCGCGGCCGAGGACGATCGGCCCGCGCGAACCCGATCGCACCATCACGAACCCGATGCCGGGGTGGGTGACGAGCCCGGTCAGCAGATTCGGGTGCCGCGCCTCGATCTCCTCCACCGTCAGGCGGCGGCGTTCCCGGGCGAGGTAGACCATGCCCAGGTTGCCGGAGGCGATGACGACCAGCTCCGTACCGTCGTCCGGGCTGGGCGCGGGTGGCTCGTCACGCGCCGCCAGCACGCTTTTGGTCAGCTTGCCGATCGCCTTCTGCTCCCCGCTGACCTCGGTCAGCAGGGCGCGGACCCGGCCCCACTGCTCGTTTTCGGGAGCGCCGGCCAGATCCGTGCCATCGCCCGACATCAGCTTTCGGACCAGAGCCTCCAGCGTCATTCCGTAGCGCTGCAGGAAGGTCGCGCCCTGACTCTGTCCATGATCAGAAAGAACCACTAGGTGGTACGGGCGAGGGGTTTGCGCCGCAAGCTGTTCCAGCTTTCCCAGCACCCAGTCGATGCCGTCCAGTGAGGCAAGCGACTCGGCCCGGGTGGGACCGGCGTGGTGGGCGATCTCGTCGTAGTCGACGAAATCGCAGTAGATGACCGGCGCGCCCCGCATCATGTGCTCTGCCGCCAGGTTCAGGTTGAGGTCGCGCAGCAGGACGTTGGTCACGCCACGCAGCGCCACGTAGGAGGCCTCGCGATGCACCCTGGGCTCGATGTCGCGGGCCCGCTGCCGCCGCGCCTGGAACACCTCTTTGACCATCTCGCCGACGGTCAGTACCAGTGAGCGGGTGAGCCCGAACGGGTCGACGAGATAGGTGCTGACCTCCCGGCTGGGGCCGCGTCGCGCGCCCTTGCGCGCCACGGTGCTCATCGTCAGCAGGCTGACGGGCGCGTCGCCGGAGAAGACGTTGCTAATGCTCACTCCGCCGTCGGCGAGCAGGCCCCGCCCGTCGGAGAAACCGCGCTCCACGTATTCGGCGTCCTTGGGATGGTTGGTGACCACGAGCCGGCCGGTCTGCTTCTCCAGCCAGCGAAACGCGGGCACGTGCGCGCTGGCCCCGTGCAGCAGACCGGCCTGGCTCGCCGGTGTGGTCGCCGGCATCTGCGCGTGCCACTCCACCAGCTTGTGGCTGCCCGACCGGATCCACCGGGTCAGCGTCGGCAGGTTTCCCGCCTGGATCGCCCAGCGGGCGAGGGGCGCCGACAGCCCGTCAATCTGGATCATCACCACTCCGGGCACGGTGGTGGTGTCGGCCGCGTGGCGGCTCTTCCTGGTGGTGCGCAACAGATGCGCCAGCACAGCCGTGTTGTCGCCGGCGGTGACGACCCACATCCCGGCGCTGACGAGCACGGAGTAGATCCACGACGCCCAGAACGCCGGCCAGAAGCCGCTCACCTGAATGTTGGGGGTCACCGACAGGGCCAGGTAGACGAGCAACGCCTGGGTCAACAGCCATCCCGCCACCACACCGGCCCAGCCGAGCCTGGCGGCGAAAGCGGCGAACAGCGGCCGCAGCAGCGCGGCGGCGATCGCGAGCAGCACCGCGGCCAGCAGCACATCCCAGCCCGTGTTCGCGGAAAGCCCGGGCGTGACAGCGATCGCGATGCCCAGCGCCGCCCAGTCCAGCAGGAGGACCGGCAGGGCAAGCCGCGCTTGACCACCGGGCCACCAGCGGCTCATGGCTACCATGTCAGCCCGCTGCCCGGTGCCAGCAGCCGCACCTCGGTGGGCAGCCCGCGGGCCGCCACCGCGCTGGCGAAGGCGCGAGCCGGTCTGCGGAGCCGATCGGAGTAGAAGCCCCGCAACCCATAAGGGAACAGGGTGCCCCAATGGATTGGCACGGCTCGGCGGGGGCGCAGCAGGGCGACGGCTTCGGCGGCGCGTTGCGGGTTGAGGTGTCCCGGGCCGAGGTTCGGGCCCCATCCCCACACCGGGATCAGAGCCAGATCGAGGTCGGGGCAGAGGTCGCGCATCCCGGCGAACAGATCTGTGTCACCGGCGAAATAGGCGACGGTATCGCTGGATCCGATGAGGTACCCGACCGCGGCGGCCCGGGGCCCGAACGGCTCCCGCCGGCCGTCGTGCACCGCCCGGGTCGCGGTGACGGTCACCGCCCCCACCGCGTGCGACTGACCCACTGCCAGCGTGACCACGCGCCGGAATCCGCGCCCCCGCAGGAATCCGGCGGCCCCGTCCGGCGCTACCAGCTGGACGTCGCGGCCGAGCAGCGCCAGCGAGGCCGGATCGCAGTGATCGTGGTGCAGGTGGGACAGCACCACGACATCGACATTGGCGTAGTCGGCGGGCGCCACCGGCGCGACCACCCGGCTCAGAAACGTCAGGCGCCCGCGCAGCACCGGATCGGTGAGCACCCGCACCCCGCCGATGTCGAGCAGGACCGTCGAGTGGCCCAGGAACACCAGAGAGGACGTCACTTGGAACCTCTCCGGCTGGCGACGACAGGGGTGCCCCTCGAATGTCGCATCCCGGCAAGGCTCACCGGGTCAAAATGGCGGTATTGGCTGGCTCGCCGGGTGGCACAATCCGGCGAGCCAGTTGTCGCGGCGCTGACCCCGGTGGTCAGCCGAGCCGGCAGCTGCCGAGGATGATCTGTTGACCCAGCAGGGTCTGTATCCGGATGGCGGTTCGGATCTGCTGGCCGTTGACGGTCGAGGACTCGTTGTAGAACACCTGGGCCACCAGCGGCACGGTGATCGATCCAGAGCCCTGCCCGATGGGGATCCCGTTGATGGCGCCCACACTGGAGGTACGGGTCACCCCACCGGCATTGGCCACACAGCTGCTCTGGATGCCGGTGATGGTGATGGCGCCGCCGAGCACGCTGGTCTGGTCGACCGAGGCCGACGCGGTGGTCTGCCCCGTGCCCGAGTCCACCGCGCAGCTGGCGGTGAGCCCGTTGACCGAGATTATCCCGGCGCTGAACGTCGCCAAGGTGAGCGACTTGTTCGGCGGGCAGGTGGCCAACGGCGTCTTGGCGATCGTCACCAGCCCGGTGGCGTTGACGGCGAACGCTTCCCCGGGCAGGTAGATCACCACGGTGATGCTCGCGGTCGCGGAGCGGCCGTTGTCATCGGTGACTCTCACCACGACGGTGTGCGGGCCGAGCTGGGTGTAGGGGTGGGTGGCGCTGCACGTGCCGGAGCCAGGCGCCTGGGTCACCTGTCCGATGGCGATCGGCGTGGCGTCGCCGAAGTCGACCGTGCAGGTGTGGGTGTCGTTGTGTCCAGCGTCGGTGAAGGTCGCGCTGAGCGCCACCGGCGTGTTCGCGGCGAACATCGCCCCGGTGCCGGGTGCGGAGATGGACACCACCGGATCGGCCTGGCCCAGCACCACCGTGCTGGTCTGGCTGATCGTGCGCGGGCTGACCCCGTCGTGCGCGGTCAGCGTCAAGGTGAAGGTGCCGTTGTCGGTACAGGTGACTGTGGTGGAAAGGGCTGCCGGGTCGGCGATCGTGCAGCTGCTACCCGGATCCACGTCGCCGTTGGGGGCGATGCTCCACTGGCTCGTGGAACCGAGACTGTCCGGATCGGACACCGTGCCGGTCACCGTCACCGGTGCGCCCTCCTGCCCGGTGTAGGGTCCACCGGCGCTGATCGTGATGCCCGGCCGTGGCGGGGCCACCCGATAGATGTGCACGGTCTGGGTCGAGGTCGCCGTCGTGCCGGTGCCATCGGTCGCGGTGAGGGTCAGCTGATGGGTGCCGGCCGTGAGACTCAAGGCGTTGACCGTCAGCTCGTTGCCGGTGCCCAGCGGGCCGTCCACATTGGAGGTCCACTTGAGCGAGGCTCCGGTCAATGCGCCCTCCTCCGCGTCGAAACCGAAGCCGCGCAGGTGAATGTTCTGCACACTGGAGAACAACCGATCCTGGACGGAGTGGTCGGTAGCGGCGAACGGGGCGTTGTTGGCGACCGTGAACGAGCTCGATGTCGCCGAGGCGGTGCGCGCCCCGTCGGAGGCGATCACCTTCAGCCGGGCGGCCGCCGAGGCGGGCAGCTCCGAGCGGGCCAGCGTCAGCGTGGTGGCCGGCGTGTTGACGGCGAGCGTGTCCCACGTACCACCGTTGTCGGCACTGTAGAGAACCGTGTATTTCAGCGGGTTCTGGTCGGGGTCGCTGCCCTGCCACTGCAGGGTGACCGTGGGCGTGGTGAGGTTCGCGCCACCGGCCGGGCTGAGGATCTGCACGGTCGGGGCGTTGGCCGTGGCGTTGATCCTGCCTATCTCCTGGCCGTTGTGCAGGACCACCACCGCGGCGATGGGGCTGGCGGGCTTGGCGAGCTGCACGTTGATCAGCCCGATCGGGGGACCGGTGGGCTTGCCCGGCCCGGCCGCGTCGGCGTCCATCACCTCCGGGGTGAAGGCCGCCCCGGCCAGCTCCGCCCCGCTCGAGTTGAGCAGCCGCACCCGATAGTCGCCCGGCGCAGGCGTCGCGATGCTGCCCGTGGCCGTCACGATCGGCGCTACCACGGCGGTGTTGGCGGCGAAGTCAATCTTGCCGCTCACCAACACGAAGTCGGCGCTCGCGACGGACACGCCCGCTGCCGCCGGGAAGGAACCCATCAGACCGGTATAGGTGAAGCGGGACACCCACTTGCCCTGCGCGCTGCCGCCGCAGTAACCCATCAGCTCGAAGGTCTGCCGGGGATCGACGACCGCTAGATGGGTGTTGTCGGTCAGCATCCGGTTGTCCAAACCCCAGACCTCGTTGTCCGCCCCATCGCTGAGCGATCCGAGGACGGGCCGCTTACTGCCGTTGACGGTCTCGAAAGGCGTGTGGCCGGGCGCGGACGGACCGGCGACCTCACCGCAATAGCCCACGAGCAGACCGTTGTTCAGCGGCGGCAGCGTCGGGTCGACGGCGTGATGGCGGCCAAGGTTGTGGCCTATCTCGTGTGGGCCGATGTTGCGGCTGTATCCGGTGCTGCCAATGGCGCCGACGCCTTCCAGGAAGCCGGAGGAGACGGTGCCGGGGATGTTGTTGGCCAAGCCGCCGCCATATCCGTCAAGCACTCCGTAGTACCGAGACTGGCTGCTTGCCCCGTCGAGCGTCCGTTTCGAGGCGAGGTCGGAGTTCACCGTGGACAGGGCGGGCTTGGTGGGGTAGTCGCCCATGGTGTCCATCGTGGCGTTGATGGCGGCCACCGGCAGGATCGACTGGAAGCGGAACATCTGCTCGGAAAGCTGCGCTGTCGTCGGCTGGAAGGCGGTGCCCGCCTCGGTGTAGCGCACGCCGATGAACCTGACCTGCGGGGTGACCTCGTCCTGGAAGGACACCGTCACCACACAGTCGTTGGCCGGGTTGGCACCTGGCCCCGTCGGCTCCTTGCAGATGACCGGCGCGCCGGCGGCCTCGAACCTGAGCTCGACGGTGCCGCTGCGCCAATCCGCCGGCAACTGGAAGTTCAGGCTGTCGGCCAGCACCCCGCGGCGCGCGACGATGTCCTGCTTGACCACGATCGAGCCACCCACGTTCTGGGCCAGCAGCGGGCTGCCCGGCAGGTCGACGCCGCCGCGCCGGCCATAGAGGCGACCGGACACCAGATGGTCGGCCACGCCCACCGGCATCTGCACGAAAGCCCTTACCGCGGTGGGTTTGTTGGTGATCAGCGGGACGGAGTGATGCCAGTCCTGCACCGACTGGTTCACCTCAAGCGCCCGCAGCTCCACCGGTCCGCTCAGACATCCGCCGACAATGATGTCGGCCATCTCGGCGGAGTCGCGGGCCACGGTCACCGAGCCGCCGCCGAAGACGAACGGTCCATAGTGCGCCTTCAGCTCGTCGCCGGTGGCCACGCCGGGATCCTCGATGGCCACCACGGCGTACTTGTCCACTCCGCTCGCGGTCGCGTAGGCCGCGGCGGTCGCGAGCTCCTCACCGCTGTTGGTGATGCCGTCGGTGGACATGCACAAAATCCAGTCCGCGGGGGACTCGCCGCCGGCAAGCAGCAGATCGGTTCCCGAGCGGATGGCGTCCCCGGGGTTGGTCAGGTTCTGCATCTGCGTCATCGCCTGGATCTGACCGGCGATCGTGTTGACGGTGGCCAGGCTGTCGAGCACGGTGAGGGGAACCTCGACCCGGGTGCGTTCGGTGTCGCTGACGAAGGACCACTGCACCACGGCGATCGCGATCCCGCCGTTGCGCGGGAACGCGGCCGGGTCGGCCAGCGCGGCCTTGAGCCCGTCCTTTTGCACCTGCCAATCGGCGGCGTCGATGCTGGACGATCCGTCCACAAGGAACACCAGGTCGGTGACCTCGTCGGCCGCTTTTGCGGGTCCAGCCGCGGTGACCTGCCACCCCGTGACGAGTCCGATCGCCAGCGTCATGGTGGCCAGAAGGCTTGTCGCCCATCTGGGTCTCGATTTGATGGCCATGGGCTTTCTCCATTCAGCTCCGTGGTGAGGAGGCCTCATGGTGGTGCGGCAACCTGCACGGCAACCTTGCGCCAACCTTGCGGACGCGGCCGCGCCGAGCACGGGTAATCGGACTTTTCGCCAGTTAACGTCATAAGATCCGACGGTGAGTGAGCCTGTGCGCAGTACCAACGACTGGATGGCAGCGGTGAGGGCGGCGGAGAACCGGCTGTCCACGCCCTACCTGACCGATCCCTGGGCGCAACGGCTCACCGGACCCGAGCCGGAACGGGTGCTCAACCTGTTGCGCGAGCAGCATTCGCCCATCGACATCGTCTTGGTACGAGGCAGGTTCGGCGATGAACTTCTAGCCGAAGCGCTTGACAGCGGAGTGCGGCAGATCGTGTCGCTGGCCGCAGGCACCGATGCCCGGGGCTGGCGGCTCGACCTTGGCGCCGCGACGTTCTATGAGATCGACCTGCCGGGACAGCTGGCCGGAAAGCATGCCGCGCTCGGAACACCCAGGAACAGGGTGCTCGCCCTGGACGCGGATCTGCGCACCGACTGGGTTCCCACACTGGTGCAGGCCGGACACCGGGCCGATGAGCCGACGGTTTGGATCATCGAGGGTCTCTTCTATTACCTCAGCGACGATGACGCGGACAGGTTACTGGGCGAGGTGAGCGCGCAATCGGCGCCCGGATCCATGCTCTGCCTGGACATCCCGGACCCGGCCCTGCTCAGCGATCCGGAGCTGCGTGAGTTTCTCGACTACTGCATCGATCGCGGCTCGCCCTTCATCGGGTCCAACGCAGACCCGGAAGGCTGGCTGCGCGCACACGGCTGGCAGGCCGAGGCCTACCTGCCCGACCAGCTCGACAAGTGCGAGTGGCTGCCCGACGTGCCCAAGCGGCTGCGCACCTACCACGACGTCTGGCATGTGGCAGCGCGACGCTAATCTGCAAGCGTTCGGTACAACCGGGGCCGGTGGCTGACCGGTACCTTATGGTGTGAAGGATCATCCCGGGTTCGACGAGTTCGTACTTTCCCGCTCGCATCGGCTGTTTCGGACAGCGTTCCTGCTGTCGCGGGACCACATGCTGGCCGAGGATCTGCTGCAGACCGCTCTGGTCCGGGCCTGGTCGGCGTGGCCGCGGCTCGACGGCGATCCGGAACCGTACGTGCGGCGGATCCTGGTCAACACCTACAGCTCGTGGTGGAGCCGGCGTTGGCGCGGCGAGGTGCCCTCCGCCGAGCTGCCCGAGCCGCAAGCCGCCCGGCCGCATGACGATGTGGACGATCGCGACCTGGTCCTGCGCGCGCTGGGGCGGCTTCCGCGGCAGCAGCGGGCGGTGCTTGTCCTGCGCTACTTCGAAGATCTCAGCGAGGCTCAGATCGCCGAGGCGATGTCCATCTCGGCGGGCGCGGTGAAGAACTACGCCGCCAAGGCGCTGGCGAAGCTGCGCCTGGACCCGAGCCTGTCGGCCTATGGCGAGTTGCCGGGCCAGGTACCACATATTCCTGCTGGACATGAGCGCCTGGCCGGTGTTCATCAGCGGGTCCGGCAGCGCCGCCGCAACCGGATCGCCACCGCCGCGGCCGTCATCGCAGTGGTGGCCGTCGTGGTTTCCGCCTACCTGCTGACCCCGTTGGGCCACCGCCGCAGCGAGCCGGTCCACCCGTCGCCGACGCCGTCGGGCCAGTATGAGGAGGGCAGGCGCATCGCTGCCGAGATACCGCAAACGCCGTTCAGCCGTCCAAGGACGACAATGACCTGGACCCCGATCGCGGACCGCCTGGTGTGGTTCAGCTTCAGCTGTTCCACCGAGACAGAAGGCAAATTTGAGGTGGCCGTCGAGATTAACGGCCGGGAGCGCTTCGGAGTCCGCGGATGCGACGACGCTCGCAAGTCGCTGCAGCCACGTGAATGGGGCTATGACAGCGAATCCTATCCGGAGGCGATGGGCCTGACGCCTGGCCGGCCGGTGGTGATCACCGTCTTCGTGCGAGCGCGCGACGGCAAGTCCTCGCTGCCGCCGGTGGGCACTTACACGGCTGCTATCGCCCAGGAAGTCCCGTTCGAGGAGTATCCGCTGCCAAGCCGCCATCCCGTCCTTGAGCCGCTGACCCGGCCCTCGAAAGCGCAGGAGAATCTGCGCCTGGAAGCCGACGGCGTTCACGAGATTCAGACCGTGTGGACGGGCATTTTCGTGCTCCACGCCCGTTCCCAGACGCCGGGCCTGCTCTGGATCAGCCTCAACGGAGAACGAAGGAAGCTGCCGATATCGTTCTGGACCTACGATGGCACCAGCGATCACGGCTACTTCCTGTCATTTCCGATCGGTGTCGCGGATCCCGCCTACGGCACGCCGGTCACTATCACGGTCGAGCCCCAATATCTGACCGGTGACTGGTTTGTGGACATTCAACCTGGGACCCCCGGAGGCTGACCCGGACGCTCGCCGTACCCTACGGTGATGGTCCTCGCGGGAACGGTGCTGGCCGGGCGGTACCGGCTCGAGCAGCGCATCGCCAGCGGCGGCATGGGCGAGGTGTGGCGGGCCGCCGATCAGGTGCTGGGCCGCACAGTCGCGGTAAAGCGCCTGCTGGCCACGCTGCCCAATGATCCGAGCTTCGTCGACCGGTTCCGGGCCGAGGCGCGCACCATGGCCACCATCAGCCATCCCGGAGTCGTGGAGGTCTACGACTTCGGCGACGACCCGGCGGCCGGCGTGTACCTGGTGATGAAGTACATCGACGGCGAGTCGCTGGCGCACACCCTGGCCCGGACCGGACGGCTCAGCGCCGAGGTGACGATGCGGCTGGTGGCGCAGGCCGCCGAGGCGCTGCATGCGGCCCACGAGAACGGGGTGACCCACCGCGACGTCAAGCCGGGCAACCTGCTGCTGCGCCCCGACGGCAGCGCGCTGCTCACCGATTTCGGCATTGCCCGCTGGGCCGAGGCGACCGGACACGGTGCGACCGGATCGCTGGCCGGCACCACCGGGTACATCGCGCCCGAGCGGGCGATCGGCCGGCCGGCCACGGCCCGCTCGGACATCTACTCCCTCGGCGTCGTGGCCTACCGGTGCCTGGCCGGGCGCCTGCCTTTCGAGGGGGACAACCCGCTGGGTGTCGCGTTGCGACACGTCGACGACGAGCCGCCGCCGCTGCCTTCGGATGTGCCGGAAGGTGTTCGGGCGGTCGTCGAGCGGGCGATGGCCAAGGATCCGGCGGCCCGCTGGCCCTCCGGCGCCGCGCTCGCCGTCGAAGCGCGGCGCGCGCTGACTCCAGCCGCGACTCAAACCCAGACCACTTTTTTCGCGGCGGCTGAGGAAACGGTGCCCGAGCGGCACAGGTCAAGGCGGCTGGTCGTGCTCGCATCCGCCGTGCTGGTCATCGCGATCGTCACCACCATCTCGATCGTCCTCGGCCGGGGCGGCAGCCCGCAGGCGCAGAGCCCGCTGGGCAACCCGCTCGCCACCGGTCCGGCCGGAAACGTTGGCGCTACTAGTGAAGCTTCGGCCCCGGGCGCGACGAATCCGGGGCCTAGCTCCGGTGCATCGAGCTCCACGAAGCCCAGGACGGTCTCCGGCACCACTCCGCCGCCCCCGCCCAAGAACCTGACGGCGACGCCGATCAGCGCCAGCGCGATCCGCCTGCGATGGTCGGACGACTCGGCAGACGAAGATGGGTTCACCGTCATCAACGGCGCCACGTCGCGCAATGTGGGCGCCAACACGACAACCTACGACTGGGACGGGCTGGCCCCCAACACCCACACGTGCTTCAAGGTCCGCGCCTACAACTCGCTGGGAACATCGGCCTACCACCCGGCCGCGGAGGCGGATTGGGTCTGCGCCACCACCCAGCTCGGCCCGGGACCGGCCGCGCCGGCCAACCTCACCGCGACGGCGGTCAACAGCGGCACCATCCGTCTACAGTGGACAGACGGCTCCGCCGACGAGGACGGCTTCACCGTCATCAACGGCGTCACGTCTCGTAACGTGGGCGCTAACACGACCACGTACGACTGGGACGGGCTGGCCCCCGGCACCTACATGTGCTTCAAGGTCCGCGCCTACAACTCGTCCGGCGTCTCCGCCTACAACCCGGCCGCAGAGCCGGAATGGGTCTGCCTCACCACACCGGCCACGTAACCTAATCGGCGGTCATCAGCGGAGCGGCTGATTTGCGCGAAACCGTGGCGGCGCTGACGATGACGGCTACGCCGGCACCGAAGAGAATCCCCCCGGGCAGGATGGGGAGCCCGTCGTAGGGCGGTGGGTATCCGGCCAACGCCATGAGCGGCACGCCGAGGAACACTCCGGTGATGATCTGAGCGCCACCCATCTGGGTGCCCAGCACCAATGAGGCGGGCAGGATGCGCTTCCATCGGGTCGTCGATCCCGGTGGGCGCATGTACCAGGCGGCGAGTGCGGCCAGCGGTGTGCCAAGACCCAGAATCAACGGCACCAGGGGCGGCAGCAACGTGCTGCAGGATCCGATCAGCGCGGCGATCATCGCGGAATCGAACCAATGTGTCCTGCCGCGTACGGCTTGCGCGCAGAGCATCGCGGAGAAGCTGAGCAGACCGATGACGATCGCCGAGCCGACGGAGTATCCGTCAGGCAGGTATGCCGCGGACTCGTTGGCAAGAGGGTAGAGGATCGCATCCACCACCATCGCCGGAGTGCAGTACGCGCCGAGCACGGCGAACCCGGCCAGCGTCCGGCGGACAGCAGCTTCGTCGGTGCGTATGGCCTGGGCCAGTTGCCAAGCCGTGTACAAGACGATCACGCCGAGGCCGGCGGCCAGCGTTGCCGCCTGCACGGAAACGGCGTCGCGCGAGTCGAACACGGCGTCGATGCCCAACAGCGCCACAAACGCCAGCACCGCCGGGAAGACGATGGCACCGCGCCCGGCGATGGCCAGGGCCAAACCGGTGACCATGACCAGTATCGCCCCCTGGCGGATCTCATGGACCCAGATGTGGTGCTCGCCGCCGCCGTCGTTTTGCGGGTTGAGCGCTGCGGTCAGAGTCGTCAGCGCATAGACCCACACGGCCAGCCCGCTGCCGGCGAGGAGCCAGCCGCGAAGCGCCGACCGGGCCACGGCGGCGTTCTGTATCAGCGCGCTGGCGCTGACCAAGGCCGGCCGTGCCGGTGCCGCGCGGCCCGCCAGCGCGTACCCCAGCACGAACACCGACGCGAGAAGGCAGATGCGCACCGGGCCGATCGCGTTGCCCACCACCATTTCGGCGTCGATGAAACCCGGCCCGGCATTGTCGAAACGCACGCCGCTGTTCTTCAAATCGAGCAATGCCACCGGAAACCACACCGGCGCGGAACCCAGATTGATCCCCGCCTCCTGCGCCCACGGCCAGGCTGCGACGATCGCGATCAGATCCAGCGTCACCACGGCGCCCATCACCGCGACCAGCCAGCGGCGCCTGGCGTTGTTCGCCGCGGCCACGATGACCGTGAAACCGGCTGCCCACAGGATGAAGACGGCGAAGCTTTGGGCCGCATGGGTTCTGTCGCCAGTCGCGCCTGCCTGTTGCGGCAGGCTCACCAACACGGCCGCGCTCACCACGAAGGCCGGGGCGAGCCTGGCTCGGCTGGGCCGCGGCATCCTCGTCCGTGCACCCACCCGTTTCCCGATCCAGAACAGCACACCGACGGCAACAGCAATGGCGGCCACAGACAGTCCGTTTGCCAGCCAGTTGAAAGTGGTGGCCGGTTCCGGAGGGCCCAGTATCAGTTGCGTGACGCCGATGCTCACCATCGGGATCGCCAGCATCGCCACCACCCAGCACATCAGGCCGCAGAAGAACAGGACGATCAGCGGCTGCACCCCGCGCCCGAGCGCGGGCAGCATTTCCCGCCAGCCCATGGGCACGCCGGCCCGGTTGATCGGTGGGGACATGGCGAGGCTGGCCGCAAACCGCAGCCGCTGCCAGCGACCCAGGTGATGTATCTCGGCAGCCCATTCCCGGGCGCGTTCGTGACGAAGCGGGGCCGGCCACCGGCTGACCGCGATCCTTAGCAGCTGTTCGACCAATTTTCTCATGTGGTACGCGGCTTCCGTGGCCCCGAATCGTCGGCTTCGGACAGTCGTTGACAGAGCGCGACCATGCACACATCGTCGACCATGCTCGAAACTCTACATAGGGGGTAGGCGCCGGTCCAGACTGCGTCAGTCGCCAATCGGATTCCCGACACCTGCCGGGTGCGATCGTCGATCATCCAAAATGGACTTTGCTGGTCCGGCCAGCCAGCGCACCGTGGCCGCGGCGGCCAGGACGGCCACGGTGACCGCGATGAGCAACCGAGATCCGGCGACGTTGATGAGATCGTTGCGCGGCAATGCGGCCGCTCCCGCAACCAGGGCCACCCACACCGCGGCCGCGACCGGCCAGAACACGAGGGGACGCCGCGGCGCGATCGGGGCCGGCCCGTGCCAGCGGACCAGCAGCCGCCGCCGGCCGATCCGGAGAGCCACCGCGATGCTGATCGCGCTTCCGAGAAGTTCCGACGCCAGATGAATCACCCGCCACCAGGGCAGTCCGGCAAACGCGGTGGCATGCATGGCCGTCAGGTAGGTGCCGTTTCCGTAAAAGGGATGCCCTATCAGCAGGTACGGATGCGTGATCGAATCCCACAGCTGATGGCTGAGCGCGGCGAGCAACGCCGAGCAAACGGTGACCATGACCGGGTGGCGCACCGTGGCCAGAACGCCGTAGTCGCGTATGGCCAGCCGGCCGCCGGAGGGCAGATGGGCCACGATGTATGGCGCGGCACGCCGGATCAATACCGCGACCACGACGGTCAGCGGCAGATTGAACCATCCCAGTGCGTGCCAGGCGTGGCTGCGGATGTCGATCGGCAGGCCCGTCACCGCGTAGGCGGCGTCGGGTGCGGCCGCGCCGACCACGAGCGCCACGCCGTCGAACCAGCGTGGCCGCCACAGCTTGAGCCCCACAACGGCACCTTGATGCGAGGGAATCGTCGCCGGCAACTTGGTAACCTCGATTCGGCGGAGGGCAGGCCGCTCGATCACCTCAGGCCACGCCAGACGGGAAGCGCCGGGGCTCCGCGGGTGGCCCGCAGGGGTGGACGTCCTCGTCAGGCAATGGAGGAAAATGTGCGCACATTGCGTATGGCGCTGATCGCGTTCCTGGTCGGCGTGGGAATGCTGGCTATCCCGGCCGCAGCGCAGGCAGCTCCAGGCGACCAGAGCACGGTATGTGGCATCGGCGCTCCATCCGGTTCGGTCATCATTTACTACACCTACAGCGGAGCCTGCTACACCCCACCCGGCGCGGTCTACAACGCTTCCCGGGTGATGCAGGTCAACGGCTACCCGATCGGCACGAACGTTACCGCCTGTAGCGGCAGCCCGGTCCCGGCCGGCTGGGCCGTCGTCTACTCCGGCTTCATGCTGACCGGATGCAGCCTGAACTACGGCTATCCCGGCTACGGGATGGTGCTGACGCGCCAATCCTGATCCGCTCCGGGGCGGTGGCGCAGCGCCACCGCCCCGGTTGGCGGTTTATTTCAGCAGTGGGGGCATTCCAGCCAGTGCACGTCGGCGTGGAGAATGCGGGCCGCGAGTGCGGGCGCGCCGTCCACGGGCGCTGGATCCTCCGGGGTGGGCGCGATTCCACCCGCGGCGATTTCGTCGAGAACGGCCAGGCCGCGGCTGTCCATCCAGCCGAAGACCGTGTAGTTGGGGCGCAGGATGGAGTCGGCGTAGACGAGGAAGAACTGGCTGCCGTTGGTGTTCGGTCCGGCGTTGGCCATCGCCAGCACGCCGCGCGGATAGAAGACCCGGTCGGGCCGATCAGGAACAGGCGGCAGATCTGTCGGCAGCTCGTCTTTGTACTGGTAGCCCGGCCCGCCCGAGCCGGTGCCCGACGGATCGCCACACTGCAGGACCTTGAGCGTCGGGTAGGCGGTCAGCCGGTGGCAGCTGGTCAGGTCGTAGAAGCGATGCCGGATGAGGTGGGCGAAACTCTGCACCGTGCATGGCGCCTTGCTGCCAGTCAGGGTGAGGTTGATGGGCCCGTGATTGGTACGCAGCGTGGCAAGACGATCCCCGGTCGGGGTGCGCCGCGGGTCGGGCGGCAGCGGCACCTTGCGCACGGCGGGATCGTCAGGGGTCTGCGTGTACTGGCATGGCCCTTTGGTGCTGCGAGCCGGTGGCTCGGCCGAAGCCGCGGCCGGCAAGAAGCCCAGCAGCAGCACGCCGGCCGCGCCAATGATCGTTGTCCGGATGAGCCGAGACATCATTGTCTTTCCTCCCCAGGGTGGAACCGTGAGTGGACAATCATCAATGTCACATTGTCAGATCGGCCACGGTTTGTCAGGAGGCAGCGTGTCGCAGCCGGAGCCCGCCTCGCCGGGTGGCCACGTGTTCATCAGCTACTCCCACACCGACACCGGCTATGTGGCGACGCTGCGGGCATTCCTGCAGTCGCAGGGTTTCGAGGTGTGGATCGATGAGTCCATCGTCAGTGGCGATCGATGGGTGGCCATGCTGCGCGATCGCATTGATCGATGTGCGGCCCTGGTGGTGGTGATGTCACCGGCCGCCGAGGAGTCCGAGTGGGTCGACAACGAGCTGCACCGGGCCAGAACGCGGCGAAAGCCGATCCTTCCGCTGCTCCTGGCCGGCGAGCCGTTCTTCAGGCTCGGTGGTGTTCACTACGAGGATGTGACCGGCGGTCGTTTGCCGTCGGCAGCTTTCGTCGCCTCGCTCACGACCGCTGTGAGTGGCCCATTTCCGCTGGCGCCGCAGGGGTACCTGGCACCGCCCGGGGTCGCCATCGAAGAGCATTCGATGATGGCCAACGGGCAGACCGTCGCCCTGTTGACGCCGGATGCTCGGGTGACCTGGTTCTGCCATCCCCGGGCCGACTCACCGCCGATCTTCGCGGATCTCCTCGGCGGAACCTCCGCCGGACATTTTTCGATCGAGCCCCTGACCGGTGATCTGCGGCCAATCGGGCCGGAATCGTTGCGGGGCCAGCGCTACGTGGGTTCCAGCATGACGGTGGAGACCAGCTGGACCGAGCTGACGCTCACCGACTGGCTCACCAGCCGTCTCTATGGCGAGCAACATCTGACGACATCACTGATCCGGGTACTCGAAGGGACAGGCGTAGTCCGCATCGAATTCGCTCCGAAGCCGAAATTCGGGCAGACCACCGCGATCCTCCGGGTCGGGCCGAACGGGCTTTTGATGCTCGCTGGTGTCGATGTCTGTGCGCTGTACTCGCCGGGCGTCAGCTGGTCCATTCTGGACGATGTCGCCATCGGAATCGTCGACCTGGCCAAGTCGGGACCTGTTCTGCTCGATCTCAGATGCGGCACAAGCGACCTCGAACCGCCCGCGCTCTCACCACATGAGCAGGTCGGCGCGAGCCTGCGGCCCTGGCAGGAATGGGCCGACACCCTCAACTTGCCGGCGATCGCCACCGACGAAGTCCGGCGTAGCGCCTTGACCCTGCGCGGGCTCTGGCACCGGTCGACCGGTGCGTTCCTGGCCGCGGTCACCACGTCGCTGCCGGAAACGCTGGGGGCCAGCCGCAACTGGGACTACCGCTACTGCTGGATTCGCGATGCGTCGATGTCGGCTCGGGAATTGGTCAGGCTCGGCTCGCTAGCGGAGGCCGAAGCGCTGCTTGGCTGGATCGAACGCTGTGTCGCTCAAACACATGGGCACCCGGAGCGGCTGCGCCCGCTGTACACCCTCGACGGGCGCGAGCTGGGGCTCGAAGCGCAGATCACCACCGTCGCGGGACACCGCGGCTCAGGGCCGGTGCGAGTCGGCAACCAGGCCGACAACCAGATCCAGCGCGACATCTTCGGTCCGGTGGTGGACCTCGTCGCCGCTGTGGTAGAGACCAGAGCGGCTCGCGGTGCAGGGGACGGCCCGCTGATCGCCGAACACGAGTGGCGGCTCGTTCTGGCCATGGTCCAAGCGGTTTCGGTGGGCTGGAGCGATCCCGATCAAGGGATCTGGGAGCCTCCGCAAAGGCCACGGCACCACCTGCATTCGAAGGTCATGTGCTGGTGGGCCGTGGTGCGCGCGATCGACATCGCGGCCCTGACCCAACGCCACGACGCGGACATCGAATCGTGGACCAGGCTGGCTGCCACAATCCGAGAGGAGGTCCTGACCAAGGGCTGGAACGGCGACGTCGCCGCGTTCACCGAGGCATACGACAATGACCATCTTGACGCGGCCGCCCTCTGGGTCGGCCTCACCGGCCTGATCGAGCCCGCAGATCCCCGATTCCGGCAAACCGTGCACGCCGTGGAGAAGCACCTTCGAGTGGGGCCCACCGTCTGCCGATACAACTGGGACGACGGTCTCGACGGTGATCAGGGCGGTTTTCATCTCTGTACCACCTGGCTTGTCGAGGCCTACCTCCGCACCGGACGCCGCCTCGAAGCGCACGATCTGTTTCAGCAATTCCTCGGACTGCTCGGCCCTACCGGACTCATGCCGGAGATGTATGACGTCGCGCAGAATCTGAGCCTGGGCAACCATCCCATGGCCTACAGCCACCTCGGGCTCATCCGATGCGCCGTGCTGCTGGACTGCGGGAGATGGTCACCGCCAGAAGACCGCGATCGCCGCGTTGAGCAGGGTCATCAGCCCTATGCCGAGGAAGTGGCCTTTCGAGACGGGCTTGCCGGCCCGCTCACGCACCACGGCCACGCCGATGGCGGCGCCGATGAGGACACCGATGCCGAGCTTGACCGCGAGCTTGGGGTAGTTGAGGTCGATGCCTGCCGGGAACGGGATCGCCAGCAGCGCACCGAAGGTCAGTAGCGCGCCGATGCCGATGCGCATGACCCAGTTCACCTGATAGCGGCCGTTGAAGTATTGCACCGCGACGCCGCCCAGCAGCAGCGCGAAGCCGATGAGGTGCAGATAGCGCAGCAGCAGCCGAAGGAATTCCAGAGCGTCCATGGTCGCCTCCCGCAGCGATCCTGCCCGGTGATCGCCGCAAGGGCAAGTGCCGCAGAGTTTCCCGGCTACCTGTCCGCGGGAAGGCGGTCGCGGATTTCCGTGAGCAGCTGGGCCTCACGGCTCAGCTCTTCGGAGGCTTTGCGCTTGGCGAGGTGGTTAATCGGTACCACGACAAAGAAATAAATGGCGATGGCGGTGAGCAGAAACGCGATGAGGACGTTGATGAAAGCGCCGTAATCGAAGACGACGCCGTCGATGGTGAAGGTGCCACCGGCTTGCTTGCCGCCGGTGAGCAGCCGGATCAGTGGGTCAAGGAAGGAGGCGGTGAATTGGGTGATGACCGCGCCGAAGGCAGCGCCGATGACCACACCGACCGCGAGGTCGACGACGTTTCCCCTGGTGATGAACTCCTTGAACCCCTTGAGCACCACCGCAGGATAACCCGCCGGATCACCACGAGTAGGGATTGAGCGCCTGAACCTCCTGGAGATAAGCCGGGCGTGCTCCGCGCGGGCTGGGCCGGCTGCCCCATTCGCACGCCGGTCCGGCTGCCCCATTCGCACGCCGGTCCGGCTTCCGGTGCGATGTCCAGACCGGAGCTGTCCGGAGTGGTCGCGAACAGCTCCAGGTCTTCGGCGTAGCGGATCAGCAGCTGCCGCCACGACGGCGCGAGGACGTCCCATGCGGTGCACTCGGGATCGATCCGGATCACCTGTCCCGGTGTGCCGCCCGGTGGCGGATCGAGGTCGAGAAACCAGTGCACGTCGCCGTTCATGGTGCCGACGCACACCCTGCCCTCGGCGCTCAGCGTCGGCCGCACCGGCCCGTTGAGATGAATCCTGCTCTCGTCGACCATGAAGGCCCAGACCCGGGGGTCGTCAAAGACCGGGTCCGCATCGATCGTGGTGCGCCACATCCTGGTCGACTCGACGATTCCGCTGGCGTCGAAGAGGCACTCCAGCGGAACCGGGCTGGGCAGACCCCATGCCGTTCCGTTGTGGATGCGCAGACTGGCCCGGAAATCCTGTGGCAGCACCAATTCCAGCACGGCTTCCGCCTCTTCGATCGCCTCCACCTCGGCCGGCGGCGCGAGGCGCGGCAGCGAAGCGGGCAGGACACGGCTCAGCCCCGCCTCGATCCGTGTCCAGGCCTCGGTGACATCCTCATCTGCGAATGCTTCAACCTGCAGCATGACGCGAAGTCTAGGCACTCCTCGAATGCCGGCGGTATGCCTGGCCCTACCCGATTTTGACGGGCTGGGCCCAGTGCGGCTGTCACCGCCGGACGCTGAAGTTAGCTGATGCGAACACACCGCCTGGGCGCCTACTGCTGGCTGCTGGCCACACCCCTGTTCCTGGTCGCGAACGTGGTCACCGGGCTGGCCTGGCGACATCCGCCGTTCAGCTGGGCCACCAACAACATCAGCGACCTTGGCAACGTGACCTGCGGGGTGTGGGACACTTCCCGGCCGCGCGAGGTCTGCTCGCCCTGGCATGTGGCGATGAACAGCGCGATGATCGCCACTGGCGTGCTGCTCGCGCTCGGGGCCCTGCTCACCTGGTCGGCGCTCGGGGAAGGGATCTGCGCGCGGACGGCACAGGTGCTGACGCTCGCGGGCGCGAGTGGTTATCTCCTGGCCGGGCTCTATCCGGCCGACGTGAACGAGAACAATCACTTTCTTGCGGCGATGCTGATTTTTGTACTGGCCAATGCCGGCATGCTCGTGGCATCGCTGGCCCGTCGGCCTTCCGTCCTGGGCTCGATGCGCGGGATCAGCCTCACCCTGGGCCTGGCCGGGGTGGCGGGCACCGCGCTGTTCCTGACCCAGGCCGACGTAGGTGTGGGCGCAGGCACGCTGGAACGGCTGGCCGCGTTCCCGTGGCTCATCTGGACGGTCGCGATCGCGGTGCGGCTGAGGGGCAGCGCCGCGGGCTAACCCATGCCCAGAATCTGCCAGCCTTCATCGGGAAACCCTGCCGCGTTGGCCGTGCGGTCCGAGGCGACGTTGGCCGGATCGTGCAGGTAGATCGGCACCGCGTCCTGGGCCAGGATCCATCGCGCCGCCTGCGCCACCAGGCCGGCGGCCAATCCCTTGCCGCGGTGCTCGGGCTCGGTACCCACAGAAATCTCTAGACCAGAAGCGTTGTGCCGCTTGATGCCCACCCCTGCGGCATACTTCCCGTCGATCAGCGTCATCAGCACGTCGCCCCCGAAGGGATGCAGCCACGGCGGCACAAGCGGATCGTCGGCCGGAATCCAAACCCCGGCATCGGGAAGATCGGTCGGCTGGTAGGTCCACCGGAACGTGCCGTAATAGACCCGGCTGTCCGGGCGAGCGAACACCTCGGGCAGCGCCGCCTGAGCCTGCTCCCAGCTGAGCACCCGATCGCGCGCCAGCGTGGCGGAACTGGGCGGCACGGAGATCACCGCGCTCTGCGGGCTGCCCACACCGACCACCTCGCGCAGCTGCCCGTCCCACCCAGGACGGATACGCACCTCGGCTCCAGCAATGGTCAGCCCCGGCGTGCCGGGCCAATCTCCGAGATACTCAATGAGGAAGTCAGTCAGCTTGGCCACACCTGAATCTTGCAGCACGCCCACCCCACCCCGGGCCGGGGGGATGGTCACGGGCAGGCGGCATACTCGACGGTGACCTTCGACGGAACGGGGACTTGTGGAACAGGCGACGGTTGAGCTGCGGGCTTCGGCGCGTGTGTTGGTGCTTGCGTTGAGTCTTTGGGCGATCCTCGATGTGTTCCACACGATCATGGCGGTGGGCCATTACGAGGACCGGATTACCGTGGTGACCCATGGCAGCGCCGACGTGGTACCCGCCTGGTTGGCTTATGAAGTGTGGCAGCAGCTGATGCCTCGTGGCGATGCGACGATCGTGGCCGACAGGTTTTGGATCGCCGGGTCGGTGGTGGCTGCCGTCGCCGTGGTCATTTGGCTGGTCCGAACGCGGCGCAACGCCGCATGGGCGTGGGCGTGGGCCAGCGTTCTGATCGCGGTGCTGGTCCAAGGGCTTTTTTGGGTGTACCAGGCGGTCACCTCGGCCGGCGGCGCGTTCGATAAGACGGCGCTGGACACGCGCTGGGTGGCCTATCCACTGTGGACAGTGGCCAGCCTCGTGACCGTGCTCGCCGCGATCCGAACAGCGCGCGCGGTCCGGCAGGCCGCCCGGCAAGGATCAGCTGGCGCTTAGAGCCGCGCGGAAACCGACCTGCTGGACCACAATGTCCATGTCGAGCGCGGACGGCACGGCGCGAAGGAGATCCGCGCGCAGGATCCGCAGGGTGGCCTCGCCCAGATCGCGCAGCCACGCGCGCATCGACAGCAGCCGGAACTCCGCCGCGGCAAGGTCGGCGATCTCGACCGCACCCGCGTCGCCGAGGCGGGCCAGCAGGCGTTCCCGCAGGAACTGGGCCGGCTCGGGTTCTCGGCCGATGAGGGAGAGCACGAGCTGGTGCTGCTGGAAACGGGCGCTCAGCGCATCTTCGACGAGCACGATGCCGGTGGAGGCCCAGTAGCGCACGAGGGGGTTGTAGCGTCCCACCACCGACATGACCGGGTCGGGATCCGCGCCGTCGCTACGCTTGCGCTGATCGACGGTATAGCTGCTGGTCAGCGCGTGTAGCCGCCGCTGGCAGCGCTCGATCGGGTCCATGGAACCCATCCGGGCCACCCCGCCCGAGATGGGCTGCAGGAACTTCACCGCCGCTTTCGGAGAGTCCTCGAACGCGTCGATGATGTCTTCCTCGATCTCGGCCCGGTCGGCCGGGGTGAGGGCGCTACCGGCCAGGAATTCGGCGAACGCCAGGACCTCGGTGACCTGTTGCCGGGTGAGCCGGAATCCGCGCACGGCGCAGACCACCTCGGCGCCGCCGCCGCTGTCGTGAGCGCCGACGCTTCCCTGCGGGAACCCGGTCGTGCTCTCCAACCAGTGCGCGCTTGCCAGCGGCGTGCCCGCCCACCGGTCATCCGGGATGTCGCGAACCCTTGCTGTGCTGACGTCGACCGACACGGCGTACCTCCTGTGTGGACTCGATCTCGTTCACCTGCTTTCGCCGTGAGCGCTGCCGCCGGTTCCCGAAAAAACGCGCGAGATTGATGGGAACCGTTGCGCTGGGATGCGGCGAACCCGGGGAGTCGACAACCTTCGGGTGACGGGAGTGGTTTCGATGGCCTACGTCGGGCTGGACATTCGCGGGGTGCGGGACCTGGCCAAGGTCTTGGCGGACACTGCGACGCGGGCGGAGACCATACGGCGCGAAAGCGTGGGCGCGCTGAAGCTGGCCGATCTGCCCAGTCAGGTGCCGGTGCAGCTGGCGTTGGTACAGGACGGGTTTTCCCGGCTCGCGTCGGGTGTGGCGGACAAGGCGGGCCTGGCCGAACAGTTCACTTTGGACCCCCAGCGCATCGCGTCCGGACTGGGCGTTTCGGCCGAGCAGCTAGGGATGGCGATCACTGATCTCATCGGCTTCGGCGGCCCGGTCGATCTGCGTGCCGTCCTGGCCGGGCTCGCCCCGCCGGGAGCGGATCCGGAACTGGACGCGGCCCTGGCCCGGCTCAGCCCCGCGGTCTTGCCTGCGCTGCTGGCCGGCCAACGGCCGGAACTCGTACCGGAACAGGTGGCCGATCTGCGGACAGTGGCCCTGCGGCTTGGGATCGAGCACGCCGGACCGTCCGGCGATGCCGAGACCCGGCAGCGCAACACCCGAGGCGGCACAGAGGTTTTCTGGCAGGACTTCTGGGCCGACGGCGTGACCGTCAACGAGGTCCTCGCCGACCCCGGCCGCCTCGCCGATTGGGTAGCCGGCACGTTCGAGCTCGACCGCCGGCTGGCGCTCGCCACCGGCCTGCCCACGCTCGGCGATGTTGTTGCCACCTATGACTTCGCGACCACCGGCGGCGGCGACGTCGCCACGATCGTGGCACAGACCGAGGCGGCGTTCCCGGCCATCGCCGATTGGCTGCCCGCCTTCCTGGTCGGGCAGGACCTCACCGGCCCGGACGACACCCAGCTCGTGCAGACGCTCGCCTTCGCGGAGCGGGTGGGCTGGGCCGACCCGGGCGGGACCCCGGCGCAGCGCTTCGCTGACGCGGTGGCCTACCTGAGAGCCAACCGATTGCTGCAAAGTGCTTTGCTGCCAACGGGTTTCCAGGGTGATCCAGACCCGCTCGCGTTCTTCAACGAACCGGGGATCGGGCAGATCCTTCAGCTAGGGCTGCGCACGGGTGTCCTCACCGGCACCACGATCGCGGGCTTGGCCGCCCTGCTGGACAGGGGAATGGCGGCGCTCGGCATCGACCTGTCCGGACCGGTGCCGGCCGAACTCACCGAATCGTTGCAGCAGCAGCTGTTCGCGTTCGTGGCGAGCCAGATCCCGGCGGCGCTGGCCCAGTCCCCGGCGATCCAGGGCCAGTTCATCGCGGCGCTCGGCTACCTTCGCCAGGCAACCACCGGGCCGCAATTGCGCCAGCGCATCATCGAAGTCGTCGCGGCCTTCCGGACCATCGCGGTCACCGGCCCACCGGCGCTGACCGAGCGGCAGCTCACCGCGGTCGTCGGCGAGAGTGTGCTGGGCGTGCTGGGCCGGGCGCGGCTGCGGCTGCGCAACGCCGATGCGGTGCGCAAGAACCCGGAATTCCTTCTCGTCGCCCGCCAATGGGGGATTCCGGGTGGCCACAAACAGGATCTCGGCAAATACAAGTTCTCCTGGTCCTTCGACGAACTCGGTGTGCTGACCGGGATCCGGCGAAAGAAGAAGAGCACGCTGTCGCGGGTGTTCGACACCATCAAGTCGGTGGGCAAGGCGATTCTTGAGTCCTGGAAGGACAATCCGTTCAAGGCGATCTTCCAGGTGGGCAAGATCGCTCTCGGTGTGGCGTCACTTTTCGTGCCGGGGCTGGGTTTGGGCGCGGCGGCCATGGCGCTGAGCCTGGGTGAGGCGGCGTTCCATGCCGTGGAAGGGGACTGGCTGGCGGCCATCGGCTCGGGCCTGTCCGCTTTCACGGCGGGGGCCGAGGTGTTCGGCGAGGTCTCGGCCACGGTGCTCCAGACATCGCAGATGGAGTTCGTGAAGACACTGTTCCAAGGCGACGAGACTTTGAACTTCCTCATCAACGCGAAGCGGGCGCTCGACATCGGCACCTCGGTCATCCGGTTCACCCAGGCGGATTCCTTGCTGGGCAGCATCGGGGCCGGTCTGGGCGCGTTCTCCACCGCGCTCGGCAACGGTGGGGAACTGTTGCGCAGCATGGGCGGCGACGTCTCGCTCGGCAAAGCCCTGGTGCAGCTCGGCACCACCGCGCGGGACCTGACCAGGATGGTCGTCCCCGCCGCGGGCCTGGTCCAGGCGATCGAGAACGGCGACCTCGCCAACGCGTTCGGCAACGGGCTGCTCGCAGTGTCCGCCGGTGCGACGGCTTTCTCCGATCCCAGAGGTGTTTTTGGTACCCCGACCAGCCTCGGCAGCTCGCTATTCGGCTTCGACAAGGAGGCGCAGGCCACCTTGCGGGCGATCGGCCAGGGCACAGGGGTCCTGGGCAACCTGACCCGGGCCATCACCGCGGCCGATGCGGGTCAGGCCTTCCTCGCCGGGTCGTTCCTCTCGCAGGCCGTGGCGGCGCTCAACGATCCGCGTACCAGCGTGGTGGGAAACCGTGCCGTGGTGACCCAGCGCATCGCCGAGGTGGGCGCCATCCTCGAGCAGGTGTTCAAGGGGGCCAATCCCCGAGCTGCCGCGCCCTTCGTCGTCGATGGTCTGTCCAAAGTGGTCGATGCACTCGGTACCCAGGTAAGAGCTCCGGACGCCAATGCAGGAGTCCAGCGTCCGGAAAGGCTGGCGGCGACCAGCTCCGGTGCGCAGATCCTGCGCGGCGACGCCGGCGCGGACGTGCTGTTGGCCGGCTTCCGAGAGGGCGGCGACGGAAGCGCGCCGCTCATTCTGGCCGCGGGTGGGCCGGAGCTTGCGGACCGGTTGCCCACCGTTGAAGACCCGGAAATATCCAAGACGCCGGAGAACTGGTTCAGTGAAGGCTTCGCGGGCATGTCGACCGAGCTTCTGCGTGAACAGGCGCGGCAGTTCGGCCAGGACGCGGAAGCCCAGCGCTCCCAGGCCAGACTGCTGGAAGGGGTGCAGCAGTGGGCCCCCTTCATCTTCGGAACCACCGGGGCCACGGTGTTGGGTGGCTGGGGCGCCACCCAGGGCGCGCTGACCGGTTTCGAGTTCGGGCCGCCCGGTGCGATCGTCAACGGCACGCTCGGGTTCGTCGTCGGTGTCCGCAAGGGTTGGGAGGCAGGCAATCTCGTCGGGCAGATCGTGGGGGTGAACATGTTCGGCACCCAGATCCAGCAGCTGAAGGAGGGCGCGAACCAGTCCGAGGCGATGCAGCAGCTCCTCAACACCGAGATCTACCGCCGTGAGGTCGATGACCGGATCGCCTACCGCACAAGCGTGGAGCAGCTCGCGCCATCGGGCACGGTGTTGACTTTCGGGCGCATCGAGCGGGCCCCCGCGACGGCTTTTGACGGGACGGTGCTCCCGCAGCCGATGTTCAGGCCGCAGGGGCCGCTGCCCGACCTGATGCGGATGCCCGTGGACCCTGCGCCCGACGACATCCCACCGTTCGGCAGCGACGTGGCACCCTTGCGGCGGGCCGGGCTCTCCAACTTCAGCGAGGAGCCCGGCGCGATCACGGTGGTGGACAGCTTCGGTGGGCGGACGCTGAGCGGGCAGGGCGAAGACTTGCCGATCGTGCTGGCCGGCCTGCGCAGGCGGGGTGGCCCAGACCTGGACGACCGGATGCCGAACCTGGACCAGAACCTGCCAGAGGAGTCCGTGTTGCGCCCGGACGGGCGGCCGATCGACAACTGGTTCGAGGAAGGCTTCGGCGGAATATCGACCGAATCGCTACGCGCGCAAGCGGAGCAGCTTGGTGTCGACGTGGAGGCACAACGGTTCGATGCCAGCCTCCTCACCGGCATACAGCAGGCCGGTCCCCTCATCGGCGCCACGGCGCTGGGCACTTGGGGCGCTGCCGAAGGCGCCTTCGTCGGCTGGAGGGCCTTCGGCCCGTACGGCGCGCTCGTCAACGGGACAATCGGGCTCGTGGTCGGCGCGGAGAAGGGCTGGAAGTATGGCGGCCCGGCCGGGATGCTGTTCGGCGCGGCCATGGATGAGACGGTCCAGGGCCTGAAGATGGGCGCGAACCAGTCCGAGGCGATGCGGCAGATCGTCAACGACGAGATCTACCGCCGCGAGGTCGAGGAACGCTTCGCCTGGCAGGACGGCGTGCAACGGCTTGCGCCGCAAGGGATGGCGCTGTCGTTCGGGCCGCCTGATCAGGTCGTGGCGACAGCCCTGGACGGGACCGTCATCCCGCAACCGGCCTTCCTGCCCGAGGGCACGGTGATGCCCGACGGGAGCCTGCTGCCAGAGGAGAGCGCCGGTCTCAACCCACTCGACGGCGCACCTTTCCTCGTGCAGACGTCGGTGGATTGGGCCTCCGGCGACATGTCGCCGTTCGGAGGGCAGGCCTTCGAGACCCGCGAATTCTCCTTCCAGGACGCGGATTTCTACTACGCGGACCTGGCCCCGACACAGCCGGCCGAGAGCTTCAGCGACGTGGAGATGTTCACCTTCGAGGAATCGTCCACTTTCGACACCGGGGACTTCGTTTACGAGTAACGCGAACCGTAAGCCCACCTACAAGCGAATACCAAACAACCAGGCGGCACAACGGTCGCCATGGAGACACCAGATCGGGAGGAAGAGATGAGCACTGGAATCCTCGGCGGAGATGTCGCGCAGATCCAGGAACACGCCGCCGCTTACCGGGTGTTGGGTGACAGCCTCGTCGCGTGCGGCACAAACATCGTGTCCACTACGGACAATGCGGTGGCCGGTCTGCAGGAGCAGATCAGCGGAGCCCAGATGGCCGTCGTGTCCGCGCTGCAGTCGGTCAGCCAGGAGTCCCGCTCGGTCATGTCGAGCTTTGGCGGCATCCAGTGGACCGGTGCCAACCGGGCCCAGGCCGAAGAGGTCGGCATCGAGCTGGACGCCCGCGTCACCGAAACGACCGCACAGGTACAGGAACTGTTCGACGCGTTCCGCGCCGACCTGGCCCGCCTGGGCGCACAGCTGACCGACGTCGCGGCCCAGTTCAACACCGTGGCCGCGGCCGCCGCCGAGTCGGCCGGGTCGCTGGGCCACGCGATGAACGCCCAGGCCATGCAGCTCAACGACGTGATGAACACCGGGATCGTCCGCGTCTGAGGCGGGCACGGGCGCGCGGATCCCGCGATCCCGCGGCGGGATCGCCCAGCTGGCGGATGGCCGGGACGGATGAGCGTCCCGGCCATCGCGCACGGCCTGGCCCACTGCGCGCGGACGAGAAGGAGGCATTGACATGCCATTTGCCGAGGACTACGACGTAGCGGCCAACGCGCTGGAGGCCGCCGCGCAGGAGGCCGCGTCGATGATGGAATCGGCTCGCGCCGCCCTGGGCACCGGGGTGATGGTCGGTGGGCAGCTCACCCGGCTGGTGACCGACGAGCTCGACGCGGCCGCCGGGATCCTGGACCAGGTTTCCTCCGAACTCACCGAGCTGGTGGCCACCTGCCGGGAACGGGCCGAGATCTGCCGCCAGGCACAAGCCGACCAGCACACCTATGCCGCTTCCTATACGCGGTACCAGGCCGATCTACGCGACTGGCAGGACCATCACGGAACACGGGAGCCGGCCCCCGAGCCGCCGACAGCCCCGGAAGCGGCGCCCGCCTGGGCCAACCGCTGACGTGCTTACAGGCCAACACTGTGGACAGTTGCCAACTGTCCACAGTGTCATGTTCAGTGCTTCAGGGTGGCCGTCATGACGACAGCGTTGGACGGGCTCGGCGGCTCGCCCTCGGCCTGCAGCGTGATCACCAGAGCGGTGTAGTCCTTCGGGTCCACTCCGCTCCACAGCGCCACCGAGCTGCCCTCCTGGCGCTGATGGAAGGAGCCGAGCGGCACCACTCCGCGGGGGCCGTGCAGCCAGGCCGAATAGTAGGAGCCGGGCGCGGCCGCGGGCAGGCCGGTTGCCTGCACCCGCAGCGAGAAGCCGGACGGATTCGCCGCGACCACCACGGTGGCCGTGGCGTCCGGAGCGAGCTGGGTGCCGCTGGCCACATACGTTTCGCCCGCGGGCGGGCCGGGCTGCAGCGCCCTGTCTACGGCCAGCACGCCGAAGGTGAACACGGCCGCAGCGAATGCCGCGACGGGAATCGCCCAGGTGAGGCGTCCCCAGCTGGGGCGCCAGCGCTCGGCACGCGCCTTTTGCCGTTGGGGCGCGGCCGCCACAGGTGTTACGGGTGCGGCCGCCACCGGTTGGGCCGGCACAGGTGTTGCGGGCGCGGCCACCACAGGTTCGGCCGGCACAGGTGTGGCGGCCGCGGTTGCCTGGTCGCTCACCCGGCTGAGGATGCTATCGCGCAGAAAGGGCGGTGGCGCGCTCCAGGTGGCCGGGGCCCGAAGCTCATCGGCCAGCGCGGCGAATTCGGCCACGCCGGAGTCGGCGGAAGCGCGTTCTGCCCGCTCGTCGAGGTAGGCGGTGAGCCGGTCCACGAAGGCGTCATCGTTGCGGAGGCCGGCGTTCATCGAGAATCCCTCCGTCGTTGGCCCGTTCCTCGATCTGAATACGGGCCGCGGGGTAGGCCCGGTTCCCCGGTGTCGGATTCGGGATTGTCGCGCACGTGCGCGAGCAGCTCGGCGAGATGCCGATGAGCGCGGTGCGAACGGGACTTCACGGTGCCCAGGGGCAGCCCGAGCCGCTCCGAGATCTGCACCTGGGTCAGATCCTCGAAGAACGACAGCCGCACGATCTCCCGCTCCTCGGTGCCCAGCGAGCCGAGCGCCTCCTGCACCACCCAGGAGGTCCAGGCCTGATCGATGCCGGGCGACTCGACCACGGCGTCCTGCTCGGCCTCGTGGCCGCCCCGGGTGGGCCGCAGCTCGCGGCGCATCATGTCCAGCGCCGTGTAGCGGGCGATGGTGAGCAGCCACGGCCCGAGGTCACGTTCGGGATCGTAGGAGGAGGCCGCCTGCCACGCTCGGATGAACGTCTCCTGCACCGCCTCCTGGGCGAGCTGATCGGTGCGGGTCACTCCGATCGCGACAGACCACACCGGGCGGGCGTACCGGTCGTAGACCTCGCTGAGCGCCTCCACATCGCCGTCGCGGAACCGGACCAGGGTGGCCGCGGGCAGCTGCATCCGCTGTTGCGGCTGGGCCGGGATGACCGCGTCGGCGGAGGCGGGCGAGGTCGCCGCGGCGCCGGCGGGGGAGTCGGGGGGAATCCTCACGGCCACGTGGCCACCTTACGTGGTAAATCGTCCGCTGTGGATCCCCGGGAACCGTCGCGGGCGTCGGCGGCGAATGCCGGTCGACCGCGCAGGAATGACGACCGGTGATGTGGACGGTGTGGCATGAGGTTCAGCATCAGCGACCAGCGCTTTGCCGATGTCGTCCGGCCCGTGCTGGATGTGAGCCTCGGCGCGATGGCCGCCGACGTGACTGTCGGCGAACTGCTGGACGTGCTGTGGCCGGCCGCATCGGCCCGAACCCCCGTCATGGATCTCGACGGTGTCCCGGTGACCGTGCACGATCGGATCACCGAGCTGGCGCTGCGGGCCGGATCGGTGCTGAGTCTGCGCGCGCAGGAGGAACCCGCCGCACAAGCGGCAAGGGGTCTGATCGACCTCACCGAGATCGCCGGGCCCGATTCTGGCCTGCGCCTTCGCGTTGGGGACGGAGTCTTCGCCCTGGGGCCCGCCGCCGCACCCGGCTTCGCCCACGCAACGGTGACCCGGCCCGCGGTGCGCATCGAGGTCACCGCGGCCGGATGCCAGATCAGCCCGCTGATCGAAGAAGTCATAAGAATCGATGGGCAGGCGCTGGCCGCAGACCTGCCGACGCCCGCCGGGATGGACCGAGGCTCGATCATCGCTTTGGGCGCCACCGTCTTCCGGCTGTCCCGGGCGGCCAGCGCGGCGTCGTATGGCGAGTCCACAGTGGACGTACACGGCCGGTCACCGTTGATCAGGACTCCCCGCGTGGCCACCGTGGCACCCGTCCCGCAAGTGACGGTGCCCGAACCGCCCGCGCCACCACCGGTCCCGGCCCCGCTTTCGTGGCTGCTGCTGCTCGCACCGCTGCCGATCGGTGTGGTCATGGCGCTGGTGTTCAGCCCGTTCTTCCTGGTCATGACCGCGATGACGCCGATGATGGGGCTGGCGCGGTGGGTGGAGGGCAAGTTCCGGGCCAAGAAGGACAAGGCCCGGATCGCGGCGCAGGAGGAGGCGGCCGCGGCCCGGTTCGGTGCGGACCTCGACGAGGCGCGAACAGTCGCCGGTGACGCGGCCCGCGCCGGGTTCACCGATCTCGGCGAGCTTGCGCTGCGCTCGGAGTCGGGGCGGCGGCTGTGGGAGGTCCGGCCCGGCGACGCCGATGAGCTGAGGGTGCCGGTCGGCATCGGCAACCTGCCCTGGCGGCCCGACCTGGGCCGCCGGGGCGACACGCTGCCGGCCCTGCCGTATCTGGCCGAGGTGCTGCAGACGCGGGCCACTCTGGTGGACGTACCGGTGATCGTCGACCTGCGCGAGCGCTCCGGACTCGGCGCGGTCGGCCCGCTGCAGATCGCGCGCAGAACGATCGCAGCGGTAGTCGTCGATCTCGTCACCCGGCACGGCCCGGCCGATATAGACCTGGCCCTGGTGCTCGACCCCCGGCTGCTTTCCGACTGGGACTGGGCGAAGTGGTTGCCGCACTTGGCCGGCGAGGACGGTGCGCCGCGCATCGCCACCGACGCCGAGGGCGCGGTGGCGCTGCTGACCCGCCTCACCGCCGAGACGACGCCCGCGACGACGCCGGCGCTCGTCGGCCGAGGTACGCCCGCCACCACCCGGCACGTCGTGGTGGTCGTCGACGGGGAGGACCTGTTGACCGGTGCGGTGGCCTCGTTGCTGGGCAAGCTGTCGCGCGGCGGTGGCCGTGCCCTGGTGATCGCCTCACGCCCAGAGCGGCTGCCGTCGGTGTGCCGCAGTTTCCTCGAGCTGACCCCCGACGGTCTGGCCACCGTGACCGATGCGGTGACCGGTGAGCGCACCCAGGGCCTGACCGCAATTCAAGCTTCCCTTCAGGTGTGTACCGCTTCCGCGCGCGCCCTGGCCCGGTGGACCGACCCGGAACAGCCGGTCGCGGCGGCTCTCCTGCCCGATCAGGCAAGGCTTTTCGACCTCCTGCTGGCGGCGGCGGCCAGTGCCGACGGGCTCGGCCGCCCGGTCGCCGAGCTCGACCCGGCGACGATCTTCGCGTGGTGGCGGCGTGGGGTTTCGGGCCTGCAAGCGACAGTTGGCGTCACCGAACACGGCCCGCTGACAGTGGATCTGCTCGCCGACGGTCCACATGGTCTGGTCGTGGGGACGACCGGCTCGGGCAAGAGTGAGCTGCTGCGAACCTTGGTCGCCTCGCTGGCGTGCAAGTATTCGCCCGACGACCTGACCTTCCTGCTCGTCGACTTCAAGGGCGGCGGCGCTTTCGACGCATGCGCGGGGCTGCCGCACACGGTCGGGCTGGTAACCGATCTGGACGAACACCTTGCCGCGCGGGCCTTGCGCTGTCTGCGGGCCGAGCTGCGCTACCGGGAACGCCGGTTGCGCGACGCGGGCGTGAGCGACCTCGCCGACTATCTGGCACCCTCTCCGCCGCTGCCGCGGCTCGTCATCGTGATCGACGAATTCGCCACTCTGGCCGTGGAGCTGCCGGGCTTCCTGTCGGCGCTGATCGATGTGGCGCAACGGGGCCGGAGCCTGGGGATCCATCTGCTGCTGGCTACCCAGCGGCCGCAGGGCGTGGTCGACGGGAAGATCCGGGCCAACACGAACCTGCGGGTCGCTTTGCGGGTTCAGGACGATGCGGACTCGCGCGACGTCCTCGGGACCCGCAACGCGGCCGACATCGACCGGCGTCGGCCGGGCCGGGCCTACGTACGCCTGGGCGCGGGCGAGATCGTCGCGCTGCAGTCGGCGCTCGTCTCAGCGGCCGTGTCGGCGGACGCGGCGCAGCGTCTCGATGTCACCCCGTTCGGCCTGCTTCCGCAGTCGCAGGCGGCGGTCAGCCCGGCCGCCGCGGCTGGCCCGACCGACCTGGAACTGTTGCTGCAGGCCACTATCGGGGCCGCGCGGCAGGGCGGTTACGACCCGCCCCGGGTGCCGTGGCCAGCGCCGCTGCCGGCCGAGGTCGACGCGTGGACCCTGCCCGACGGCGACGGCCCGGTGCCACTGGCCATAGTGGACCTTCCCGATGAGCAGCGCAGCGATGTTTGGCGGTGGCAGCCCGAGGCGGGCGGCACCCTGGTGCTGGCCGCCGACGCGGACTCCACCGGCGCGGTCCTCGCCGCGGCCTGCCTGGGCTTGGCGCGCTGCCGTCCACCCGACCGTCTGAAAATCTTCATCCTGGACGGGGTGGGGCGCGGCCTCAACGAGCTGATCGCCCTGCCGCATGTGGTGGCGATCGTCGGATCCGACGACGGCGAGCGGCTCAGCCGGGTGCTGGATCTGCTCGACGGCGAGGTCGCCCGCAGGCGCGCCAGCGGGGCACCCGGCCCGGAAGTCCTGCTCGTGCTGGCCGGCTGGAGTGCGGTCGTGGAGGGTGCCGAGCGGGCCGGGCTGGCCGACGCCGCCCAGCGCTTGGAGCGGCTGCTGCGCGACGGGGTCACGGCCGGTCTGCGGCTGCTGATCTCGGCACCCCATGAGCGTGCCGTGCCCGGCCGGGTACTGGCCCAGCTGCCCACGAAGCTGTGCCTGCGGTTGGCCGACGCCAGCTCCTACACCGGCCTCGGGCTGCGCGTGCGCGACGTGCCCGATCTGCGCGGGCTTCGCGCCATCGACCTGCAGACCCAACACGAACTCCACATTGGACGGTACGGGAACGGTGCGGTGGCTCGCGTTGTCGCGATGTACCCGGATGCGGCAAGCACGGCGACGATCGGTGTTCTGCCCGAGACTGTTCCCGCGGCGGAAATCCTCAAGGTATCGGCGGTGACCGGCACGACTTGGCGGTTCGGCATCGGGCGCTACTACCGCGATCTCAAGGTGGCCGCGCTGGCCCTGGCCCCCGGCATGCATGCCGTCGTGGCCGGCCCGCCCGGCAGCGGCCGCACCACGGCGCTGCGCGTGTTCGCCGCGGCAGCCCGGTTCAGCGCGCCCGATGCGGCCATCTGCGTCGTCGCGGCCGATCCGTCCGGCTGGGACCCGGCGCAACTGACCGAACTGGCCGGGTCGTTCGACGAGCTGTCCTGCTGGCCCCCGCAAGGCCGGGGACTGTTGCTGGTGGACGGGGTCGACACGATGGGGCCGGGCGTGGGCGCCGCCCTCGACCGTCTGTTCGCCCACGTCGCGGTCGCCACCCACATCGTCGTCGCCGGGCGGGCCGAGGCGTTCCGCGGCATGCAGGCGTGGCAGCGGGCGGTCACCATGTCGCGTACCGGTCTGCTGCTGCGACCCGGCACAGACGACGGTGACATCCTGCGCATCCGGCTGCCCCGGGAGGCCCCGCCCAAGGCCGTGCCCGGCCGGGGCTACCTGGTCGAGGCCGGCGGCCTGGCCCAGGTGCAGGCGGCCATCCTGCCGACCCCCGCCCTGCTCGCCGCCAACGCCACCGTTTGAGCCGAACCCGGGAGGTTGCCATGAAGCAGGAGGACGGCCGGGGCGTGGGCATCTGCCTTGGCGAGTCGGGCGCCGTGATCGCGGTGGCCCGGTCACACCCGCCGCGCCTCATCGCGCTGGCGAGCGTGAGCTGGCCGCACGGGCAGTGGCGGCAACCCGGCCCTTCGGCCACCGCGCGCCGGATGCTGGTGCGCGCGCGCCGGCAGCTGGCGCTGCCGCGATGGCACCCGGTGTCCGTCGTCATTGGACCGTCCCTGGCCGGCCAGATACTCGACGATACGCTGGCCGCGAGCGCCGAACTGTTCGCGCGGGCCGGATGGTCCCAAGCCTGGATCACCACCCCGGACCGGGCCGAAACCCTGCGGCGTCAGGTGACGGTCGCCCCGGGCGAGCTCGGTGCCGCCGCAGCAGGCAAGGAGGCGGGCCTCGCCATCGGCGCAGCCCTCACCAGCCTCGCCCCACCCCCCACAGCCATTCCCCCCGTCCCAGTCACCATCACGCCCCCCACCCCCGCCACACCCA
>NZ_BONY01000038.1 GCF_016862955.1 Rhizocola hellebori | reverse complement strand
CCGCATCTACCACATCGGCCCCGAACCGCCATAACCCCCTGGGTTTGGGCCAGTCGACGTGCGCCGCCTAGGTCACAGTGAAGGTGGCGGCGATCCAAGCCGACTTGTGCCGGCCAGCCCAAGACTTCTTAGAAGACAGCTCTTGCCGTGACGGAATGCACGGGCTCCAGCGAGCCGTCTCTAGCGCGGAACCGGACAGCGGGTGAACGACTCACCATGGGTATGCGTAAAGCAGTGGCAGGTGCGCTCGTGTTGATCGTGTCTGCCTGTAGCCAGGCGAAGCCGGGACCGGTGCCGCAGCCCACCCCGGCGCGGCCGGAGCAATGCGCCACCGCGGTCGATACCGTGCCGGAGCCTCCGCGCACCCTGGAGGTCGTGCTCGGCGTGGTAGCGCTGCCCACGCAGAAGGTGTTGCAGGCCAACGATGTTGGCCAGCCGGGTGAGCTGTTCGCGAAGCAGGGCCTCGTGGTCAAGGCCGACGCCGAGGTCGAGCTGGCCGTCGGTGATGGGGTGGTCGGTGCCCGCCTGGAGTGGAACGGGGTCGCGACGACCGGCCCGGTCACCCACCACGTGCCGTGCGTGGGGCAAACCGGCTGGCGCGCCTACGCGGGCGGTTTCTACGTGGCCGAGCCGTCCTGCCTGCCGATCATGGTGCGGGCAGGGTCAGGGGAGCAAACCGTCAGGATCGCCGTTGGGGTCGCTTGCTGAATGCGACTTACTCAGAACGGACGGTAGCGAAACACCGCAGGGACGCGTGGGTGGGGCGGCTTGCCCAATGGGACCCGACAGGCGGCGTAAGCGGCGCCGCGATCGGGGCGCGCTGGGGAGGGGGTGGGTGTCGGCAGTGGAGAGCCCGGCCCGGCGCGCCCTAGCGGCAGCGCCGGGCCTGGCGGTCACTACGCGGCGTAGACGGAGAGCACGGACAGTTGCGCTCCTGCTGCGCCGGTGTTGCTCGTGAAGTTCAGCCTGACGAAGCGGGTGCTGGCCGAGCTGAACGTGATGGTCACCGTGTTGCCGGTGGCCGGGTTGAACGTATAGGTGGACGAAGCCACGATAGTGGAATATGTGGTACCCGTGGGGCTGCCCTCTACGGACAGAATTTGCTGCCTGGTGGACCAGGACGCGGCCGGAGGCAGATTGAGTGACACTCTGCTGACCGACTGTGAGCTGCCGAGGTCCACGGTGAGCGTCTGCGGGAATCCCGCGGCGCTTTCCCAGTAGGTACTGGAGTTCCCGTCGACCGCGTTGGTGGCCACATAGGTCTGGGTGATGCTGCTGGCCGTGATCGGGCGGTTGAGCGCTAGGTCAGGGTTGGGTTGCGAGCCTGAGGTTCCCATGACCTGAAGTTCGGACAGTTGCCCGGCCGGCCAGCCGGTGTTGGCGGAGATGGTGACCCGCACGTGGGTGGCCGTCGTGCCGGCCGGAACGTTGATGGTCACCGTGTTGGCAGTGGATGGGTTGAAGGTATACGTGGTCGAGGCCACGATTGAATTGAAGGTGGAACCGTTGGTGCTGCCCAGAATCTGTAGCGTCTGGTTGCGTGAGCCCCAGCCCGGTGGGAGCTTCAGGACTATCGAGCTGATCGTAGCGGACACCCCGAGGTCCACGGTGATGGATTGCGGGAATGCGTTGTTGGGGCTTTCCCAATAGGAGTCCGCGTTGCCGTCCACCGAGTTGCCGGGCACGAAGTTCTGGTTGCTGTTGCCGCTCACCGGCCGGTTGAGAGCGAGGTTGGTGACCCCGCCGGTGGTGCCGGTGCCGGAGAGGTTGACGGTCAGGGTGGGGTTGGTGGCGTTGCTGTTGACCGTCAAGGTGCCCGTCTTGGCACCGGCCGAGGTCGGGCTGAAGGTGACGTTGACGGTGCAGGACGCGCCCGCGGCGATCGAGCTGCCGCAGTTGTTGGTCTGGCCGAACTGGCTGGCGGCCGCGATCGAGGTGACGGAAGCGGCGACGCTGCCGGTGTTGGCGATGGTGATCGCCATAGCCGGGCTGGTGGCGCCCACGTTGACAGTGCCGAGGTTGAGCGAGGTGGGCGAGGCGGTCAGCGTCGCCGAGCCGGGCGTGACGCCGGTGCCGGTGACGTTGACGGCCAGCGCCGGGTTGGTGGCGTTGCTGTTGACCGTCACGGTGCCGGTCTTGGCCCCGGCCGAGGTGGGGGAGAAGGTCACGCTCACGATGCACGACGCGCCCGCGGCGAGAGTGCTGCCGCAGTTGTTGGTCTGCGCGAACTGGCTGGCGGCCGTGATCGACGACAGGGTCGCGGCTGCTGTGCCCGTGTTGGTGACGGTGAAGGTTTGCGGGTTGGTGGTGGTGCCCACGTTCACCGAGCCGAAGCTGAGGCTGGTCGGGGCAGCGGACAGGGTGGCGGTGGGTGTGCCGGTACCCGGGAAAATCTGGAACTCGGAAACCTGGCCCGCCGGCCAACCGGTGTTGGCGGTGATGTTGACCCGGACATAGCGAACGCTAGCCGCGGCGAAGGAGATCGCCACCTGGTTGCCGGTGGCCGGATCGAAGACCCGCCCGGCCGAGGCCGACAGGGTGGAGAAGGTGGTGCCGTCATTGCTTCCTTGCACGGAAAGGGTTTGCGTGCGCGTGCCCCACGACGTGGCGGGAGGCAGCCGCAACGTCACCGAGCCGACCTGCGTGGGCGCGCCCAAGTCGACCTGGATCCATTGCGGGAAGGCATTGTTGGCGCTCTCCCAGTAGGTGTCGGGGTTGTTGTCGTTGGCGTTGCCCGCCACGAAGCCGTTGTTCTGTGAGCTCGCCGTGATCGGCTTGCCCAGCGCCAGGTTGGATGTTCCGCTGATGCCTGTCCCGGTCAGCGCGACCGTGAGTGGTTGCGGCGTAGTGGAATTGGCGACGCTCAGGGTGCCGGCCTGGGTGCCGGCCGAGGTGGGGGCGAAGCGGACGTTGATGGTGCAGGAGGCGCCCGCGCCGAGCTGTGTTGGGCAGCTGTTGGTCTGCGTGAACTGCCCGCTGACGGTGACCGACGAGATGTTCGCCGGACCCGGGTTGGGATTGCTGACGGTGATCGCCTGCGGAGAGCTGGTCTGGCCCACCAGAAGCGAGCCGAACGCCGCCGACGATGGGCTGATCGTCAGGGCGCTGGAGTCGGCCATGCCACGGCCGACGAAGTCGACCCAGTTGACGTTCATGATCGGGCCTTGACCGGTATTTCCGGTCGGGTTCTTGGCCACGAAGAAGAGCGGGCCGCTGGCTGTGCTCGTATTGATTGCTGTGGAAACGTCGATATAGGTCTGCCAGCCGCCGGTGGCCGCGAATGTTGCTGTGCCAAGCAGAGTGCCGCTCGCGGACCCGGTGCGCACCTCGATGCGCCCGCCCGCGGCGGCGGAGGCGACCCGGAACCCGATCGCGGTGATGTTGGTGAGGTTGACCGGGCTGAACGACCAGTAGTCGCCGTCCTCGATGAAGCCGATGTTCTGGAATCCACCGGCCGGGTCCGAGGCGGTTTCGCGCTGCACGCCGGGGTCGCCGCCGCCGATCGCGCCCGGGGCGCGGCCGGTCGAGGTGAAGTGTTCGGCCTGCTTTCGCTTGGGCTGCAACTGAATCAGCTTGCGGCCGACCAGACCGCCGTTGTCGGCGTAGACGGCTTCGAAGACCGAGAAGACGTTGGAGTCGTCGCCGTGTCCAGAGCTGGCCGGGATCTGCACCAGACCCGAGCAGCCGGTGTAGTTCTGGATCGGGTGACCGTGCTCGTCATGGCCCAGGTAGTACTGCAGCACCATCCGCGAGCAGTTGGCCGTGCCGTCCTCGGGGTCGGTGACCGTTGCGGTGTAACGAACCTGGTCGCCCCACCCGAAGACGCCACCGTCCGCGGGGAAGGTGAGGTTGACGATCGGAGCCGTGTTGCCCACGGTGATCGGCACGTTCGCCACGCCGGTCTGCCCACCCGGGTCGCGCACGGTCAGCTGCGCGGTGTAGTTGCCGGCCGTGGCGTAGGTGTGCGAAGGGTTCTGGGCGGTGGAGGTGCCGCCGTCGCCGAAGGTCCAGGCGTAGGTGATCGGCTGACCGCCCGGGTCGTTGGAGCCGGCGGAGGAGAAGTTCACGGTCAGCGGCGTCGGACCCGAGGTCGGGGTGCCCGAGGCCACCGCGATCGGCGCGGCGTCGCCTACGGTGTAATCGATTCGGTAGATGCCGGAGTCGGCGTTGTTGCCGCCGAAGCCGGTGCCCCATTCGATCAGGTACATTGCGCCGTCCGGCCCGAACTCCAAATCCATGGGGCGCAACACATTTATCCCGGGCAGCAGCTGGTTGATGTCGACCAGCGACTTGCCGTCCGGGGTGACCTGCATCGTGTACATCTTGTTCTGGTTCCACTCGCCGAAAAGCGCCTTGCCGTCCCAGTAGGCGGGCCATTTGCGGGCGGAGTTCAGCGCGGCGTTGAAGCGGTAGACCGGGCCGCCCATGGGCGCGCCACCGCCGCCGATCTCGGGGAACAGCGGGTTGCCATCGTAGTCATAGTCGACCGTCGCGGCCCTGGCCGGGGGCAGGTTCTGCAGGCCGGTGTTGTTGGGGGAGTTGTTGACCGGCGCGGCACAGTTGAACTTCGGCCCGCTCGGTCCGGACGGGAAGGTCCAGTCGTTGTAGGCGTAGTTGTTGCCGTGGCAGTAGGGCCAGCCGTAGTTGCCCGCGGTGACGATGTTCCATTCGACCGTTCCCGAGGGGCCCCGGTTCGGGTTTTCCGCGCCCGCGTCCGGGCCGTAGTCGGCCACGTAAAGCGTGTTGGTGGCCTTGTCGGTACCGATGCGGAAGGGGTTGCGGAAGCCCATCGCGAAGATTTCCGGCTTGGTGAGCGCGGTGCCCACCGGGAAAAGGTTGCCGCTGGGGATGGTGTAGGTGCCGTTGGCCTCGGGGTGGATGCGGATTATCTTGCCCCGCAAGTCATTGGTGTTGCCCGAGGTGCGCTGCGAGTCGAAGTCCTGCCGCCCGGCGCGCTCGTCCAGCGGCGCGTAGCCGTCGGACTCGAACGGGTTGGTGTTGTCTCCCGTTGCCAGATAGAGGTTTCCGGCGGCGTCGAACGTCATCGAGCCGCCCGCATGGCAGCACGTGTTTCTTTGGGTGGGTACCTGGAGCAGCACCACCTCGCTGGAAAGGCTGATCGAATCCCCGACCACGGTGAAGCGGGAAATCTGATTTCGGGCGCCCCCGGCCGGCGGCGCGTAGTAGAGGTAGACCCAGCCGTTGCTGGCGAAGTTCGGATCGAGCCGGATGCCGAGCAGCCCGTCCTCGTTGCCGGTGAAGACGCTCAGCGAGATCGCGGTGACGGTGGTACCGGTCGCGGGCTTGATGATCTGCACCCGGCCATCGCGCTCGATGTAGAAGACGCGCCCGTCCGGGGCGACGTCGAGCTCCATCGGGTTCTGCGTGTTGCTGTCGAGCGTGACCTTGGAGAAGCTCCCGGTCAGCGAGGCCTTGCAGTCCGCCCCGACGACCCCGGCGCTCGTCTGGATCCCGCCCAGCAGGTGGTTGCGGAACGCAGTGTCGCTATAGGACTCGATCGTGTGACCCAGCCCCGTGTACCAGGACCGCCCACCGTCATAAGCCTTGCACCAGGCGATCGGGTGATCCGCCCCCATCGTGCCGCCGCTGTAGCTGCGCTCGTCCAGGCTGGCGAGCACGTGGGCGCCGCTGGATCGCGGGTTGGTCTGGAAGTTGTACAGCTCGTCCAGACGTGACCAGCGCGCGGGCAGGTGCGCGGTGGAGTTGTGCGCCGGGTCCTCGACCTTGACCGTGGCGGTCGGGGTGCCCGCGGGGTGGGCGGCGAAGTAGGCGCCGACGAGGTTGCCGTACCAGGCCCAGCCGTATTCGGTGTCGGCGGCGGAGTGCACGCCCGCGTAGCCGTGACCGGCGCGGATATACCGCTCGAAGGCCGCCTGCTGGTTGGCGTCGAGCACGTCACCGGTGGTGTGCAGCCAGACCACGGTCGCATAGTTGGCCAGGTTGGCGTCGGTGAACGCGGCCGCGTCCTCGGTCGCGGTGACCGTGAAGTTGTTCGCGGCGCCCAGTTGCTGGATGGCGGTGATGCCGGCGGCGATCGAGTCGTGCCGGAAGCCCGCGGTCTTGGAGAAGACGAGGACGTTGTAGGGAGCGGCTTGGGTCGGCGTCGGGGCGATGAGGGCGGTCGCCACCAACACCGCGCAGAGCATTACTCGGCGCAGTGCGGACACGGGTGATCTCCTTGCCAGGTAGACCCGGTTGAGCGGAGACCGGAGGACGGCATGCAAAGGATGCAAGTTCTTCGAAACAAGCTAGCAATATCGACGCAAAAGTCAACCCAAACTAGAGCAAAGACTTGATGGTCTTGCCTTGCCCGTGTCGACTAAACTGCGGCCATGCTGCTCCTCCAGCTCCGCCGGACAGGCCTCCTGGCACTGTTCGCGCTGCTGGTGACCATCGGGCCGAGCATGGCCGGGGGCGGCTTCGCCGGTGTCGTGGCGCTCACCGTCGCGGCGGTCTGCGTCGCGGTGGCGCTGAGCCGGGTCGCGTTGAGCGACATCGCCGCGGCCGACGGCGGCTCTATCCGCCGTGAGGGTGCGGCTGGCGTGCTCTATCTGCGGCACGCCCATCCAGACGCGGCGGGACATCCCAGGCCGAGAGCTCCGGGAATCGCCTGACATCCAGTCAGGTCAACCTTTCCCGTCTCGTCCACATTGGAGTTCTGCCATGCCCTTTGACTTTCTTGCCGTGCCCGCGAACTATCTCGTCGCCGGCCTCGCCAGCCTCACCCACCTGCCCGTCGCCGCTGCGATCGTGATCGCCACCGGATTGGTGCGGCTGGTCCTGGTACCCGTCGGAGTCGCCCAGCACAAAGCGGACAAACGCCGAAACGCGTTGCTGGCCAAAATGGCCGCGTTGCGCGAGCGCTATGTCAACAGCCCCAAGCGATTGGAGACCGAGCTGGGCGACCTCTACCGCACGGAGGGCGGCGCGATGTTTCGCGGCTGCCTGCCCATGCTGGTGCCGATGCCGGTCTTCGCCGCCCTCTACCAGCTGTTCGTCTCCCCGACCGTGGGTGGCGGGGCGAACCTGCTCATGCAGCAGACCATGTTCGGCGTCCCGCTGGGCGCACACCTGCTCGGCGCCACCGGTCCTCAGGTGATCGTCTTCGTGTTGCTGCTGGTCACGCTCGCCGCGATCGGCTACCTGTCATCGCGGCTACTGCAGGCCCCCGGCGCGAAGCCCCACCCGCTCCTGAAGATCCTTCCCTATCTCACCACCGTTTTCGCCATCTTCGTGCCGCTGGCCGCCAGCCTGTACCTGGTGACGACCACCGCGTGGACAGTGGCGCAGACGGTCGCGCTGCGGCACTGGCTGGGCTGAGTATCTTGTGCCGATGACCCAACCCGCCGCCCGGCCGCCCACGTCATAGTCGCGTGAAAGACGCCGAGTACACCGACTTCGTCAGCGCGCGGCTGGAATCGTTGCGCCGGCTGGCCTTTCTGCTCTGTGGCGATGCGCACCGAGCAGATGACCTGGTTCAGCAGGCGATCACGAAGCTTTACGTGCGCTGGCGCAAGCTTGCCGACGTCGCCAACCTCGACCAGTACCTGCGCACCATCCTGCTGCGTGAGTTCATCGACGAGCGGCGCAGGTCGTGGGCGAAAGTGCGGCTCGTGGCACAGGCCCCGGAGGCCGCTGCCCGATCCGACGACGCGGCGGCCCGGCTCGACCTGCGGGCCGCCCTGCTGCAGCTGCCCAAACGGCAACGCGCCGTGGTCGTGCTGCGGTTTCTGAGCGACCTGTCGGTCGACGACACCGCTGCCGCGTTGGGCTGTTCGGCCGGAACGGTCAAGAGCCAAACCGCCGACGGGCTGGCGAAGCTGCGTCGTCTGCTCGGCGACGAACTGATCGCCGTGGCTTCCGGGAGAGGGTGAACCATGAATATTGACGAAGAGTTCGGCCGGCACCTACCGGCCCTGTTGGCCGAGGAGCCGATGCCTCCGTCCACAGTGGACATCGGGCTGGCCATGACGGCGGGGAGGCGTCGCCGTCGCGTGCGCCATGTGGGCAGCGCGATCGCTGTGCTGGCAGTGATCACGGCGGTGCCGATAGCCCTGCAAAGCCAGCGGCCGCAAGCCCCGCCGTTGGCCCTGCCATCATCGTCGCCGTCGATGGCGGGCAACCCGGCGGCGTGCGAGGTCGCCCAGACCGCGGCTGGGTTTCTGACCTTCAATACCGATCCCACCGGAAGGCATTTCGCCGGAACGGTCGAGGACAGCAACGCCGAGGAAGTGGCCCGCCACCAGCCCGCGATCTGGCGCGACGGGAAGATCGAGAGGATCCCCATTCCGGCCGGCAACAGCGGCTATGTCGATGCGATCAGCGCTTCGGGAATGGTGGTCGGCCGGCTGGTCGGCAACACCGGCGTCGTCGTCTTCGCCTATGCCAACGGAAAGCTGCAGGTCTTGCCGCAAAGCCAGGACTCCCGCGTTTCCTCCGTCAACGCCTCCGGGGTGATAGCCGGCTCGCAGCTGTTCGAGGGCCACTGGCGTCCGGTGCGATGGCGTTCGCTCACCAGCGCACCCGAAAAGCTGGCGCTGCCTGACGGCGCCAACTCCGGCATGGCCTCCGTCGTCACCGACGATGGCCGGGTTCTGGGGTCGGCGGGCTTCGCGCAGGCCGGCAGCTATCAGGGAGGTCCCTATCTGTGGACGCCGGATGGCAAGGGTTCGGCACTGCCCACCCCCGGCGGGCTGAGCGTCGCGGTGGCCGTCGGGGGTGGCGAATGGATCGGTGGCCAGGTCCCGGCGAAAGATGAGGCTTCCAAACCCGATGCCTTCGTCCTCAACACGCGGACCCATGAATTCCGGCGCTTTCCCAACATCCTGCTTGAAGGCGAGATGTCGGTCAGCGCCATCGGCTGGTTCATCGGACAGCGCTTGGACAACAAGGGTCAGCGGGTGCTGACCGACGGAACCACGTTCATTACGCTGCCGCCGCCGCCAGGTTCAGCCCATGTCGTCCTCGACAGCGTCGCCGCCGACACGACCGTGGTCACCGGGCACCGCACAGAAATCCCCTACGCGGGCGTCATTTGGCGCTGTCACTAGCCGGGTGACCTCCGCCGGTGCGGAGGTCACCCGGTTGGGTGCTAAGGGCTGGTGCAGGTGGCGCCGGAGGGCACCGCCGTGTTGCCGTTGGGCCGGGTCGCCTGGAATCCCCAGGTGGTCGAGGCGCCTGCGCCGAGACTGGCGTTCTGGCCGCTGATTCCGCGCGCGGTCACGGTTTGGCCGCTGATGGTCACGGTCGCGTTCCAGGAGCCGGTGATGGTGTGCCCGGCCGGCAGCGCGAAGGTGACCGTCCAGCCGGTGATGGCCGACGTGCCGGTGTTGGTCACCGTGTTGGGCTGCATGACGTAACCGTTGCCCCACCCGGTTTGCAGGGTCAGCGTCGCCGAACAGCCGCCCGAACCCCCACCGCTGGTAGTGGTGGCGGCCAGGACCGGGGTGAACGGGCCGACGTTGTTCTGGGTGTCGCGCGCTCTTACCTGGTACCGGAAGGTGGAGGCCGAGGCCAGGCCGGTGTCGGTGAACGGCGGGTTGACCGGCTGGCCGACCAGGGCGAAGCTGCCGCCGCTCGCGCCAGCGGCGCGGAACACGTCGTATCCCGCGGTGTTGCACGATGCCGGTGGCGGGGACCAGCTCAGCGTGATGGAAGAGGGGCCGGAGCCGGTGACGGTCAGGTTGGTGGGTACACAACCGGTTGAGCTCGTGGTGGTGACGTTGACGATGCCGGAGTAGGGCGAGGCCCCCGCCGAATTGCTGGCGCGCACCCGGTATCGGTAGGTGGTGCTTGCGGTCAGGCCGGAGTTGTTGAGGAACGTCGCGGTCGCCGAGGTTCCAATTTGGACGAAATTGGTGCAGGCCGAGCCCTGGCACCGCTCAATCTGATAGGCGGTGACCGTTCCCGAGGATGCCGTCCACGTCAGAGCGACCGAAGACGCGGTGACTCCGGAGGCCACCGGCGTGCCGGGCGTTCCGGGCGGTTGCGTGGGCTGGCCTCCCAGAAGCGGGGTCAGCGCCGGGTACCACCGGTCGGAGATCTTCTGGAAGCCCGAGTCGTCGGGGTGTACCCCGTCGCCGTTGGTGTCCGCGACCGTGTCGAAGCCGGTGAACTGGTCGACCACCGTGATCGGTGATTGTGCCGTGCTCATCCCGGCGGCCCAGCCCGGGATGGCGTTGTTGAGCGCGGTGACCCCGGGCGGGCACCAGGTGCAGCCACTCGGGGCCATCGGGATGATCTGCGCGACCAGGATCTTCATGCTCGCGTTGCTGGCGCGCATCTGGTCGACCAGCCGGGTGAAGGCGGCGATGATGGTCGCGGCGGGGACGTTGTTCCAGACATCGTTGGTGCCCAGGTGCATCAAGACGATGTCGGGCTGGGTGGCGGAGAGCCACCCCGGCAGCTGGTTCTGGTTGGCGATGCCGGTGGCCAGAAAACCGCCGTGCCCCTCGTTGTCGCCGTCGTGGGCGACCGAGCAGCCGCCGCCGGGCAGCGTGCCGACGAAGTCGATGTTGGTGAAGCCGTTGCGCTGCAAGCGATCCCAGAGCAGGGCCCGCCAGCAGCCGGGTCCGCCGGTGATGGAGTCGCCAAGCGGCATGATCCGCAGCGGGGCCGCCATGGCCGCCGACGGCGCGATGACGGTCAAGGCGAACGTCGCGGCCAGGGCGGCGACGACGGCAGTGGCGATGCGCGTCGGCCACCTGGTGGTTCGTGAAGATCGAGACATGGGGGCGCCTCCGTGGGACGGGTTCAAGAGCTTCGATGGAAGCGCTCCCACCATGCGCTCGGCTGCGCGGCGATGTCAAGCGTGCATGAAGTGACGCCCTTGACTGCATGGGAGCGCTCCCGTTAGCGTGGCTTAACCGGTTCATTAACCCGCTATGAGGTGAGCTATGAACGTCCCCCTAGCTCTTGGCACGCGTCGCGTGCTGCGCCCGGTCGCGCTGGCTGTCGCCATCGCGCTCGCGGTCGCGATGGCCTGCGTGATGCTGATCGCCCGAGCCGGCGCCGCCACCACGTTCGCCCAGCGTTGTGGCATCCACTTCTGCTTCAACGGCAAGACCTTCTACTTCGCCGGCGCCAACACCTACGACGTGTTCACCTACGGCGGCAGCTGGGGCGACACCGAAACCACCTACATGGACAAGGCGCGCATCGACGCGCACTTCACCCATCTGCAGGCCGACAAGGTGACCGTGTTGCGGCTGTGGATGTTCAGCCATGAGAGCTGGCACGGTTTTGAGCCTTCCAAAGGCGTCTACAACGACCAGCAGTTCGCCTTGTTCGACTATGTGATCCAGTCGGCTAAGGCGCACAACGTCATGCTCATCCCGGTCTTCGAGAACTATTGGGAGGCCTACGGCGGCATCGACACCCGGCTGGCGTGGGAAGGCCTCACCGGTGGGCATCCCGGCCGGGCCAAGTTCTTCAACAAGCAGCAATGCCCGGGCTGCTTCACCTCGTACAAGAACTACATCACCTACGCGCTTAACCGGGTCAACCATTACAGCGGCATCAGGTACAAGGACGAGCCGGCCATCTTCGCCTGGGAGCTGATGAACGAGCCCCGTTATCAGGACGTCAGCCAGGCCGAGAACACCTCCGGGGCCACCCTGCGGGCCTGGGTCGACGAGATGGGCGCCCACGTCAAGAGCATCGATAGCAATCACCTGCTCGGCGCGGGCCTGGAGGGGCACGAGTCGCGCTACGGCTTCGGTGGCAACGAAGGCAACCCGTTCGTCTTCATCCACCAGTCGCCTTCCATCGACTTCACCTCGGCGCATCCCTATCCCACCGAGGGCTGGGCCGGTCTGGATATTCCGCGCACGAAAACGCTTATCCGGGCTTGGATCGCGGACTCGCACAACGTGGTCGGCAAGCCGTTCTACATGGGGGAGTGGAACGTGCACTCCGACTGGTCGAACTGGTGGTCGCAGATCTATACCGACTTCGAGGCGGCCGGCGGTGACGGCAGCGGCTTCTGGTGGTACAAGGATGGCAGCGGCGGGGGCGGCTTCGACACCACCTTCGGCGCGGCCCAGCTGAACGTCTTCCGTCAGCACTCCGCCAATATGATCGCCAAGTCGGCAGGTACGCCGCCAACCTCATCGCCCACCTCAGCGCCCTCGCCGTCGGTGTCGCCCTCGCCTTCGGTGTCACCTTCACCATCGGTGTCGCCGTCACCGAGTGGCAGCTCGTCGTGTCAGGTGAGTTACAAGGTGGATTCCACGTGGGGAGGCGGATTCAACGCCACCGTCACGGTGCGCAACACCGGATCCACGACGTTCAGCAACTGGGTGCTGACGTTCACCGCGCCCAGCGGCGTCTCGCTGGGCAACGGCTGGAACGCGACGTGGAGCTTCGCGGCCCCCACCTTCACCGTCCGCGCCCCGGCGTGGGCGCCGAACCTTGCGCCCGCGGCGAATTGGGCCCCGGCCTTCACCGGCAACGGCCCGTCGAGCCCAGCTCCCACCGGATTCAAGCTCAACGGGCTCACCTGCGCGGTGGTCGCCGCGTAGGCGACTGCCGCACAGTCAGCGGCGTTTGGTGGCACGCGCCATGTAGTCGGCTATCCAGCCGTCGGCGGCGCGCTCCCGCCAGATCCGGGTGACCTCCGCGTCGTAGTCCGGCGCGGGGGTCAGCCCTCGCACGTGCGCTTTGTGCAGGCGGAAGGTGTCCTGCGGGATGGTGGTGGCAAGCCGCGCGGCGTGCGAGACCGCATAGCTCAGCACGGTTTCGGGCTCGGCGAGCTCGTCGACCACGCCGAGCTCCAGCGCTTCGGCGGGCGAATAGACCTTTCCGGACAGGGCCATCTGGCGTGCCCGCTGCGGGCCGACCGCGTGAGCCATGATGCCGAAGGCGGCGGCCGGGAAAGGTACCCCCACCACCAGTTCCGGGATGCCGATGCCGCCGCGTCCGGTGGTCATGATCCGGTGGTCGCAGCAGCTGGTCAGCACGCAGCCGCCCGCGATGGCGTGCCCGTTGACGGCGGCGACGACCGGCTTTTCACAGGTGAGCACCGAAGTGAAGGCGTCGACGAGGGCCGGGATGAAGGCGTCGACGTAATCAGGCCCGCCCTCAACGATGCGCCAAAGGTCGACGCCCGCGCTGAAGGCCGAGCCGTCACCGGTCAGCACGATGCCCCTGTGCGCCTCGGTGGCCAGGTCGCGGAACGTCGCGGTGATGGCCTGACACAGTTCCAGGTCCAGGGCGTTGACCTTGCCGTGGGCCATCCGGACCACGGTCACGCCCTCGACATCTTCGAGCTTCATCATGTCGTGATTAAAACATCGACCGGTAGCCTGGACGGCGTGCGTGACCTCACCAGTTCCAAGCTTCGCGATGTCGGGACGACCATCTTCACCGAGATGACCGCGCTCGCGCGCAAAACCGGGGCGGTCAACCTGGGTCAGGGTTTCCCTGACAGCGACGGCCCGCCCAAGGTGCTCGCCGCGGCGCAGGCGGCGATCGCGTCGGGCCTCAATCAGTACCCGCCGCTGGATGGCCTGCCCGAGCTGAAGCAGGCGATCGCGAGCACCCGGCAGGCCCGCTACGGGCAGGAGTTCGACCCCGACGGGCAGATCATGGTGACCGCGGGCGCCACCGAGGCGATCGCCTCGGCCATCATCGCGCTCTGCGAGCCCGGCGATGAGGTGGTGCTCTTCGAGCCCTACTACGACAGCTATCTGGCCAACCTGGCGATGGCGGGCGCGGTGCGGCGGCCGGTGCAGCTGCGGCCCGACGGCGAGCGCTTCGGCTTCGATCCCGATGAGCTGCGCGCGGCGATCACCCCGCGCACGAAACTGTTGCTGCTCAACAGCCCGCACAATCCGACCGGGAAGGTTTTTACCCGCCAGGAGCTGGAGCTGATCGCCGCGCTGTGCATCGAGCACGATCTGATCGCGGTCACTGATGAGGTCTACGAGTACCTGATCTACGACGGCCTGGCGCATCTCCCGCTCGCGACTCTGCCCGGCATGGCCGAGCGAACGCTGACCATCTCCTCGGCGGGTAAGACCTTCAGCGCCACCGGCTGGAAGGTGGGCTGGGCCTGCGGTCCGGCCAACCTGGTGGCGGCGGCCCGCAAAGCCAAGCAGTTCCTCACTTTCGCCGGCGGGACGCCGTTTCACGCGGCGGTCGCGGTCGGGCTGACCGAGGAGCTGGGCTGGGTGAGTGCGCTGTGCGCCGATCTGCAGTCCCGGCGCGACCGGCTGCGGGCCGGGCTGGAGGCGTGCGGCGCCAAGACATATCCGTGTGAGGGAACGTATTTCCTGCAGATCGACGCGCGGTCGCTGGGCTTCGACGACGGCATCGAATTCTGTCATCATCTGGTGGCCAAGGCCGGGGTGGTGGCCATCCCGGCTCAGGTCTTCTTCGACGACGTCGAGTCCGGAAAGCGTTATGTGCGTTTCGCTTTTTGCAAGTCTGATGTGGTACTGGATGAAGCCATCGCCAGGCTCGAGAGGAGCTTTTAGATGCGGGTAGCGGTATGCCAGCTCAACGCGCGATCGGATCGCGCCGCCAACCTCGCCTCCGCCCGGGACCTGTTGGAGCGCGCCGCTCAGGCCGGGGCCGACCTGGCCGTGCTGCCGGAATTCACCGACTACCTCGGCCCGGCCGACGGCACGCCCAAGGCCGAGCCGCTCGACGGTGAATATGCGAGCTTTTTCGCGCAAGCCGCGCGGCAGCTGGGGATGTGGGTGCTCGCCGGGTCGTTCCACGAGGCCAGCTCCGATCCGCAGCGCAGCCACAACACGGCTCCGCTGTTCAACCGGGCCGGCACCCTGGTCGCGGCCTACCGCAAAATCCACCTCTACGACGTCGAGATCCCGGGCCGGGTGTCCTATTTGGAATCCTCGGTGATCGCCCCCGGGGCGGAAACCGTCGTCGCCGACGTCGAGGGCGTGCGGGTCGGGCTGTCGATCTGCTACGACCTTCGCTTCCCCGAGCTCTACCGGCGGCTCGCGGTCGAGGGCGGCGCTCAGGTGATCCTCGTGCCGGCCGCGTTCATGCTGCACACCGGAAAGGACCATTGGGAGGTTCTGCTGCGTGCTCGCGCGATCGAGAACCAGTGTTACGTGGTGGCGGCTGGCCAGATCGGCGACCACGACCCGGGCCGCACCTGTTACGGCCGCAGCATGGTGATCGATCCATGGGGCACCGTCATCGCGCAGGCCCCCGACACCATCGGGGTCACCGTGATCGACCTCGACCTGGAGCGGCTGACCAAGATCCGGGCGGAGTTGCCGAGCCTGGCCAATCGGCGGCTGTGACAGCTACTGCGTTTGTGCCGGTGCGGCGGCGAAAAGGGCGGAGGCTCGCTTGGCCGCACCGGCCGACTGAGGGGGGATCAGTCGTTGGGAAACGCAGTCATCTCTAAAGCGCCGCGGGCCTGAGTTGTGTCACCGGCGCGAGGCGTGCGGCGGATTCGGCTCGTGGGTCGGCTTGGGATCCTTGGATTTGTCCGCTTTTTCCTTGTCGGGCAACGCCGTGCAATACGCCTCGACCCTGTCCGCGCCACCGGCCGCCGTCACCAGGTCGGCATAGGCAGGGGTGGTCAAAGCCTTGCTCCGGGCCTGAGCGTCCTTGCTGAGATAGGAGTTGCACAGCCCACCGAAGGCGGCCGCGGCCGAACTCGCGGGCGTCGGTGAGGCGGGCGACGAAGCCCGGGAACGCCCCGGCGTGTTCGAGGTCGGATTGCCGGTGGGGGATACCCCGGGACTCTGGCTGAACGGGCCGGGAATGATGCCGGTGGTGGAGGCGAAGGCAAGCCCGCCCACCGTGATCGTGGCGGTGATGGCGAGCACCTTGAAGGTGAGCAGCTTGCGCCACGAGGGCCGGCGCCGCGCGGGCGCGGGTGCCGCCCGGAAAGCCAGGACCGCCTCCTCCTCGCGGGCATATTCGTAGGGCCGCGGCGGTCCACCCGCGGCGGCCAGCAGCTCGGCCAGCCTGTCGGCACCGGCGGCACGGGTCGGCGAAACACCGTCGAGCAGTTGCTCGGCGGTTTCGCGATCCAAATGGCGCCTGTGCTCGTTCATCTCATCCCTTCAGCGTCGCGCCCCACGTTTAGTGTCACTCTGCCGTGTCGTCTCGGCTGTGCCCAAGCGCATCGTTCAATCGCCGCAACCCACGGTAAGCGGCGGTGCGGACAGCCCCGGAACGCTTACCCAGAACGACGGCGGCCGATTCCGCGTCGAGCCCGACAACCACTCGCAGCAGCACGGCTTCGGCCTGATCCCGGGGGAGAGTGGCGATCATCGCGAGCGCGGCGTCGGTGGAGATGACCTCCATCGCCGCCGAGGCGGTATCGCTTCTGTCGGGCATCTCCACCATCGCCTCGACCGGCATGGCGATCGCCGGCCGGCGCTGGTGGTGGCGCACGTGATCCAGCGCACGGTGCCGGCCGATCGTCACCGCCCAGCGGCGGAAACCCAGCCCGTCGCCCTTGAAGCTGCTCAGATCGCGTACCACCTGCAGCCAGGTCTCCGAGGCGACGTCCTCCGCGTCGGCGCCCACCAAAAGTTGCAGATAGCGCAGTAAACCCGGCTGAATCGCCCTATACAGCGCCCGAAATGCCGCTTCATCGCCGCCGCGAGCTGCCTGAACTGCGGACGACAGATCATCTGTCGCCGGGTTCGGCTCGTTCTCGGTCACTGGCGATGGTTCCTTCCGACGGCCTTTGATTCTGCACACAAGGGCGCTGTGACGCGAGTCCGGCACTCGGCTGTGACAAACAACGGACGCTCGGCGCTGTTATACCGGCGCGAATCGTGCGCCTGGAAAGCGTTTAGCCAGTGAGGATTCCTGATGAAAAGGCCCGTGTTCGTGGACCACACCGGCCGGCGCAGGCGCGTCGCCATCGTGCTGGGCAGCGGCCTCGGAGTCGTTCTTGTCATCGGGCTGATCGTGCTCACGGCGGGATTGGTGACCGGTGCCCCGCTTCCGCTTCCCGGCTGGCCCGACGCGGCCCACGTCGACGACGGGGTCGCCCCGACGCCTGTCCCCGCACCAGCGCCCGGGCGAACCTCGGTGCCCAAGAAGACCACCACGCCGACCACCGCCACCTCGGCCGCTGCCACCGGGCCGGGCAACGGGAACGGCAACGGCCACGGCCGGCCGTCGAAAACGCCGGGAAAGCCCTAACGCATGCCACGTCATGTGGTCGCCCAGCGCCGGGCGATGCCCCGCCGCCCGCGCGCCCATTGGGTGCTGCTTCTGCTCGCACTGGTGGTGCTGCTCGGTTTGCTGACCCTCAACGGCTATGAGAGCGGGGTGCTGGGAGGATCCGGGCGGCCGCAGGCGCAGCCGGAGCAGGCCGTGGTGCCGGCCGAGATCGCCGAGGGCGGGCCGTTGATCCGCTTCGACGGCGCGAGCCCGCAAAGCCGGTCCTTGCCGGCCAAACAGATCGCGCTCACCTTCGATGACGGGCCCGACCCGGAGTGGACGCCGAAGATTCTGGACGTCCTTGCCGAGCAGCAGGCCAAGGCGACGTTTTTTGTGCTCGGGTCGCGCGTCAACCGGTACCCGGAGATAACTCGGCGAATCCTGGCGGAAGGCCACGAAGTGGGCTCGCACACTTTCACCCACGCTGAGCTGGCGACCGTGCCGAGCTGGCGGCGTGGCCTTGAGGTGGCGCTGACGAGCAACGCCATCGCGGGCGCAACCGGTTATCAGACCACGCTTTTCCGCCCGCCTTTCTCCTCCGGCCCGGACGCCCTCACCCTCACCGACTTCACCACTTTGCGTGAGATCGGGTCCCTTGGCTACATCGGAGTGCTCGCCGATCTCGACACCAGGGACTGGCAGCGGCCCGGCACGCCGGAGATCGTCAAGGCGGCCACTCCCGCGGTGGGCAAGGGCGCGGTGGTTCTTATGCACGACGGCGGCGGTGATCGTGCCCAGACGGTGGAGGCCCTGAACCAGCTCATCCCGCAGCTCAAGGCGCAGGGTTATCAGTTCTCCACGGTGACCGCGGCCATCGGCGCCCCATCGGCCCATGTGCCGGCCGCCGCGGGCGTGCAGTTGCGCGGTGACACGTTTCGGGGCGCCCAGATCATCGCGGGCTGGGTGACCACCGCGATGGGATGGCTGCTCGCGATCGCGCTCATCCTTTCCGTGCTGCGCCTTGTCGTGCAGCTGTTCGCGGTGCGCAGACATCTGCGCCTGGTTCGGCAGCGCTGGTCGGCAGGCCGGCCGGAGGTGCTGCTGCCGGTGTCGGTGATCGTGCCCGCCTACAACGAGTCGGCCAATATCGCGGCCACGGTGCGGTCGCTGGTCCACAGCGACTATCCCCAGCTGGAGGTGATCGTCGTCGACGACGGCTCGACCGACGGGACGGCCGACATCGTGCGGCGGATGGGGCTGCCCGACGTCTACGTGACGAGTCAGGAAAACGCGGGCAAGCCGGTGGCGCTCAACACCGGGATAGCGCTCGCGCGCGGGGATCTGCTCGTCCTCGTCGATGGCGACACCGTGTTTCAGACCAACACCATCTATAACCTGGTACAGGGTTTCGCCGACCCGCGGGTGGGGGCGATCGCCGGAAACACCAAGGTGGCCAACAGAAAGGGCTGGCTGGGCAAGTGGCAGCACCTGGAGTACGTGGTCGGGTTCAACCTGGACCGGCGCTACTTCGACGTCGCTGGATGCATGCCGACCATTCCTGGTGCGGTGGGGGCGTTCCGGGCCGAGGTGCTCGATCAGGTCCGGGGGGTGTCGTCGGACACGCTGGCCGAGGACACCGACCTGACGATGGCGGTGTTGCGGGCCGGCTGGAAGGTGACCTACGAGGAGCACGCGATCGCGTGGACCGAGGCGCCTTCCACGCTGAGAGTCCTTTGGCGGCAACGCTATCGGTGGTGCTACGGGACGATGCAGGCAATGTGGAAACACCGCCGCGCCCTGATCGAGCGCAACCGGCTGCGGCGCGGGCTGCTCTATCTGGCGACCTTCCAGCTGGCTCTGCCCCTGGCCGCCCCGGCCGTCGACGTCTTTGCGCTTTATGGCCTGCTTTTCCTTCCTTGGTACCAGATGGCCGCCGCCTGGCTGGGATTGCTGGCTATGCAGACCTTCACCGCCGCGGTGGCCCTCAAACTCGACCGGGAGTCGCAGCGTCCACTGTGGACGATCGTGTTTCAGCAGGTCGTCTACAGACAGCTGATGTACCTGGTGGTGGTGCAGTCCGCGGTCACCGCCCTGATCGGCAACCGGCTGCGCTGGCAGCGGATGACGCGCACCGGGTCGGCCGCCGCGCTGCTGACGAAACGGTGAGCACAAACAGCGAACGGGCTATTGCAAAACATATTCGGATGACCCAGCCTCAAAGAAAAATTCTTTCATGGCGGGAGTTCATTCATGGATCGAAGAAGTGCCCTTCGGGTGGCCCTGGCATCGGCCGCCGTCGCGACCGGTGCGCTGCCGGGCGCGGCCGCGCTGGCCGGCGACAAGAAGCCGCCCGCGCCCGCGGCGCAGCGCGACATCGTGTTCCGGCGCTGGAGCAGCGACACCGAGCTGGCGACCGGGACCAGCGCCGGGGTGGCCATCGCCTCCGGCGCGCTGACCCTGGCCACCGCGGCCGGGCAGCGTAGCTACACCGACCCGTTCACCGGCAGTTCCGGCTCTTACGACTACGCCACCTGGACCTCGGCCACGGTCCCGCTCGGATTCGCCGCCGCCGAAGCGATTCCGTCCTGGACGGCCAACACACCCGAGGGCGCCTGGGTGGAAGTCGAGCTGCGCGGGGTCACTGAGCTTGGCAATACCACGAAGTGGTACGTGCTGGGGCGCTGGGCGCAGGACGACGTCACCATCGCCCGTACATCGGTACCCACCCAGGGCGACACCGACGGTTCGGTCTCCATCGACACCTTCGTGGCGGCGGCCGGGCGCGGCTGGATCAGCTACCAGCTGCGGGTCACCCTGTTGCGGCCGGCCGGGTCGGCGCTCACGCCGCAGGTGCGTTCGCTCGGGGTGATGGTCTCCCGCCTGCCCGCGCCGGGTGCGGTGGTCGCCAGCACACCGCAGGCCGCGCAGGGGGTGGTGCTGCCGGTTCCCCAGTTCTCCCAAAGCATCCACCAGGGCGAGTACCCGCAGTGGAACGGCGGCGGCGAGGCCTGGTGCAGCCCGACCTCGACCTCGATGGTCGTCGCGCACTGGGGCACCGGCCCGGCGCCCGCCGACTACGCCTGGGTCGACCCGGCCTTCGCCGACCCGTGGGTGGACTACGCGGCCCGGCACACCTACGACAGCAACTATGCGGGGACCGGAAACTGGCCCTTCAACACCGCCTACGCCGGCCGTTTCGGGCTGGACGGCTTCGTGACCCGGCTGCGTTCGCTCAACGAGGCCGAGAAGTTCATCGCGGCCGGGATCCCACTGGTGTTGTCGCTGTCGTTCAAGAAAGGCAAGATCCCGGGTTTGACCTACGGCACCAACGGCCACCTTCTGGTCCTCGCCGGATTCACTCCAACGGGTGAGCCGGTGCTCAACGATCCGGCCGCGCCCAGCGACGCCGCGGTGCGAAAGACGGTGGGCCGGGCCGAATTGGAGGCCGCCTGGCTGGACAGCAGCCGTGGCGTGGTCTACGTCATCCACCCCACGTCGCAGGCGCTTCCCGCGCCCGAAGCCCAGGCCAACTGGTAGGGGTGTCGTGATGAGAGCATGAAAGAGGGACCAGCCAGGGTGCGCCAAGCTGGTCCCACCCTTATCAGCGCCGAGGGTCTCCGGATTGTCACAGTGACGTTTCCCGGCATGCCGGCGCATCTATGGACATGAAACGTTTAACTTTCTTTCTAGTCGCGTTGCTCGGCTTGACCTCTGCCCCGGCACCGGCTGTAGCGGCGGTGACGCCGATCCAGATCTTCGGCGCCTGGCACTGCAGCGACGACTTCTGCACCTGGGGCACGGCGCGCACGGTGACCCAATTCGACAGCCAGAACCATTGGCTCATCGACCGCGGCAACGGCCAGCCTTCGGTCAACGTGGTCGTGCTCAGCTTCGTCAACCCGCTCAAGCTGCTCAACCAGACCACCGACGCCACCACGCTGGGCGGGGTGCCGCGCGGTATGACGCCGGAGATCGTCAACTACTTCACCTCTCGCGGGATACGGGTGATGCTCTCCATCGGCGGCATCACCTACACCGACGACTGGGACGCGGCGCTGGCCGCCAACGGCACGCTGCTCGGCCAGCGGGCCGCGGCCGTCGCCAGCCAGCTGGGGGTCGGCATCGAGATCGACTACGAGCAGAACACCGACCCGAACGTCACCGCGCTGCAGGCTTTCATCGACGCCTATCGCGCGATCCATCCCTACGACGCGTCGGGGGCCAACCCGCGGGCGCGCCTGACCATCGACGTCGCCGCGGGTGACCGGTGGCTGATTGCGCTGAACCGCAAGGCGACCGCGGATTGGCTTCGTCCCGGCAACCCGGTCCTCGACTACGCCAACGCCATGGTCCCGGCACGTCAGCCGTCGGTCTCCTCGGCCCAGGCCAATTGGCAGGAGCACGTGGACGGCAAGGCGCAGTACAACCCGCCGGTGCCGCCGCTGGCCCCGGCCAAGTTCACCGGCGGCCTCTATGTCGCCAATGGACGCTCGCCGTTGCCCGAGTGCACCAACTTCGCCGGCTCGGTGCAGAAGGCCATCGCGCCCTACCTCCAGTCGGTCGCCCCCAACGGGGCCGGGACGACGGCCGGGATGCTCGGCTTCATGTTCTGGGCGGCCGAACGGCCCTCCACCCGGGGCATCGGCACCGTCCCGCCGAACACGTGTCAGGGCGGAATAGGAACGGCCGCAACGACTTTCGGCATTCAGACGCCCATGCCGGCCTTGCGCCAAAGCTAGCCCGCACATGAAACATCCCGGCGCCGCGCACCGACGCCGGGATGTTCGGTCTAGCTGATTATGCGCGGTAAGCGTTCCATGCACTGACCATCCGAGCGTTCTGCCCTGGCGTGAACTCGAACATGCAGGCGTCGTCGGTGTAGTCCATGAAGTTGTTCACCGGGTCGAGACCCGGCTTGTTGCGGCAGCTGTCCTGACCTGTCGGGCAGCCGAAGGTGGCCTGAGCCTCGGCCGGGGTGTCCGACACCTGGTCGCCCTGGCCGTTACACCCACCCTGGAAGGTGTGGTAGAGGTTCAGCCAGTGGCCGATCTCGTGGGTGGCGGTGTCGCCCAGGTTGTACGGAGCGGCGTCACCACCCGGCATCGACTCGCCAAGCATGACCACACCATCAGCCGTGTTGGCCTTCGACTTCGGGAAAGTTGCCCAGCCGAGCAGGTTGTCGCTGAGCTCGCCCGTGTAGATGTTGAGCACGCCCATGGTGCCCACGCGCAGGGCCGCCTTCATCTGCTTCTCGGTGTTCGAGCCGTAGACGATGGGGTACCACGCGGGGTTGACGACGCGTTCGACCGACGACAGCGAGAACGTGAACCCGGACGCCGCATAGGCGGCGTTGAGAACGTTCATCTGAGCGTTGATCATCTGGTCGGAGATCTCGCCGACCGTGTTGTTCTCCTTGATGACGTGGAACGCCACCGGGATGTTGATGGCGGCCGCCAATTGGGCGGAGCCGTCGAGTTTGCTGCGCAGGCGGATTGCCGCGGCGAAGTCCCGTTCACGCGCGGCGGCCTGGTCGTCGGTGAGCTCGTTGGGGTCTTGCTTGGCGGATCCACCGGGCCGCGCCTTGGCATCGGCCCCGGCGGTGGTGCCACAGACCGCATCGCCCGTGCCGGCGGCCACAGAGGACGCTGGGTTGATCACGAACAAGCTGGCTGCGGCCAAACCGGCCAGACCGATCGTACTGAGGGTGCGCCTCAGCTTCATCGAATCACCTCTCTTGTGGGGAAGGTGCCATGGACGTTAGGGCCGATCGAGGGAGATCGAAACCATACGTTCGTATGAGTAACTTTCCGTAATCGACTATCACAGCCAAGCGCTTGCTTGGTTTGTTGTACGCTGCTCATCGTGCGAATAGGAATGATGCTCAGCTACAGCGGCGGCTTTGCCGACACCGCTGCGGAGTTGATCGACTACGAAGAGGCGGGGCTGGATCTCGCCGTCGTGCCGGAGGCCTACAGCTTCGACGCGGTGAGCCAATTGGGTTATCTAGCCGCGAAAACGACACGCGTGGAGCTTGCCTCCGGCATCATCCAGCTCTACACCCGCACCCCGACGCTGACCGCGATGACCGCCGCCGGACTGGACTATGTCTCCAATGGACGGTTCTGCCTGGGCATCGGATCGTCCGGGCCGCAGGTGATCGAAGGCTTCCATGGGGTACCTTTCGACGCCCCGCTGGCCCGCACCCGCGAGCTCATCGAGATCTGCCGCAAGGTGTGGCGGCGGGAAACGCTGGTGCACCAAGGAAAGCACTACCAGATTCCGCTCCCGCCCGAGAAGGGGACAGGGCTGGGCAAGCCGCTCAAAATCATCAACAAGCCGGTGCGGGACAGGATCCCCATCATTCTGGGCGCGGTCGGGCCCAAGAACGTCGCGCTCGCGGCGGAGCTGGCCGAAGGCTGGCAACCGTTGTTCTACCTGCCGGAGCGGGCCGCCGCGGTGTGGGGCGAGTCCCTGGCCGAGGGCCTGGCCAAACGCGACCCCGCGCTGGGAGCGCTGGATGTCATGGTCTCCGCGCCCTTCGCCATCACCGACGATCCCGAGCTGGCCCACGCCACGCATCGGCATGCGCTGGCCCTCTACATAGGAGGGATGGGCGCGCGGGAGAAGAACTTCTCCAACGCCCTGGTAAGGCGCTACGGGTTCGAAGAGCAGGCCGGGCTCATCCAAGACCTTTACCTCAGTGGGCGCAAGCGGGAAGCCGCTGCGGCCGTGCCTGACGATTTGGTGCGCAACACCTGTCTGGTTGGGCCAGTTGACCATATCCGGGAGAGGCTGGCAGTCTATGCGGCCGCGGGGGTAACCACCCTGCAGGTCGCGCCGATGGCTGCCACCCATGCGGCACGGGTCGATTCGATTGCCCAGCTTAGGGATTTGGTTGATGAACTCTCGCAAGATTGATCGCGGTGACACCGCGGTCGCGTGCCCGGCTCAACAGGACGCGGACGGTGTCTGGCGGGTGCACGGCTATTCCGCTGCCCGTGCGGTGTTGCGCAGCACCGACACCCGTCAGGCGGGGCTGGGAATCGAGTCGGTAGACAAGCTTCCCGCGAAGATCCGCCGGCCGGTCCTCTACCGCGATGGGCCCGAGCACCGCGAGCACAGGCGGCAGACGGCCCGCTACTTCACGCCGCGCCGGGTCGACGAACACTACCGCGAGCTGATGGTCGGCATCGCCGATCGCGAGATCGCCGTGCTCAAGCGGGAAGGGCGGGCGCACCTTTCCGAGCTGAGTTTCCGCCTGGCCGTCGACGTCGCCAAAGCCGTCATCGGGCTGACCGACAGCAAACCCGGCACGGATGTGCGCCTCGAGCGCTTCTTTCCGGAGAAGTTCGGCAAGCCCGGCTTCACCAGCCTGCATGGGCTGTATTGGTTCTGGCGTCAGAACTTCTCGTGGATGGCCGTCTACTTCGGCGATGTGCGGCCCGCGGTGAGAACGCGCCGCCGTGAGCGACGCGACGACCTTATCTCGCACCTCATCAACGAGGGGTGTACCAACAGCGAGATCCTGGGCGAGTGCCTGACCTTCGCGGCGGCCGGCATGATCACGACCCGCGAGTTCATCAACGTCGCGGCTTGGCATCTGTTCACCGATGAGGGTTTGCGGACTCGGTACCAGATAGGGCAAGAGACGGAAAGAATCGCCATCCTGCACGAGTTGCTCCGGCTCGAACCCGTGGTGGGAAACCTCAAGCGCCGCACCACCGCGCCCGTGGAGCTGCCCGACGGCACCACCATCGAGGCCGGCGCGCTGGTCGACATCGCGGTGGGAGTGGCCAATGTGGACGGTGCCTCGGTGGGCGATGACCCGCTGGCGATCTGCCCGGCCCGTCCGATAGAAGCGGGCCTGTCCTTCGGCGACGGCGCACACAAGTGCCCCGGCGCGCACATCGCCATCCAAGAGGCGGACATCTTCCTGCACCGCCTCTTCGCCGTCGCCGGGCTGCGCATGGTCAGCCCACCGCGGGTCTCCATCAACGAGGAGATCTCCGGTTATGAGCTGCGCGGGCTAGTCGTTGAGGTCGGGTGAGGGCAGGCCGATCGGGTTGTAGTTGGGGATATCGCGGTAAGCGGCCTGTGCCAACGGTTTCAGGACGGTGATCAGCCGCTGGGTGGCCTCCGTGCCGAGCTCGTCCCAGGGCCGTTGCGCGGCACGGTCGGTGACCGCCTCGATGTCGCGATGCGCCTCGGAGGCAAGCGCGGTGGCGCGGCCCTCGATGTCGAGCCAGCCGCGCGTCTTCAAGCGCAGCACGGCCTCTTCCCATTCCTCGTCTGTCCAGCCGCGCGCGGGCTGCAACACCTCGCGCGAAAGGTCCATGCTGGTGCGCCAGGCGAGCGCGTCGCAACCGTCGAGCTCCCAGGCGACCAGGGCCGCCACGTGGCCGTCGCCGCGATGCTCGCGCAGCACGGTCGCCGCGTGCCACAGCTTGGCCAGCGGCTCGTCGGGCACGGGCAGCGCCTGGTTGGCGGCGGCGAGCACCCGGCCGGCGGTATGGGCGTGGCTGGCGGCCCGCGCCAACAGGTCGGCCGCCTCTTCCACGGGCTGCCCGTCGAGCAATCGGGCCAGCGCCGCGACCGCCCCGGCCTGACGGGCCTTGAGCGCCGCCTCCGGCGTCGCCCGCGACCACACGTCGGGCAGAGCGCGGCGCACGGTGGCCGGGGCGAAGTTGAAGAAGGAGGCGATCACCGGGGCGGCGTCCACCGGGCCGAGCGGCGCACACCTTCCGGCGAAGTAGCCGCGCCAGAACCCGCGCAGGCCCGCCGCCTCGAAATGTTCGCGCGCCTCCGGCGTGAAGTAGGTGACGTCATGCAGCGGCTCGAACATTGTCCACATGCGACGGGCGATGGGAAGACTCATGAGCTCTCCAGGCGTAGGCGGGCCACGGCATTCTTGGTCAGGCTGCCGAACCAGAGGAGGTCGCCCTGCTGGCGAACCCCGGTGAGCATGGGATAGCGGCCCGCTGGGCCGTGGATGGTGCGCAGCACCTGACCGTCGCCGTCGACCAGCGCGGCCAGGCTGTAGCGGCTCGGCTGCGGCTGGAACCGGTCAGGCAGAAGGTCGGCGAGCTTGCGCAGACCCGGGTGCGGCAGCAGCTTCTCCACGATGGGCAGCCGCAGGCTCGGCAGGGCTATCCAGTAGGTGCCGTCGCCGACCGCGGACATGTTGTCCGGATAGGCGCGCAGATCGAGCAGCTCGGTCACCGCACCGGTTTCCAGCGCCACCCGGGTCAGCCGATGGGTGGAGTCCTCGACCATCATCAGCGACTTCTCGTCCGGGCTGAGCGCCACCCCGTTGGGGAAGTAGAGGCCAGTCGCGATGACCTCGACCCGGCCGTCGCGATAGGACAGCAGGCGGCCGTTGGGGCGATGCTCGAGGATGTCGCGCCGCCACGCCGAGATGGGGAACCGGTCGGAGCTGTCGGTGAAGTAGACCGTGCCATCCTTGGCCACCGCGGCGTTGTTACAGAACAGGATCGGCTTTCTGGCCGCGATGGCCGCCAGATCGGTGATCTCGCCTGCCTCGCTGACCCGCAACAGCCCCCGATGGGCGTCGCAGACGATCAGCGTTCCGTCGCGCGCATCGACCTCTATCCCCAGCGGCCGCCCGCCGGTGTTGGCCAGCAGCTCGGGGGAGTCCTGCGGTTGCGCGCCCTGCTTCCAGCGCCACAGGTTGCCGTCCTCACCGCCCGCGATGAGGCGACCCTGCAGGTCGACACAGACGTCCTCGGGGCCGCGCCCGGAGGGCAGCGGGAAAAGCTCCACCCGGTCGATGCCGGTGTCAGTGGGCGACCATGGCCCGGTGAACGGGGGGACCACGGTGGCCGCCGCCTTGACCGGGGAAATCAGCCGGGGGACTCGCGGACGTCGGACAGGGGTCATCTAAGGATTGTGACCTCCGGCCACGGCCGAGGCCAGAGGTGGCAGCGGACAGTGCAGGAGACCACAGATGGTGCGCAGCAGTTCCATCTCATCGACAGTCATCGCCTGATCGTGATCTATTACCGTCACTGCGGCTCTGATCAGCTGTTCCTTGTCCCGCGGACGCAGCTCGCGCAACACATGCCAGACCGGCTCCAGCGCCACGGCGGGCCTGCGCTCATAGACCCTTTGCTTTTGCTCATCCGCAAGTGCTACGGCCAGGCCCGCTCGGAACGCGGGCTCGCTGTCGGCCAGCACGCTGAGCAGGGTGACCACCTCCTCCCGGCTTCTGGCCAGGGTGCGGCTCGCCGAATGCCAGTGCGGCGGCGGATGCATCGCCTGATAGAGCTCGCTGTGCAAGAGGGCGGAGAAGCAGTACTCGAACGTGCTGATCCTCCCATCCGCGACGACCAGAGCCTGCACCGCTTGGAGCACCGCCTGCTGGTGCGGCCAGGAGCGGTAGCGCAACGCCGGAAACGCGATCTCGGCCAGCGGCAGGCGCAGCAGCGGATCCAGCCCGGCCAGCCTGGCCGCTTCGGCAAACGCGGCGTCGGTCAGCCCGGGGCCGACGAGCGCGGTGAGGTCGGCCCGCTGCCGCGCGCTCACGCCGGCATCGGCGGAAACCAGCAACCCCAACACCAGCGGCACCACCTGATCCACACTGCGCGCCCGCGCCAGCAGCTCATCGGGAAGGCGTTGCAGAAGCGATGTCGCCCGATGAAACGAGGCCTCATCGGGCGCAGCCACCCGCGCCACCACCGCCTCCCCGGCCCCCACCCGGCCGCTTTGTGCCGCGGCCGTGCCGCTGGTTGGTGCCGCGCCCGCCGCTGCCTGTGCCGCGCTGGCCTGTGCCGCGCTTGCCTGTGCGGTGCTGGCCTGTGCCGCGCTTGCCTGTGCGGTGCTGGCCTGTGCGGCGCTGGGCTGTGCGGCGCTGGGCTGTGCCGCGCTGGGCTGTGCCGCGCTGGGCTGGGGTGTGGTGCGCGGTTGGGCTGTGGGTGGGGTCAGGCCTAGGGCGGCGTCTTCACGGAGGCCGTTGGGCGGGGACTGCGCCCACTGCTGGCTGAGCTGGGCCAGCTGGGCGGGATCGAAGGTGGGGTCGAGGGCTTTGATGCGGTCGGCCAGCGGGGGATGGGTGGCGAACAGGGACTGGCGTTTCTTCGAGCCCGTGCCGAACAGCATGTGGGCTACCTCTTCGGTCTTCGGGCTGTTCAGCCCGGAGCCGGTGGGCAGGCCGGCTATCTTCTTGAGCGCTCCGGCTATGCCCATGGGCTGGCGGGTGTACTGGACCGCCGAGGCGTCGGCCAGATATTCGCGCTTGCGGGACACCGAGGCCTTGATGATCCGTCCAATGAGGACGCCGGCGTAGCCGGCGACGATCAGCGCTATGCCGACCAGGGGCAGCGGGTTGCCGCCCGAGCGCTCGTCGCGGGAACGGGTGAAGGCCCCGGCCCGCAGGATCGTCTCGCCCGCCACGGCGAGGAACAGGATGCCGAACAGCAGACCGATCAGGCGGATGTTCAGGCGCATGTCCCCGTTGACGACGTGGCTGAACTCGTGGGCGATTACGCCCTGCAGCTCGTCGCGGTTGAGGCTGTCCAGGGCTCCCCGGGTCACCGCCACGGCGGCGTCGGAGGTCGACCAGCCCGCGGCGAAGGCGTTGATCGCGGACTCGTGTTGCAGAACGTAGATCTCTGGAACCGGTACCCCGGAGGCGATCGCGATTTCCTCGACAACATTGCGCAGGCGTCGCAGCTGGGGGTCGGTCGTGTCGTCTGGTACGCGGTCGCCGCCGAGCTCGCGGGCCACCCTGCCCCCGCCACCGCGCAGCGTCGCCATCCGGTAGAGCGTGGCGAGACCGATAGCGCCGATGGTGCCGAGACTGGTGACGATGACAATTCCGGCTATCCGTGAGGCGTCCTGGCCCCGGCTCAGCGCGCCGAAGGCGAAGAGGACCACGGCGTTGACCACGATCACTATGACGAGGACCGCGAGGGCGAAAAGCAGTACCAGACGAAAAGACATCCGGCGCAGATTGCGCTGGCGCTCGAAGAAATTCGTCGTCATCAGAACGAGACCTTGGGAGCCTCACGCTTGCCAGGGTCGTCGGTTTCGAAGAGGGCGGCCGGGGCGAAGCCCATCATCCCGGCGACGACGCTGGCCGGAAAGACCTCACGTTTGTTGTTGTAGGCCATGACGGAGTCGTTGTAGGCCTGCCGGGCGAAGGCAACCCGGTTCTCCGTCGAGGTGAGCTCCTCGCTGAGCTGCATCATGTTCTGGTTGGCCTTGAGATCGGGGTAGGCCTCGGCGAGCGCGAAGAGCCTGCCCAGCGTCTGGGTCAGCACGTTCTCCGAAGCGGCCAGGTTCTGCATGGCGCCCGGCTCGCCCGGGTTGGCCGCGGCCGCGGTCTGTGCGCTGATCGCGCCGGTCCGGGCTTTGACCACGGCCTCCAGCGTCTCGCGCTCATGCTTCATATAGCCCTTGGCGACCTCCACGAGATTCGGGATGAGGTCGTGGCGGCGGGTCAGCTGCACATCGATCTGTGCGAAGGCGTTCTTGTAGGCGTTGCGCGCGCGTACCAGGCCGTTGTAGACCGAGATGCCATAGCCCACCACGACAATGATGAGCAGCGCGAGGCATACCAGTCCGATGAGCCACTCCATCTGCTCAGATTAGGGGGATATGGGATGATCGAAGGGCAAAACGAGGTGATACAACTAGACATGTGGTGTCACAAGGGCTGCAGGACCTCGCGCTGGACGCGACCAAAGCGTGCGTGCTCGCCTACGGCGTGCGGCGCACAACGCTGACCGATGTCGCCCGCCGGGCCGGGGTGTCCCGGATGTCGATCTATCGCCGGTGGCCGGACGTGGGCTCGCTGGTCGCCGACCTGATGAGCCGGGAGTGGCACGAGGTCATCGTCGCCGAGCCGGCCACCATCGACGGCATCCTGAAGGTCACCCGGCAGCTGCGCGAGCATCCATTGCTGCGCAAGATAATCGAGGCCGACCCGGAAACACTCCTGCCCTACATGCTCGATAGGCGAGGTACCAGCCAGCAGGAAATGTTGGCATTCCTCACCGAAGGCCTGCGCGCCGGGCAGGCCAGTGGGCAGGTGCGCGCGGGCGATCCCGGCGGGATGGCGCGAGCGGTGCTGCTCACCGTGCAGTCGTTCGTGCTCTCGGCGCCGGTCGCCGTCGATGAGTCCTACAGTCAGTCCGATCTGGATGACGAACTTCGTGACCTGCTGCACCGCTATCTGACCGACTAGGCGCCGACTGTTACGCAATCGTGACTATCATCGATGTTTATGCCGTCGTATCGGGATTTCCGCCCCGCTTTCACCCTGCAGCCCTGCCTGGCACTGTCCGCCGACGGCCGCAACGTGGCCTTCGCCGACGACAGCACCGGCAATTTCAACCTCGTCATCCAGCCGGTCGCCGGTGGCCCCGCCCGCGCTGTCACCACCTTCACCAGCCACACGGTCCGGCGCATGGCCTGGCATCCCGACGGCGGCTCGCTGCTGTTCCAAGCCGACCAGGACGGAAACGAGGACACCCAGATCTTCCGGGTCGGCCTCGACAACAGCCCACCAGAGCAGCTCACCGACTTCCCGAAGGCGCGCTTCCAGCTCGCACTGGGCGATCCGCTCAGCGCAGACGGGACAGCGCTGGCCTATTCGGGCGGCGACCGCATCCCGACCGCCCACGACATCCTCGTGCGGCAGCTGGAAAACAATAAGATCAACCGCCTTTTTCTGGGTACCGGGCCAGTGCACGCCGGATACTTTTCCCTAGACGGGGCAAGGCTTTCCCTCATCGAATGGCTCAACGGGTACGACAACCTGGTGCACGTCGTCGCGGTCGACGGCACCAGCTCCACCCGGCTCACCGCGACCGAAGCCGCGGCCACCTACGAGCTGGGCCCGTGGCTGCCCGACGGCTCGGCCTTCTTCGTGTGCACCGACATCGGCCGTGAGTTCACCGGGCTCGCCCTGATGTCGGCCACCACCGGCGAGCTGACCTGGATCGACACTCCCGATTGGGATGTGGAGCGGGTCTCCCTGTCCGCCGACGGCAACACGCTCGCCTGGCTGGTCAACGTCGACGGGGCCAGCCAGCTGCGGGTCAGGGACCTGGCGGCGGGCAAGGACCTGCCGGCCCCGCTGCTGCCCCTCGGGCAAGCCGCCGCGCTCACGGTCGGACCGGACGGAAGCTTCGCCCTCATGCTCATGTCCACGCCCACCCGGCCCTGGAACGTGCTCGTTGCCGACCTGCGCACTGGGGAGCTGCGCTGGCTGACCGGCTCGGTGCCGAACGGATCGCCTTCTGTGGTGGATGCGCAGCTTGTTCGGTACCCGACCCACGACGGGCGCGAGATCGCCGCCTACGTCTACCGTCCGTCCGGAGTGGACACCCCGCTCGGGGTCGTGCTCAGCATCCACGGCGGGCCCGTCATGCAGGAGCGGCCCGCCTATGTCTATGAAGGCTTCTACCAGTATCTGGTGAGCCGCGGACTCGCCGTGATCGCCCCGAACATCCGCGGCTCATCCGGCTACGGCGCGAGCTATCAACGACTCATCTTCCGTGACTGGGGCGGCGGCGACCTGGGCGATCTGGCCGCCACGGTGGACTTCCTGCGCACCCAGCCGTGGGCAGACCCGGCCCGGATAGGCCTGTTCGGCGGCTCCTACGGCGGCTTCGCCGTGCTCTCCTGCGTCGCGCGCCTGCCCGAGCTGGGCTGGGCGGCCGCGGTCGAGATCTGTGGACCCAGCAACCTCATCACCCTCGCCGAAGCCACCCCACCGGCCTACCGCGAAGTGGTCGCGAAAATCATCGGCGACCCGGAGACCGACGTCGAACTGCTGCGGCAACGCTCCCCGATGACCTACGTGGACAGGATTTCCACCCCGCTCTTTGTGCTGCAGGGCGCCAACGACCCGAGAGTCCCGCAACGCGAAAGCGACCAGCTCGTGGAAAGACTCCGCGCCCGCGGCGTCCCGGTCCGCTACGACATCTACCCCGACGAAGGCCACGGCTTCACCAAGACCGACAACCAGATCAAAGCCCGCGTAGACGCCGCCGACTTCCTCCTCCACCACCTCTCGTAACCGCGTGGGTCTTCGCGGCGGCGTCTACCCCCATGAGGTCTTCGGGGCGGCGGAAGATCATCGCGGATTCGGTGGCGGTGCTAGGCGGTGGCGGCGATGGCTGCGGCGATGAAGGAGCGGGCCTTGGCGCCGAAGACCGCCTGCTCTGTGTAGCGGCTGAAGGCATCGCGGTAGAGCGCGATCTCGTGCGGCTGCGTGATCGTCAGATAGCCCGAGACCAGCTCGACCGTTACCCGGCTGTCGTCGAACATCCAGAAGGCTTCCGCTGTCCAGATCGAGCTGCGATCGGTGTCCAGCGGAATGATGCCCAGCGAGATGGCCGGCAGCGCGATCGCCTCGAGGAGGTAGCCCAGTTGCGCGGCCATCACCTCCGCACCCCCGATCGGCGCCCGCAACACGCTTTCCTCGATCACGATGGCGAAGCTGTTGCCCGGCTTGTAAACCACTTTTTGTTTGTCAAGGCGCACCTGGACCGTCTCGTCGATATCCGCATCGGGAAACTGGCGCTGGCGCTGCAGCGATCGCAACACCGCCCCGATATACGGCCCGGTTTGCAGCGGCCCGGGAATGACCGTCGACGAATAGATCCGGAAGCGCTTCGTCCTTTCCCACACCCTGGCCTCCGCCTCATTCGACTTGCGCAGCCCGCTGCCTTCGAGGCGTTGCCATTCGAGGAACATCCCTTCCACGGCGTGCAGCGACGCGGTCAGCTCCGAGGTGAATCTCTCGGCGCCACAATGCAGGCACCAGGCGTGCACGTCGGCGACCGATGGTGCCTGGCGGCCGTACTCAATCTTGCTGACCTTGGAGGAGTGCCATCCCGTCAGCCTTCCCAGGTCTCGCCCGGACAGCCCAGCGGACAGCCGCAACTCGCGTAGCCGTGAGCCGAGAAGCTCCAACGCGTGCTGGGCGCTGGATGACGGTAGAGCCATTGCGACGTCAGACTGGCTGGTATTTCTCGTGCGGAATCGCTCTATCCCAGACCGCCTCGAAAGCGTAGGCACAGAGCCTCACCACGTCGGGGTTGGCTATGGTTTCCGCTTCTATCCAGTCGCCGTCGCCGCTGAAGTGGTTGATCACGAGCACCTCGTGATCGAAGAGCCAGAAATCGTTGCCGGGTAAGGCGATGTCGATGACCTGGCGGCGAGGCAGCCAGCGCAGACTCTCGCCGGCCTCGACGTTGGTGAACGCGACGTCATATTCGAAGCGGATGTATTCACTGATCGGCTCGGACACCACCCTGGCCCGGCGGACAGACACCCCCCGGGCCGTGGTGTTCGCGATGAGATCGAGCCAGGGCCGCCACCACGACGCTCGATCTTCTGGGTCGTGCCGGTAACCTCGTCGCCATTTGGCGAGGTCGGGGTCGTCGAGCATATAGCCGTCGCGCATTTCCAGGTGCATCGCGGACTGGCGGCAAGAGCGCAGCCCTCTGTCTATGGCGGACTCAGGCGTCATGCGAGACCTCCGGGAAGAACTGCATCATCCGCTTCGGGAACTCGATCAGCGTCTCATGGTCGGGAACGTCGATTTGCGACAGCCGCTCTGCGTCGAGGATCTTGAAACCCTGCAGCACGTAGGCATCGCGCTCGTCGTCATAAAAGACGGTCGGCGAGCCGCCGTTCTGGCTCTTCGGGTCCTTGCCAAGCAGGTGCAGCGTCACTTTGTCCTCCGTGGGTTTGAGCCGATGAGCGGTTTACCCCGAGTCTGCCTGCCTAGTCGACCTGATCTCAAGAGATTTGCTTGGGTTTGCTCACACAAGATCTATTCATCGAGAGACCTCGCTGATTGCGAGCAAACTGCCGCACATTCCTTGGGCGTCCGGAGTGGACTTTCTTAACTTGCATGGCATGTTGTCGATCGGTCGCCGCGCCGTCAGTCTCGCTGTCGCCGTCCTCGTGCTGTCCCTTCTCCCAGGGCCGCCCGCGCTGGCCGAACAGATACGGGCGGAGCCGTCGGCTCCACCACAGGTGTCGACACCGGTGGGGGTCGGCAAACCGCGCGCCGCAGCGCCGTCGCCGTCCGACACCGCGTCGCGTGCCGTGGCCACCCGCCGCCTGCTGCCGCAGGCGGGCTCGGCCGAGGTGCTGACTACCTCCGGCCAACCGGTGACGGTGGGCGGTCTGCCGCTCACCGTCACCGCCAGAATCGGTGAGGGGGCAGACATCCTCACCGAGGCGCGGAACAGGCCCGGTGACTTCGTGTCCGGCCCGGCCCGAGTGCGGGTGGAGGTCGCCGACCACAAGGTGGCGGCTGCCGCAGGCGTGTCCGGTGCGGTGCTGTCGGTGTCGCAGGTCGACACCGAAGATGCCGGCGGCGGGCTGACCCTCGCGGTCGATTACAGCGCCTTCGCCGAGCTGTTCGGCGGCGACTATGGGCACCGGCTTCGGCTCGTGGCCCTGCCCGGCTGCGCCCTGCGCACACCGACGGAGCGGGAGTGCCAGACCCAACAGGAACTGCCTTCGGTCAACCGTTCTGGGTGGTTGTCGAGCGACCTGACTCTCACTGCCGGGGCAGGCCCGCTGGTGATGGCCGTGATATCGGGGGCGAGTTCGCCGGGCGCGACGTTCGAGGCATCGTCGTTGTCACCGGCGTATTCGTGGTCGGCCGGAAGCCAGGGTGGCAGTTTCTCGTGGCGCTATCCGCTGAAGGCGCCGGCGAGCTTGGGCGGGCCCGCGCCCGAGCTCGCCATCGCCTACGACTCGGGCGGAGTCGACGGCCAAACCCTCGCGGCCAACGGCCAAGCCTCGTGGGTGGGCGAGGGGTGGGACCTGAGCACCGGCTACATCGAGCGGTCGTACCGGTCGTGCGCGCAGGACGGCGGCACCAGCAACGTCGGCGACCTGTGCTGGTTCTCCGGCTACAACGCCACCATGACCTTCGCCGGCCGCTCCTACAAGCTGGTGCGCGACAACGCGACCGGCGTGTGGAAGACCGACGACGACGGCTCGCTGCGCATCGAGCAGCTCTTCGATATGAGCAACGGCAACGGCGACGACGACGGGGAATACTGGCGGGTCACCACGCTGGACGGCACCCAGTACTTCTTCGGCAAACACAAGCGCTATCCGACCGATCCGCAAACCACCGACTCGGTGCAGCGGGTCCCGGTGTGGGGCAACAACCCGGGTGAGCCGTGCGCGGCCAACACGTGGTGTCTCCAGGGCTACCGCTGGAACCTCGACTACGTGATCGACCTCCGCGGCAACTCGATGACCTACTTCTACACCAAGTTCACAGGCAACTATGGCTTCAATGGCAACCTGCAGACCGTCGCCTATGACATCCACTCCACCCTGGACCACATCGACTACGGCACCCGCGCCGGTTCGGAGGGTTCGGGCCTGCCGCCACAGCGCGTGATCTTCACCAAGGCATACCGCTGTCAGGGCGCGTGTGTGGTGGGCAGCGCCGACTTCCCTGACACGCCATGGGATCTGCACTGCGCACAGGCCTCGTGCCCCTCGCAGACCTCGCCCTCCTTCTGGAACCCGTACCGGCTCGCCTCGGTCACCACTCAGGTGCGCAAGGCCGATGGCTCGGGCATGCGCCGGGTCGACCAGTGGAATCTCGGCCACGACTACCCATCGACCGGCGACAACATCTTGCCCACGGGTGTGGCGGACACCTCACCCAACCTGTGGCTGCAGACGCTGACCCACGTCGGCTACGCCGAAGACGACGTCACCGCTTTGGCCGAGCCGACGATCAGCTTCGGCGGCGTGCTCATGGCAAACAGGGTGGACTGGGGCAACGACATCGGCGTGGCACCATACATGCACTACCGGTTGCGATCCATCAACAACGGTGTAGGTGGCCAGACTCTGGTCAGTTATTCGGTGCAGGACTGCCCGTTGCGATCGCTCAAGCCCGCTCCTGGCTTCAATCCGTTCCGCTGCTTCCCGCAGTTCTACAAACCCGCCCAGGCCTCCCCGGGCTACGGCTGGTTCCACAAATACGTCGCCACCGAGGTCACTGAGGTCGACCTGTCGCCGGTGAACGCGCCAGACGAGACATGGTCCTACAGCTACACCGTGGGCGCGGGGACCGACACCTCGCTGTGGGCACACGACTACAACGAGACCAGCCTGCTCGCCTACCGAACATGGTCACAATGGCGCGGGTACAACGAAGTCACCACCACCCACGGCCCGGCTGGTGGCGTTCAAACCGTGTCCAAGAAACTGTTCTATCGCGGATTGCACGGCGACAGCCTGGCGACGGTGGACAACCAGGCCATGGCGTGGGAGTCGCGAACCTCCTACCTCACCGTGCCGATCACCGTTCCCGGCCAGACCGGCGCCATTGGCAGCGTCGGTGGCCGATGCTGGGACACCGTCGGTGGCAGCGCTGCCAACGGCACCGCGGTGCACCTTTGGGACTGCCACGGCTACGGCAGTCAGCAATGGCGCTACAACCTGGACACCCTCACCTTCAAGAACCTCAACTCCAATCGGTGCCTGCAAGCCATGGGTACCGCCAACAGCTCCGCCGTGCAGATTCGTGATTGCACCGGCGGCACCGCCCAGACCTGGGTCTACCAACCCGACGGTTCGCTGCGTAACCTGATCTCCGGGCGCTGCCTGATCACCACCGGGTGGGGGTTGGCCAACGGGACCCTGCTGGCCATTTGGGACTGCCTGGGCGTGTGGAGCCAGGTGTGGCAGCAATCCCCGGCCGGCACGGTCTTCTCCCCGCAGAGCCGTCGCTGCATCGACGCGCTCGGGACGGCCGACCAAAGCATGGTCGCGACGTGGACGTGCTACGGCCCCGCCTCGCAGCAATGGACCTACCAATCCTCCGGGTCGAGCCTGAAGAACCCGGTCAGCGGCAAATGCTTGGACGTCGCGAGCAGCGGCACCGCCAACGGGTCGCTTGTCCAGCTGTATACGTGCAACAACACCGGGGCGCAGATCTGGGTGGCGCAAGCTGACGGGACTTTGAAGAATCCGCAGTCCGGCCGCTGCCTCGACGCGCTCAGCCCGCCGGCACACGGCACTCAGCTCGCCATCTGGGACTGCAACGCCGGAGCCACTCAGCAATTCGCTCACCAAATCACCGACGCGCTCAGCCTGGGCGGGCAGCCGCGCGAGGAGTTCACGCTCGACGGGCCGAGCACGGTGCTGGCCTCCACCATTCACACCTACACGCAGACCCTCACCGGCACCCGGTCCACCCCGGCCCCCGGCGGGCAGGATCTGCGCGCCTACCAGACCCGCGAGACCAACACCAAGGCCCGCACCCAGATCGCGGCCACGTCCTCGTGGCGGTGGACCAACGCTGACACCACCTACGACTCATACGGCCTGCCGGTGGACGCACGCAACTACGCCGACATGGCCATCGCCTCCGACGACACCTGCACCCACACCGACTACAACCGGAATCTCACCTCCTACCTGATCAACACGGCCAAGGAGACCATCACCACCACTTGTGCCACCACCCCCACCGACGCCGACTACCTTGGCGGCACCCATGTCTTCTACGACGGCGCGACGTCCGACACCGCACCCACTCTGGGGCTGCCCACCAGATCCAACCTGCTGTCGTCTGTGGTGGGTGGCGTCAAGGCCTGGACGCAGACCACCCGCAACGTCTACGACAGCCATGGCCGCGTGCTCGACTCCTTCGACGCCCTGAACCGTAAGACTTCTACCGCCTACACCCCGGCCTCCGGCGCGCCGATCACCTCTTTCACCGTCACCGGCCCGATGGGCGCAGGCTGGGTCACCACCACCGCGCTCGAGCCCGGTCACGGCACCACCAAATCGGCGACCGACATCAACGGCAAGGCCACCACCGCCACCTATGACCCGCTGGGCCGACTGGCCAAGGTGTGGCTCGACAACAGATCCACCGCGGGCACACCCAACCGGCAATACACCTACCTGCTGGCCAATCCGAGCTGGGTTCAGACGCAGACGCTGGGCCCCAACGGAAACCAGATCTCGTCCTACGACATCTTCGACGGTCGGCTCCGCCCGCGGCAGACGCAGTCCACCGCGCCCGATGGGAAACGCACCATCACCGACACCCGCTACGACGGGCGAGGCCTGACGGCGAAGCAAACCACCTTCTACAACGGATCCTCCGGCCCGGCCGCGCAAATCGTGGCGTTCTCCGACATCGACGTTCCACGGCAGCTGCGCTTCGTCTACGACACGCTGGGGCGCAAGACCAAGGACCAGATCTACAACGCCAACGTCTTCCAATTCGACAGCACCACCTTCTACGACGGCGACCGCATTGGCACGGTGCCGCCAACCGGAGGCACCGCCACCCAAGACCTGTCTGATGTCCGGGGCAACGTCATCGAGAAGCGGCAGTATCAGTCGGGCTCTTTGAGCGGCACCTTTGCCAAAACCCTCTACGGGTACGACCGGCTGAGCCGGCTCACGTCGATGACCGACCCAGCTAACAACCAGTGGGTCAACAAATACGACCTGCTGGGCCGCAAAACCGAAACCACCGACCCCGACGCGGGCATCTCCTCCACCGCGTACGACGATGCGGGCCAGGCCACGTCGACGACCGACGCTCGCGGCCAGCGCCTCTTCTTCGAATACGACCTGTTGGGCCGCAAGACGATCCAGCGCGCCGACACCGCCACCGGGCCTGTCCTGGCGTCATCCACCTACGACACCCTGGCCAAGGGCCAGCTCACCTCCGCGTCGCGCTTCCAGGGGACCGACACCTACACCTCCGCTGTCACCTCGTACGACGACGGCTACCGGCCGCTGTCCACTATCGACACGATCCCCGGTTTTGGCGCCGGCGGCGCCACCCTGAGCTATCAGGTGAACCGCACCTTCCGCTCAGACGGCACGCCCGCGACAGTCGCTCTTCCCGGCGTCGGTGGCCTGCCCGCCGAGACCCTCACCTACACCTACACCGACCAGGGCATGCCTGACACCGTCAGCTCCGGGCAGGCGGTGTACGTCGCCGACACGGTGCACGACTATGAGGGTTTGATTGTCGAACAGCGCCTCGGTGCCGTCGGCAAGCAGGTCAAGCTCACCAATCAGTTCGACCCCACCTTCCGCCGCCTCCAGGCCCAGAGTGTGTACACCGAGTCCCCAACCACGGTCGGCGACTTCGGCCTCATGCGCCACGGCATTGACTACGGATACGACCGAGTCGGGAACATCGTGTTCGCCGCCACCTATAGCGAAGGTGTCCGCGACCAAGCCGAGTGCTTCCGCTACGACTATCTGCGCCGCCTCACCGAATCGTGGGTCCAGCCCAGCATTGGCGCCGGATGCGTTACCCCGCAACGTGCCGGCAGCGATCCCTACTGGCGGCAATGGACCTTCGACAGCGTGGGCAACCGGCTCACCCAGACCGACAAGAATCCCACCGCAGGTGACTCCGCTTGGACCTACCAGGTCGGCGCTGCCGGCGCGGTCAAACCGCACCAGGTCAAGCAGATCACCTCCACCGGCCCGCTCGCGTCACCGACCCGCACCTTCACCTATGACCCGTCCGGCAACACTCTTTCGCGGACCACCGACACCGGCGCTGCGCAAACGCTGACCTGGGACAAAGAGGGCCACCTAGCCAGCCTCACCGACACTGGGGTCACCACCACCTACGTCTACGACCCGTCCGGCCGCCGCCTAGTCTCGTCCGCCCCCACCAAGAAGACCCTCTACCTGCCCGACGGCACCGAGCTGGAAAAGCTCGGCACCGCCGACCCCCTCGGCCGCCGCCACTACGGCACCGCCGTGCGCGACGCCACCGGCCTCAAATGGGTGTTCGCCAACCACCAAGCCTCATCCACAGTCCAGATCGACGCGATCACCCTCACCGTCGCCCGCCGCCGCTTCCTGCCCTACGGCGAGCCTCGTGGCCCACAGCCGTCGGGTTGGCTTGGCTCCAAAGGTTTCGTCAACGGCACCAAAGACGACACCGGCCTGACCCACCTCGGCGCCCGCGAATACGACCCCGGTCTGGGCCGCTTCATCTCCGTCGACCCCATCATGGACCTCACCGATCCGCAGCAGTGGCACGCCTACAGCTACGCCAACGCCTCACCCGTCATCAATAGCGACCCCTCCGGCGCCTTGAAGAAGGAAGCGAGCGAAAAAGGCGCCGTCACCAGGCCGGTCTTGGAATCCATTGGCCGGGGCCTCTTCAACGGTTGGCGGCGGGTCAACAGTGCTCCCATTGAGGGAGCTTGGTCGATGGTCACCGGCATGTATCAGCAGACCAAGTCGCAGTACGAAGCCGTCATCAATGGCGAGAAGTCCATCGGTCAGGCCTACTTCGATTGGCAGATGTACAGCGCTTCGATGTCCATCCAGGCCCTGATCAGTCCGATCACCACGGTCCAAGAAATGATCGTGGAAGGCAGCCGCGCCATCGACGACGCCAAGTCCGGCGATTGGCAAGCCGCCGCCGAACACGCAACCGTAGCCAGTGCCGACTTCGCGTACACGGTCACGACTGTCGTGGCTGCGGGACAGGGGCTCAAGGCCCTGGTGAAGGGCGGTTACAAGCACAGCGGAGAGACACCAACCAATCTACATGCATTTGGAAATGCGTCGGGTCCACGGGCTCCGCGAGAGGGTATTGATTTCCACGTTGGTGATGACGGAATGGTGATTCCACAGTCGGGGCCATCGCCCTTGGGCGCTTCGACTTTCGGTGATCCTGCCCATGCGCCCTTGTCGGGTCCGTATCACGTCATTCCAGGGGGCACACGATTGCCGAGGGGATTCGGAGTCGTCGCCGATGGAGAGGATGTGCTACCGGGTTCCGGACAGCCACCAACGCACCATACGATATACCCAACCGAACCGATGACGCCCCAAGATTTCATCGATGATTTCCTCGGTCTCCCTTGGACGAGGGCTGGGAAGAAGTGATCATGGATAGTGATTCCGAGCAGCTCTGGCTCGCGTTTGTGCAGGCTGAGCAGGCGTATCGTGAGGCGATGGGGGCGCTCCGGCGCACCAACATGGAGGAGGTGCTTCGCGAGGGCCTTGAGCGGCTGCCCTGGCGGCGCCAAGCCCTAGCTGTTCTTGGCGCGAGCAACGTAGAGATCAGCGAGCGATTACTCCCTGAGCTATTCGAGTTAGCTGGCGTATCCCATTCGCTTATCGACGAGGTACGGCGCTGTATTTCTCGGATTCCCCGTGATGTTTTGGAGCGGAAGCTCCCTGGGTTCGTTGCCGTATTGATAGCTAATCCAAAAAGCGATTACGAGGCATATAGGCGAACCGCAGAACTACTTCGTTTGTTGGAGATGGGTGACCTCCTGAGTGAGCTGGTAGATGCGGCTGCAATGTCACCAGACTCAGATATCCGAGAGGTAGCAGTAGACTTTCAGCGCGGATAGCATCTGATTGCGCAAGGTACGCGCCTGGACATCAAGTGCCGCGATTTGTGGCGCGGGAGGAACTTCGTAGAACGCTAATCCATGAGGAACTTCACCATCGTTGGGTTGCGCGTGGTCTGAGTGACCATCATCCTCGGCTTGGCTCGGGGTCATCTGAGCGGTTCTATAGTATCGTCCAACGATACATGTCTATCAGAGGCTGGTCATGAGTGAACAGGCTGCCAGGCTCCTCGGCAATTGTCAGAATTGCGGGAGACCGTGCGACGGATGGGTTGTGCAATTGATCCGCGACAATCGGATTCGCTGGGAGTCGGAGTGGAATTGTAGCGCGTGCGGAATAGTTTCGGATGATGGGGACTGGGGTCCGGCTCCCGCTGAGTTGCGAGACCAACTGTTAATCCAGAATGGACCCTATTGTCTGCGACTTGTGGACAACGATTCGGTGAGCGGCGGAGTTCTGAAGACGTTTCGGCAGGTCTATAACGGCAGCATAAAAGATGCCTTGGAATCCGCAAACCAACTGAGGCAAGATGGATATCTGGGGACCTATGTGGAAACCAATTTGCTGAGCGTCCTGCTAAGACAAGAGGGTGTGCTAAGTGAGGTACATCGATTATCTATCGGTTAACGCATCGCTTTGTATTCGAGCGCCTCATGTGCAAAGGCGCCATTAGCTGGAGTTCTTCCGGTCATGGCAGGGATCTCGCACTACGTTGATAAACAAGCCCCAAGAAGGCTACTAGTCAATGGATCTGGAGCGACGATGTTCTTGTCCCGCGAGTTCTGAACTCTACAGGATGGTTCAAAGGTCGATTTCTCGAAATAGTCGGAACTAGGGCCGATTCGGGTGGTGCGCGGGGACAATGAGCGACACAGATTTGGGCCAAGTAGTTATTCAACGGGTTGACTGGAGTCGGTATTGGACCAGCACGGGCAGCCCGGAGCTGTTCGGCAACATACTTTCGAAGCTGCTCCAAGCCGGAACCCCGGATGAGTCGAGAGAGGTATGGAACGGCATCGAGAATTCAGTGTTTGCACAGGACACGATCTTTAGTGCGGTGGAGCCCACAATCGACGTGATCCCTGCGGCACTGGTCGAGGACCGCCCCTAGGCACGTGAAAGATCACTCTGGTAGATCTATTGTTCCTAGTGCTCATTGATGGATATCGGTCACATTGGCGGGAAGGTCCGTACGCACGCAGATCTGCTGGGCCGCAGAAGGGCCATAAAATCAAGCTATCGATTGTCATGAGTACGTGAGCCAGTGCGCACTCTACCGGCGCTGTACTGATCTCATAAGCCGACCACAATGTGTCTCGGCCAGGAAATTGGCATTGTCAACGGGCTAGGCCCAGCAACGGCACCAAGGTCACAGGACCGAAACGAACGCAAGAACCAACCCTCAGTCGTTTTCTGGGTTCATTTTGGCGCGGATCGCTTTGACGTCCCAGAGCCGAGGATCGTCCGCCGCCGAGGTCGCGTTCTTGCGCTCGAAGTACTCGCCGGACAAGCTCTTGAGCAGGCAGACCAGGGCAGTCGCGCCCGCCGCCACGAAGATGATCTCCGCCGTGAAGTAGCCCCAAGGGAGCCAGGCGGGGTAGAGCAGATCGCTGACCGTGTCAGCGGTGTCGGGGGATGAGCCGGAGACGAGCATGCCGACCTGGACGACGGCGGAGGAATCGCCGCCGATTTGTAGGAGTTCCAGGCCGAGGGCGACGCTGAGGACGGCGAAGGCGCCGCGGCGGGCCCAGAGGCGGCCCAGGTGGACTGGGCGGAGGATGATCGCGGCGCCCACGACGGTGATGGCGCTGAGGACGATGAGGGAGCGGGCGCTGCCGTTGAGTTCGTCGACGGCCTTGAGGTGTTCGACGCCGGGGAAGGTCCGCAGCAGTTCAGGCGTGGTGCGGGCGAGCTGCGCGAGCTCGATGGAGCCGAACACGATCTGCAAGAGGCTGATCAGGGCGAGGGCGAGCAGCGCCCAGACGGCGATGGTGACCTGCTTCGGGACAGCGCGAATCGTCGACACAAGGGCGAAGGTATCCGGCCCGGCGGCCCGAGCGCGAGCGATATAAGAGACGGTGAGGTGGGCAACACCTAGGGCAGGGGGATGAGGACGCCGGGGTTGAGGATGCCGTGCGGGTCGAGGCGGCGTTTGGCTGCGCGCAGGGTGTCGATGGCCAGCTCTCCGACCTCGCGGACGTACCAGTCGCGGTGGTCTGTGCCGACGCCGTGGTGATGGCTGATGGTGCCGCCGTTGGCGAGGATCGCGTCGCTCACGGCCGCTTTGACCTCGGACCAGTGAGCGGGGCTGATCATGGGGCCGACGGCGGTGAAGTAGAGAGAGGCGCCGGTTTCGTAGACGTGGGAGATGTGACAAAGGAGGAGGAAAGTGTCGCCGAAGGCGTCGCGGACAGCACGGTAGAGCTGGGGGAGGCGGGACCAGAAAGCTGCCGTTTCAAGGGTTTCCACGAAGGCGCCGGCGTCGAGGAGAGCATCGCGAAGGTAGGGGCCGGAATATCGCCCGCGAAGCCACTTCTCACCGATCTCCGGGCCAAGTCCCGTAGCACCGGGGAGGGGGTGGGGGTGGGGGTGGGGGGTGGCGACGATGAGGAGGGCGCCGTCGGTGGAGTATTGGAGGGTGGATTCCAGCTCGTCGGAGAGGCGCAGGACTGTCGGGAGTGGACCGTCTTGGGCTAGGGCTCGCACGGCATCGAGGCCTTCGTCGAAGGTGGGAAAACTCCAGCCGTGGTAGGTGGTTTCGGGGGGAAGCGGCCGCAGGCGCACGGTGACCGAGGTGATGATGCCGAGGGTGCCTTCGGAGCCGAGGAACAGCTGGCGCAGGTCGGGGCCGGCGGCGGAGGCGGGGGCTCGGCCTACGGTGAGGGAGCCGGCGGGGGTGGCGACGGTGAGGGCGACGACCATGGCGTCGAAGCGGCCGTAGCCTGCGGAGGCTTGGCCTGATGAGCGGGTGGCGGCGAAGCCGCCGATGGTGGCGTATTCGAAGGATTGCGGGAAGTGGCCGAGCGTGAATCCTTGCTGGTTAAGGATAGTTTCGGCGTCAGGGGCGCGCATTCCGGCCGAAAGCGTGGCGATGCGCGAAACCGGGTCGAGGTCGACGAGGGAGTTTAGACGCCACAAGTCAATGGCGACCACTCCAGCATATCGGTCCGCTTGCGGCGACAGGCCTCCTACAACCGAAGTGCCTCCTCCGTGGGGTACCACGGCCAGCCGCGCCGACGAGCAAAAGGTAAGCAGGGCCTGCACTTCGTCGTGAGTGGACGGGCAGACCACCACATCGGGCGCGGAGCTGACCTCGCCTGCCCGCTGGCGAAGCAGGTCAGGGGTGGACTTTCCGCCGCTGCGCCGCAGGCGGGTCGCGTCGTCGGTGTGGACGTGGGCCGCCCCGACGATGTCGCGAAGAGGGCCGGGGTCTACCCGGCTGGGGGCGGGACGCAGATCGGCTAGCGGTGTGGCGGGCGCGGGGGCTGTGTTTAGTACCCCCAAAAGGGATTGGATGGAAGGCGGTAAAGCCATCGCGTTGGCCGGGTCGCCCCAACCTCCCCACAGGTGTTCCGCTCGCTCCGCCATGTGTGACATAATGACATCCAATGTCACAGCGACGCAACTCCTCACTCAACAGAGCTCGCCGGGCCCGCGAGCTGCAAGAACTTGCCGAAACCCAGGTGGACGTGCTGGTGGTGGGGCTCGGTGTCACCGGCGCCGGGGTGGCGCTCGATGCGGCCAGCCGCGGGCTGAGCGTGGCCGCGGTCGACGCGCATGATCTCGCTTTTGGCACGTCGCGGTGGAGCTCGAAGCTGGTCCACGGCGGGCTGCGCTACCTGGCGCACGGCGATGTCGGCCTCGCGTATGAAAGCGCGGTCGAGCGCGGGCTGCTCATGCGGCACATCGCGCCGCACCTGGTGCGGCCGCTGCCGGCGATCCTGCCGTTCGCAGAGTCGGTGTCGCCCAAGGCTTTCGCCCAGGCGCGCGCCGGGGTGGCCGCCGGTGATCTGCTGCGGCTGGCGGCGCGCACGCCGCGGGCCATCCTGCCCAGGCCACGCAAGCTGTCCCGGGTGGAGACGCTGGCGATGGCTCCTGCCTTGCAGCGCAACGGCTTGCGAGGTGGTCTGCTGGCCTGGGACGGGCAGCTGTGCGACGACGCGCGGCTCGTGGTCGGTCTGGCCAGGGCGGCAGCGGGTTTCGGGGCGCGCATCATCACGCGTTGCCGGGCCGTGACGCGGGAGACGCTGCGCGATGAGCTGACCGGGTCTACGTTCACTGTGCGGGCGCGGGTCGTCGTGAACGCTACCGGGGTCTGGGCTGCCACTCTTGCCCCGCAGCTTTCCCTGCGTCCATCGATTGGTTCGCATCTGGTGTTGCCCGGGCGAGTCTTCGGTGGGCTTGGGGCGGGCTTGACCATTCCGGTACCAGGGGCGACCTCGCGCTACGTGCTTGCTCTGCCGCAGCGCGATGGCCGCGTCTATGTCGGCTTGACAGACGAGCCTTTCGACGGGCCGATCCCCGACGAGCCGGTAGCCCCCGAGGCCGACGCCGATTTCCTGCTGGGCGTGCTCAATTCTGTTCTGGAGCACAAAATTTCGCGCTCCGACGTGATCGGATCCTATGCGGGGCTGCGGCCGCTGCTTGGCGCCGAGGGCCAGACGGCGGACCTCTCGCGGAGACATGTCGTGCAGGTGGGCGAAGACGGCGTCGTCACCGTCGTCGGCGGCAAACTGACCACGTACCGGCGGATGGCTGAAGACGCCGTGGATACCGCTGTTCGTGTGGCGGGGCTCAACGCCGGCCCGTGCCGCACGAAGCGGCTCCCGTTGCCCGGCGCCCCCGGCGGGGTGGGCCGTAGGGGCGGCGCGGCAGGTGGGGGTGAGGCGGCCAGCGGTCGGGTGGGCGGCGCGCTGAGCAGCGGTGGCGGTGGGCTGGACAAGACGATGGCGCTGTTGCGGGCTCGCTACGGGCTGGAGGCGGAAGCTGTTGCAGCGCTGGGGGTTTCGGAGGTAGCCCCGGGGGTCACCGAGGGAGAGCTGCGCTGGGGAGTGCTGCACGAAGGGGCGCTCGACGAGGCGGACCTGCTGGAACGGCGCACCAGAGCGGGGCTGGTGCCCACCGACCGGGAAGCGGCACTGCCCGCAGCGGTCCGCGTGCTCGCCGAGGGGTGACACGGTGCTGTGGGCGGGGGAGGGGTTGACGGGTGGAATGGGGGGTGGTTAGCGTGATGCTGGCTGATGCGGCCGGCCGCTTGCGCCCGCTTTGGGTTTGGTGAATGCATCGTTTGGGATTTGGCGCACCGATCCATCCGTCGGCGAACGAATCAGCAATGCAGGCGCTGAGACACAGGGACATTCCTGTGGCGTTCGCTGGATCATGGAGGATCGAAGAGTATGCGCACGTTTCGTGATGCGAAGCTGATGGCGAAGGCGCTGCGGGCCGAAGCCTTGGCACGTAAGCAGATCGACCTATCACACAGCGAGTGCCTGGAAATCGTGGCCCGTCAGTTCGGCTTCGACGACTGGAACATTCTCGCGGCGAAAATCGAGCAGAGCGCGAAGAGCCGCATTGTGCGAGCTGAGGTGGACGGCCCTGAGGTCACCGACCCGCGCCGGGCGACCAGCACCACGATCCCGATATTGAGGATCTTCTCAGAGGCGAAGGCGCTGGAGTTCTATCTGGAGTTCCTCGGCTTCGACCTGGATTTCGGCGGCCCATCGGGCGGGCCGGGGACGCCGTTCTACGGCCAGGTTATCCGGGCCCACAGCACTTTTCAGCTGGCCGAGCAGCCCTACGACCCGGGGCACGGTGCGACGGTTTCGATTTCCCTGGCCGACCTCGACGCGTTGCACCACGAGCTCTCGCTGCGCCGCGGCGAGATGGGCAGCCGGGTGTGGGGGCCGGCGGTGTGGGTGCCCGACATCGAGGCCGTGCCGTGGGGCGCGCGGGTGCTGACCATCGCCGACCCGTTCGGCAACCATCTGCGTTTCCTTGAGCCTAACGATCCGTTGGCCCGCAAGGGTTTGCCGCGCTGGATCGGGTAGCCGCAAAAGGCCGCCCGCAAGTGGAGCGGGCGGCCTTTTGCTGTTTGATCAGATGCCGCAGTTGGGCGCGGACCAGAACTGCCCAGACTTGTTGGCCACGTGGGTGTGGTCGTTGTGGTCGGGGTAGCCGGGGCCGAGAATCTCCCGGAAGCCGTGGTTGCGGGCCTGCTGGGCAAGCCTGCAGAACGATACCGAGCCGGTGAGGTCGACAGCGTCACCGTAGAGGTGGCGGCTGGTGGAGGAGCCGCCCGCGGCGTTGTTGCACGCGACGCTGCGGAAGGCGCTGCTGATGGTGATCGGCACGTCGCCTAGTGCGTGCCGCATCGCCTCCAGCTTCCACATGTTCACCAGTGCGTTGAACTTTGCGGTGGCGGCGGATACGTTGCCGCCGGCCCAGGTGCTGTTGCAGTTGTTGAGTTCACCGTAGGTGAAGTGGATGGGGGTGCAGTCGTCGTCTTGCAGGGCATAAATCTTGCTGTAGGTCTGCGGGCCGGCGATGCCGTCGGCGCCGAGACCCCAGGCTTGCTGGAACCGGATTACTGCCGAGCGCGTGGCCGGGCCGAAGACCCCGTCGAGGTCGATGACCGCGCCGTAGCCTGGGTATCCGGACACCCGGATCTGCAGCTGGCGCACGTCCTCGCCCGAGGTGCCCTGGGACAGGGTGCGTCCCCAGGTGTAGCAGCCGTCGGCCAGCGCGGGGCTTTGTGTGGTGACCACCACTGCGGCTGACGCCGCGATGGTCAGCGCAATGGAGGAAAGAACTCTGACTGTGCGTCGAAGCATTTACGCCTCCACATCGGACTGAAACTAGGCTCATCGATAGTGGAAGATGTCCGGCGTTTCGTCAATAATTTTCGATTTAAATTCCTCTAGATGTTGCTAATTAACGGTCCGCTCTGCGAACCGCACGCGATGTGAACAAACGCGACGATGCCCTGGCCGTGGCGATGAGGCTGGAGCCGACCAGGATCCCGAGCGCGACCGAGACGACGGTGAGGAAGGCGTTGATCAGGTTGTCCGCGCCCTGTGAGGTGCCTCCGCCGAGGTCGACCAGGCCGGAGACGCCGGACAGGCCGAGTGCTCCCGGTACCAAGAGCCAGAAAGCGGGCAAGGAGGCGACCTGTGCCGGGGGACCGTGCAGCCGCTGCACCAGCGTCGCGATCGGCACCACCACCAGGCCGCCGGTGAACGCGCCGAACAAGCCGCCCACGGCGACAAGGTTGCCCGCCTGCTGCGCGCCCCAGGCGCAGAACAGCATCAGCATGAGCCACAGCAGCGCCCCTTTCGGCGCGGAGCTGTTGAAATACATGCCGACGCCGAAGACGACGACTCCGACGACCGGCGCCCAAGTGGGAAGGCCGGTCTGCTCGATGGGCGGGTGCGCCGTGCCGGCGATCTGCGCGCCGGCGAAAATACCAAAACTTAGCAATAGAAGCATGTATACGCCTGAGACGATCCGGCTCGCGCCGCTGATCATCGACCGGGTGGCCATCTCCTGCGCGCCGAGGGTCAGGGCGGCCCCGGGCAGGAAGGTGACCAGCGGGGGAATGAGCAAAGTAGACGGTTCCACCCCCATCTGCGGCCCGTACCGGTAGGCCAGCCCGGTCACCAGCATGGCCGCCGCGACGGGCAGGGCGAGGGAGAGCACCAGGACCCGTTCGGCGACAAGGCGCAGCACGCCAACGACGAGCCCAAGCACGGCGAGCGCGATGAGCGCGTTGCGGTCGCGCACCAGCAGCAGACCCAGCCCGACGGTGAGCACGGCATGGCCGAGGATGCGGTTGAACCAGTTGAAGCGCGGCTTGGCCCGCACGATGGTCTTGAGCCGGTCGATCGCCTCGTCGGGCGGGATCGGCTTGCGCTTAACCTCGTCGATGAGCTTGTACAGCGCGTCGACCTGGTCCAGGCGCAGCGGAGGCCCGTCGGCGTTCATGAAGTCGACGGTGACCGCACCGATGTGGTCGTCGACAACGCGCACGAAAACACCGGTCGGCACCACCAGAAACTCGCAATCGCCTATCCCGTAGGCGTCGGCGATCGCTTCCATCTCGTCGGGGATGCGGCTGGCGGCCTCGCCGGCGAGGCAGAGCGCGACTCCGCACCGGCGGAGGAACTCGAGGAGATCATCACTGGGGACCGTCGTCGTCACGACGAGCAGTATTGTCCATCACCCGCCCAGCGGGAAGATCAGACAACTGGAGGTGGCATGGGCGACCAGCCGGCCCGCCTCATCCTTGAGCTCGGCCTGCGCCAGGGCGATACGGCGGCCGCGCTGGATTACCTTGCCTTCGCAGGTGAGCAGGCCTGACTCGAGCGTCACCGGGCGCAGGAACTTCGTCGTCAGATCGAGCGAGGTATATCTCTCGCCGACCGCGAGCGTGCTGTGCACGGCGCATCCGGTGGCGGTGTCGAGCAGGGTGGCGATCACCCCGCCGTGCATGCTGCCTAGCGGGTTGTAGTGGAACTCCTGCACCCGCATGGTCACCACGACCCGGGACGCCTCGGCGTGGAAGCTCGCCATATCGACAAGATCCATGATCGGTGGCCGGGGCGCTTCGCCCGACATCATGGCCTGCAGCTGCTCCAGCCCATTGAGCTGAACCATCTTGGCCAGGTCGACGTCTCCCGGCGACACCCACGAGAAGGTCCTTGTCGGCTGAGTCTGGGTCATAGACGCAGACTCGCAGAGGTTGCTGAGTCTGTCAACGAGACTTAGCCTGAGCGGCATGAGACCTCCAGCACTGCAGTGGTCCGCCGAGAACTGCACCGTGGGAAGGGCGATGGCCATCCTCGGTGAGCGGTGGACTTTTGTCGTGCTGCGCGAAGTATTCAACGGCGTGCGCAGATTCGACGACATGCGCGAGCGCACCGACATCCCGCGGCAGGTGCTGACCAACCGGCTCGCGGTGCTGGTCGAGCAGGGCATTCTGCACCGGGTGCCGTATCGGCCGCCGGGGGAGCGCACCCGCCACGAATACCGGCTCACTGAAAAAGGCTTTGACCTTTATCCGGTACTGGTTGCGGTCTGGCAATGGGGCGACCGTTACCTGGCTGACCCGGCGGGCTCGCCCGTGGAGATGGCGCACAAGGACTGCGGGGCCGTGGTGGGCGCCCAACTGTCCTGTGCCGACGGACATTCCATCGGCTCGCCGCGCGACATCGTGTCCCGGCCCGGTCCGGGCGCGATTCGTCGCAAGTAGACTTCTGCGCGGCGGCTTCCCTGAACTGAGACTTTCTGTCAACATGGCGGACACGCATCGGTGTCGATGTATAGGAGACCCCCGCCATGTTTCTCCGTCGATTGGCCCTAACCGGGGCTGTCATCGTCACGACCGCACTTATCGCCGTGCCACAAGCTCAGGCGGCAGCCCCCGCCTATACGGCGATAGGTGATTCCTACTCCTCTGGAACGGGGACCCGTGAGTACTACGCCGACAGCGGCGGGTGCCAGCGCTCTCCGCACGCCTATCCCGTCATCGACGCCGGGCGGCTGGGCGCTGCATTGACCTTCGCGGCCTGCTCAGGCGCCAAAATTCCGGCCATCCTAAGTGGACAGTTGGGCAGCCTCAACGCCTCGACCGCCTACGTCACCGTTTCCGCCGGTGGTAACGACCTGGGTTGGTCGGCTGTCATCATCCAATGCGCCAAGCCGTGGCCGTACACCTGCTGGGGTGACATCGATCGCGCTGAGGCGTACATTCGCAGCACCCTTCCAGGGCAGCTCGATCAGCTCTACAGCGAAATTCGGCAACGTGCACCGAACGCCCGAGTGGTGGCGGTGGGCTACCCGAACCTGTTCAACGGTCAGGAATGCAATGCGATTGCCCGTATCTCGCCGGGGGAACAGTCCCGGCTCAACGCGGCCGCTGACCTGCTTGCGACGACCACAGCGGCCAGAGCGGCAGCGAACGGCTTCAGCTTTGCCGACGCCCGGCCGGCCTTCACCGGCCACACCGTGTGCGGCAACCCTGAATGGATCAACGGCACCTCATGGCCCATCGGCGAGTCGTATCACCCCAACCGAAATGGGCACGTGGGGTATGCCGCAATAGTCGAAAGCGCGCTGCGGGCGTGAGAAACCCGCGAGCGCCGTTCCCCAAGTGGGAGTGATGTCAATGCGTAAATACGTGGCCGAGTTCATCGGCACGTTCTTCCTCACCTTCACCGTCTGCTGCGCTGTTCTCACGGCGCAGCCGTTGGCCCCGCTCGCCATCGGCGCGGTGTTGGTGGCGATGGTGTTCGCCGGCGGTCATATCTCCGGCGCGCACTTCAATCCCGCGGTGACCCTTGCCGTGTACCTGCGCGGCAGGATAGAAGCCCGCGACGTGTTGCCCTACATGGGCGCACAGCTGGCCGCCGGTCTCATCGCCGCCGGGATCTCCCGGTATGTCGTGATCGAGAAGCCCACGGCGGCGTTGAACCTCTCCGACCGCGCGCTCATCGGCGCGGTGATAGTCGAGCTGCTCATCACGTTCGCCCTCGCCTACGTGGTGCTCAACGTCGCCACGAGCAAGGACCACCCGAACAACTCCTTCTACGGTGTGGCCATCGGCTTCACCGTGCTGGCGGGAGCCGTCGCGGTGGGCACCCTCTCGGGTGGGGCGTTCAACCCCGCGGTCGGCCTCGCGGTCACCGTCGCCGGGTTGGCGAGCTGGAAGATGCTGGTCGTGTACGTGCTCGCGACCCTGGCCGGCGGCGCCGGGGCCGGGTTCGTCTTCCGCTGGCTCAACCCCGGCGACGTCGAGGAGCTGCGGCTGCCCAAGCCGCGAGTGGGCGCGCTGCGAACGGGTGCGTCGCGAAAGTAAGCGCGTTGTAGGCCCCGCCCACGCGGCGCGGGAAGGCCGAGCACACCCGGGCCTTCCCGCGCCGCATACGCTATGCGGATGAGTGAGATCTCCCGTGCCCTCTCGCGGGCCGGCGCCGGCAAGGCCCTCGACCTGGACGAGGCCACTGCGCTGCTGGCCGCGCGCGGCGACGAGCTGGAACAACTGCTCGCCATCGCCGGTGCGGTGCGCGATGCCGGCCTGCGCGACACGGGCCGCCCGGGAGTGATCACCTTTTCCAAGAAGGTCTTCATCCCGCTTTCTCGCCTGTGCCGGGACAGGTGCCACTACTGCACCTTCGCCACCGTGCCGCATCGGCTGCCCGCCGCCTACCTCGACCGCGAGGAGGTGCTGGAGATCGCGCGGGCCGGAGCGGCCCTGGGCTGCAAGGAAGCCCTGTTCACGCTCGGTGATCGGCCGGAGGAACGCTGGCCACAGGCAGCGGCGTGGCTCGATGAGCGGGGCTACGGCTCCACCCTGGACTATCTGCGCGCCGTCTCCATCGCCGTGCTGGAGGAGACCGGGCTGCTGCCACACCTCAACCCGGGCGTGCTGAGCTGGGCCGAGCTGCAGCGGCTGCGCCCGGTGGCGCCCAGCATGGGCATGATGCTGGAGACGACCGCCACCAGGCTGTGGTCCGAGCCGGGTGGGCCGCACTACGGCTCTCCGGACAAGGAGCCCGCGGTGCGGCTTCGGGTGCTGGAGGACGCGGGCCGGGTCAATGTGCCCTTTACCACCGGAATCCTCATCGGCATCGGGGAGACCCCGGCCGAGCGGGTGGAGTCGCTGTTCGCGATCCGCAAAACCCACCGGCAGTACGGGCACCTGCAAGAGGTGATCATTCAGAACTTCCGGGCCAAGCCGGACACGGCCATGCGATCGGCCCCCGACGCCGAGGTCGCCGACCTCGCCGCGACGGTCGCGGTGGCCCGGCTGCTGCTCGGCCCCGGCATGCGGCTGCAGGCGCCGCCCAACCTCATCGACGGTTCGTTCGAGCTGCTGGTCAAAGCGGGAATCGACGACTGGGGCGGGGTTTCGCCGCTCACGCCCGACCACGTGAACCCGGAGCGGCCCTGGCCGCATCTCGATGAGCTGGCGGCGGCCACCGCGGCGGCGGGTTACACCCTGCGGGAACGGCTCACCGCTTATCCGTCCTATGTGGTCGGTGCCGAGCGCTGGATCGACCCGCGGCTGCACGCCCATGTCTTCGCGCTGGCCGATCGGGACGGGCTGGCCGACGAGCAGGCGGCGGTGACCGGACGCAGCTGGCAGGAGCCCTCGTCGGAAGACCTGGTCTTCGGGCGCACCGACCTGCACGCCACCATCGACACCACGGGCCGCAGCGGCGACCGGCGCGGCGACTTCGACAACGTCTACGGCGACTGGAACTCGCTCAATGTGCCCTCGGTGACCCTGCCCACCGGCGACACGGCCGCAGGTTTGCGTCTGGCGCTGAAGAATCCGGCGGCTCTGCTCGATCCAGCCAGCGAAAGCCTTGCGCTGGCGCTTTTCACCGCCGATGGCCCGGCGCTGGAAGAGCTGTGCCGTATAGCCGACGACCTGCGCGCCCAGGTGTGTGGGCCGGACGTGACCTATGTGGTCAACCGGAACATCAACTTCTCGAACGTGTGCTACGTGGGTTGCCGGTTCTGCGCTTTCGCCCAGCGGGAGTCCGACGCCGACGCCTATCGCCTCTCCGTCGAGCAGGTGGCCGACCGTGCGCAGGAGGCGTGGGACTCCGGTGCGACCGAGGTGTGCCTGCAGGGCGGCATCGACCCGAAGCTTCCCGTCACCATCTACGCGGAGCTGGTGCGGGCCATCAAGGCCCGCACCCCCGGCATGCACGTGCACGCCTTCTCACCGATGGAGATCGTCACCGCCTCGGCCAAGGCCGGGGTGTCCATCCGCGACTGGCTGGTCATGCTGAAGGAGGCGGGGCTGGACACCATCCCGGGCACCGCCGCCGAGATCCTCGACGACGAGGTGCGCTGGGTGCTGACCAAGGGCAAGCTGCCCACCTCGGCGTGGGTGGAGGTGGTGCAGACCGCGCACGAGCTCGGCATCCGATCCTCGTCGACCATGATGTACGGCCACGTCGACAACCCGCGACACTGGCTGGGCCACTTCCGGGTGCTGGCCGGGATCCAGGACCAGACCGGCGGTTTCACCGAGTTCGTCGCGCTGCCCTTCGTGCACACCAACGCCCCTATCTATCTGGCCGGTGTGGCCAAGGCCGGGCCGACCTGGCAGGAGAACCGCGCCGTGCACGCGATGGCACGAATCCTCCTGCACGGCCGGATCGACAACATGCAATGCTCCTGGGTCAAGCTCGGTGACGAGGGGACGGTCGCCATGCTCAACGGCGGCTGCAACGATCTCGGCGGCACCCTGATGGAGGAGACCATCTCGCGGATGGCGGGCTCCACCAACGGATCCAACCGCACGATCGAGCAGCTGCAGGCGATCGCCGCCGCGGCGGGCAGGCCGTCGCGCCAGCGCACCACCAGCTACAGCCTCAAAGATCGGTGACGAGAATCTGACCAAGGCTCGCCTTGGCCGGGCAGGCTGATCAAGATGGCAGCCATGAGAGTTAAGGCGATCCTGCTTGCCCTTGCCACCGCGGCGGCGTTGAGTGCCTGCGGCACCGAGACCCCGGTCGCGACGCCGGACACCACCTCCAACCCCGGCGCCACCACCGGCGCCCCGGCGGGCGGCGGTGACCGCGACAGCTGCCTCATGGGCACCTGGAAGGTCGATGTCAACAACATCGCCCAGCAGACCGCGTCGATGATCGGCAGCGGCGCCGTGGGCACGGGCGCCGGCACCCTCACCGTGGCCTTCGGCAGCGAGATGAAGGTCACCTACGGCAACACCGTCTCCATGGACATGAAGATCGGTGACAAGACGATGAACATGAAGAGCACCTTCGCCGGCGACGCCACCAGTACCAACTGGAAGACCAAGGACGGCAAGCTAACCGGCACGATGTCGTCGAACAACGTGACCAACAGCGCGGTCGCCACGGTTGGCGGGGTCACCGTGCCGACCCCCACGAGTGTCCCGTTCAGCGCTCTCAATCTCTCCGAGACGGTGAACTACACCTGTAGCGGCAGCAACGCGACCATCTCCGGCTCGGGTGTCAGCTGGAAGCTGACCAAGGCGTGAGCCCTGCGATGGACGGGTGCCCCCGTGGTGGGAGCACCCGTCCATCGTCTCAAAGGTCGTGCACGGACACCGCGCGAGCCAGCCGGACCAGGCGGTTGGCCTGGGCCCGAGCCGCCTGCAGGGTCACCTCGCCGACCGGGATCGGCGCCGCTGTTCCGAGCACATGTGAAGTCCCGTAAGGGTTTCCGTCGACCAGCTTGACCGGGTCGGAGTAGCCGGGCGGCACCACTATCCCGCCGAAGTGGTAGATCATGTTGTAGATCGCGACCAGCGTGGTCTCCATCCCGCCGTGGATGGTGGTGCCCGATGTGAACGCGGTGTAGGCCTTGTCGGCGAGCCTGCCCTGCACCCACAGTGGACCGAGCGTGTCGATGAACTGCTTGAGCTGGGCCGCCACGTTGCCGAACCGGCTCGGGGTGCCGAAGGCGATCCCGTCGGCCCAGGTCACGTCGTCGGCCGAGACGACCGGTACGTCATGGGTCTCAGCAAGGTGCGCCGCCCACGCCGGCTTGGTGTCGATGGCGGCGCGCGGCGCCAGCTCGGCCGCCTTGCGCAGGCGCACCTGGGCTCCGGCCTTCTCCGCCGACTCGGCTATCTCCTGGGCTATCCGGTAGATCGTCCCGGTGGAGGAGTAGTAGATGACCGCGATGTTCACATCGTTGTTTTCCATGGATGACCTCTCATCAGGCATGGCAGTCAGGAAGACGGCCGTGGTGGGCGACCATTTCTCCGAACGCGGCGGCAACGTCGATCCGTGCGCCGGGGGCAAGCCCGGCCAGCTCGGCGTAGGCCCGGTGGAGGTTGCCGACCAGCCGCTCGGGATCGAGCAGACCGGCGAACTCCCCGAGATCGGTCTTGCTCGCCACCTCCAATGTGGACAGTCCGCTGGCGTGCCCGTCGCGGGCGATATCCTGGATCCACCGAAGGTAGGCCTCGTTCGCATCGAACAGCTCCGGGCCGCCCACATCCCCGTGGCCGGGAACGATGAGCACCGGATCGAGCTCGCGCAGGCGCTCGATGACCTGTAGCGATCCCGCGATCGAACCCATCAGGCAGAAGGGCGTCACCCCGTTCCACAGCACGTCTCCGGCGAACAGCACCCGGCTTTCCGGTACCCACACAAAAATGTCATTGGTGGTGTGAGCGGGACCGAGGTGCATCAGCTCTATCCGGGTCTGCCCGGCATGGATCGTGATCGCGTCGTGGAAGGTCAGGGTCGGCGGGGTAAGCGGCGTCTCGCCCCACTCAACCTGTGGCCAGAGCTGGCGAAGCCCAAGCCCCGCCTCGATTATCTCGGTGCGGGCCACCTCGTGGGCCACGATGGTGGCCGGCGGGCTGAACTGGGCGTTGCCGAAGTGATGATCCCCGTGAAAGTGCGTGTTGACAAGCAGGTTCGGGGTTCGGAGGGAGACCTTGGCGATCTCCTCCCGGAGAAGACGAGCCCGCCGCTCGGTGGCGGCGGTGTCGATGACCACGGTGGTGTCCTCGCCGATCACCACTCCGGCGTTGTTGATGCACCAGCCGCCGTCGGGCTGGACATAGGCATAGATGCCTGGCGCTAGCTGCTGCATTCTTGGGGTCTTCACCGGCACATGGTTGCGGGCCAAACTCGAGGCGCGGTTGAGTTGTCCGCCGCGATTCCAGGGCTTTTCTAGGCCGGTGGCAAAACCTCTGCGGAATGACGTGCACTTCCCTCCGCAGTCGGGCGATCTGCGCCGGCATCCCCCGGCCGGCATTTCCGGCAGACGCCTGACCCGGGTGCCCAGCGCGTCAGCGGCGCTGGGCACCCCACTAACGTTGACGAGGAGTGCCAGCATGCGTTATCCGCTTTGGGAATTGCTCGCCCCACCGAGCCGGTTCGGCAATCAGGCCCGCACCGCGGTGCGGGCGCAGGGAACCAGAATCCTCTACGGGGACGGCACGTGGCGGCTGTGTGCCACCAGCGGGCTGTGGAACGTGAACCTCGGCTACGGCAATGTCGCGGTCGCCGACGCAGTCCATCGCAGCCTCATCGATGCCTCCTACCTGCCCCTGTTTCGGTCCGGCCACGAGTACGCGGTAGCCGCGGCCACGGCGCTGATCGAGGTGGCCGGTCCGGAGCAGTTCGGCCGGGTGCTCTTCTCGACCTCGGGCAGCGCCGCCAACGACATGATGATGAAACTGGTGCGGCAGCACTGGACCGTGCAGGGCCAGCCGCAGCGCAACCTGGTCGTCGGGCTCAAGGGCAGCTATCACGGCCTGACCTACGGCAGCCACGCGCTGACCGGCGAACCCCTCATGCAGGACCTGTACGGCGTAGACCGGAGCCTGGTGCGCCACGTCGAGCACACCAGCGACGGCGAGCTGCGAGCCCTGCTCGCCGCAGAAGGTGACCGGATAGCGGCGCTGGTGATGGAGCCCGTGCTCGGCACCGGGGCGTATCCGGTCTCGCCCGCGCTGCTGGCCTCGGTCGAAGAACTGCGCCGCCAGTACGGCTTCCTGCTCGTGGCCGACGAGGTGGCCACCGGTTTCGGCCGCACTGGCGCCTTCTTCGCCTCGGAGCACTGGCGTCCCGACCTTCTGCTGGCCTCCAAGGGGCTGACCAACGGCACCTGCGCGGCCGCGGTGATCCTGGTGTCGCACGGGGTCTGCGACGTGTTCGACGCCGCGGACGCGATGCTCATGCACGCTGAAACGCAAGCCGGTACCCCCTCGACGTGTGCCGCGATCCTGGCGACACTGTCCGAAATGGAGCGACTAGAGGCCCTGAAACGGGCCGGGGTCGTCATTTCGCAGCTCGACGGGCTGCTGGCCGGGCTCGCCGACCATCCGCTGGTGGCCGGCGACGACGGCCTGGGCCTGTTCCGTGCGGTGAGGCTGGGGCTGCCCGACGGTGGTGGCCCTCTGCCGTTCCCCGCGCTGATCACCGTGCTCAACGAGATCCGGGAAGCCGGCGCGGTGGTCCAACCCGGGCCCAGCTGCGCCCAGCTGGTTCCCGCGCTCGTCTACGAGCAGGAGGACATCGATCAGCTGGCCATGTCGCTGCGACAGGGCCTGGATCGGGCTTTGGAGAAGCTATGACTGCTGTGCTGGAACGTCCCGTCGCGCATGATTCGGCGGAAACCTTTGTGCCGTCTCATGGCCGGGCCCGCCGTGAGTTGGCCGCCGCGAGCGTCGGTGGTGTGGTCGAGGGCTACGACTGGATGATTTACGCTGTGATGGCACCGTATTTCGCCATCCAGATGTTCCCCGGTGACGACCCGGTCGCCAAATTGCTTGCCGCCTATGTCGGCTTCGCGGTCGGTTTCATCGCCCGCCCGCTGGGCAGCATCCTCATTGGACGATGGGCCGACAAACACGGCCGCCGTTCGGCTCTGGTGCTGAGCATGGTGACGATCGCCGCGGCGAACCTGGTCATCGCGCTCACCCCCACCTCGGCCGCGATCGGCTTCGCCGCCGCTCTGGTCCTCGTGTTGTCGCGCATCGTCATGGGGATCTCGTTCGGTGGGGAGCTGCCCAGCGCATCGGCCTACATCACCGAGACCGCCCCGGCCAAGCGCCGTTTCCTTTACAGCGGAATCGCTTCGCTCGGCGGCGTGATCGGGCCCATCCTCGCCTTCATCACGCTCGCCATTTTGCTTGGCACGATGGGTGCCTCCGGGGTCGAGAACGGCGGCTGGCGGATAGCTTTCGTGGTGGCCGCGGTCGCCGGTCTGGTGGCGCTCTGGATCCGTTCCGGCGTCGACGAAAGCCACGTCTTCAAGCAGACCGAGGCTCAGCCCAGACCGCCGGCGTGGCCACTGCTGCGCAGCAACCTGCGGCTGATCACGGCCGTGTTCGTGGGCTGCGCCGGGGGCACCATAGCCTTCTATCTCGGCACCGTCTACCTGCCGGTCTACGCCGACGCGCATGGGGTCATCGAGCGGGCCGCCGCCGAGAAGATGATGCCCGCCGCGCTGCTGGTGATGATGGTGGCGATGGTGGTCAGCGGCTGGCTTGCCGACAGGTTCGGCGGATTCGCAATTTTCCGTCTCGGCTATATCCTGCTGGCGATCGGGACCGGGCCGCTGCTGCTCCTGCTCGCGGCCGGGAAGATTTCCTTCCTGCTCACAGCCGTCATCTACCTCGCCTGCTTCTCGCTCGCACTGGCACAGGCCAACGTGATTTTCTCGCAGCTTTTCCCGACCGCGATCCGGGTCATCGGCTACGGGATCCCTTACACCATATCGGCGGCCATCTTCGGCGGCACGACGCCGCTGGTGGCCCAATCCTTTGCGGCTGCTGGCCACACTTCCTGGCTTATGTGGTACGCGGCCGGCGCCGCCATCGTCTCGATGCTGGCCACGCTGCTGGTAAGGCCCGCAGATATCAAGGTGAAGTCCTAGAAAGATAGGGGTTGGAACAATGTCAGAAAAGCCCTTTGCGGGTCAGACCGTCGTGGTCACCGGTGGTGGCACGGGCATCGGCCGGGCCACCGCGCTGGCCTTCGCCGACGCCGGCGCCGCGCATGTCATCGTCACCGGCCGCCGCCAGAGCCGCCTGGACCAGATCGCCGCGCTGAGCCCGGCCATTGTCAAGGTGCAGGCCGACGTGCGCACCGAAGAGGGCGCGGAGCAGGTCGCGCAAGCCGCTCAGAAGCACGGCGGCAAGGTCGACGTGCTGGTGCACAACGCGGGCATCTACCGGCAGACGCCGGTCGGCGAGGCCGACATCCAGCTGGCCCGGGACATGGTGGAAACCAACATCATCGGGCCGGTGCTGCTGACCAAGGTGCTGTTGCCCCTGATCACCGCCCCCGGCGGGAGCATCGTCTTCGTCTCCAGCGTGGCCGGGCACAACCCGGAGCCGTACGCGGCCATGTACGCGGTGACCAAGGCGGGCGCGCACAGCCTGACTCTGACCTGGGCCAAAGAGCTTGCCAACCGGGGCATCAGGGTCAACGCGGTCGCGCCGTCAGCGGTGCGCACCGAGGTCTACGACGCCAACGGCCTGACCCCCGACCAGATCGACGGCATCTTCAAGATGTTCGCGTCGAACAACCCGCTCGGGCGGACAGGTGTGGTCGAGGACGTGGCCCCGTGGATCCTGCACTTCGCGAACCCGGCCAACTCCTGGGTGACCGGGCAGATCCTCACCATCGACGGCGGCTTCGACCTGACCTCGTCGTCGGACAGCCCCTATTCGCCCTACACCGGCCCCTCCGAAGCGGCCTGGTGATCGGCATCCGGCTCGGCCGTCCCACCTTCGTGGGGTGGCCGAGCCGATCTCTAATGCGGCTCGAGTCCAGTTGCGCAGGGTGAGGATATGAAGCTTGACGTGCTGCGCCCAAGGGAAGACATTGACCTTCCAGCCCGCCTAGCCGAATCGGTCGAGGCACGTGACGGCGTACAGGTGACGCTCAAGCAGTTCGACACCTGGTTCGCCCAGCGCAGGCGGGCCAACGACTTCGAGATGGTGCGCATCCCGTTCAGCGAGCTCGACGGCTGGAGTTTCGCCGAGGACACCGGCAATCTGGGCCACAAGAGCGGCGGGTTCTTCTCGGTGGAGGGGCTGCGCGTGCTGTCCTGGACCGGCCCGATCCGCGAATGGCACCAGCCAATCATCAATCAGGCCGAAACCGGCATGCTCGGCATCGTGATCAAAGAGTTCGACGGTGTGTTGCATTGCCTGATGCAGGCCAAGATGGAGCCGGGTAACCCCAACCTGGTTCAGCTCGCCCCGACCGTGCAGGCCACCCGTAGCAACTACACGCGGGTGCACAAGGGGTCAGCTGTGCGCTACCTCGAATATTTCGTCGGTCCCGATCGCGGCAACATCATTGTCGATGTGCTGCAGTCCGAGCACGGGTCGTGGTTCTATCGCAAGAAGAACCGCAACATGGTCGTCGAGATCACCGACGACGTGCCGCTGCACGAGGACTTCTGCTGGCTGACCTTCGGTCAGATCAACGAGCTGATGAAGCGCAACAACGTCATCAACATGGACGCGCGCACCGTGCTGTCGTGTGTGCCTCCGCCCAAGGTGCGCGTGCCGGAAGACGCCGATGGATTCCAGCAGGCGCTTGCCGCGTCGCGGGATCGGCGGGCCGGCGCGCTGCACACCAGCGCCGAGGTGATGAGCTGGTTCTCCACCCAGCGCAGCCTCTATGAGCTGGAAATCTCGCGGATGCCGCTCAAGGACGTGCCGCACTGGCACCGCACCGACAAGGAGATCGCCCGCGCCGACGGCAAGTACTTCAGCGTGGTGGCGGTCTCGGTGCACGCCGAGAACCGTGAGGTGTCCAGCTGGACCCAGCCGCTTTTCGAGCCGCGCGGGCACGGGCTGGTGGCGTTTGTGCTGAAGAACTTCGGCGGTGTCTTGCACGTTCTGGTCAACGCGCGGATGGAGGGCGGCTTCACCGATGCGGTCGAGCTCGGGCCCACTGTCCAATGTATACCGTGGAACTACGACGACTACGAAGGTGCCGACCGGCCCTATCTGCTGGACTATGTGCAGACCATCGACCCTAAGTGGATCCGGTACGAGGCGGTGCATTCCGAGGAGGGTGGCCGTTTCCTCAACGCCGAGTCCCGGTACCTGATAGTGGAAGCCGACGACCGGTTGCCCTATGACATCCCAGCGGATTACAACTGGCTCACGCTTGGTCAGCTCACCGATCTGCTGCGGCACGGCCACTACGTCAACGTGCAGGCCAGGACCCTGGTCACCTGCCTCAAAGCGCTGTCGTGACTCAGGTAAGGCTCGGGGTTCTCGGCTGCGCGGGCATCGCCACCCGGCGCATGCTGCCCGCCTTCGCCGCCGCGCCCAGCGCCCACGTGGTCGCGGTGGCCAGCCGCGACCACGACAAAGCCGAGCAGGTGGCGCGGCAGTTCGGCTGCGAGCCGGTGACCGGTTACGAGAAGCTGCTGTCCCGGCACGACATCGACGCGGTCTACATCCCACTGCCCGCCGCCCTGCATGCCTCGTGGACCGAGCGGGCCATCGGGTGCGGCAAACATGTGCTGTGCGAGAAGCCGCTGACCACCTCGGCCTTCCAGACCGAACGGCTGGTGCGCATGGCCGACGAGAAGGGCCTGGTGCTCAGGGAAAACTTCATGTTCCCGCATCACAGCCAGCACGAGCAGGTGCGCCGGCTCATCGACAGCGGTGTCATCGGCAAGGTGTGCGCCTTCGCGGCGGTGTTCGCGATCCCGCCGCTTTCCAAGGACGACATTCGATATCAGGCGGAGCTGGGTGGCGGGGCGCTTTTCGATGTCGGTGTCTATCCGCTGCGGGTGGCGCAATACTTCCACGGTCCCGACCTGGCGGTACGCGGCGCCAGCCTGCGCTATGACCACGGTGTCGACGTGGGCGGCGAGGTGTTGCTGTGTTCGCGTGACGGAGTCACCGTCCAGGCCACGTTCGGGATGGAGGGCGTCTACCGCTCCTCGTACGACTTCTGGGGCAGCGCGGGCCATCTGCGCCTTGGCCGCGCCTACACACCCGCTGCCGACCACCAGCCGCATGTGCAGCTCTGGCTGCGCGACGAGGAGCGCGAGATCGTGTTGCAGCGCGACGACCAGTACACGAACGCGGCCGAGTCGTTCGCTCGCGCGGTGCTGACCAACGCGCATGGCGAAGGCGACAGCCAGATCACCGCACTGGCCGACCTGGTTGACCGAGTCAGAGCCGCGGCCGCCCGCGCCTAGCCAACTCGCGCCCATCCGGGTAAGGTGCCCTCTCGCGTGTGCTCAACACCAACACGACGGGGGCGTTCAGCGGTGAAGCGATGGAAAGCGGCTATAACGATCACGTTGGCGTTGCTTGTCTCCGCCTGCGCGGAGCTGCCCAGCGGCGCCGACGGCAAGCTGGTCAACGAGTGGCCGGGCATAGCGGATCCGGCCGGCTGGACGCCGGAGGCGGGCAATTGCCACGACGAGTTCCAGAATTTCCCGTCGCGGACCAATTACCGGCCAATGGATTGCAGCAAGCTGCACCGCTACGAATTCGTCCATGTGGGACAGTTCACCGGGGCTGACGCCAATCTCGCCAACTCACCCGACGCGGGCACGCCGGCCTATCGCAAGGCGTGGGCCGAATGCGACGCGAAGACCACCGAGTTTCTGGGCGGGCCGTGGCGTGATCGCAAAATCACGATAAAGGTCGGCTTTCCCACCGGGGAGGCTTGGGGCGGCGGAGCGCACTGGTTCCTCTGCTGGGTCGCACAGCTGCCCCAGCTCAATCGCGCGCCGATTTTCGCCAGCGGGTCCCTCAAAGGAAAATTCGCCGACCCCAACCTCGAGTACGGCTGCTATCAGCTGACCACAGCCGACGACAAGGTCACCGACTTCACCTCGACAGCATGCACCGCCCCGCACAACGCGGAATTCGTTGGCGGCGTGGACTGGAACGTCGAGTGGAGCGTCGTGACGGCCGAGGCCGAGAAAGAAGCGAGCAAGCAGCACTCGATCTGCGTCAACGCGGTCCAGGGATTCGTCGGAGCGTCGGTGAACACCGGCACGTGGACATGGACCCCCGGTGAGGCCGATTGGAAAGCAGGCGACCACTTTCTGCGCTGCTACCTGTACACAGGCAAAATCAGCCTCAAGCGATCGATGAAGGGCGTGGGGGCAAAAGGCTGGCTCAAATGACCCGGTGGCGGGCGGCAATTGCAGTGGCCCTAGTCCTCCTGACGTCAGCCTGCGCGACCCCACCACCCAAGGGCACCGACGGCGATTTGGGCAACGAGTGGCCGGCGATGGCCGAGACGGCGCGATGGGTGCCCCAAGCGGGTACCTGTTGGGACCAAGCGGACGATACCTTGCTTCTTGCGGCCTTCAAGCCACGCGAATGCGCGAAGGAAGAGCACAACTACGAGATTATCTATGTGGGAGACGCCGGCGAGTCGCCACAGCCGCCGGTGCGGGCTTCGGCGAACTACGCCAAGGCGTGGTCGGAGTGCGACGCGAAAGTCACCGAGTTCTTCGGCGGGCAGTGGCGGGAACGAAAAATCAGGATAGCGATCGCCCATCCCGGATCCGACGCATGGGAAGCGGGTGCTCGTTGGTATGTCTGCATGCTGACCCGCGTCTTGCGAATCAACGACAATGGCAACGTCAGAATCGCCGGAACTCTCAAGGGAAAGTTCATCGATCCCGAGCTGGAGTTCGGCTGCCATCAGGTCGACAGCGAAGGTGAGTACCTCGACAGGAAGTGCACCGAGCCACACAACGCCGAATACGTGGGCATAGCGAACTGGGACGCCAGCTGGGAAAGCCTGGTGGCGGAGACCCAGAAGCCGGGCGCCGGCCATGACTACGAGCTGTGCCGCCGGCTGGTCAGCAGCTATGTGGGGGTGCCCAACATCCAGACAGGCACCTGGTTCTGGCTGCCCACCGAGAAGAACTGGAGAGCCGGCGACCGCACCTTGCGCTGCCACCTCTACCTCGGTGAGACAAGCGTTTCCACCTCCATGAAGGGTGTCGGAGCGAAGGGCTGGCCAGTCAAGTAGGGCAAGACCGGCCATCCCCGCGCGGGTTAGCGGCGCACCTGGCCGAAGAAGGCGCGTAGGTCGTCGACGAGGTAGCCGGGTTGTTCCAGGGCGGGGAAGTGCCCGCCCGTGGTGGCGTCGGTCCAGCGCCGCAGGTCGGTGAAACGCCTTTCGCACCAGGCTCGCGGCATGCGGGCGTCCTTGGGGAACAGCAGGCAGGCCGTGGGGACCTCGACGCGGACGTTGGGCACCTTGTAGTGGCTTTCCCAGTAGAGCCGGCCGGCCGACGCGGCGGTCGCGGTGAGCCAATAGAGCGTGACCGTGTCGAGTAGCTGGTCGCGGGAGATGACCTTTTCGAGGTCGCCGGGATGGTCGGTCCACGTCCAGAATTTTTCGGCTATCCAAGCCATTTGGCCGACCGGTGAGTCGGTCAGGCCGTACCCGAGAGTCTGGGGTTTGGTGGACATGATGGCCGAGTATCCGGATTCGGTCTGCTGGAAGGATTTCATGTAAGCCAACCCGGCGTAGTCGCGCTCGGTGAGCTGAACCTGCTCCTCGGGCGGTGGCGCGTCGGCGAACACCATGGTGATGTGGATGCCCGCGACGTGGGTGGGGTCGATGTGGCCGAGGTGGGCCGAGACGAACGAACCCAGGTCGCCGCCGTGGGCGCCGTAGTACTTGTAGCCGAGTTGCTGCATCAGCATGCCCCACGCCTGAGCGATGCGCTCCACCTTCCAGCCGGGAGCAAAGGGCTTGCCACTGAAGCCGAAACCGGGCATCGACGGAACCACGACATGGAAGGCGTCGGCGGGGTTGGGCGGGTTGGTCAGCGGCTCGATGAGGTCAAGGAATTCCAAGACCGAGCCGGGCCAGCCGTGGGTCAGCAGCAGCGGCAACGCGTTCGGGTGCGGGGATCGGGCGTGCAGGAAGTGAATGTCGACGCCGTCGACCATCGTCACGAACTGGGGGATGGCGTTGAGCCGGGTCTCGACCGACCGCCAGTCATAGCTTTGGGCCCAGTAGTCGGCCAGGTCGCGTGCGTAGGCCAGCGGCACCCCCTGCGACCAGTCGTCGACTGTTTCGCCTTCCGGCCATCGCGTCCCGGCGACCCGCAGCCTGAGGTCAGCCAGGTCCTCATCGGACACTCTTACCTGAAATGGCGTCATGGCCCGAATGCTCTATCAGCCGCCTATAGCGCGGGTCCACTTTGACTCTGCTCGCCGATGGGATGTTCTCGCTCGCGATCCAGACGAGAAGGAGTGTCCACGCCATGACCGCACCCCCTGAATTCGGCCTGTTCCCGTGGCACCGGAGCTGCCCGTTCCAGCCGCCGAAGGAGTACGCCCAGCTGCGTGAGACCACACCGGTCGCGAAGGTCGAGCTTTCCACCGGGCTGCCCGCCTATGTGATCACCCGTTACGATCACATCCGCCAGGTGCTGACAGATCCGCGATCCAGCTCGGACCGGGCTCACGAAGGTTTTCCTTACTACATTCCCATTCCTCAGCAGTTTCGCACCGAGGCGGGCTTCATCGGCTGGGACCCGCCCAAGCACACCCTGCACCGCCGCCTGGCCGCGGTCTCGGGTGAGTTCACCAAGGTGCGCGTTGCCGCGATGCTGCCCCGCATCGAGCAGATCGTGAACAACGCGGTCCAGTCGATGATTGACCACGGGCCGCCGGTGGACCTGGTGTCCAAGCTGGCGCTCGATGTGCCGCTGCACGTGGTTTGCGGTGTGCTGGGCATCCCCAGCGCCGACCACGACTATCTGCACCACCGCACCGACATCCTCTTCGGCGGGCGGTCATCGGCGGAGGAACGCGGCTTGGCCATCACGGAGGTCAACAAGTACCTCGGCGATCTGATCGAGCTCAAGGCCGTCGAGCCAACCGACGACCTGATCAGCCGCATCGTGCAGCGGTATAAAGAAGAGGGCATGTACGACCTGCGGGATCTGGTCAACACGATCCGCCTGCTGCTCAACGGCGGTCACGAGACCAGCGCCGCGATGATCGCGATCGGCACCATGACCCTGCTCGAGCACCCCACCGAGCTGGCCAAGTTCAAGGCCGACCCGGACGGCATGGTGCACGACGTCGTGGAGGAGCTGCTGCGCTTCCTGTCCCCGGGCGACCTCGCCACGTCGCGGGTTGCCTTGGAGGACATGGAGGTTGGCGGCGTCACCATCAAGAAGGGCGAAGGGATGATCGTGCTCGGCTTCGCGGCCAACCGCGACCCCGAGGCGTTCCCGGATCCGGACAAGTTCGACGTCAGCCGCAGCGACCGCAGGCACATCGCCTTCGGGCACGGGCTGCACCACTGCATCGGCGCCGAGCTGGCCCGGGTGGAGCTGCAAGTCGTTCTCAAGACGCTGTTCCGGCGGATCCCGGACATCCGGCTTGCCAAGCCGTGGAACGAGTTGAGCTACAAGGACGGCAATATCATGTACGGCGTCTACGAGATGCCCGTTACGTGGTGAGGGGCTAGCGATGGGCCCGCTGAGCGGCGTGAAGGTGGTCGAACTCGCCGGCATCGGGCCCGCACCCTTCGGCTGCATGGTTCTGGCTGAGATGGGCGCCGAGGTGATCCGGGTGGACCGCATGGACGGCCGCACCTATGCCCAATGGCATCGGGTGCTGGATCGCGGCCGTCGGTCCATCGCCCTGGACCTTAAGCACCCCAACGGTCGCGAGGTCGCGCTGCGCCTGGCCGAGAACGCGGATGTCATGGTGGAGGGGTTTCGCCCGGGGGTCGCCGAGCGCCTGGGCATCGGCCCGCAGGACTGCCGGGAACGCAATCCCGGTCTTATCTATGCCCGGATGACCGGATGGGGCCAGACCGGCCCGCTGGCCCACACCTCCGGACATGACATCAACTATCTGGCGCTTTCCGGTGCGCTGCATGCGATCGGCCACCAGCCGCTGAACCTGCTGGGCGACTTCGGAGCCGGCGGCATGCTGCTCGCCAACGGCATCCTGGCGGCTCTGCTGGAGCGCCATCGCTCCGGGGTGGGTCAGGTCGTCGATGTGTCCATTGTGGATGGCGTGGTTTCCTTGCTCGCCATGCATGTGGGCATGCTGCAGTCGGAACAGTGGCGCATGTTCACCGGCCAGGCCCCGTTCTACGGGCTCTACGAATGCGCCGATGGGGGAAGGGTCGCGGTCGGGGCGCTGGAGGAGCCGTTCTTCCAGGCGCTGGTGGACCAGCTCGGGATCGGCGTGGCGGGCGACCGGTGGGATCCGGTCACCTGGCCGGCGCTCAAAGAGCAGCTGGCGCAACGCTTCGCCACCCGCACCCGCGACGAGTGGGCGCAGCTCTTCGAAGGCACCGATGCCTGTGTCACGCCCGTGTTGAGCGTGAGCGAAGCGGCGAACCACCCGCATCTGGTGTTCCGGCGGAACTACGGCGAGGACTTTGTTCCCGCGGCGGCGCCACGCTTTGCCCGAACGGTTGCGGACCCGCCGACCCGCGCCCCGGAACCCGGCGCGGACACGATCCAGGTTTTGGTCCAATGTGGAATGTCGCGCTCCGAGATCGAGGCCCTGCTTTCCGCTGGCGTTGCTAGGAGTAGCTGAGATGGACTTCCATCTGTACGACACCACCCTGCGCGATGGGACACAACAGGAAGGGCTGGTGCTGACGGTCGGCAACAAGCTCGAAGTGGCACGGGCGCTGGACACCTTCGGGGTGAGCTTCATCGAAGGCGGCTGGCCGGGCGCGATCCCCAAGGACACCGAATTCTTCCGCCGCGCCCGCCACGAGCTGAAGCTGCGCAAGGCCGAGCTGGTGGCGTTCGGGGCGACCCGCCGCCCAGACCTCGCAGTGCACGAGGATCCGCAGGTGGCCGCGTTGCTGGCGGCCGAGACTTCGGTGGTGACCCTGGTGGCGAAGGCGGATGCACGTCACGTCAATCTGGCGCTGCGCACCACCGAGACCGAAAACCTGGCCATGATCCGCGACACGGTCCGGCATCTCACTCGGGAAGGCCGCCGCGTTTTCCTTGACGCAGAACATTTTTTCGACGGGTACCGGACCAGCCGCGGCTACGCCCTGCGCGTGGTCGAGGTCGCGGCCGAAGCGGGCGCCGAGGTGGTCGTGCTGTGCGACACCAACGGCGGGACTTTGCCCGACGAGCTTGGTGACATCCTGACCGTCACCGCCACCACCGGGGTGCGGCTGGGCATCCACTGTCACGACGACAGCGGCTGTGCGGTGGCCAACACCCTGCTGGCCGTCGACGCGGGTGCGACCCACGTTCAGGTGACCGCGCACGGCTACGGCGAGCGGTGCGGCAACGCCAACCTGTTCACGGTGGCGGCGAACCTGGCTCTGAAGAAGCGGATCCCGGTGGTGAGCCAGGACAGCCTCAGCGAGATGTCGGCTGTGGCGCAAACGATCGCCGACATCACCGCCGCGCAGCCGGTGCGCGCCGCGCCCTACGTCGGTGTGGCCGCGTTCACGCACAAGGCAGGCCTGCACACCTCGGCGGTGCGGGTAGACCCCAGCCTGTACCAGCACATCGACCCGGAGGCCGTGGGCAACTCGATGCGCACCCTCATCTCCGACATGGCCGGCCGGGCCGCGATCGAGCTGAAAGCCAAGGAGCTCGGTTACGACGTGGCATCCACGTCGGAGGTGGTGAGCCGGGTCGCCCTCCGGGTGAAGGACATGGAGCGCCTCGGCTACGCCTTCGAGACCGCCCCCGCCTCGTTCGAGTTACTCCTCCTCGACGAGCTGGGAATCAAGCGGCCCTTCGAGATGGACTCCTGGCGCATGACCATTTCCGGGGGCCGGGTCGACGCCAGTGTGCGGCTGGAGGTCGAAGGCGGGCACGGCCTGGGCGCCGGCCTCGGCTTCACCCCGATCGCGGCTCTGGACCAAGCGTTGCGCGGCGCGCTCGCGCCTTCGCATCCAGACATCGTCGAGTGGCGGCTGGTCTCCTGCCAATGCTGGTCATTGGATGGCAGCCTCGGCAAGCCGGCGGCGACCCGGGCGGTCGTCACGGTGACCGACGGGCAACGCCGAGTCAGCACCGTTGGTGTGGATGACGATGCGGTCACGGCGTCATGGCTGGCTTTGCAGGACGCGATTTCCCTGGTCCTGCTCACCCGCGAGCCAATCGCCGGTTGAGTTCGAGCGGGGTGCATGAGCATCAGGGTGCAAAAGGCACCGGATTGGATGGGAGAAGCCATGTCAGCACGTACCGCCTTATCGATCGGAGACCGACGATGAGCCGCCGGGCCGTTATCACCGGGGTGGGCGCGGTGGCACCGGGCGGCATAGGCAAGAAGGCCTACTGGGACTTGCTTGCCGCCGGCCGTTCGGCGACCCGCTCAATCACCCACTTTGACGCCTCGCCTTACCGCTCCCGGATGGCGGCTGAGGCCGACTTCGATCCGGTGCGCGAAGGCCTTACCCAGCAAGAGATTCGACGGCTCGACCGGGCGGCGCAGTTTGCCGTGGTGGCCGGCCGGGAAGCCGTCGCCGACTCCGGCCTGACCTTCGCCAAACTCGACCCGACCCGCCTTGGCGTCGCCCTGGGTAGCGCCGTGGGCTGCACGACAAGCCTCGAGCGTGAGTACATCGTCGGCAGCGATGTCGGCAACAAATGGGAGGTGGACCAGACCTATGCGGTGCCCCACCTCTACGACTACTTCACGCCGTCCTCGATGGCCGCGGAGCTTGCCTACCTCGTCGGCGCTGAGGGACCGGTCAACGTGGTGTCGACCGGCTGCACCTCGGGTCTGGACTCGGTCGGCTACGCGGCCGAGCTGATCGCCGAGGGGACAGCGGACGTCATCGTCACCGGTGGCACGGAAGCGCCGCTGTCGCCGATCACCGTGGTCTGCTTCGACGTGATCCGGGCCAGCTCGACCCGAAACGACGACCCCAACACGGCCTGCCGCCCGTTCGACAAGACCCGCGACGGGCTTGTGCTCGGCGAGGGCTCGGCCATCATCATCCTGGAAGAGCTCGAGCACGCCCGCAAGCGTGGCGCGCACATCTACGCGGAGATCGCGGGTTTCGCCTCGCGGTGCAACGCCTACCACATGACCGGCCTGCACCCGGACGGCAAGGAGATGGCGGAAGCCATCAACGCCGCGATGACCCAGGCCAAGCTGGAATCCGAGGCGATCGGCTACATCAACGCGCACGGATCCGGTACCAAACAAAATGATCGCCATGAGACAGCGGCTTTCAAGCGCAGCTTGGGCCAGCATGCCTACGCCACGCCGGTTAGCGGCTTCAAATCGATGATCGGGCACTCGCTGGGCGCGATCGGCTCGCTGGAGATAGTCGGCTCCCTGCTGGCCATCGAAGAAGGCGTCATCCCGCCCACGGCGAACCTGCACGAGCCCGATCCCGAATGCGATTTGGATTACGTGCCGCTGGTCGCGCGCGAGGCGCAGGTCGATGCCGTGCTCACGGTCGGCAGCGGCTTCGGCGGCTTCCAGAGCGCCATGGTGCTGCGGCGAGTAGAGGAGGCCGGCAGGTGAGCACCACCACCAGCACTGAGAAGGCAAGAACAGTTGTCACAGGCATCGGCCTGTGCGCCCCCAACGGGTTAGGCCCGACCGCCTACTGGAAGAACACCCTGCGCGGCCAGAGCGGCATCGGCCCGATCACCCGCTTCGACACGTCCAAATACTGGTCGAAGATCGCGGGTGAGGTGCCCGGATTCGAGCCGGCCGAACACCTTCAGGGCAGGCTGCTACCGCAGACCGACCACATGACCCGGCTGGCGCTGGTGGCGACCGACTGGGCGTTATGGGGGGCGGGTCTTCGCTCGACCGACGTGCCCGAGTACGACATGGCGGTGGTGACCGCGGCCACCGCCGGCGGGTACGAGTTCGGTCAGCGCGAGATGCAAAAGCTGTGGCAGCAAGGCCCCGACTTCGTCAGCGCATACCAGTCGTTCGCCTGGTTCTACGCGGTGAACACGGGTCAGATCTCGATCCGGCACGGCATGCGGGGGCCGGGTGCCGTTCTGGTCACCGAGCAGGCCGGTGGCCTGGACGCGGTCGGGCACGCGCGGCGGCAGCTGCGCAAGGGCGTGCGCATGGCGCTCACCGGCGGCATCGACAGCTCCCTGTGCCCGTGGGCGTGGGTGGCGCATCAGGTTTCCGGATCGCTGTCGCGCAGCAACGACGCGCGAAAGGCGTACCTGCCCTTCGACGAGGACGCGAACGGCTACGTGACCGGTGAAGGCGGGGCCATCTTCGTACTGGAGACCGCCGACTCGGCCGCGCAGCGCTATCCTGTTCGCGTCTACGGCGAGATCGCCGGATACGCGGCCACCTTCGACTCGCGCGTCCCCGGCCGGGAACCCGGCCTGCGCCGCGCGGCCGAGCTGGCACTGGCCGACGCCGGAATGTCCACTAAGGACATCGATGTGGTCTTCGCCGACGCGGCGGGGACGCCGGAACTCGACAAGGCGGAGGCGGAAGCCATCAACGGCCTGTTCGGCCCGCACGGGGTTCCGGTCACCGCGCCCAAGACGATGACCGGCCGGCTCTTCGCCGGCGGGGCCTCGCTGGACCTGGCCTCCGCGCTGCTGTCGGTCTGGGACGGCGTCATCCCGCCGACGGTCAACATCCGTCACCCCAACAAGGACTACGAGCTGGATCTCGTCCTGGACGACCCCCGCCATCAGCGGGTCCGGGCCGCGCTCGTGCTCGCTCGCGGGCGCGGTGGCTACAACTCCGCCATCGTGGTCTGCGAATACAACCGGTAACACCTTGAACCCCAGAGGCCGCCCGCATCCGGGCGGCCTCTAACCATGCTTCCGGCGACTTCCATCAGCTAAGTCGCTATGGAAAGCTCCATCCGTGGCCAAAGACATCGGTACCGGCACAAAGATCACCTTCGCTGGGATCAGGGAGCTTGCCTCCAAAGACCGCTGGGACAGGGAGTGGATAGATCATCTCGATCGGTTTCTGGGCATCTCTCTCCTTGTTGCCGGAGTGGTCACCGGTCCAATCGGGAAGATTGCGCTGGACCTGTTGCAGCCGAAGGCCGAGCTGATCAATATTGTCAGGGCGGCCGCAAGGCGGTTCGTTGCAGGCAAGCCCAATGACTTCCTCGGCCGGCACCGCAGGCTTGCGGCGGCCCACTCGCTGCTCGAGTTCAGCGCCTTCTTCGAAGCGGTGGAAATTGAGGTGCCGCAACTGGCCACGGAGGTGGCGCTGACCGATGACGAGCGGCACCGTCTCGTGAAAAGGTCGCTGTCCAATGAGTCCTATGACTCGGTCGCCTCGTTCGCCCTGGCGCACCCAGCGACGAATCCTGCAGATAAACGCGATTGGCGGACCCTGCACTACCGCGCGATGATGATCCGCTACCTCGACTTCATCAGGGGTCTGGCGGCCTGGGAGCTGAAGTCCACCGCTGAGCGCGCAGCCATTACCGAGAACCTGAATCGAGTGCCGTACGTGGCGGCCGAGCTGTTCGAGGCCCAATATCTGGAGCTGCTCATCGAGGTGCCTGCCTTCGCCAAGTGGGCAGAGGTGTACGAGTTCACGCGGCTGCGCAGCCTCACCGCCGGGCTCTCGGCCAAGACGATAGAGCGCCTCAACGAGCTGGCCGAGTCGGCAGAATCCGTTGACGTAGGGCTCAACAACCTGCGCACGCTGATTGAGTCCGGTGGGGTCGCGCAGAACAGATCGCCGCAGGCGCGCAAGGTGGCGCAAGGGCTCGCGCGGGCGTATGAGGCCAGGATCGCTGAACCGGTCATCGTCGACAACTTCCGCGATGACGAGCTGACCGTCACCTACCCGCGACGGCGGGAAATCTATTTGCCACAAGCCTTTCAGACCTTGCTTTACACCGATCTTGCGCAGCGGCTCGAGCTTGAGGCCACCTGGGAGCGGCTGGCAGTCCACGAGGATCTTGGTCACTTCATCGTGGCCTACCTGGAGTCGGCGTTCAGCACCGAGACCCCGCTGCTGGTGCTGGGCCATCCGGGTTCGGGCAAGTCGTTGCTGTCGGAGGTGCTGGCAGCCACCCTCGGCGAGCAGTTCCATCCCGTCCGCATTGAGTTACGCAACGCCGACGCCGAGGCGGAGTTCCAGGATCAGATCGAGCATGAGATCCGTAGGGTCACCGGGCATGACGTCAACTGGGCGAGCTATGCCGAGGAGCTGGCGGACAGTCCACCTGTGATCATCCTCGATGGCTTCGATGAGCTCCTTCAGGCCAGCGGCAAGACCTACAGCAACTATCTGAATCGGGTGCAGGGCTTTCAGCGTCGCGAAGCCGTTCAAGGGCGCCCGGTGCGCGTCATGGTCACCAGTCGGCTGACCCTCATCGACAAAGCCGCCATCCCCGCTGGCGCCACCATCCTGCGCCTGCTCGACTTCGACCGGTCGCGCCAGGAAAAATGGGCCGCCATCTGGAATGAGGCCAACCTTGGCTACTTCCGCGCCCGCGATCTCGAGCCGTTTGCGCTGCCCCAGGAGCCGCGGATCACCCAGCTCGCCGCGCAGCCGTTGCTGCTCCTGATGCTCGCTGTCTACGACTCGGCCGGAAACGGGCTTCGCGATGGGCACCTGGACCGCACCAGCCTCTACTACAGCCTGCTGACCCGCTTCATCACCCGGGAACGGGCGAAAGGCGATGGTGCGGAGACGTTTGCGGCCTTGACCGCCGAGCAGCGGAGCCAGCAGATCGAACAAGATCTTGAGAGGTTGGGGGTGGCAGCGATCGGCATGTTCAATCGCCGCGCCCTGCACATCCACCGCGACCAGCTTAACCGGGACATCGCGCACTTCCATGCCACGCAGCACATCGAGGTTGGCCATGGCCACCCACTGACGCAGGCCGACCTTCTCTTGGGCAGTTTCTTCTTCATCCACGAGTCGAAGAGCTGGAGCGGCTCCGGGCAGGAGAGTTCGCCGACCGCATTTGAGTTCCTGCACAACACGTTCGGTGAGTTTCTCAGCGCTGATTTCCTTTTGCGACGGGTACTGAGCCAGACTTCGGTGGTGCGAAAGCTGCTCGGTGACAAGCAATTCGAGTTGTTGCTCGCCAAGCATCTGGCTGAGCCGCCCGCCGACTGGTATTCGTGCACCTCTACACCAGCCTGCACACGCGCCCGGTCGTACTGTCGATGATGCGGGAGTGGTTGCCGCACAGGCTTTCCGCGGCGGGACGCGCACCTTCGGAGTTCGAGGCCGATCTCGCCGCGCTGACACTGCGCCAGCTCGATCTCGTCCTCAACGGCGATGTTTCCCCTATTCAGCGTGCTGCCGATGCTGCATTCGACGGCCTGCCCGCCCTGGGACACGCAGCCGTCTACAGCCTGAACATGGTTCTTCTGTTGACACACCTGACCCGCGACCCGGTGCCATTCGACGAGGGCACGCTGTTCTCGGACCATGCCGATTGCCGCCCCTGGGACAGGTTGACCCAGCTGTGGCGTTCGTGGTTTGGCCTGGATACGCTCGGCTCACTGCCCAACTCGCTGACCGCTGAGCGAGACATGGCCACCGTCCGGCTTAGCCTGCCCCATATCGTTGGCGAAACTCAGGACAGGCTGTCGTTGGCCAGCTTCGTTGCCCACGGCCTGGCCGATGACATCGGGTATGGGACGGCGATGACCTCCTATCTTCTGGCAGGGATGGCCGGCCTTTCGACGCTGCAGGCCGCGGCGCAAAAGCTGGCGAAGGAAGGGATCTCGATCGAGCCCATCGTGAATTGGCGGCGGGCTCAGCTGGGCGAGCTGTCGGCGGTCGAGTTGGCCGATCGTCTTTCCGTGGTCGGCCATCCGCCTGGCCTCACTGCGGAATCGATCGCCTTGATGGAGGTATTTCTCCGGATTGGCTCGGTCGAACTGGCCGATGTCCTTGCCGGGCAGATGGTTCAGGTCGGAGCCATCATGATGACGCTGCCTCGATACGAAGCTGCGCTATTGATAGCGAGTGTGAGTCAGAGTGATCCGCACTTTGTCGTGGAAGGCTTCAGCGGAATAACTAGTACGGTCGCTGTCAACTACCTACTCAACAGACCGGCCGCGGAGCCGATGCTCAGGGCGTTGATTGGTTTTGAACCGCGATCCGACCTCCTCCGCGTCTTAGAGGAGGGGTGGAGCGACGGCTGTACCTTGGACCTGCAAACAGATCTCGCCGTCTACGCCCTGGCGACCAGCGGCGATGTCCCTGGGCTCAGAGCGATGGCGTGGGAAGCGATCAAGAACAGGGTGCTTCGGGCGGAGGGCATTGGGAGTCTGACGGAGACGCAGTTCCTCGAGGTCGGTGAGGCTGCGTTGGCCGAGACCGCCTCACCCAGCGTGCTGCGCGATATTGCGGGTCACCTCTATGAGGCCACGGACCCCCGCGCGCATACCCTCGGCACCTGGCTCATGACGCGCAGGCTTGTGGTCAGGGCCAGCCCTGGCAAGCCGCTACGCTCGATGGTGCAGGGGCATCCAATTGTGTATCCATTGCAGTGGGTTAGTCGTTCCGATCTCGCCCAGGTGCTGAGATTGTGCCGGGAGCTCGATCCTGAGCTCGTCATGCGAGCAGCCTTTGGTGAGCCACTTGGCGCTGCCGTGGACCAGCTGACCGCCCGCTTGCGGCGGCTGCCGCAGGCCTCCATGACCGTCCAGGAAGCGTCCGATTTGGAATTCTTGACCTCGATGGCGAGGAAGTAGCTGGGCAGCGCGGTTCGTGACAATCGAGTATGCTCGATGCACTGATTTTTGGCGCGCCGTCCGGGCTCGGCTGTGCCCTGCCACCGAAGGGGTGCACATGCATAGATCAAGCCTGGGTGTCGTGCTGGCTTTGTTACTCGCGATTCTGCCGCTGGGGGTGGACTCACCGGTCCACGCCAATCCCGACGGTGTGGCGACCACGCCACCCATGGGCTGGAACAGCTACGACTCGTACAACTGGAATGTCACCGAATCGGTGGTACGCGCCAACTCCGACTACATGCGCGACAACCTGCGCCAGTTCGGCTGGCAGTACATCGTCATCGACTGGGCCTGGTACTACCCGGGCAGCGGCACCGGCAGCCCGAACCAGGACGCCAACCTGCAGCCCCGGCTGCGGATGGATGCCAACGGGCGGCTGTTGCCCGACACCACCCGATTCCCGTCGGCCACGGGCACGAACGGCTTCAAGCCGCTGGCCGATTACGTACACGCGGCCGGCTTGAAATTCGGCATCCATCTGATGCGGGGGATTCCGCGCCAGGCCGTCGCGGACAACGTTCCCATTCTGGGGACCAGCTACCGCGCCAACCAGGTCAACAACAGCACCACCGCGTCGTGGCTCAACCTTATGTGGGGGCTGAACATGAGCCATCCCGGAGCACAGGCCTATCTGGACTCGGTGTTCCAGCTCTACGCCAGCTGGGGCGTGGACTTCGTGAAGATCGATGACATCGCCGCGCCCACCTACCGGCAGGCGGAGGTCGACGGCTACCGGCTGGCGATCCAGCGCAGCGGGCGGCCCATGGTGATCAGCCTCTCGCCCGGCCCGACACCGCTGGCCAGCGGGGCACACGTCGCCGCGAACGCGCACATGTGGCGCGTGGTGAACGACCTGTGGGACAACTGGGCGTCCCTTGATGCCCTGTTCGACAAGCTGCGCGACTGGACCCCGTTCCGTTCTTCCGGCGCGTGGCCTGACCCCGACATGATCCCGATCGGGCGGCTGTCCAAACAGGGCCCGGTCGGGTCGCCGCGCTACTCCGCACTGACCGCCGACGAACAGCGCACCCTGATGACGCTGTGGTCGATCACGCGGTCCCCGCTGATGTGGGGCGGCAACCTGGTGGAGAACCGGGCCGCCGAGCTGGCGCTGATGACTAACGCGGCCGTCGTGGCGGTCGACCAGAACAGTGCCAACAACCGCCAGCTTTACGGTGGTACCCAACCGGTGTGGGTCGCCGACGTGCCGGGTAGCAACGCCAGGTATGTCGCCTTGTTCAACCGCGGCAGCGCCTCCGCCAACGTCGCGCTGAACCTGGCCGACCTGGGCATCGGCTCGGCGACGGCGACCGACCTGTGGTCGGGCGCGGCCCTGGGCACCTTCACCGGCACCTTCACCCGCAGCCTGCCGGCTCACGGCGCGGGCCTCTACCGGATCACTCCGCAGACCACCGTCCCACCGGCGACGCCTTACACCCTCACCGCACGGCACAGCGGCAAACTGGCCGACGTGTTCAACGCGTCCACTGCCGACGGTGCCAACGTGGTCCAATGGGCGGCCAACGGCCAGACCAACCAGCAGTGGCGGTTCCGCGACCTGGGCGGCGGCTACTTCGAAGTCACCAGCGCCAACAGCGGCAAGTGCCTCGATGTTTTCGGTGGCAGCAGCGCCACCGCGGACGGGGTTCGCGTCGTCCAATGGGCCTGCGGCACGGGCACCAACCAGCAGTGGCGGATTCAGGACCTGGGCACCGGCTACCTCCAGCTGATCGCCCGGCACAGCAACAAGTGCCTTCAGGTTTCGGGCGCCGCCACCACCGACGGCGCGCAGCTGGTCCAATGGACCTGCGGCACCGGCACCAACCAGCAATGGCAGCGCCGGCCATAGCCCGGTGAACCATCACCCGCCATGGGCGGCGGTAACGGGCCCATGGCGGGTGCGCCACTCACGTCCTACGGGTGGCCTCTTATCCCTGTCTCTCCAGCCATTTCCCTCGAGACGGTGACAGCCTTCCATCGACTATGCAGCCATGGAAGGCTGAGTTGCATGGTCAAGGACGGATGGGTCGGCTCCAAGATTAGCTTCGCGGAGATCAAGGATCTCGCTGCGAAGGATCGCTGGGACCAAGAATTGATCACCGGGCTGGATCGATTCCTGGGTGTGTCCCTCCTGCTGACCCCGGCCGTAATGGGCCCGACCGGTCTGTTTGCGCTGGAGCTGTTGCAGCCCAAGGACGAGCTGATAAAGCTGGCCCGCGCGGCAAGCAAGCGCCTGCTCTCCGGCAAGCCTGGCGATTTCCTTGCCCGGCACCAGCGCCTCAACGCCGCCCACCTGCTGCTGCACTACAGCGCCTTCTTCGAGGCGATCGAGCTGGAGGCGCCTCAGCTGGCCCGTGCGATGGCCCTCACCGATGAGGAACGTCAACGCCTTGTCGAGCGAGCATTGAGCAACCCGGATGAGGCGATGGGGGTACCGGAATTCATGCCTCCGGCCCAAGGATCGGTTGGTGAGCACGGGTGGCGCCATGAGCGCTACCGGCTGCTCGCCCTGAGGTATCTAAAATTTGTGTCTGAGCTCGCCGCCTGGGAAGCGATCGACGCCACCACCCAGAGGTCTCTAGAGCTTATGTTGTGGGACAAGGTAGTCGCGCGCGCCATGGAGCTTTTCGATGCCCAATATCTGGAGCTGCTCATCGAGGTGCCCGCCTTTGCGAAGTGGGCCGAGATCTACGAATTCACCCGGCTGCGCAAGCTCACCGCCGACCTGTCCGAAGCCACCTTGGCCCGCGTCGCTGAGGTGGCCGAGTCGGCCAAGACCATCGACGTCGGGCTGGCCAACCTGCAGTCGCTCATCGAGGCCAATGCCCTAGCCGTTGCCGATCGTCCAGAGCAGGCACAGAAGGTGGCCCGAGCCTTGGCCAAGGCCTACGCGGCGCGGATCGAAGAGCCGGTCATCGTCGACAAGTTCCATGACAGCGGGGTTCGGCTCACCTATCCGAAGCGGCGGGAAGCGTATGTCCCGCAAGCATTCCAGGCGCTCCGCCACCTCGATCCGGCCAGCAAGCTCGAGCTGGAGCCGGCCTGGCTGGACACTCCGGTCCACGACGACCTGGGCCACTACTTGGTGACCTGCCTGGAGTCGGTTCTCAGCACCCAAACGCCGTTGCTCGTGCTGGGCCACCCCGGCTCGGGCAAGTCGCTGCTTACCGAGATGCTTGCCGCCACGCTCGGCGAGCAGTACCACCCGATCCGGATCGAGCTGCGCGACGCGGACGCCGACGCCGACCTGCAAGACCAGATCGAGCTGCGCATTCGCCACCTGACCGGTTACGACGTGAACTGGGCGAGCTATGCCGAAGCGCTGGCCGTCACACCACCGGTGATCATCCTGGACGGTTACGACGAGCTGCTGCAGGCCAGTGGCAGGGTGTTCAGCAACTATCTGAACAAGGTGCAGAGCTTTCAGCGGCGCGAAGCGTTGCACGGCCGGCCGGTGCGGGTGATCGTCACCAGCCGGATCACGCTGATCGACAAGGCCGCCGTGCCTATCGGGTCCACCGTGGTGCGCCTGCTTGACTTCGACCAGTCGCGCCGCGACCTGTGGACCCGGGTGTGGAACGAGGTGAATCGCGGATTCTTTGCCCACCAAGGGATCGAGCCGTTCTTGGTCGACGCGGGCTCGCGCGTGATCCAGCTGGCCGCACAACCGTTGCTGCTGCTCATGTTGGCCGTCTACGACTCGGCCGGCAACGGGCTGCGCGACGCACAGCTCGATCGCACCAGCCTTTACCACAGCCTGCTCACCCGGTTTATCGAACGGGAGCGCACCAAAGGCGATGGTGCCGAAGCGTTTGCGGCGCTGAGCGCAGACCAGCAACGCCAGCAGATCGAGCTGGATCTTGAGCGGCTGGGCGTGGCGGCCATCGGCATGTTCAACCGCCGCGCGTTGCACATCCAGGGCAACGAGCTCAACCGCGACATCGCCCACTTCAAGCTTTCCCAGCCGGTGGAAGTTGCCCACGGCCAGCCGCTCACCCAGGCGGAGTTGCTCCTGGGCAGCTTCTTCTTCATCCATGAGTCGAAGAGCCATGTCGTGTCCGCCGAGCCGGTCGCATTTGAGTTCCTGCACAACACGTTCGGAGAGTTTCTCACCGCCGATTTCTTGCTTCGTCGGGTACTGAGTGAAACTTCGATGCTGCGCAAGCTTTCCGGTGACAGGCAGTTCGAAGCCCTTCGCCTGCAACGGCTTGCCGAGCCCGAATCCGACTGGTACTCCCGGACCATGTTCACCAGCGTGCACACGCGCCCGGTCGTGCTGACCATGATGCACGAATGGCTGCCACACCGGCTCGCTGAGGAAGGCCGCTCGCCCGAGCACTTCGAGGCCGACCTTGCGGCGCTCGCGCTTCGTCAAACCGACTTGGTGCTCAACGGCGTTGTCCCCGGTCCGATCGCGCGTCCCGCCGATAATGGCTTCGGAAGCCTGCCGCTGCTAGGACATCTCGCCGTCTACAGCCTGAACATGATTCTGCTGTGGGCGCACCTGACCCGCACCGAGGTCGAGTTCGACGAACGCATGATGACTGTCGACACCGCGGATTGCCGGCCCTGGGATCGCCTGACCCACCTGTGGCGCTCGTGGTTTGCTCTCGACACCTTGGCCTCGCTTCCGCACTCCCTGCGGTCCACACGCAACGGGGGGCGGGTTTGGGTGAGCCGTCCGGTGGTAGCCCGCGATACTTCGAACCGACTGGACGCGGCCTGGGCGGTGGCCGGCGCGCTGGCCGACGGAATCGCTTATGGCACAGCCGTTGTCTGCGCTTACGAGGCCGGCAATGTGAGCCACGAGATGCTTCCCACCGCGGCCCGAACCCTTGCCCAGGAAGGCATTTCGATCGACGCTGTGGTGGAGGCCAAGCTGGCTCAGCGCGGTGTCGTGTCGGTGGCCAAAGATGCCTTCGCGCTGCCCGAGGTTGTCGCCCCCGGACCGCACCTGCGGCCCACCCTGGTGACACTGCTGGAAGTCGTCGACCGCGCCTGCTCGGTCGACGAGCAGGCGTCGCTGGGCTCGATGCCAGGTCCTAGCTTTTCCGACTGTATGGCCCATTCTCGATACGAGAGTGCTCTGATGGTCCGCCACTTCACCCAGTTTCTTGGTCCTGGTTGGGCGCACAGGTTCCTGAGTGCGATTATCGAGAGTGATCCTGGGAATGTGAGCACGCTGTTGCGAAGTCCCTTTGCCGCGCCCCTGCTTCTCCAAGCAGCCCACAATTGTGATCCATTCCGTGACGGCCTAGATTCTCTGGGAGATGCTGCTGACGTGGCGGGTGCGGCACAGGATCTGGCCACGGCTGTCGCCCTTTGCCTGTATGCCCAGGCGGCCGGCTTCCCCGAGCTGGAAGCGGCGGCTTGGCAACGGACCGAGGGATTGCTGAGCGCCGGAGCCAGACTGCACAACCTGCAAGCGGAGCCGCTCACCGAGATTATCGAGGCTGCGCTGGACGGCCGTGAATTGGCGGACCTGTCCCGGCAGGCTCAGATCGAGACACTGGCGGCTGCGATGCTTGCCGAGGCGGACACCCGAGCCCGCAGCCGCAGGCTTCAGGTGCTGGAATTGCGGCTTGCCGCACGAACGTCATCGGGCCTGGCCAAACTCGACGCCGACCACCGCTATCTGTCCGCGAGCAATCTGGTGGACCGGGGCGACCTGGCGGCGATACTGCGGCTGTGCTGCGAGATCGACGACGCCCACCCGATCCGGGCGCTGTTCGGTACGCACGCAACGATGGCCCAGACCGCAATCGTCAAGTATTACGAGCGCGTGCGGCCTGAGGCGCTGACCGTTCAGGAGGCAGCGGATTTGGAGCGGCTGTCCTTGACCCCTCGTTCGGGGGGCCGCGGGCCTGGACTTCGTTCCGTTCGCCCTCAGCGCGTGCCCGCACCCCGGGATGATCCCGATCGGACGGCCGCCCGATAGCCTGTCCGTTATGAGCGAAGACGATCCACTCACCTACTTTCGCCGGGCGGCGGCCGACTCGCTGGCCGCCGCTGACCCGACCGCGTGGTTCGAAAAGGTTTACGCGGCGGCGGAGAGTGGCGCCGCCGTCGTGCCGTGGGACCACCATGAGGCGAGCCCGCTTTTCGTGCAGTGGGCGCAAGAGCTCGACGGCACCGGCAAGCGGGCGGTCGTGGTCGGCTGCGGCCTCGGCGAGAACGCTGAATTCGTTGCCGCGCTTGGCTTCGCGACCACAGCTTTCGACATCTCAGCCACCGCCGTGGCCGCCGCCCGGCGGCGGTTCCCGCAATCGCTGGTCACCTATGTGGTGGCCGACCTGTTCGAGCCGCCGGCCTCGTGGCTGCCCGGCTTCGACCTTGTGGTCGAGGTGGCCACCGCGCAAGCGCTTCCGGCCACGGTTCGGCCGCGGGCCATCGCGCAGATAGCCAAACTGGTCAAGCCGGGCGGCGTTCTCTACGTGGAGGCACGCGCGGCCGATCCTGGCGCGCCGCCGAAGGAGCTGCCGCCATGGCCGCTCACCCGGGCCGAGATCGAGTCCTTCGGCACGCCCACGCTCCTGGAACGGGTTGGGCCACACTGGCGTGCGGTGTTCAGCGGGCAGCCCGCGTGAGGATGGGCCATGATGGTGACGGCCGGGCGCCCTAGGACTCAGGAGCGGCGGAGCTAGACCCAGCCGGGGTGGGCGATGATGTCGACGACCGCGCAGCCCCAGGTGTAGCCCGCGCCGACGCCGACCATGAGGCAGCGGTCACCTGGTTTGGCGCGGCCGGTGTCGACGAGATAGCCGAGCGAGGCGAACTGGTCGCCCGCGCCTAGGTGCCCTATGGTGCGGCTCCACTCCCAGGTGGTACGAGCGGGATCGATGCCGAATTCGCGGAAGTAGCCGACTTCGAGGCGGCGGTGACCGAAGTGGGGCAGGATCACCCAATCCATCTCGGCCAGCTCGGCGTCGGCGTCGGCGCAGGCCTGTTTGATGGCGAAACGCTGGCTGGCGTTGACCCGCTGGATGGCGAAGGAGAGCCCGAACTGGCGGGTGAAGGCCTGTTTGGCGGCCTCGAAGTCGACCGGGATGCGGTGGCTGAACGGTGCCGGGCTGAATGGCTCGTCGCCGCGGTGCACACCCTCCAATTCGGAGTCGGCGTACATGACGATCGAGCGCAGTTTGGCGTACCCACCGCGGGTGGACAGGACGATGGCGGTGGCGCCGTCGGCGTAGGGAGTGCCCGGGTCGGTGCTCCACCGGTTGACCCCGGGCAGGCACATCCGGTCGGCGGTGGTCAGCAGCGCATCGGCGCGGCCCGGCTGTGCCGTCAGGTAGGAGGTGGCGAGGTCGACCGCGGCCATTCCGCCGCACGACATCTGACGGATCTCAATGGCGGAGCAGGTGTTGCGCACGGTTTCGCGCTGAATGTAGGAGGCCACCGGCCACAGGTCCTGGCCCTGGTGATAGGTATCGGCGTGCAGGATCAGGTCCACGTCGGCGGAGGTCGACCCGGCGCGCTCAAGCGCGACGCGGGCCGCCACGACGGCCATCTCGGCGGCGGACTCCCGCGGCGACACTGCCACGGAGACCACCTCGGTGCGCCGGACCAGGCGCGGGTCGCATTCACCGGAGGCGATCGCGTCTGAGACGAGGAGGGTTTCGGGCAGCCGGGTTCCGTTGCCTCGTACAAAGATGTCCTTCTCCACTCTCACGCGCTCCATGCTCTTGCGTGACCCTCGAGAGGCGTTCGGGTGGTCCTCAAGGCCGCGAAGCCACCGTGTGGGCATGGTGACGCCTCACTTGTGGACCAGAACCATCCGCCCCGGCGGGCCCCGGCCGGTGGTGCTGCTGCTGCCCGGGCAGGGCTCGCAGTTCACCGGCATGGCCACTGAGCTCTACGGCCTGGACCCGGTGTTCACCTCGACCATGGACGAGGTGCTCGCCCTGATGGGCCCGGAGGGCGGACAGATCCGGTCCGACTGGCTCGGCCAGACCTCCGACATCGACATCGATGACGTACGCAGGGCACAGCCGCTGCTGTTCGCGGTCGACTATGCGCTGGCCAAAATGGTGGCGAGCTGGGGCGTGGAACCGGTGGCGCTGCTCGGCCACAGCGCCGGGGAGATGGTGGCGGCCACCCTTGCCGGTGTGTTCTCGCTGCCTGACGCGGTGCGTTCGCAGATGAAACGCGTGCACGAGGCGGTGCTGATCCCACCTGGTGGGATGTTGGCCGTGGCGGCGACCGAGGCCCAGGTGCGCCCATACCTGTTCGGCGATACGGCTATCGCGGCGGTCAACGCCTCGCGTCAGGTCATGCTCGCTGGGCCGGCCGACCAGCTTCGCTACGTGGAAAGCCGGCTCCGCGAGGACGAGTACATCGTCGCGCTTGTGCCCGCCACGAGCCCCTTCCACTGCCCGGCCATGGCGCCCGCGGCCGAGGCGTGTCAGCAGGACCTGGGGACCATCCAGCTCAACGCCCCACAAATGACCATCTATTCGGGCTACACCGGCGATATCCTCACCCCCAAGGAAGCGGTCATGCCCGAGTTCTGGGCGTGGCAGGTGGTCGACACCGTCTACTTCGGACAGGCTCTGGAGCGGATGCTCGGCAACAGCGACGCCCTGATGATCGAGACCGGGCCGGGCCAGACGCTGACCGCCTTCGCGCGGCGGCATCGCGCGGTGCGAGCCGGGGCCAGCGACATCGTCTCGCTGATGCCCGGCCGCAAACGGGAGTGCGAAGCGGCGCTCACGGTGGCGAGGAAGATCTGGACCGAGGGCTACGACCTCGATTTCGACGCGCTCACGCCACTTCTGAAGGCCGCCCACGAAGTCCTCTGAGCACGGCCGCCCCGGCGAGCATCCCGGCCGCGAGAGCGATCAGCACCCGCGCGCCGGTGGTGTGTGCCAGAAACGCCGCGGGCAATCGCATCGCCAGAGCGATGCCCGCGCCGGCCACCGCCGCCGCCACCGGCCAGAAAACCACCGGGGCGCGGGCTGCCCGGTGCGGCGTGGGGGTGTCTGTCGTGGGTGGATAGCGCAGGAGGAAGTAAAGCGCCACCGCGCCACCGATCGCGGTCGAGGGGAGGTCGAAGGGGCCGATGGCGAGGCTGTCCCAGATGAGGTGGGAGGCGGCGCCGATGATGGCTGACGTCGCGGTCACGAGCAGAGGCGGCCGTGAGCAGCCTAGGATGCCGTAGGCGGTGAGACGGCCCGGTAGGTGGGCCGCCACTCCTGGCGCGGCCCATCGCACCAGCACGCACGCCAAGAGCGTCACCGGCAGGCAGAACAGCACCAGGCCGGGCCATTGGTGCGACAGCGGATAGACCGGCAGCCCCGACCCGTCCAGCGCGTAGGCGAGGTCCGGCGAGGCCGACCCGATCACCAGGGCCACCCCGTCAAACCAGGCGGGGCGCCATCGTTTGAGGGGTAGCACCGCGGCGGCGTGCGAGGGGAAGGTCAGCGGCATCCGCTCAGCTTAGGTATTCGTCGATGCCAGCTCGGACTCTTCGCGGCCGGTGGGAATGGTGGCCCGCAACCGGAAATATCCGTCCGGGCTGTTGCTGGTGGTGAGCGAGCCGTCGAGGTAGGCCACCCGGTTGGACAGGTTGTGGATGCCGCTGCCGCTGTCGAGCAACGGCTCGCGAGGCCCGGGTGGAACGCCGTCGTTGACGATCTCGATGGTCACGTCGCTGTCGGTCTGGCGCAGCGTGATGTCGCACCGCTCCGCCTTGCTATGGCGCAGGATGTTGGTCACCCCTTCCCGCAGCACCGTGGCGAGCACCGTGCGCACCCTGGGCGGCAGGTCCCGATGCAACAGCTCCATGTGCACATCGACATCGGCGGCGGAGAGCACCGAACGGGCCGACTTGGCTTCGTCGTCAAAGGACAGTTCACGATATCCACTCGCGACAGCTCGCACGTCGGCCAGGGCCTGTCTGGAGATCTCCAGGATCTGGGCCAGCTCCTCCTCGGCCCGGCCCGGATTCTTGGTCACCAGGCGGTGGGTGAGCTCGCTCTTGAGGGAGATCGCGGAAAGGCTGTAGCCGAGCAGATCGTGCAGGTCGCGGGCAAAGCGCAGCCGCTCGGCGGCGACCGCGAGCTTGGCCATCTCGGTGCGGGCGGCATGCATCGCGGTGACAACGCTGGCCAGCCGGGTCAATCCATAGATGACTAAGCCAGTGATGATGGTCGATATGATGGCATACGAGATTGAGATGACCAGCGGTTCGCCAGGGATGATCGTGAGCGCCTGGATGTAGCCGACGCTCGCGGCGACCAGGCCCAGTATGGTCCAGCCCCAGGAGGGGGAGAGCACCAGCAGCGCCCCGCCACCGACGAAGCCCGGCAGGCTGATCCAGGCCGGGCCGTATATGAGCATCGGTGGGTAGACGATGAGCGCCTGTCCTAACAGGACCAAGTGGCCCAGGTTCGATCGGCGCAGCTTCGGCCCATGTGGGCTCAGGTGCAGCATTTGCAGCCCGAACAGCGCCAGCATCAGTACCAGACTGAGCAATGTCAGGCTGACCGAGAGCTGACCTTCATAGAGTACGTGCAGGAACCCCAGCAAGCAGAAGCCCCCGAAGACCGTCATAACAATCGTCCTGGCCAAAACGGGCGCGAAGCGCGTCCCGAGGCCATCGGCGGGTTCCCCCCGAGCGATATCCACGGCCCCTCCTCCCCAATGTGTCTCTCCTATCGGTCGGCGGCATTTGCCCCCAATATGTATCCCCCTTGGAAGGCGCGCAGCTCCTGCCTGTCGATATTCAATACAGCAGTTTATCGGTCACCTTCACGTGACGCTTAGTGTCGGTGAAGCATGGCATTTCCAGCGGTCGATTTTTTTTGAGCGAGTCCACTTCGGGTCTGACCCCGAGAGCGATCTCGCCCACGCTAACCTCCGCGGGCCAGTCGATAAGAAAGGCGTCACTTGCTATCTCACTGTCACCGAAGGCTAGTGCGCAAGGTGCCAGGCCCATCGCAGTGGCGACAAGATGCAACGTTTGCTGCAGCACGCCGACGTGTTCCAGCACGGTGGAATAGGCGATTCCGCCATAGGAACAGGCAAATCTGGCCATCCGCGCGGTCATGGTGATGAGCACCGGCGGCCGCTGGCGCGACCCGGCCGCCACCATGGCGACGTCGAGCAGCTCCGCCAGCTCTGTTTCGGACCTGTTAATGAGCGTGAGCGCGTGTCCCTGCGGGTCGTAGTGGTAGATCCCGCGGGAGAGCCCGGCGCAGCTGTTCACGGTCACGTAGAGGTCGAGCTCGTAGCGGTCGGCGACGCTCGGGTAAGGACGGTCGGTGACCAGATAGCTCAGATCGTCCTGGCCGACCTGTGTCATCGAACGCACCCGTGCCGCGCGAAACAGCAGCTCACCGAGCTGCTGTTGGGTGGGGTCGCCAGCCGAGAAATCCCGGATCGCCCTGTTGGCCTCGATGACTTCGGTGAAGGGCGGGTCCATCGCTGCCAGCTCGGCCAAAGTGGGGCGATAGAGCGGAAAGCGCGGACCGTCCGGTACCGGTTTGACCGCGGGCGCCACCTGAATCTGGCGCATGTCCGAGGGCATGGCGCCGAGCGGATTGTCGTGCCGGCCGATCCGGCTTCGGCTATGAAACAGCAGCTCATGATGAGTCCAAGGGGCGAGCAGTGGATCGTTGTCCTCGGCGAAGCGGGCTGACGTGGGGGAGTCGCCGATGCCGATGAGCACCATTCCCGCTGCGACCAAATAGGAAACGATCTCCCGCACCATTGGCAGACCGAGGTTGGCCGCGGCGGCCAGGTCGGGCAGCACGGTGGCCCGGCCGAGCAGGGTGACCACCTGAGACGCGATCGGCCGGTGCAGGATCAGGCGATGCCGGGCGAGGGGGGACTCGAGGACCAGCTCGCCCTCGCTTGCCCGCATAGCGGCAAATTTGGATAGTTTAATAGGTCGATGGCGCTCGATCTTCGGCAGGATGAAGCGGGCGCGCCGCGCGATGGGCACCGCGGAAAGCACCGGACCCGACATCTCCTCATGCCCCAGCGAATGCACCACCACCCCGTTGAGCAACTCGAGCACACGTTCGACCCGGCGGCGTTCGGCCGGATCGCGCGGCAGCACGTTGTCCAACCGCACCGGGCCAAGGCTCATCCGCTCGAGGGACTCGCGGACCGCCTCGGTCGGCTGGGCGATGGTGGCGTCCCCCCAGTGCGTTGTGAGCATGATGAAATCGCCGCCGCCGTCCACCTCGACCATCACGTCTTCGCGCAGCGAGCAGAGCCGATAGCTGACGGGTTCGCTTGTCACAACTGTCTCCTGGGAGCGGCCTGGCACCAATTGACTTATACGAATATAGGGAACGGATTGAGCTTCTCATAAGGGGTCTGTTGACGCAGCCGGCCGAGTCGGACCGGTACCTCGAAGAGGCGCCCGGGGGCGAAACGCGCCCAGAATTGGCGCATCCCAGGGACGATGACCTTCACGACGGGCAGGCCGATGTCCGGTCGCGTCTGGTCGAGGACCAGCAACTGCAAGCCTTGCTGGCGCAGCCGTTGGTGGATGGCCTCGATGTCGTCGCGCAGATCGCTGGAATGCGACGAGTGGTAGTCCGCCGGCCGCCGGGCCGGGGCGTCTGGATCCGGGCTCAGGTAAGGCTGGTTGGCGCGGGTGGCCGTGCGCCACCAGCGCAGCGCATCGGGATCCTTGCTGTGGTACCCGCCAATCACCGCCGGCATCAGCTGGTTCATCTCGGTGAGGGCGCGGCGCAGCGCGATGGCCGGGTCCAGATGCGCGCCGAAGCCGAGCATGACGTCCTCTTCCGGTTGGTCCACGCGGCGGGAAAGCGCGACCGTGGTGGGAATGCCAAGATCTGCGGTCAGGTCGAGCGCCCACACCTCGCGGTGCATCCCGGCGTAGACGTCAATTAGCTCTGCTATCCAGGGATCGCGGAAGGCGCCGAGGTCGACTGCGGGCTGAATCGTGCGGTTGTACCACCACAGGCTCACCGCATCGCGCTCCACCACCTCGAGAAGGCCTTGCAGCACAGCATCTTCCAGGCTCGTGCCGGCCGCGTTGCCGTTGGAGTCGGCCCGTACCATGAGCGGGCCAGGCTCGCGCGGAGCTCCGAAGTAGAGCATGCCGGTCGGAAGCAGCCGGTGCCGCTGCTCGGTGAGCGACCACACCGGAGTCCAATTGAGTTCGGCCTTCTCGTCGAAGGGCGCGCAGATGTGCTGGAACGGGCCGTGTGTGTCGTTCCAGGCGTCGCGCTCGTCGAGCTGGCGCGGATGGAAAAGCTGGCAACGATCGGGATGGATGGCCTGATCGCCGAGGGCGGCAAAGCTGGCTCTGCGGGTCTGTTCGTCTCCCTGAAAAGTTGCACAATGCCGCTCCAGCGCTTCGCACAGGGCGCTGGTCTGGGCGTGCACGGCGGTGACTCCTTTGCCGCCGCTCTGCAGCCCCAAGGCGCTTCGCAACCCCTCCACGCAGCCCACGCGGGCCTGCATGGGGCCGGATTGGAAGACGTTGAGGAACGCCGGGCCCCGATGGTCACGCCGGATCTCTTTCACCACCCCGGAAACCGGGCTGATCAGATGCTGGTAAAGGTCGAGCACCTGTTCCGGGCCAAGGGCCCGATGGCCCCCACCCGAAAGCGAACCCTTCGGGCGCGCGCTCAACTGCACCGGCCGCCGAGCCTGCGTGCGAACAAGAGTGGGGTCGCCGCAACTGGCGCACTGCGGTCTCTTGCGCACATCGTGCCGCTGGCCCTGCATGTTCAAACTGTCCAGGGTCCAGATGCAGCTTTGTCCTTGGTACCGGTAGCCGGCAAGCCATTTCGTCGCCTCAACGGCGACCAGGCTCAGCGCGGCTGTCATCAACGGCGTGATGCCGGCCGTGGGCCGGGGCACGGGCCTGCGCCGGCCAAGCATCGTCTGCACGTGAGCCTCGGCCGGCCGGTGTCCCCACAACCGGTGGGCCAGGCAATGCCAGCAGGCGTTCTGATCGCGCTCCGGCTGAAAGACCGGACCGATCCAAATTCTTTCCCCGGCCGGCCGTGCCAGCAGCCAGGGCCGTCCGGCTCGCCGATGTGACGCGTCCACATCGGCGAGCTCGGGCGAGAGATAGTCGTCGCAGAGCACGACCGACAGGCCGGGATGAGTGCCCGGGGCGGCAATGGCAAGGCCTGCCGCCTCCAACGTGCGCAGCGCATAAGACCTGTTGACGCTCCCCGTGGTGAGGAGCTGGACCGGAGCGCAGGCCGCGCTGACTGCGGCGTCTGGGTCCAGGCCGGCGGCTTCCCAATAGGTGTAGGCGGGCTCGTCGCTGATCTCCGCTGGTGAACGGCGTCCCACCAAGCCTGCGGTAGCCAAGCGGGTGATGAGCCCTTGCAGCTGCTCCTGCGAGATCCCAGGTGTAGCTGTCTCGCGCAGCAGCGTTTGGAGATCGCGGGTGCCGTCAAGCAGTGGAGCCACGGCTTCGATCCGCCCGCCCTCCAGCGCGGTGACTCCGCGTTCGGAGAACAGGTATACAGCATCTCCGGCCACCACCTCGGCGCGTAAATGCCGTTTGAAGCCGATCCTCTCCCTGGGGGCACCCGAGGTCATGCTTATCGCCTCCGGACCACCACGTCGGCGGCGCACCAGGTACCGCCGCACGGCTGTACCAGTGTGTCGGGCAGGGTCCAGTGGTCGAATTCGTCGATGATGAGCTCGACCTGCGAGTCGGGGATGGAGTTGAGGGTCGCGGTAGTGGCTGGTCTGTCAATGGCTGGTGAGTACATGGGTCACTCCATGATCGATTGTTGGCATGGAACCGATCGGTGGTGATTGGAGTTTCAGCCTCTGCTCCGGCCCATCGCCAGTGTCAGGCTCATGAGACGGATATGCATTTTTCACGTCCCGCACCCGGCGTTCTTCATACCGCTTCAGTGGTCTGCACACTGCCGCCGGGCCGGTCGAATGGGCAGTCTGTATCAAGCAGCACCCTAACCATCTATGCCCACGCGGTAGGGGAGGTCTTACGTGGACATCAAGGTCCTCGGACCACTAGAGGCTTATCAAAACGGCCGCACCATCGCTCCCAGCGCTGCCAAGCCACGACAGATCCTCGCCCTGCTGGCGCTCCAGGTTGGCCAGGTGGTCACGGTTCCCGCGTTGATCGAGGAACTGTGGGGGATGAACCCGCCTCGCAGCGCGCTCACCACCCTGCAGACCTACATCATGCAACTGCGGCGGAGGATCGAGGCCGCGCTATCCACCACCAGTGCCGGCGGTGCAAAAGAGGTGTTGGTCACCAGGTACGGCGGCTACATGCTCGATCTGACGCCCGAAGACGTTGACGTGCAACGCTATGAGCGGCTGGCCGTGGCCGGCACCCGCGCTCTGGAGCAGGGCGACAACGAGGCCGGGTCGCGGTTGCTTCGGGCCGCGCTGGAGATCTGGCGCGGACAGGCCCTGGTCGACGTCCAAATTGGACTGAGGCTGGGCATCGAGGTGACCCGGCTCGAGGAGAGCCGCCTAGCCGTGCTGGAGTCCCGCATCGAGGCCGATCTGCGTCTCGGCAGGCACAACACCTTGCTCAGCGAGCTGGCCGTGTTGGCGGCCCGCTATCCGATCCACGAAAACCTGTGCGCGCAGTACATGATTGCGCTGTACCGGTCGGGCCGGCAATGGCGTGCGCTGGAGATATTCAAGTCACTTCGCCAGACTCTCGTCGACGAGCTCGGCGTCGAGCCTTCGGCGCGCCTGCAACACCTGCAGCGCGCGATTCTCAACTCGGACCCGTCCCTGGACGAGTCGATGTTCCTGACCCAGGCCGGGCTGGCCTTCACACCCTAAAAGCCAATCCCGACCTCAACCGGCGATGGGGGGACCCTATGGGGCCCCCCTTAACGTTGTCCTCACTCGCGCTTGGCGCCGCCCGGGGCGAAGGAAGCCGGGATCAGGCTGACCAGCAGGAAGACGCCGGAGACGGCAAAGGCCAGCAGATAGCCGTTGCCCAGCGAGCCCTGCGAGTTGGCGATGGCGACCAGCATCGCCAGGCCGACCGCGCCACCGAGCTGGCGGGTGGTGTTCAGCACTCCCGAAGCCAGGCCGGCCTGGTGATAGGGCAGGTCCGCGGTGGCGGCCAGGGCCGTACCCGTGGTCACCACGCCCTGGCCCAGCCCGAGCAGGATGGTGGGCCCGAACAGGTCGGCGAAGTAGGAGACCGGCGCGGAAGCGGTGGCGAGCCAGAACATTCCGGCGGCCGACAGCGACAGTCCAATCAGGAGCACCCGTTTCGGGCCGAGCGAGGTCACGTGCGGGGCCAGACCGCGCGCGCCGAGGAACACCCCAACCGTCAACGGCAGATAGGCCAGGCCGGTATGAATCGGTGAATAGCCGAGAACCTGTTGCATATAGAGGGTGAAGAAGTAGAAGACGGTGAAGATGGCACCGCTCGCCACCAGGGCAACCAGATTGGCCGCCGTAACGGAACGGTTCCGGAAGAAACTCAGTGGCACCAACGGTTGCTTGGCCAGCTTGGCCTGATCGAGCAGGAAGAAGCCGAGCACCACCAGGCCCACGACGATCGCCGGCAGCGAGCCCTCAGCGATGCCGTAGACGAGCGCCATCAAGCCCGCCGTGATGGAAAGCGCACCGGGGATGTCGAGCTTGTTGTCCGCCGCCGAGCGCGATTCCTTGACCGAATAGGCGGCCATGCTATACAGCGCGATTCCGATCGGCAGGTTGATCAGCAGGAGCCAGCGCCAGGACAGCCACTCGGTGAAGATGCCGCCCAGCAGAACCCCGATCGCGCCACCGCTCGCGGCCGCGGCCCCCCACAGCCCGAACGCCTTCGCGCGGGCCGGCCCGTCCGTGAAGGTGGTGCCCAGTACCGTCAAGGATGCCGGCGCCATGATGGCGGCGCCCAGACCCTGGAAGCCGCGGGCGATCACCAGCGTGGTGGCGTTGAACGCTATCCCGGCCGCCATGCTGGCCACCGTGAAGATGACGATGCCGATGAGCATCAGCCGCCGCCGCCCGTAAAGGTCGGCCAGCCGCCCGCCGAGCAGCAGGCATCCCGCGTAGATGATGGCGTAGGAGTTGGCAACCCATTGCAGGGTGTTGCCGCGGAAGGTGAACGTCTCGTTGATGACGCCTAGTGCGACATTCATGACCGAGCCATCCAGGATGATCATGAATTGGCCCAGACAGCAGGCGGCCAACACCACGGGAAGCCGAGACGGCGACGAGGTGCGGGGGGCGACGGTAACCATAGATAGACCTCCGGTTGGCATGCTTGTGACGCGCCAACCGGAGGCTGCGGCCGAGGGGTGAGTCAGGCCGTGGCGGCAGGGGGCGGGTCACGCCTCAAGCGCTTGCGCCCAACAATCCTTGGCATTACTAGACAAACAGCAGCGCCCCACCCGAGCACTCACAAAACCCACGCGGCGCTGCCCGCGCGTTGCTTTAGCGCGCGCCAATATA
>NZ_BONY01000037.1 GCF_016862955.1 Rhizocola hellebori | reverse complement strand
CGGCAGCCCGGCGGGCTCAACGCTTTCCCGCAGACGCCGGGCCTGCCACGGGCAGGGTGTGGCTGGTGCTGGCGGCGGCCGCTGCGAAGTGCAGGGTTTCGGGCTTGGGGGGCTTGCCCGCGACGAGCCGGGCCAGGCCGATGCTGAGGGCCGAGATGATCGCCAGCGCGATGGAGGCCCGGGACAGACCCGCGGCCAGGGCGTCGCCCATCGGCTCGCCGGCGTCCAGCCGGTTGGTGCTGACCGCGGTGTACACGGCCGCGACGAGCGCGGTCATCACCGCCGCGCCCACATAGCGGGCCATGTTGGAGATGCCCGACGCGGCGCCCACCTGGTCGGCCGGGACGCAGGTGGTCGAGACCGACGAAGCCGGCCCGTTCTGCAGGCTCATCCCGACAGCGATGCCCACCAGCGGGAGCACGAACACGCCGTACGCCCACGACGACTTGGCGAACCCGAGCGCGGCGAAGGCCACCGCCATGATGACGAACCCGGCCGCCACCGTCTTGCGCAGGCCCACCTTGCCGACGATGGGGGTGATCAGCGGGGCGAGGATGACGGCCGCGGCGGTCACCGGCAGGGTGGCCAGGCCCGCATCCATCGCGCTCATGTTCAGGGTGGCCGGGTTCTGGAAGTAGAGGCTGACCGCGTACATGATGCCGTTGATGGCGCCCGAGCCGACCAGGATCGACAGCGTCGCGCCGACCAGGACGGTGTTGCGCAACAGCGCCAGGTCGATCAGCGGGGCCTTGACCCGGCGCTCGACGAAGACGAATCCGACGGCCGCCGCGATGGAGATCAGGAAGCAGCCTATGGTCTTGACCGACAGCCAGCCCCAGGTCGAGCCCTCGGTGAGACCGAAAATGATCGGGGCGAGAACCACCGCCACCAGAATCGTTCCCGCGTAGTCGATCGACTTGGAGCGGTGGGGGTCCTTGGACTCGCCGACGGTGATGAGCGTCAGCGGAACACACGCCGCCGCGATGGCCGCGTCGATCCAGAACAGGCCCTGCCATCCGGTGGTGTCCACCAGGACGCCGCCGACCAGCGGCCCAGCCGCGGCGCCGACCGCCGAGGCCGCCCCCCACAGCGACACCGCGCGCAGCCGCGCCTTGCCCTCGTTGGCCACCGAGATCAGGCTCATGCCGCAGGCGAGGATGGTCGACCCCGCCGCGCCCTGGATGCAGCGGCCCGCGATCACCCCTTCTCCGCTTTGGGCAAGCGCAATCAGTACACAGGAAACAATGAACAGAAGAAGGCCGGCGAGGAAAACCTTGCGCCGCCCGAAAATGTCGCCGAGCGCGCCTGCGGTGACGATCACGGCCGCGCCGACCAGGCTGTAGCCGGTGACCGCCCATTGCAGCGTGGAGACCGGGGTGCCGGTGTCCGCGCTGATCGCCGGGAGCAGGATGGTCACCGCTGAGGTGTTGGCGTTGACCACAAGCGCCGAGATGGACGTCGCAAGCAGCACACCGGTGGCGGATCGACCGGACATCAGATTCCTCCGCCCCTAGGTGACAAGCTTCATTCGATGGTCGGTGTTGTTGAGACGCTTTGCCTGGGTCGCGGTGACGGTCACGATGTCCTCGATGCGCACCCCGAACCGGCCCGGCAGGTAGACCCCGGGCTCGATGGAGAAACACATTCCGGGGACGAGTGTTTGGGTTTCGCCCTCCACCAGGTAGGGCGGCTCGTGGGTGGTGACCCCGATGCCGTGTCCGGTGCGGTGGATGAAGTATTCGCCGTAACCCGCGTCGGTGATGACCCGGCGCGCCACCCGATCGATCTCCTGGCAGGTCACCCCGGGACGGACGGCCTCGAACGCAGTTTGCTGCGCCTCGCGTACCACATCGTGCACCCGGCGCACCTCATCGGACGGATCCTGTCCAACGTGGACAGTGCGGGTGGTGTCCGAGCCATAGCCGTCTTTGAGCCCGCCGAAGTCCAGCACCACGGTGTCACCGGTCTCGATGGTCCGCTCCCCCGCCTCATGATGCGGGTTGGCGCCGTTGGGCCCCGACCCGACGACGGTGAAGTCCACCTGTTCGTGGCCATGTTCCTGAAGCAGGCGAGCCAGGTCGGCGGCGACTTCGGTCTCCTTGCGCCCGGCGAACCTGACCGACAGGATCTGCTCATACGTGGCATCCGCCGCGGCTCCGGCGGCGGCGAGCCGGTCGAGCTCATGGTCGTCCTTGACCGCGCGCAGCATCGGCATGGCGTCGGTCAGCGCCGAAAACTGAAGCCGGGGAAGGGCTCTGAGTAGACCGAGCAGATGCAGAGCCCAGGCCGAGTCGGCGATACCGTAGTGGCCGTTGGGATCCAGCAGCGGCGCGGTCGCGTCGTAGGGATCGCTGCCGTCGGTCCATTCGGCGAATTCCAGCGCGGGCGCACCCACGGCCGCCTGAGCGTCGGGCCGCTCCAGCTTGGGCACCATGAGCTTGGGCGCGTGGCCGGCCGCGAGCACCAGCACGGTCATGCGCTCGGTGATGGCGGTCGGCTGGTACCCGGTGAGCCACACCAGATCCGGGCCAGGTGTCACCAGAACGCCGGCCAGGCCCGACTGCGCCGCGTCGTCGGCCGCGCGTTTCATCCTGGCGGCGTAGTCCTGCGCCGTGAACGCGGCCGGCATCAGCGCGGCCCGACCTTGGCGTAGTTCTGCAGGAACAACGCTTCCACCAGCGCCATGTGCTCGATTTCGCTGGGCGCCACGCTCTCGTTCGGCGCGTGCATCAGGGTCAGCGGTTCCTCGACCCCCATCAGGATGATCTCGGCGTCGGGATACGCATCGGCGAAAACGTTGCACAGCGGGATGGAGCCACCCTGCCCGAGCGTGGTGTAGCCCTTGCCGTAGGCGTCGGCCATCGCCTGGTCGAGCGCCTGATAGGCGGGCCCGCCGGTCTTGGCGCGGAAGGGCGAGCCGGAGGCCTCCCTTTCGATCGAAACCTTGACGTTCCACGGCGCGGCCGCTTCGAGGTGGGCGATCAGCGCGTCCTGCGCCTTGATCGGATCCATTCCCGGCGGGACCCGCAGGTTGATCCGAGCGCTGGCGCGAGGCTGGATGGCCGCGGCGGAGCCGACCACGGGCGGGCAGTCGATTCCCAGTACGGTCACGGCCGGCCGTGCCCACAGCATGTCCGACACACTGCCGCCGCCCAAAAGGTCCACGCCGTCAAGCACATTGGCGTCCTTGCGGAAGATGGCCGGATCGTAGGCGACGCCGTCCCAGGTCTGGGTATTGTCCAGCCCCTTGACCGTGGTGTTGCCTTCCTTGTCGCGCAGGGTCGCGAGCATGTGGATCAGCGCGGCCAGGGCATCGGGCGCCGCACCACCGAACATGCCGGAATGCATCTCCGAGGAAAGCGCGTCCACGGTCACTATGACATTGGCCAGGCCGCGCAGGCTCGCCGTCACCGCGGGCACGCCGACGGCCGCGTTGCCGGTGTCGCACACCAGGATCGCGTCGGCGCGCAGCTGCTCGATGTGTTTGGGCACGAAGTCTTCCAGGCCCCCGGTGCCCTGCTCCTCGGAACCCTCGACGATGAGCTTCAGCGAGACCGGCACGTCACCCTGCAGCGCCCGCAACGCGGTCAGGTGCATGAGGATGTTGCCTTTGCAGTCCGCCGTTCCCCTGCCGTACCAGCGCCCGTCGACCTCGGTCATGGTGAAAGGTGGTGTGCGCCATGCCTTCTCGTCCAGCGGCGGCTGCACATCATAGTGCGCGTAGAGCAGAACGGTGGGGGCCCCGGGCGGTCCGGGCCGCTCGCCGTAGACCGCCTTGCTGCCGTCGGCGGTCGGCTCCAGGCGCAGGTTTTCGAACCCGACATCGGCGAACCGGTCCAGAACCCATTGCGCCGCGTTGGCGCACTCCTGCGGCGGATACTGCCGCTCATCGGCCACGGATGCCATCGCGACAAGCTCGGCAAGGTCGGTCTTCACCTGTGGCATCAACGCTGACACCCGATCGGCGAGGCTGGTCACGGCGTCTGCTCCCGGATGGTATCGGCGATCTTCAGGTCCGCGACGTTCTCGAGGAACTCGGGCAGCTTGTCCGGGCAATAGATGGCCAGCACCAGCCCCGCGCCGGTCACCACCTGACGCGGCGTGTAGACCGTCCGCATTCCCGGACCGCCCGCGCCGTTGGTGGACACTCCATAGTGGACAGCCCGGCCGATCGCGCCTTCTGGGTCTTGGCAAACCACCTCACCGTCCTCGCCCAGGACGTTGGCGATCTGATCGATGCTGGGCGCGGGCAGCCCCGCCTTGGTCAGCGCCTGCTGCAACTGGGCCGCTTTGGCCTGCGCGCTCGCGGTGGCCCTGTTGTGCCGCCGCGCCACCAGCGCGGCGACGAGCAGGACCAGGATGACGCCACCAACAATCCAGTAGGTCAATCTGCGGCGGCGGTGCGGATCCTTGAACTCCACCGGTTCGGACTTCGTCGTTTCAACCATCGTTCGCCCCCCTCAATCGATAGCTGCGGTGGTGGCCGGGTCTGCGGTCTTCCAGCTCGGTTTGCGGAACCTGTAGAACAGGAACGGAATCAGCAGCCCGACGATGACCAGTCCGCTGCCGACGATCAGCACATAGGTCAGCGTGCTGCTGCCGCCGAACTGCGATGAGGGCACGAAGCCGATGATCATCGCAGCGAGCGAGGCAAGCCAGCCGACCACGCAGACCAGTAGCAGGGCCGGCGTCTTGAATCCGCGCGGATGGTTGGGCTGATTACGCCGCAGCTTCACCGCAGCGATGAACATCAGCAGGTAGACCACCAGATACACCTGGGTGGTGATGACCGACAGGATCCAGTAGGCACTGGAGACGTCCGGGATGAAGGCGTAGAGCAGGGCGATGACGGTCGTCACCGCGCCCTGCGCGACCAGGATGTTCTGCTGGACGCCGTGTTTGTTCAGCTTCTGCAGGAACGGTGGCAGGTAGCCGTACTGGCGCGAGACGAGCAGCAAACCCTTGGACGGGCCTGCCAGCCAGGTCAGCATGCCGGCCAGCGAGGCGACCACGAGCATGATGCCGATGATGGGGGTCATCCAGTTCAGGCTGAACTCGCTGAACACCGCATCGAAAGCCTGCATCACGCCGGAGGTGAGGCCGATCTGGTCGGCCGGCACCACCCAGGCGATCGCCAGCGCGGGCAGGATGAAGATGAGCAGCACCAGCCCCATCGCGAGGAACATCGCCTTCGGGAACTCCTTGGGCGGCTTGCGCAGCGACGACACGTGCACCGCGTTCATCTCCATGCCGGAGTAGGACAGGAAGTTGTTCACGATGAGCACCAGGCTCGAAATACCGGCCCACACGGGCAGCAGGTTCGAGGTGGTCATCGGCGCGGCCGACGGGTTGCCCTCGCCGAGGAAGACCATTCCGAGAATGACCAGCAGCGCGCCGGGGACCAGGGTGCCGATGATCAGGCCCATGCTGGACAGGCCCGCCACCGATTTGGTTCCCTGCGAAGAGATGTAGACGCCGGCCCAGAAGCAGACCATGATGACGGCCGCGGTCCACAGACCACTGGAGGCCAGCGCCGGGTTGAACACGTAGGCGAGGGTCGACGCCACGTACCCGAGAAGGCTTGGATAGTAGAAAATCGTCATGGCGAACTGGCACCACACGGCGAGGAAGCCCATCGGCGCGGAAATGCCTTCGCTGACCCACTTGTAGACGCCGCCGTTCCAGCCCGACGCGAGCTCGGCCGAAACCAGCGACGTGGGCACGAGGAACACGATCGCCGGTAGCAGATAGAGGAAGATGGCTGCCAAACCGTAGATAGCCATCGATGGGGCCGGCCGCAGGCTCGCCACCGAGGCCGTGGTCATCAGCGCCAGCGTGGTCCATGAGATGTAGCTGATCGCCGGAGCTTTAGTTTTCGCCGCGGGCACAGCCGCGGCGGGTTTGTCGGCCGGAACATCCATCGCACTCATTGCGCCCCCCGGCACGGTCACGTGGACTTTCTGGACCGACCATAGCGGGGATATTTACGCATAGGTGCCGATTCGCTCAAAAGCGGCGACCCCGCCATCGAGGACGGAGCCGCCGCTGCGCGGTTGCCTAGAAGGTCACCAACGGGTCACCGAAGAAGTCGGAGATGAAGTTGATGAAGAAGAAGCCGAAGAAGAGCACATTGGCCAGAAGCAGCACGGTGTGCCACGGCCTCGGGCGAGCCACCTTGGGCAGCTGCCGGTTGAGGTAGATCAACAAGAACGGGAAGATCAGCGCGCCGAGGTTCGACATGTTCGCCGACCACTGCACCAGGTTCACGGGCAGAGCCAGGTGCAGAATGATCGAAATCGCGACCAGCAGCACCAGCATGAACGGGTAGTAGAACTTTCGCGGATCGCCGTCGAGCAGGCGGCGCAGCCGCGGGCTGTTGGCATGCGAGGCGTCGGTGGTCACCCGCACCATAGCCTCGAAGATGCCCAGCTGCGTGCTGAACAGGATCAGCACACCGATAATCAAGGCGGCGTAGAACAACCCACGGCCGTATTCGGCGTCGAGTGCGGAAGCGACGAACGTGGGCACATTCGCTGTCGTCGGCTTCTTGCCGGAAAGCTCGACCGCGCGGGCCATCAGGATGGTAGGCAGCAGCATGCCCAGCATCGCTCCGATGAAGAAGATGCCCCACTGGTCGGCCAGCAGCAGCCTGTACCAGCGGCGCCAGCGCCCGGCATTGGCCGCGTCATCGCCGAAGGTGACACCGCTGTCGCGCAGCCCGGAGGACTCGCCGCGCAGGCCCGAGATGAACCCTGTCCGGTAGCCCATCCCGTAACCCTTGTCGCGGTAGTGGCCCATCACGTACCAGTTGAGGCCGGACGCCAGGGCGGTGAAGCCGGCGAGCGCGCCAAGCTGGGTGGCGGTGATCCCCGCGGGCGGGGCGGCCGGGGTGAAGAATCCCCGAATGCCTTCCCACCACAGATCGAACGGGACGATGAACAGGTCGATGGCGAGCAGCCCGATCAGAATGGCGCCGACCATCACCCAGTTCGCCAGCTCGAGTGAGCGGCTGATCCGCTTCGCGAACAGGGTCATCAGGAACACCAGCACCAGCAGGGCGATCGCCCACAGGCGCGGCTCCTCCGCTCCGCTGGGCGCGATCGAGCCGTGCACCAGGGCGTAAACGCCCTGCCCCGCGGACGCGGCCCAGCCTCCCGCGATGAACGCGAAAATGATGATGAAGACCCCGAACGGGGCCCAGAGCAGGTAGCCGGGCGGCACCCGCCCCCAGCCGACGACCGGCGCTTCCCCGGTCGCCATGACATACCTTGAGATCTCGACGTTATAGAACGTCTGGAGCACGGCCGAGACCAGGATGATCCATCCCACCCCGACGAAACCGTACTGGCCCACCGCCTGCGGCCCGAGCAACCACTCGCCGCTGCCGATGGAGATACCCAGCGCGATGAGGCTGGGGCCGAGCGCGTACATGAACAGCTGACGGGCACCGAGCCGGGAAACCTTGAACACTTCCTCGGGCTCGGGCAGGTCCTCGACGGTCAGCGGGGGACGGCTGACGCCCAGCTGGCGAGAGGGTCCTTCCAGCTGTTGGGTGCGTACATCGATCTGATCCATGAGCACCTCCTTTAAGAGATCCCCCCGGAACGTCAATCATGTTCCTCGATGCCCCGATCAATCAAGCACTAGTTATAACGTTCTACCCAATACAGCTGTTTGTGCCCCCGAGCCTCCATTTCGGCCGCTTGCGTCAGCGCCACCGCCTGCTCGGCGTGATGAGCCACGATGTAACGGTTGCCGTTGTCGTCCTGCCGCCACACAGTCCACTTCGGAATATCCCGGTTTTCCTGCGTCGATGGGTCCATGAGGCCATGCTCCCACGACGTCCGGCCACCTTGCTCCCGCGCTGACTACCGGCCGGTTCTCCGGGTAGGCTATCGTCCGCGATCATGAGTGAGTTCAGTGTCACTGTCGTGCGACTGGATGCCTTGTCGGACAGGCAAATCCAGCACATCGCCGCGACCATCACCACCAAGTTGCTTGAGTTGAAGGTGATCGCGCTCAACAATCGCTTCAACGAGCTGTGGCAGCCGAGCGCGTGGATGGTGGGCGCCGAGTTCGGCAGCGTGGTGGTCGACGTTCCATGGGCCGACTCGGTTCAGGCCACTGCGAACAGCGGCGTGGACATCACCACCACCCGCGAGGTGCACCATCCCGCCGGCAACGACGAGGAGCCGCGGTGCCGGCAGTGCCGCGCCAGCGCACCGACGGACTACACCACCTTCTACGACGACTGGGTGCAGATCTGGCTCGACGAGTCCACCGAGCCGGTTTTCACCTGTACCTGCGGGTGGGACGCACCCATCGGCGACTGGGAGGGCGAGTTCAGCGTCGCGGTGGGCGCTCCCGCCATAACGTTTCACAACTGGCCGGACCTGACGCCCGACTTCCTTCATGAGCTACAGCGCCTGCTCGGCGGCCGCACCGCCGTCGTGCGCACCCACCTATAACGTGGTGGCCAGCGCACTCCATAACGGGCACACTGGCAGCCATGCTCGCAAGCTCCGTCGCCGACCTGCTCAGCGTCACCAAAGGTGGCACGAGGGTCAAATACCTCATGTTCTGGGGCCACCGGCCGCGATCCGACGGCAGCATCGGCGCTGAGTGCCTGAGCCAATGGTGGCCCTCGCCTTTCGAAGTGCAGGGGCAGAGCTTCGCGACGGCAGAGCACTGGATGATGTGGAGCAAAGCGGTTCTCTTCAAGGACTTTGCGGCCGCCGACCGGATCCTTGCCGTGTCGCATCCCAACGAAGCGAAGACCCTCGGCCGTGAGGTCAAGGGATTCGACAACGCCACCTGGGAGGCGCAGCGCTTTCAGATCGTGGTCGCCGGAAGCGTCGCCAAGTTCGGTCAACACCAAAGACTTAAATACTTTTTGCTGGGTACCGGAGACAGAGTGCTCGTGGAAGCCAGCCCCGTGGACCAGATCTGGGGCATCGGCCTGGCCGCCGACGACGCCAGAGCGCTCGACCCGGCCCAGTGGCGCGGCCTGAACCTGCTCGGCTTCGCGCTCATGCAGGCCCGAGCCGCGCTGCGCGAGGCGAGCTGAGCGCCGGCTCAGGAGGCCGGCGCGAGAACCCGTGGCCGCCGGTGGTAGCCCGGGCCCTCGGGCAGGCCCATCTCGCCCCGGTAGATGCCGTGCCGCAGCTCCGACACGTACTCGTCCCACGCGGGCATGCCCACCGCCCGGGCGAAGGCCAGCTCCGCCTCCACGTCGTAGGGGACGCGCACGAACTGGATGGAGAAAGGCGACTCCTCAAGCGAGTCAAGGACTCCCTCCAAGATCACGTAGATCGGGGTCGGGTCGTCCATGCAGTTGCCCACGCTTCCGGTGTTGAACAGCGTGCGCCTCTCCCGATCGACCTCGTAGTACGGGTCGTGCGTATCGCCGTAACCGACCACATTCGGCTCCGGCCCGTCGCCGGTCAGCGGCGTGTTGCGGAACATGGACAGGAACTCCTCCTCGTCGTGGTCGAACCGCACCCGCTTGTGCACGGTGCCCGACGACGCGTGATAGAGCCGGACCCGCCGCCCGCTCATGACGAAGTCGTAGCTGAAGGGCAAGGCGCGCAGCCACTCCCCCTGACCCGGCGACAGCTGGGCCAGCCACCAGGCCAGCGCCTCATTGTCGTAGGTGCGGGTGGGATCGGGCAGGAAGTCGTCCCAGTTGCCGAGCAGGTTGACCTCGCACCGCGCTTGGCACACGTCGATGACCTCACGTCCGCGCGGCCCTTTGCCCACGTAGTCCCCCAGATTGAAAATCCGGGTGATGCCACGGGCATCGATGTCGGCCAGGACCGCCTCAAGCGCGGTCAGGTTGCCGTGCACGTCGGAGATAAGCGCCACGCGGTCAAGTAATCTGCCCATCGCCCGATCGTATTGGCGCGCCGGGCATCGCGCCGCCCCGCATCCTCCCCCTCCTCGAAATCGGGTGCCGGCACCGCCTGTGAGCTGCGCGCAGAGCTGCCGCATAGGAAACGAGCAGCCGCCTGCACGAGGGTGAAGGGCAAGTCCCAGCCCGACAAACCGAGGAGCTTATCGTGTCCCTGAAACCATTGGCACGTCTCATCGCGGTGAGCCTCGCCGCGCTCACCATCGCCGCGGCGCCGCAACCGGGCAACGCGGCCGGGCCACGGCCCCTGTTCCAGCTCCCCTTCGCCTGCGGCGAAACCTGGACGCTGGCCACCTACCGCGGTCACGACGACTACGACATCGACATGACCGCCACCTCCGGCGTGTCAGAGAACCGGCCGATCCTGGCCTCCTACGGTGGCACCGTTGGTTTCGCCGGCTACGACACCGGCGGCGGGAACATGGTGCGCATCAACCACGGCAATGGCTGGCAGACCATTTACCTGCACATGATCGCTCCAGCCATCGTCAGCACCGGCCAAACCGTGGTGCAGGGCCAGCAGCTGGGCCGGGTCGGTCACACCGGTGCGAACAGCTCCACGACCAACCACCTGCATTTCGAGGAGCTCGCGGACGGCAACAAGACCGAGTCGTACTTCAACGGGGTCCCGTCCGGCATCCGCTCAGACGGCGACCCCGACACAGGCCCGCTCTACATCAGCGGACCCATCTCGCCGGCAGTCAATGTGACCAGCAGAAACTGCGGCAGCGGCGCACCCACCGGCATGCTGCGCGACCTCACCCTCGACGGGCTGCCGGACCTGCTGACCCGGGAAGCCTCGACCGGCAACCTGCGGGTGTATCCGCACACCGGCAACGTCAACGCCCCGTTCACCGGCAGCGGCAATGTCGTGGGCAACGGTTACGGCGGCATGGATTCGCTCAGCCTCGCCGATCTCACCCTCGATGGACGCGCGGACCTGCTGACCCGGGTGGCCGCCAACGGCGAACTGCGGCTGTGGGCCCACACCGGAATCCCCAGCGCCCCCTTCACCGGCAATGGAACCGTCGTGGGATCCGACTTCAGCCAGATGGACTCGATCAACCTCGCCGACGTGAACTGGGACGGCCGCACCGATCTCGTCGTCCGCGTTGCCAGCACCGGTGACCTGCGTGTCTACTACCACACCGGAAATCCGGCGGCACCGTTCACCGGCACCGGCACCCTGATCGGCACCGGGTACGAGACCATGAACTCCATCAACGTCGGCGACCTCACCCTGGACGGCTTTGTGGACCTGCTCGTGCGGGTGGCCGCCACCGGACAGCTCAAGCTCTACCCCCACACCACGAACGTCAACGCCCCCTACACCGGCAGCGGCATCGTCATCGGCGACAGCGGGTTCGGGTCGATGACCGCCATCAACCTCAGCGACCTCAACCTGGACGGCAAAACCGATCTGCTGGTCCGCACCGCCGCCGGCGATCTGAGGCTCTACCCGCACACCGGCAATGTCAGCGCTCCGTTCACCGGCAGCGGCATTCTCGTGGGCACCGGCTACGGCCCCATGACCGACATCGACTAACACCCCCGATCAGGTTGGCCGCCTGCCCGCCAGGCGGCCAACCGGGCCCGCCCATCGCAGCGCGGCCAACCGGGCCGCCCCATCGCAGCGCGGCCAACCAGGCCCGCCCCATCGCAGCGCGGCCAACCAGGCCCGCACATCGCGGCGCGGCCAACCAGGCCCGCACATCGCGGCGCGGCCAACCAGGCCCGCACATCGCGGCGCGCGGCCAGCGCGGCACGCGGCCAGCGCGGCACGCGGCGGCGGCATTCAGCGACGCCGCCGGAGGCTATGCCCGTCCTGAAGCCTGTAGCAGGTCGCGCCAGGGCGGGCCGTCCATCGTCAATGCCCGCCATCCCGGCGCGACCGTCCACATCGGCCATTGGTGCGTATGCTCCCGCAACGCCGCACAGATCTCGGCGGACGGCTCGAACGCCACGCCGAGCCCGGTGCACACATCGTGCGTATGCAGGATCAGCTCCAAGGCACCTCTGGCCGCGAAGTCCTGCGGGCCGCGGACGGCAAGCTGTGGCCGGGTCCAGATCACGGCCCTGGCCTCGGGCTCCGCGGCCAGCACGACCGCCTCCAGCACCCGCACCGCTGTCGCCACAGCCTCGATGTACTGGTGGGGTGCGGCTTGGTCGCCGAGGGTGCTCACCCCGTATTCCGGGTAGCTTTCCAGCCGCCGGGACGCCAGAAAGATCGCTGGCGCGAAGACGGTGTCGACCGCGTGGTCAGCCGTTCTGGCACAGCTCCACTCCAGGCTTCCGGCTCGCGCAGTCCAATCGCTTTCCGCTCCGCTGCGCCACGCATCGCCGACCTCGGATCCCAGTCTCACCAGGTGCTCGGGTGTGAACATCAGTTGAGGCTAGCCGATCCGCTGCAGAGCTTTCTGCCTGCGTTGGGCCACGGATGATCCCGACTCCTTGCGCGCCATGCGGCGCAGCAGGGCAGGGGCTAAGAGCAACCCGAGCACGGCCCAGATCCCAAGCACCCCAACGGTTTCCAGGTGCCGCCAGGACTCGCCGATCTCCACGCTGACCATGCTTTCCGGCAGCAATGCAGAGCGCATGCCCAGGCCCAGCCAGTAGATCGGAAAGGCTTGGCCGATCCACTGCACCCAGTGCGGCAGGACCGTTATCGGGTAGAAGATTCCCGAGATCGCGATCAGCCCGAGGATGGGAAGTGTCAACAGGCCCTGACTGCGCGCGCTGGTGAAGACCGAGCCCAGCACCGCGCCGACGGGCAGTGTCGCGACCAGCCCGAGCGCGAGTACCCAGGCCAGGGTGAGCCACGACTTCACGTTGCCCGCCGCGAGGCCTGGCACGAGAAACAGTGCCGGGATGAGGAAGATCGCGAGATCCACGATCAGGCCTCCCGACACCGAGATGATCTTTCCGATCAGGTAGCTCGGCATGCCGTACGGGGTTGCCTTGGCTCGCAATAACGTTCCGTCTTCACGGTCGGCGGTGAGCAGCTGGCTCATGCTGACCATCGCCATCGCCGTGTTCATGCCCAGAATGCTCGGCAGCACAAGGGTGCCGAGCTTGAATCCGGTCTGTCCAAAGGAGACATCGCGCATGAAGTAGAGCGTTATAAGCATCAGGGTCGGCCAGAAGAAGTGATTGAAGAGGTCCCCGGCGTTGGTGAGCGACTGGCGCAGCTCGATGACACCGCGGGCCCAGCCCGCGCGCAGCGCCACGGTGTGAGGTCTCATCTGGCCACCTCTTCTGCTATGCGGCCGGATTCGGCCTGCCGTACCAAGGAAAGATAGGTGTCCTCCAAAGAGGCCCGGCGCACCTCGAGGTCGGCGATCGACTCGCCGTGTCGCTGGAACAGCTCGAAAACGAACCGGGTGGACTGCGCCGTCGGCTGGGTAAAACGTTCTCCGTCAAGGGTCCAGCGCACCTCGTCCTGACCGGCTATGCGCTCGGCCAGCTGTTCGGCCGTGCCGTCGGCGACCACCCTTCCGCCGCTGAGAATAACGATGCGACTGGCCAGGTTGTCGGCCTCGCTCAGATCGTGGGTGGTCAGCAGGATCGTGGTACGGCCCTCGGCGGCCAGGGTGTGGACGAGATCGTGAAAGTCGCGCCTGGCCTCCGGGTCGAACCCGGCGGTCGGCTCATCGAGGAAAAGAAGCTCGGGGCGGCCGACAATGCCAATAGCCACATCGAGTCTGCGCCGCTGCCCGCCCGAGAGCATCCTGATCTTCTTGGTCGCGTGCGCGGTCAGCCCGACCGCGGCGAGAAGCTCGTCCGGATCCCACGGCCGGGTCTCACCCGCGTAGTAGGAAGCGAGATGGGCCAACAGCTCGCGCACTCCCCACTTGCCGTGGTCGCGCCAGGATTGCAGAACTATCCCCACCCGCGCGCGCCAATGGTCCGGCCCGTGCGCCGGATCGATGCCCAGCACTTCCACCTTTCCTGCCGATCGCGTCCGGAACCCCTCCAGGATCTCAATCGTGGTGGTCTTGCCGGCCCCGTTCGGCCCCAAAATGGCCAGCACCTCACCGCGTCGAGCCTGAAACGTCACGTCATGCAGGACATCGCTGGCCCCGTAGCGCATACGCAGGCCCTCGACGTCGAGTACGTAGCCCTCATGTTCAAACATTCGTGAAGGCTACGTTGCGTTTCATAATGCGTCAACATTGATTCGCTTGTATTGCAATGATTATGCCGCCTAATGCAACGGCCGTTGCGATCTATCGTTGCAATGTGGTGACGGTGAATGCATACTGATCGCAAGCAATCCACCAGCTGGAGGGGGCATTGATGCCCGGAGGCAGGCTCACCCCGCAGGACCGCGAGCGCATCGCCTCTGGTCTGGCCGCCGGGCTCGGCTACGCCGAGATCGCCCGGCAGCTCGGCCGTCCCACCTCCACCGTCAGCCGCGAGGTCGACCGCAACGGCGGGCACAGCGGCTACCGGGCCGACCATGCCCAGCAAGCCACCGGCGCGCGGGCCCGTCGCGGCAAGCCCGGCGCACCGCGCGCGACGCCGGCCGCATCCGATGGCCACGGCCGCGACCCGTCCGTGGTGGGCGAATTCGCCGAGCAGTTCGCCACGGTCATGGTGCAGACGGGAGTCCCGCGCATGGCCGCCCGCGTGCTCGCCTGCCTGGTGACGACGGACTCCGGCGCCATGACCGCCGCCGAGCTGGTCCAACGCCTACAGGTGAGCCCGGCATCCATTTCCAAAGCTGTGGGGTACCTCGAAAACCTCGACCTGCTCCAGCGCGAGCCCGACTCCAGCAGCCGTCGCGAGCGCTATTTCATCGACGATGACATGTGGCTGCGTACCTGGCTGACAAGCGCCCGGACAAACGCGATCCTCGCCGAAACGGCCACCCGCGGAGCCCAGATCCTCGATGCCGCCACACCTGCCGGCGCCCGGCTGGAATACATGAGCCGTTTCTTCACCACCCTCAACGACGACATGACCGGCGGCCCCGACGTAGAACGTTTCACCGACACGCTGACCGTGCTCGCCGCGCTCCTGCACGTGCACACTCCACTCACGACACTGCAGCTCGCCACCGCCCTGAGCTGGCCGCCCGCCCGCGTGGCCGACGCCCTGCACACCGCGCAGCAGCACCCCGACCTGTGCGAGCCCGCTGTCCTCAGGCAAACGCAGCCCGACAGTTACACGGTCGACGCCAAGCCGTCCTGGCTCACCACCGCGCAACGGCAAGCCTTGGCCCATCACCGGCCAGCGGCCTTACCGGCGTGCGCAGTAGGCGCGACCTAGCCACTACGAGCCCCGTTTCCGTGACAACGAACGCCGCACTGCCGAGCGCAAACCCGTCCGCGGCGGTCCGAGGTGACCCGCATGTAACATCCCGGCGCGCCACCCCTCTTCGTGCGATCTTGCGAGCCGACCCGGTCATGCCGCGTCGTTTATCCGCCGGGCGATGCGAGCCGTCCATCGCTGCGAGGAAGTCGATCACCTTATTGACCTGCGGCTGCGGCCGCGATCATGCTTCGTGATCACGGCTGTAGCCTCCAGATTGGACTCTCGGCATGCGCACAGGTGTCGTCCGCAAAGCCCGCATGCCGCGACGCCTGCCGCTGTTGGGCCACGCGGTGAGCTTCGCCCGGGATCCGCTGGCGTTCATCTCCACGATGCGGCACGCCGGTGACGTCGTGAAGATTCGTGTTGGTACCCAAGACCTTTACCTCATCTACAAGCCGGCGCTGGTGCGTCAGGTGCTCACCGATGCGACGACGTTCGTGCGCGGCATCCAGGCCGAGCGAACAAAGGTTCTTCTCGGCAACGGTTTGGTCAGTTCCGACGGCGACTTCCACCTTCGCAACCGGCGTCTCGTGCAGCCGGCCTTCCATCGGCAGCGCATCGCCGGGTACGCCGACGTCATGCGCGAGGAAGCCGAAGCGATGGTCGCACGATGGCGCGAAGGCGGGCAGATCGCCGCGGACGACGAGGTCATGCAAGTAGGACTGCGGGTGGTGGGTAAGACCCTGTTCTCCAACGCGTTTGGCGTGGAGGCCGTCGACGAGGTGGTCCGGTCGGTGCCGCTGGTGCTCGACGGTGTGGGCCGCCGGGCACTCGACCCCACCGGTCTGCTCCAGAAGCTTCCCACCGCCGGCAACCGCGAATTCAACACGACCCTGCAACGGCTACGCGACGTGGTCGACCGAATCATCGCGGAATATCGCGCCTCCAACACCGACCACGGTGACATGGTCTCGATGCTGCTGCGCGCCACCGACGCCGAGACCGGCGAACAGCTCACCGACCTGCAGATCCGCGACGAGGTGATCACCATGCTCGCCGCCGGCACCGACACCACCGCCAACACCTTGTCCTGGATCCTGCACGTGCTCGGGGAACGCGCCGACCTGGAGGCACGGTTGCACGCTGAGGTCGACTCGGTGGTGGGCGACCGGCCCGTCACCCTCGCCGATGTGCCCAAGCTGGAATTCGTCCGCCGGCTGATCAGCGAGGCGCTGCGGCTCTACCCGCAAGCCTGGGTGCTGGCCCGCACCACCACCGTGCCGGTCCGCCTGGGCGACACCGCATTGCCCGCCGGGACATCGATGCTGCTTCCCATCTACGCTTTACAGCGCGACCCCGCGGTGTTCCCCGACCCCACCACCTTCGACCCGGACCGGTGGGATCCCGAGCGAACCAACCAGGCGATGAAACCCTCGTTCCTGCCCTTCGGCGCGGGGCGGCACCAGTGCGTCGGCGAGGCGTTCGCCTGGACCGAAGCCGCCATCACGTTGGCTGTCATCGCCCGACATTGGCGGCTGTGCCCGGTACCCGGCAAAAGTGTGGAAATCAACTCGCTGGCCACGCTGCGGCCCACCCAGCTGCCGATGACCACCCACCTGCGGAACACTGTCTAATCTGGAACGATGTGTGCGGCCCTGGCCGCCGCCTGTTCCCATTGCAGCTTGATCTGGGTGAGTTCGTCGAGGTGAAGCTGGATCGCCGCGTTCTCGTAGCCGGATTCGACGGTGAACCAGACGCCGATCACATTGGTGCGCTGCTTACATCGCACGTCGTCGACGGCAGTGCGGATCTCGGCGGCGCTCGGGTCCGCCGCCCGAAGCCACTCGGGATGATCGCCGCCAGCATCCAGCGGCGAGGAATACTTGTAGCCCAACTGTTTCATGCATTCCGACCACGCCGCGACCACCGCCACCACCCGTGGATCGGCCTTCGACCGCTCCCACATGCCGACCGTGATGGTGTCCGCCAAGCGGGTCGGATCGATGTCGTCCACGCCCAGCGTCAGACGGCGTGCCTGCGCCGTGCACCCACCCACCGGAATCGGCTTTCCCTGATAGGTACCGGATGGATCGCCGCCCAACACCAGCCGCTCTGCTTGCGAGAGAACAGCTTCGGGCCGCGACTCGCCTGCCTTGCGGGAGTTTGCGGGCAGGTGATAGCCGCGTTGTTGGGCCGTCGGCAAGTCCGACACGCCATAGAGCCGGTCGACCTGGTTGGGCGCCGGTAGGTGGGCGGTGCCGGTGGCCCACCCGAATCCGAATTGGCTCATACATTCCGCGGTCTTCAGGCGGACAGCGTCGGCGATGACGTTCCGCTGGGCCTCGCTCGGCCGGTACTCTTCGGTCGGCAAGTTAAGACCGCGCACGGTGTCGAGTGTCGGCACCGCCGACACCGATGGTGCGCTCACCGGGATCAGAGTGTCCGCGGCCGGTGGTGTCTTCGCGGGAGCGGAAGCGGCGGAGCATCCGGCCACCGACGAGATGGCTAGAGCGGCCAGCGCCAAGGCTGCCCGTTGGCGGGGAACAGAAGTCATCGGAATCCCTCACGTGCCAGCGATGATGAGAAGTGCGGGCGCGCCGCCGCGTCGGTGACGCGCCCTTCAGGCCTAGTCGCCGTAGCAGATTTCCGTGTCGGAGGATCGAATGTTGTTCAGCAGAACCCCAAGCTGCGAACCGGCGCGTTCCCAGCCCGGCTCGCCGTACTGGGCAAGAACCAGGTTGGGACCGGCGTAGTTGGCGTTGTACCAGATCCTGATCCGGCAGAAGAGCTCGTAGTTGCGGTTCGAGCCGTTGTTGTTGCCAATACGCTGACCCTGGCCCGTGCCCGAGCTCTTGTAGGTGAAGCTCGTGCTCCCGCTGACGGGATAGTTGGACACATCACCGGAGATATTCGAATGCGACCCGTTGTAGGACTGCCCCCAATAGATGCAGTGACCGTTCTGGAATCCGCAGTTCGCGTCGACGGTGGCCGCCTGGGCGGGGGCCGCCGGAAGCAATGCGACGGAGATGAATGCCACCGCCGAGGTGATGGAGGCGAGGACGCTTTGTCGTCTCATCAAAAGACTCTGCTCCTTCATAGGGTGTGGATGGAGATGACGACCGGGGCGATGACCAGCTTGGCCGCGGCGGTTGATACACCAGCTATGTGCCGGCTATGCGCCCTGGATCATGCCCTCAGCCCCTCACCACAGGAGCAGCACTGGGTCAGGCGGGTGGCTCGTCGCCGCGGATGCGGGCGTGCAGATGCATGTCGTGCCGGCCGTCGGAATGCACCGCGTCACTTCGCTTGGTGCCCTCCAGCACGAAGCCGGACTTGAGGGCGACCCGGCAGGAGGCATGATTTCGGGTCGAATGAGCCAATTGCACGCGGTGGAAACCAGCCTCGCCCAGGGCCCAGCCGCTCACCGCGATCAGCGCCCGGGAGGCCACTGCGGCCCCGCGGGCCGCCGGAAGCACCCAATAGCCACACCCGGCCACACCATCATCGAAATTCATTGATCCCAGCGCTATCCGGCCCAGTACCTCACCGCCGCCCCGGGTCACCGCCCAATGCGCGCCCATCTCCTGCGCCCAATCCTGTCCATACCGCTCGAACCACGCATGGACCTGGTCTTCGGAGGCGGGTTGGCGAGTGTGCCAGTGCCGGATCTCAGGGTCCTGATAGGCGGCGAAGAAGACGGCCGCATCGTCCGGCGCCCAGGGCCGCAGGACCAGCCCTCCCGCCGCGGAAATCATCGGTTGCGGGCCGGCGGCCAGGCTTCCAGCTGGGATGGCGGGCGGCGTCGAAAGGTTGGCCTTCACACCTCATCCTCTCCCAACCGCGGCAGCCCGTCTATCCGAATTGGATAGACGAGCTGACGAGCATCGATCAGCGCCCCGGGATCATTCCCGGTTCCAGAGGGTGCTGCTCGCCGATTTCGTGATGTAGGCCCATTCTTGTTTGCCGCCATTGACAGTCACGGTAACGATGGCGCGGTTGCCGGTGACCGTCACACCGTCGATGCTGGTCACGCCGTCGACGCCGGTGTAGACGAGGGTCTGGCCCTCGAAGGCGTCGGTCCCCCGGTGGATGACTTGCACCGACTGGACTTCCGGTCCACCGTCCGCCCGGTAGGTGACGAGCGCGAACGCGAAGTCGCGCGTCGAGATGGTGGCGAAGCCCTTCGGCTCGATGGTGAACGCGTAGGTCACGGGGGCTACGCTGGAGATCTCCCGGAGGACTCCCGAGCCGACTCCATCGGTCATGCTCGCGCATACGAGGTGCGAGACCCCGGGAGTCGGGCCCGGTACGTCCAGGGACAGCGGGGCGTTACGAAGGTCGAGCTGGCGTATCTCCGTCGTCAGATCGGGAACGTCAGTAGGCCCGCTGGTCTGCTTGAACGAGCCGTCCCGGTACGAGTAGCCGCGAACCTGCTTCGGGTAACACCTCTTCCCGGTATGCCCATAGGTGAAGGTCGGCGTGACCTGGACGACGCCGGCCTCGATCCTGACGCTGGCCGTGTCGAACATCAGATCTGCGTCGGGGGCAATGACATACCCAAGCACGCTCAGCTCCCCGCCGGGTGCTGCCCCGAGCGCCACGAGCCGGATACGGCTGTCAACGCTGCAGCTGATGGTGGTGACCAGCTCGGCCCCGGGCGCGCCGTCGAGATCCCCCTCGATCGGCGTCATCTGCCCGATCGACCAAGTGCCCCCGGGGATGGTGGCGATTCCATCGACAAATGTCAGGCTGCCGCCCTTGCCGCACACATTGAAAAATTGAGGATCAGGCAGCGTGAGGGTGGTGTTGCGCGGGTCGACACGCGAACTGGGGGTGGGCGAGGTCGTCGGCGTGACGGCCGAGGGCGACGGCGAGGGCGAGGGCGAGGGCGTGACCGGCTCCGGCCGGGCAAGCTGGCTGCTGCCCCACACCACCCCGGTGGAGATGATCGCGGTGAGGATCGCCACTGCCGCAACAATGCGACGGCGGGCACGCCGCGTGCCGCGTGCGCGCACCGCCGAGAACTCGGGCTGCCGCGCGGACCGCAGCTCGTCGGCCGGCGAGATGTCCTGCGTCAGCACGGCCGCGAGCGCGTTACGCCCACGCGACAGCCGGGCCTTCACCGTCCCGATCGGCACATCCATGCGATTGGCGATCGCATCGATCGGCAGGTCGGCCAGATAGTGCAGCGCCAGCGTTTCCCGCTGTTCGACGGGCAGCCCGCGCATGGCGGCCAGCAGCGTGAGCCGGTCATCGCTGTGGTCGGCGGCAGAGGCGACCTGTGACTCGCCCGCCAGTTCGCCGCGATGCCGATGCGCCACCAGAGCCCGCCGCCATTTGCCGCGTACTACGTTGGCGGCCACTCGGTAAAGCCAGGCAGCAGGATCCTCCGGAGGCGGACGCCGACCCGACAGGCCAAGCCCTCTGGCGAACGCCTCCTGCACCGCCTCCTCGGCGTCGGCCACTGATCCGCTCAACGCGGTCATCAGGGTCACAAGCCGCCAGTACTGGCTGGCGTAGATTTCTTCCCAAGCCTGAATCACGCACACACAATGCCGCAGCGGTAGCAAAGGTTGCCGACCATGCGGCTGTTTTTGTCCCGGCCACCCAGCCTTGATCCACTGATCTACCCTCATGCTCGTGGGCTGGGTCAAAGGAACCGTGTTGGTACTGGTTGCCGTCTGCTTGGGCTGGTTCGGGGCGGATTCCATCCACCTTCGCTTGACTGGCGATTGGGCTGAAGGCACCGTCACCAGCGTCCAGGTGTACGAGAAGGCGCTCAGACCCGACAGCAACTACGAGATCATCTCCTTTCCGGCAGGTGTCAACCGCGATGGCTCCCAGCGCGTTGCGGTAGTCCGTCAATCGGTGTCCAGCGTCGGTAAGGTCGGAGAGCACCGAACGGTGGTTTACGACCCGAACAATCCAAGCCGTTACCGGGTGGGCAGCTTTCCGCATTTCTTCGAGTTCGTGTCGTTTCTATGTTTGGCCAGCCTGTTCTGGGTACCAGGCCGAATGATCTACAAACGGCGACAAGGACGCCATAAGGAGCCGATCCCCACCGGGCCGAGCCCGGTCATGCAGGCATATCGTCGCTATCAGCGCCGCCGCCGTCGATGACACGGTGCACTGTCTCATCTCTTTGCCACACAGTGAAATCCGCCAGACGGCATGCGCTCAGGATCCGCCTTCTCGGACCGATAACCAGCATCGAAGCACGCCAATGCGGTTGTTGACGGTGGCTACGCTGAATAACTGTGACCGCTCGCTACACACCTCCGCCCCGGGACATCGGCGGATTGGAGATCGCCGCCGCGTTGCTGATGGTGTGCGGCGGCGTCGCCATCATCGCCAGCCGCGTGTTGGATGACGGCACCGCCAGCATGGTGTTGTTTATCGCATCGATCGTCCTGCTGCTAGTTGGTCTCCTTTGCGCGCAGCGAGCCAAGGAGCTGGAACGCGAACGGCAGGAACCTACGGACCGCGACGGCGACCAGCCCAACCACCCATAAGCCCAGCGTCTGGGGCCGGCGGATCCCTCAACGAGGATCCGTCACCTGCAGCTTGCGGGCGACGTCGCTGGCCTGCGGATGGCCGGCGTTCACGAGCATCTTGTGCGCCTTCTCCCAGCACTCCTGGGCCGACGAGGCGTCACCGACCGCCTCGTACGTGTCACCGAGATGGCTGGTGAGCTGGGCCTCCAGGATCGGGTCGGCGAGGGCTCTTGCCAGCCGCAGACCATGCTCATACTGGTCGACCGCGGCTTCGTGGTAGCCCAGATGGTGATAGGCCTGGCCCAGCCCATCGCGCGCCACTGTCTCATTTGCCCGGTCGCCGGCCTGCTGCTGCAAGGCGACTGCCCGCTCGTAGTACGGCAGGGCTTGCCGGTGAGCACCCATCGCGGAGTGGTAAAGGCCAACCGCGTTGCTCGCCTTGCCTTCCCAGTTGGGGTGATCCAGTTGCGCCCACAGCTCCAGCGAACGTTCGGCGTGGGCGAGGGCCTGGTTTCGGTCCTGCTGCAGCCAGCGCACGTACGACAGCACAAACTCGGTCTCCGCCTGACCGGGCAGATCCCCGGCCGCCCGGCACATCTCGGCGGCCCGGCTCATATGCGCGTGGGCCTCGCCAAAACGCTCGAGCCGCCCCGCGACGACGCCCAGGAACCGATGGGCATGCGCGGCCGCTGAACGGTCCATCAGCGCAGTCGCCGCCGCGAGCGCGATCGCCCACGCGGTGCCCTCGTCCTGCCAGTGGTGCTGTTCAAAAAGGAACGTGTCCAGGGCCCAGCCCAGCTGCCATGCGTGCCGGTCCAGGCCCGCCTCCCTGGCCTGGTGCAGGGCAGACATCAGCGCCGCCCGCTCGGTGCCGAGCCAGACGAGGGCAGACTTGGTGTCGAGGGCGATCGGCCGGGCACCCTCGGCGGACGCGTCCAGGGCCATCGGGATCGGCGCGCGCGTGGGGTTGAGCACCCGATCGGCCTCGTGAGCGGTGTACGTGTAGTGGTCCAGCAGCCGCGTGAGCGCGGCCCGGCGGTCTTCCTCGCTGTCGGTCTCGCGCGCCAGCTCGCCGGCGTAGGTGCGCAGCGGATCGTGCAGCTCGAACCGGCCCGGGGTGTGCTCGGTGAGCACGCTGGCGTCGGTCAGCTCGCGCAGCGTCTTGTGTGCCTCCTGGAACGAAACGCCGGTGAGCGCTGCCACCGCCTCCGTCGCGATGTCGGCGCCTGCGGTCAAGCCCAGTAGGCGCAGCATCCGGGCGGCGGATGGGCTCAGCGCGCTGTACGACCAGGAGAACACCGCTTGTATTTCATCGAGGGCGTCCGTGCCCGGCCGGCGCAACTCGGCGGCCAGCGTGGCAAGCGGAAACCGGGTCTGCCGGATCCGCGCCGCGACGAGACACAGGGCGAGCGGAAGCCGTCCGCACGCCGCAACGATCGCCCCGGTGGCATCTTCATCGTGCGATGGCGCGCCGATGCGGGAATTCAGCAGCTCGGTGGCCTCCGCCTGGTCCGGCAGCCCGAGTATCAGGGGATGCGCGCCAATCTCGGCGACCAGGGAGGTCAGCCGATTCCGGCTGGTGATGACGGTATGGACCGCTGGTCCTCCGGCCAAAAGCGGCCGGACCTGGTCGGCATCCCGGGCATTGTCCAAGATCACCAACATCCGGCGGCTGGCCGAAAGGCTGCGGTATAACGCCGCCTGCGCATCTCTATTGGCGGGTACGCGTTGGGGCTCGACCCCGAATGCATCGAGAAACCCACGGATCGCGTCCGCTGGATCGACGGCCTCGTTGTTGCCGTCGAAGCCGCGCAGGTTCACGTACAGCTGGCCATCGGCGAACCCGCTAGACGCACGGTGCGCCCAATGCACGGCCAGCGCGGTCTTGCCAACGCCCGCCGTCCCGGTGATGGTGACCACCCGCGTCGTGACCGCGTCCAATGCGGAGAGTTCACTGGCACGTCCGACAAAGACCTCGACGTTGGCCGGCAACTGCGCCGGTGGCGACGTCCGGGGCTCAGCCGCCCCAGGGCGAGCGGCCTCTCGCGGTGCCACGCGTTGACGCCGCAATTCCACGTGTACGGCGACCAGCACCTCGTGCCGCCGCCGCCACTCCGCCAGCTCCGCGTCGGTGCCGCCGCACGCGCGGATCAGTGGCCGCACCAAGGTCTCGAAGTCGGGCGGACGCTTGATCTCACCGTTGAGGACCGCATACAGCTGCGCCCGGCTGATGCGCACCTCGCGCGCCACACCCGCCAGATCGCGCCCAGACGCGCGCCACCTCCGCCGCAGGTCAGCGCAAAACTCATCTACCGGGCTGGCGCCCCCCGAATCGGCCACCGGCCACCCTATCTGCAGACGTCCGAGCACGTGTCCGGTGTCGTCCGGCACGCCGGAATTTCCGGACCCACAGTACCAGCGTCGATGAACTGCCTCGCCGGACTGTGCCGGGATCGGTCGATCCACGCCCGACGATCGGGTTTGCTGAAAGCCCTGAGCTCACCGCGCCTGAGCGCATGACGAGTAAGGAGCAACAGATGAGGGGACGTCTTCGCGGCATGGTGGCGGCCGCGACTGTCGCGGTGGTATCGACGGCCTTCCTGCTGATCGGCGGCTCTCCGGCCAGCGCTGGACCGTACACGTGTCGAGGCCCCGAAAATTCGTTTGCCACGTGGGGAATCGACTACCCGACGGCCACCTGGACGACCGTCGTCATGGACCACACCACCAACAACTGCAACGACATCCAGGTCAAGCTGAACGGCGGAACATCGGACTACGACTACATGTGTGTCGTGTTCATCAACGTCACCAACGTGTGCAACTACTCGACCCGGGTTCCTGAGAATTGGACATGGGTCAACATCGCCACGAACGTGGCCGACAACGTCGCCTATGAGATTCGCCTCTATCTGCGCAATGGCCGGCATGGCCAGCGCGTCGTGGGCTGGGCCAGCTAACCGCTGTTTGTCAGATTGGCCAACGCTGGTCGTGAACCAGCGGGAACGAAAGAGAGCAAACGCATGCATGGACGCCTCCGCCGTCTCGCGGCCGCCGCCGCGGTAACAGTTGTCTCGACGGCGGCATTTCTGTTCCCCGCTTCGCCTGCCACAGCGGGGCTTTACCCGTGCCGCAGCAACGGAAATGCATTTACGGTCTACAATATTTACTGGTTCACTGCCACCTGGCTGGATGTCCTGTCCGCCCGCACGACGGACAACTGCAACGACATCCAGGTCAAACTGGACGGCGGAACATCGGACTACGACTACATGTGTGTGGTCTTTACGAACATCACCAACAACTGCAACTACGCGACCCCTGTCCGCGAGGACATGTCCTGGACCAACATCGCCACCAACGTGGCCGACAACGTCCCCTACACGATCCGCATCTACTTCCGTAACGGCCGCATAGGCCGGCACGGCGTCACCTACGCCGGCTAGTCAGCTCCGTGCTGAGGCGGACACGCTCATCCGCCTCAGCAGCATCGTCTTCGCAGCTCCCGGACAGCGCACTGCGATTACCCGCAGCCATCGTGACCACAGGTTGGGCAACTCTCGGGCCGCCGCAGGGCTGGATCGTCGCGGGCACGACAATGGTCAGAATTTCGCGATGTTCTACGGAGACTGGCCTCATGAGTGAAGAACGCGCTTTCCATCGCGCTCCGGCATCCGTTGCGCTCACGCGCAGCGGCCCGTTGTCGGGCAGGGTGCGGGTGCCCGGCAGCAAGAGTCAAACCGCCCGGGCTTTCGTGCTTGCCGCCCTTGGCACCGGCCAATCGCAAATCACCGGCGCGCTTGTCGCCGACGACTCGCATCACATGGTTCACGGCTTGCGGGCGCTGGGGATCCCGGTCGAGGCACTGGATGACACCGGCGAACAGTGGCGCCTGACCGGATGCGGCGGTGCGCTACCGGACGTCGGGCCGGTGACGATTGACTCCGGTTTCGCCGGTACCGTCATGCGATTCCTCACCGCCGCAGCCACCTTGGCCCCGCACCAGACCACACTCACCGGCCGGCCGGCACTTCTGGCCCGGCCCGTCGGCGATTTGCTACAGGTGCTCAATCAGCTCGGCGCCAGAGTGGAGGCCAGCGGGGACTTCCCGCCGGTAATCGTCCACTCTGGACTCCCGCGCGGTGGCGCGGCGACCGTCGACTCCAGCAAATCCAGCCAATTCGCTTCGGCGTTGCTGTTGGCCGCTCCCTTCTTTCCCGACGGCTTAACCCTCGAGCTGTCCGGGCTGGGCGCTCCCGGCTATTTCGACATGACCCTGCAAATGCTGCGGCAGCGCGGAGTAGCGGTGCAACGCGATGGCATGCGGCTGGTCATTCCGCCCGGTGGGCACGGCTATCCCGCGATCGATGAGGATGTGGCCGGGGACGCCAGCGCGGCGAGCCATATCTTCACCCTCGCGGCCGCGACCGGAGGAACCATCACCGTTGAAAAGCTCGCCGGTGCCACCATGCAGCCCGACATGCGAATTCTGAGCGTGCTGGCCGACTTCGGCTGCACCATCACCCATGACCCCGACGGATCGATCACCGTGAGCGGCCCGCAGCAGCTCCGCCCGATTGACGCCGACCTGTCCCAGACACCCGACCAGCTGCCCAACATGGTCGTCCTCGCATCCCTCGCCAACGGCCGCTCGGTGATTCGCGGCGTCGGCATGACCCGTTTCCACGAAACCGACCGCATCGCCTCGCTGGAGACCGAGATGGCCAAGGTCGGGGTTGTCGTGACCAGTACACAAGATGATGTCTTCATCGAGGGCGGCACCGCCCAGCCGGGCGCATCCCTCTACAGCCACCACGATCACCGGCTGGCCATGGCTTTCGCCTCACTCGGCGCCGCGGTCGGCGACATCGCGGTGGACAACGCCGACGCGGTAGAGAAGACCTACCCAGCCTTCTGGTCCGCCGTGGAAGCCTTGGGAGGCAAGGTTTCGCCCAACTAACCTGCCGGAGGCAACGCTATTGGTACGGGCGCAAGCCACGGAAACTCCCGGTGTCCGTCGCCCGATCGCCCGTCTTTGCAGCACCGGGATTGCAGCTGGTCACCAGAGTACATCGCAAGGATTGCGTTGGCCCAGACCGCGGACCCCTCAGGCCCACCGATGGCAGCGATGGTGGGCGATCAACACCACCTTTCCAGGTACAGCATCCGGGCACCGTCCTGGTTCATGAACTGGTAGCCGGCATGGGTCCCGTCACCGACGCAGTCCGGGCCGTGATAGTCCCTGCGCACCCGCTCCCACAGGGCCAACCGCTGATCGGGCATCACCCAATGCAGGTCGAACCCGCCGCCTTCACCCAGGAGCACCAGCGCGCTGTCAGAACGAAGGGCGCGGCGGACCACCCGAAGATCCACATGTCGCTTGGTCATCGACCACACGACATCGTCAGGGTCCACGAGCGGTCCCCCGCTGCCAGGGCTCAGACGTTCGATCATGCCGACACAATGCCCTGCCAACAGCGGCACCGGCAACACCAAGTCGTGTCTCGGGTGAGGCTTTTCATCATCGTCACACCAGGTGTCCGGGTGCCAGGATCCGTGGCTCGCCCTCGAAGACGTCGAGTGGCAGCTCCACGACGGCGACGCAAGGGCGCACGCCGCACTCGCAGGCGAACCGATAGGTGTCGGGCAGCTGCGGCGGCGCATGCGGGGTAGTCAGCCAGGTGCGGATATTGTCCGCGACGACCCGATTCTCCCAGCGACGTGCCGCACTCAGCTCGCCGCTGGAGACGCTCGAGCCGTGGTGCACCTTGAAGATTCTCTCCACTTCTTCGAGGATCGATCCGGGTGACCTGGTCCCATCGACGGTGATCACCGAGTGCCCGTGGGCGTGAGCAAGCTGGATGATCTGCTGCGCATAAAGCCGATCCTTCTCGATTCGCTGCACGAGGGCGCGGGCCGGGTCGGCGGTTTCCGGAAGCGGGCGCTGCTGCAGCACCGAGCGCTGAAACGCGGCGGTGGCGACCAGAAAGACGGCCTGGTCACCTTCCGGGACCAGATCCGGCAGCACCTGCGGGCCTTCAACCACGATCGGCGGTGACGACGGCAGAGCTGCCAGGTCGGAAAGCACCAGCGGCCAGCGCCGGCGCGTCAGCGCCTCGAACTCGGCCGCCTGTGCCTGCGGGCTCTGACCGAGCCACTGCTCGTCCGGGTCCGGCTCAGGTTCCGGAAGGCGAGCCAAATGGCTGTACCAGAAGGCATCTAGCGGAAACACACGAAGGCCCCGCCGTCCGGCCAGCATCCTCGTCACCGTGGTCTTCCCCGCGCCGGTGCCGCCACCGATCCAAACCGTGCCCGTGGACATGCAGCAACTGTAGACATAGATGGCCAGCCCGACATGGCATCGCCGCGGGTCGGTGCGCCGTTCCAGTCCGTAAGTCCGAATAGGACGACAGGACGAGCGGCTCCATCTTGCAAGCACAGCAGGCCGCAAAACCCGCAGCTCAAGCCCCGCCGCTTGACCTGCGGATTCTGCCGTCGCGATGGGATCTACGAACCTATCCCGAACCCGGTGCGCCTGCTTCCGGCCAGGAACGCCTGCCAGTTGGACTGCGAGGTGGTGAGCCCGCCGCTCAGGCCGAGCACGCTGTTCAGGACCCACCTCGACTGGATATCGGTCTGCCCGCCGTTGCTCCAGCTGCGATCGATAGGCACCGGCCGTTTCCAGATGTAGGTGAGGCACGCCTGCACCATCGACACCTGGGTGCCCGAGGAGGTGGAGAATATCGATGGAGCGTTGCCGGACACCCAGTTGTCCACATGCACGTGCGTGGTGTGGCTGCCCCCGTCGTAGTAGTGCAGGACATGCCGGAACCATCCGCTGAGACTGGCCACGGTCGCCCAGTAACGCTGACGTACGGCTCCGCCGGCCTGGTGGCCGCCGTAGAAGTCGACTTCCCTGCTGACACCGGTAGAGCTCGCCTTCTGGACCCAGATCGAATTGAGATCGATTGCCCGAGCGGCCGGATGCGCCGGGAACTCGTTCGGTTCGCCATAAGTGCCGACATGGTGAATTTTGCCCTTGGGATGCCAGATGGTCGTATTGGCGGCGCAAAGACTCGCCAACCATTGCTCCAGCCGATAGTGGAAGTCCGGATTGAACCACCACGACCCAGACTCCGGGATCGAGGTGTTGGTCGCTGTGTAATAGAGGTCGAAGTTGTAGATGCTGCTTTTTTGCACAGATCCGGGGGGTACGGCCGCGGAAGCGGGTGTTGCGGGGAAAGCGACTACGGAACCGAGCGCACCGAGCCCCGCAGTGCCCAGCGCTGTGGCGGCCGTCTTGAGCAGGCTCCGCCGGGCCGTGCCTCCGCTGTTGCTGTCCAACATGGACATTCCCTTCCGAGGAGGATCAGGACCGGGTCAATATATTTCGAGTTGTAGATCGACTACAGAGGGATCGACCATCATTGAGGAAAGTGTTGTCCCACTTGGGATCCACGTCGCGAGTCAGCGATCACCTGATCAGTCGCATCTGGCCTCAATCACAGACGCTATCTGATAATTTTCTGGTCAAACTATTCATGTTTCGGGCAATTCGATCACCGATGGTTGGCCCGCTGCGAGACGGGCGGCGAATCGGCGCCGCTGCCATTAGCGCAAAGCGGCACCACGACTTTGATCGCCCGCCCGGCAAGCCCCGACGGCGAACGAGTCATGAGATCAGCCGGATTCACGCCGATCGGCGGGTCCAGCCCGTTCTGGCAACGCCGCCTCTAACGTGGTCATGCGGCGGCGCTGCTGCGCGCGAGACCACCCGCTAACTGTAGCTATACGGTGAGTCCTGCGTCCGATGGCTTATCCGTGGCCGGGAAGCCAGTGGTACGCGTTGATTTCGTCGAACCTGGCTTCTGCGGTCAGGCGCATCAAGTGCGCCAGCTCGTGGTCTGACACGTTGTCCATATGGCGTGATTCGTCGTCGTCGGTTTCGACGTCTTCCCATACCACCAGGCCGCCGCCGTAGCCGGAGATGGTCCAGCCGCTCTCGTGTGAGACGCCGATACTAGGGTGTTCGTCATCGTCGTCGTCTTGTAGCTCTGCGATAAGTGCGGCGATCTTTGACGGGTCGTAGTCCTCCATGTCGCCGCCGCGATGGATGATGGTAGCCGACACAGGTTGCCTTTCGTCGAGGACGCGCACTGCGGTCATCGCAACTGACTGTCTGTTGTGGACAAACTGAATACCTTGCGATGGTTGTTGATCATAGAGTATCGCCTGCCGTGTGGCGGCAGGTGTGCGAAGAGGTGACCGGCCGAGTCGCGGGCCGGTTCGAGTGAATGGAGACCCGACGTACCGCATACGACATGCAACGTGGTTACGCTCGCCGATCGAGCGGAAGAGCGGCTAATGGCTTGCCGAACACGCCGGCATTGGACAGCCTTCGTTGTGTGCCTTGAATATCGCCGATCTCCAAAGCTGAGCCGATATCAGAGCTGAAAGGAGTTGGAATGGGAACGTGGGGTCCAGGTCCCTTTGACAGTGATGGCGCGCGAGATTTGATCGACTTTATGGCCCAGCGTAGCCCCGACGAAAGGCGCCATGCTTTTCACGGAATCTTTGCGGATGCCATGCGTCTGTCCGACGATGACGTGGACCTGCACCCGTCCGACGTCATCGCCGCGGTGGCGTTGATAGCGATGAGCGTGCCCGGCGGCCCAGAACAATTGGGCGAGATCGCTACCGAGAAAGCGGCAGCGGGGATCGTGGCCGGTTTGGATCCGCAATTAGCGACCGAGGCGCTCGTGGCCTTGGCTGCGATGAGCGTGCCCGGCAATGACTGGTACGACACATGGATCGAAGATGATCCGGAGGGTGAAGCCGCGCAATCCGCCCAAGCCGTCACCGAAGTACTTCGCGTATTCGTATCCGAAAGCGACGGTAGGCGGGCCGGATAGGCAAGGCAAAGCATCCAAAGCCTATGAATCCACGGGTTTGCATCGCTGGGCGGCTCGGCGAGGACGACCGAGGATGGGGAGGTTTCGATGCGGTGCAGCAACGTCCAGGCCATGCCGAAGCAGTTGTCACGACCGAAGGACTCGCTGAGCAGCCGTGCTTCCTCGTCGGTCACCGGATTCGGTAAAGCCCGCAGCAGTCGTTCCCAGTTCTGAAAATCCTCGTCGCTTACTGTGTCATCGTCCTCATCTGGCAATGGGCCGAGCTGATGAAATGCATGAACTTCGTCTCTGACGACCATGTGTCCTCGTAGTTTGAGGCGTGATCCCTTAGCTTGGACGATAGATCATCCGTAGGCATCTGGCGGGACAGATGGGTTAAGCCCGGCGGGTAGGCCGGGCTCTTCGAGAAACAGCTCGTGAGCTGCTGAAAAGCTACGGTGCACCCAAGGGTGCGCCGGATAGCTCATCAATGCTTCGATGTATCGTTTTTGACAACGAACCTCCTACGACGCGAGGCGCTGCTTGGGCGCGTGTCCGCCTCGGCGGGTGGGCGCAACTGGATCACGACGCTTGACGCGCGTGGACCGCCGCGCGGGATTTGGCGGTTCGATGTCGGCCTCCTGCCACGATCTGATCAGCAGTGCGAGCTGATCACCGCTCATGAAGATCTTCCCGCCCGGCCGGGTCCGATAACAGCCAGGGATCTTCCCGCTGCCAATCCACCTTCGGATCATCGACTCGCCATGCCGCGTCCACTGCGCGATCTCGCCAATGTCGAACAAGGTCAGAAAGTCACCGACAACCGGACGTCGGTCCTCCACTCTTCCCACCTCCCGATTGGCACGCCCTCGCCATGACCATTCACCGCCCGGGTCCACAACATCACGACAAACCGGCATGATTCATCGGTAAGGGGCGCTGTGCCAATGTGGGCGCATACAGTCGCCGCCGAATCTGATTATCAGATATGATCGTGGTCATGCGGACCATGACAGCCACCGAAGCATCCCGGAGGTTCTCCGACCTCCTCGACGCCATAGAACGCGGAGAGAGCGTGGTCGTGACAAGAGGCAACCGCCCCGTCGCTGAAATCCGGCCAGCTCACCGCCGTACCGGCAGAGACCTGCGCGCCGCCCTGGCTTCCACAACACCCCCTGACGACCGTTTCGAACACGACATCGCCGACGCCACAGCGCTTCTCACCAACGATGGGGATGATCCGTGGGCCGGCGCCTGATCCTCGACACCAACATCCTCATCGCCTACGAACGCGCCACCATCAACCAAACTCAATTCGACGACGACGAACTCGCCATCGCCGCCATCACCATCGCCGAATACCGCACCGGCATCGAGCTAGCCGACACAGCCGAGCGGGCAGCCGACCGCGCCCGCGCTCTGGCAACCATCACCTCCACCATTGACACCCTCGACTACACCGACACCACCGCAGCACACCACGTCCGCCTCATCGCCCACACCCGCAAACAAGGCAAATCTCGCGGCGCCCACGACCTCATCATCGCTGCCCACGCCCTCGAAACCGACCGCCTGATCGTCAGCCGCGACGCCGCCGCCAAATTCGGCGACCTACCCGGAATCACCGCCATCACCGCCCAACCCTGAACAGGCCTGAACACCAATCGGGAATACTGCGGCTGGCCGGTCCACGACACGCAGACTCAGCGGTCGCTTCGCCGGCCAACGCTGACTTCGGCTGGAATCTAATCAGGATCCCGATGGCATCCCCGGCCACAGCCCATCAGCATGCTCCACGAGCACCAGGCCACGACGACCGGACAACGTCAGATCGGATAGGTCCTGCCAGGCGAACCTCACCCGATCTCCCGAGCATGGCGGGTAGTGCTCACCAAGCCATAGACCAGGCGCCGCCGCATTCCCAGCGTCTCCGATATGAGCATGGGCGATCGGCATACCGATGCGATCGAGTTGCTCGTTGAGCTGCCAATGGCATTGCGGCTCGCCCAGCGCTATACCGGGAACGCCGACTCGCTGATGCCACAACCAGATATCCAGGATCCCTTCGGAGGCATAGTCGCGGTGACGTTTGCGCCAGGCCGAATCGGTCATCGCATGCTGCTGCACTTCGATCGCGATCACCGGTCCCTCACGCAACGTGACCCTGACATCGCTGCGGCGACGCCGATCCGGTGTCCACCGTTCCAAGCAGACGCTGACGAACCCCGGCTGCCAGCACGCCCACGACGCTATCGCCTTCTTCGCATCACGGTGCCATGCCGTCTCAGGCCAGTGCCCACCCTTCGGACCAAGTCCCGGAGGATGAGCAAAATGCGCGCGGCGCTTGCCATGCAGCCTGCCGCGGTACACCAAAGGCACCTTCGTCCCGGCAGGCACACCATCCCCGTCCAGGCAGTCACGGCACACCAGCGTGCCATCACCGCCAAAACCCTTGATCTTCCAGGTATCAGCTGACGCATCGCCGACATGAACAACCCGTCCAGTAACCAGATCCATGCCAACGACCAACAGATCGTCCATGAGAGTCCCCTTGCGACGGCGTGCCACCAGACATAGAAATGCCCGGCAACAGGCGTGACGGCTCAACAGAAAACAGCGCGCCAAACGCGCAAGCCGCCCGCCATCGCAAGTAGCCAAATCAGTCAATGTCAGCTTCGGCAGCCAATGCCACAAACCGCAGCTCCGGGCCATCCCCGGTCGGTTCAGTCACCTAATAATCACTCTAGTCGCAAGCTCATTGACGGGCACAACCAGTATGTATCGATGACCAGCTTGGTCACAACCGTAATCCCCGTCACCCAGAACACCATTCCGATATGGATCCTTGCGAGACGACCCGCGGCTTGTCCGATCGGCCACTTTCCGAGATCGATCTCGAGGTCCCCGAAGCGCCGCGTCTCACCGGGTTCTGTCGCGGCACGATACTTGGGCGCATGGCTTTGGCTCGGGTCAATGCGCCAATCTAGATCAGGCGATTTCCTGCGTCACCGCTGAACTAGATTTTGTAGGCACGGCAGCATGCGTATCGCAAACTTGCTCCAATGTCTGCGCCGTTCGCTCCAAAGTGTGATTCCGATAGCGATTCCACTCCGATGGGTTCGGCGCACTGTATCGGGTTTTCGATGGCTGGCTCTGTGCAGGCAACTTTCGGTCGGCGTCTATGTCAGATCACCGTCTCTGCGATGTTAGTGATTGTTGTCCTGGACAAGTGTCGTTTCTGGCGGGTACCCGACGGTGCCAGCCGACCCTGCAGGCACCGAGCCAGGAGGAGACAGATGTATCGACTACTCAAACAGCGATGGCTCTACGCGGTAGCGGCCGCAATGCTGGCAAGCGCGTTGATCGCGTCCGTACCAGTCAGCGCGGCCAACGGGGACCTAGTGCATGAGACCGACTTCGCCGCTCCGTGCGGCAGCGGCATCGGTGTCGGCATCGCCTTTGACGGTGAGCAGCTGTGGTACAGCTGCTACGCCAGCAGTCCTGATCTGTACAAGGCCAACGCGCTCACCGGCGCGATTTTGGCTTCCTACAACGTGGCCGGCGGCCTGGGCGCGTTGGCGTGGGATGGCAAGCGAAAGAAGATTTGGGCCGGCTGGGGTGGCGGTGTCGGGTCCGACGGCGACATCCGTTTGATCGATCCGGTGTCGGGCGCTGGCTCCGTGGTGTTCAACGCGACCGCTGCGGCGACCATCGAACTTGACGACGGCCTGGCATACGACGCCAAGGACGACACGTTGCTGATCAGCCCCGATGTGTCCCAGACCATCTACAAGTACAGTGTCGCCGGTGCTCTGCTGAGCAGCTTCGGCTGGCACGGCAGCGGATGCTTCAACAGCGGAGTGGCCATCGGCGGAGAGCTTCTTTTCGAAGGTTCCAACGGCTGCAACCACGTGTGGGTGGTGCGACGCGACAATTTCGCCCCAGTGTTTGACTTCGGCACCGGCGCTGGTGGGGTACGCGACGAGGATCTCGAATGTGACAGTGTGACCTTCTCTCCCAAGACGGTGATGTGGTCGGTGGAGGCATACGAACCGCGGCGTGCCGTCGCTTTTGAAATCCCACCTGGGTCGTGCGCCACCGGCGGTGGTGTCGACAGCGACGGTGACGCGTTACTGGACGAGTGGGAGACCAACGGAGTCACCATCGACCCGGACGCCTCTGGCCCTGTCACGCCGCAATTCGTCGACCTGCCGGCGATGGGCGCGGACAAGAACAAACCCGACATCTTCCTGGAGATCGACTGGATGGGCGGCGGTGCTCACAGCCACGCCCTCTCCAACACAGCGATCAAGAAGGTGGTGGACGCCTTCGCGGCATCGCCATATGTCAGCCCGACAGGGTCGGTCGGGATCAACATGCACGTCGACCAGGGTCCTGGCAGCATCATGAACTTCTCCACCAACGCGACCTGGGGCACGTTAAGCCGCGGCAATCAGTTGGCTGAGGTGGCGAACCTGGGCACCGGCACTCCGTCCACCTACAACTGGAGTGCTTTCGACGCGCTCAAGAACACTAACTTCACTCCGACTGGCCGGACACCGATCTTCCATTACGTGATCTCCGGCCACAACTACGACTCAACGACCTCGTCGGGCCTGTCACGCGGGTTCGGTGCCAGCGACCTGATCGTGAGCCTCGGCTCGTTCGCCAACAGCGTCGGCACCGACAACCAGCAGGCGGGCACACTGATGCACGAACTCGGGCACAACCTGGGTCTTAAGCACGGCGGCGGTGATCACGACAACTACAAACCGAACTATCTGAGCATCATGAACTACGGTTTCCAGCTTGACGGGCTGATCAAGAACGGTGTGGCGGGAACCTTCGACTACTCCCGGTCGGCGTTGGCATCGTTGAACGAGAACAGCCTCAGCGAACCGGCCGGCATCGGCGCCCCCGGTTACGGAACTCGGCATTGGTGTCCGGCATCTGGTGCCTATGTGGCGGTTGCCAACGCTGGTGGTGCTATCGACTGGAACTGCAACGGCAACTCAACCGAGACCGGAGTCTCGTTCGACGTCAACAACGAGGCCGGCAACACCACGCTTAACGGGTACAACGACTGGGCCAACATCACGTTCAAGGGCGGCGCGATCGGCTTGGCCGGCGCCGCGCCGGACCTGCCGATGGAGACTGAGTCGGACACTCTTACGGTGGAGGCGGCGGCGAAGATCCCACCGCTGACGCAGTTCACCTTCACCGGCTTCTTCAGCCCGGTGGACAACCCGCCGACGGTCAACGCCGTCAAGGCCGGCAGCGCGATCCCGGTCAAATTCAGCCTCGGCGGCAATCAAGGGCTGGACATCTTCGCGGCCGGATCGCCCTATTCACAGCAGATCGCCTGTGACAGTGGTGCACCGGTGGACGATATCGAGCAGACCGTGAACCCGGGTCAGGCCACGCTCACCTACGATCCGCTTACCGACCAGTACACCTATGTCTGGAAGACCAGCAAACCGTGGTCAGGCACCTGCCGACGCCTGACCGTGCAGTTCCGTGACGGCAGCCAGCAGTTCGCGTTGTTCAAATTGAAGTGATCGATCGGCGGTGGCGGAGGCCGTGAGGCCCCCGCCGCCCAAGTGAGGTGGGATCATGCGGCGGATCCTGGTGTTCACCGTAGCCCTGCTGTGCCTGCCGGGATGCGCCCCCGTTGCCGGTGACACACCGGCTGCGGCCTCTGGCAGCACCGTATCCGCCGGGCCGGTTGGAGGGTCAGGTCAGCCCATCCCCACTGCATCGGCTGTACCAAACGGGATCAACTCAGCAGGCGCCGCCGCTATCGAACCGCTGGCACCAGCGCAGCTAAGTGCAGTTGAAGTGGCAGGCGGCGTTCTGCTGTCTTGGCACGCCACTGGCGAGGACCTTGCCGGCTACCTATGTCTGCGTCGGCTGGCGAACCTGCCACAGTGGACAGTCATCGGCCGGCCCGCGGCCCAGGACATCACAATGCTTGATCCGCGACCCGCGGCCGGAGAGTACCTGTACGCCGTACAAGCAATCGGCGTCAACGGCAGGTTCAGCCAGATGACACAAAGCACGCCCGTCGTCATCAGGTAGCTTGATCCGGGCCGAGGCGGCAGGCATCGCTGCTGGACCAGCTCGCGCAACTTTGGGACGGAACCCGCCACTCGACGTGTGAGCCATGCGGGCCAGCGGATGATCAACAATCGAGGCAGCCACGCCGGGCATGTCGGCTTCTGCTCGACAAAGGCCGGTCGGATGGCTAGGGGCGGCGAAGAGGGCCTGCCGCGCCGTCTCAGGAAGAGCGCGGCGCGGCAGGGGCTGTGTGGTCAGCAGGTGGGTGCGGGGAATCTGAAGTGGCCGATGCGGGTGCGCCAGGTCGCACCGGTAACGGCGTAGTACTGGTTGACGTACCAGAAGGTGCAATCGTCGGCAGGATCTATGTTCATCGACGTGTAGTCGCCCCAGCGTGGGCTTCCGGTCTGGGCACCGGTCCCGGCGATGATCTGCCCTTCGCCCTGTGGCATGACGTTAGGCGGGTCGGTGCTGATCCGGCCGGTGTAGCGGATGCTCGGGAAGATGTTGGCGCTGCTGATGCTGTACCCCATAATCATGTTTCCGGCGCGGTCCTGGGCGATGCTGCCCATCCACCGGTGGATGCGGTCGACACCGCTGGCCACGAACGGCCCGGACTGAGCCAGAGTGGGGGCATTGGTGCTCAGCCCGCGCAGCTCCCACCAGCGCAGCCCAGCGCGGCTGGTACCGGCGAAGACGTACTCGGCGCTCTGGTTGGTGACCAGTGACTCGTGGGTGCCAAAGTTTCGGTAGGCGGCACGATGCATGGGCCGCTGCCGGTACGACAAAATGTCAAGCTTCTGCGTGGTCCCCGCCTGTTCCAGGCAGTCGCGGCTGGTTGGCGCGCATGGGTAGATGGTGTCGATCGCCGGGCCTGGAATCGATCTGACCAACGTCAGCGTCGCGGTGTTGGCGGCGAAGTTCCACCGCAGATGGAAGACGTTGATGCCATCGAAGGGTGCACCAAGGCCGGCACCGTTGTCCATGGTGCCAATGAACGGGGCGAGTGTGGCGTTGGGTGGCAGCGTGGTCCCATCCAGGTCGGCGGGTAGCAGTCCGTCGCCGGGCTGCCATGCCCCGCCCGCGGTGGTGAGCAACACCTTGAGCGCTTTGGCCGCGCCGCCGATGAGCATCTGCGAGCGCTCCAGCGCGTAGGTGCCGACGCCTGCGAATGCGGCACCGTTGAATTCCCTTGTGGACGCCAGATATCCGCCGCTCCAGACGCCGAACTTGGGATAGTCAGGGAAGTTGACGCCGGTGGAGAAGGCGTAGAGGAAGTACGCGCCGGTCGGGTTGGCGGTCTGCGAGACCGCGACGCATAGGAAGAATGGTGCGGTGGCAGTGAACTGGGTCAGCAGCCATCGGTTGGCCAGCTGGTCGTGCAGCACGACGGGGTCGCCGTGGTTGCCCTCGCAGTTATGTGTGCCGGGCAGTCCGGTGAAGATCGAGCCGATGGGAACGTTGAGCAGGTTGGCGCCGGCCTTGGTGTAGACGCCGACGCGCAGGTTGACCATTTCCACGTAGTGGTTGGGCCCGACGTCGCCGACCGGGTCCGGCGGCTTGGCCGTGCCGGTGAGCCCGTCGAAGCTGACCGAGGGCGGGATCACCTGGATGCCCGGGTTGGCGTCGGGGTCCTGCACACCGGACACGTCGCCGCTGAAACCCTTGTCGGGCACGGGCGGGCCACCGCGTTCGGGGACTTCGAGGCCGGCCGGTTCGGCGGGCTGGGGGCGGCTCGCGATCGTGGTCAATGGCTCGGACACGCCGAAATCCGCGTTGATGACCTCCGCACGGGGCTTGGCCGCGTAGGCCGGCGCGGCCAGCAGGCTCACGCCGAGCAGCATCACGGCGGTGAGCGTCACTCTGGGATGGGTTCGCACTTTGGGGATGCTCCTTTCCAAAGGGGAATGAACTAAATGGGGTCAGGCGATTCGGCCGATGCGCCGATGGGCGTCGGCGAGGAAGTACCGGCGCAGTTGCCGGTGGACGAAGCGGTAGCCGTCGCGGGTTTGATCCAGCAATCCGGCGCGATGAGCGGCGTGCAGGAAGCGTCCTAAATCTTGGGGCAGCGCACCCTCAGCGACCAGCAACCACCGCACGATTGCTCGGCGCAGTCGCGCCTCCGCGGTCACCGCAGCCAGGCATACCATCGCGGTGATTGACCTGAGGGCGGCGGCCATGGCCGGGCCCTCGTACGGCTCAGGCCACCAGCCAGCGACCAGCCATGCGGTCCCTTCGATGACCGCCAGCGCGCAGATTGCTACGACACCGATCGCCCCACCACGGGCCAGCCCGCGATGCGCTCGCCGCGACAGCATGCTGACACGCACGTTTCGCGGATCGAACACCGGGAACTGAGCCATCCACGACAACCAATTCCACGCCAGATGCGGTGCGTAGCCGGTCGACTTTTGACGCACCAGTTCCGCGCAGACCGCCGACGGGCCGGTCACCTCGCGTGATGGCATCCGCAGGGCCAGGCGCAGGAAAGCAGGTGTGGTCAGCAATTCCGCGAGATCCGAATCGAGCTCGATGGGCAGCTGCCGTTCGACCTGTGACAGGCTCAGCGGCTGGATTCGGACCAGGTCATGCGGGCCAAATTTGGCCGCCAGCATCTCGTACGCGCCGGCGCGGCATGTGATCAGACAGGGGCGGATGACATTGATAGCACCGATGCATGCTGTCTGATCCGCTTGTGACAGCGCATCCAGCCCGTCGATCACTGGCAGGAGCTGTCCGCTTTCTAGCCATGCCATCGCCTGGGCTCTGCTCGTCTGATACCGGCGCGTGATCTCGTCGCACCACCGGTCCGCCATCGGCTCCCCCGTGGCGCGCGGCAGGTCAAGCGCCGCTAGCACCACGGGAACGGGGCCTGAACCGCTTGCCAGAAGTTCCCGGACCAGGCAAAGGCAGGCAACGCTCTTGCCGATGCCGGGCGGACCGACCAGCACGACACGGCGGTTGCCGCGCAACGCTCCTGCGAGCGTCGCGAGATCGAGCAGCTTTCCGTCACCGCCGGTCATACGCGGCGCGATGAGGTCGACATCGCCGACTGAGGTCCGCAAGCGGCCCTGGATCCACTGCTGCCATACGGTCTGAGCAAGGGCGGCCTTTGGCCCGTATGCCAAGCTCGGTGGGGGCAGATCCCGCCAGGGCGAGGCATTTGGCGGCTGATCCTGCTGTGCTCGCAGCGCCTCCCAGCGTGAGGACCACTCGTCGATGTCGGCCCCGCACGCCGACACGTAGGCCAGCATCACCCGGTACGAAGGCAGGGCGGTGCCACTCGCGGCCGCCGACAGCGCCGAAGCCGAAACGCCGGCTCGCTGGGCGAGCTTGCGGTAGCTCGGTTCACCTGCCTTGGCCCGCAGCAACCGCAGATCGAAGGCGAACGCCTCCAGCGCCCCTGATGTTGGATCGATCGGTCGTTCTCGCCTGCCCATCGAGTTCTCCCCCCAAGGTCACCTCAGTATTGACCCATCTCTGTATTTAAATTGAATGGTTGTACAGGATTGGACAGCGCTGGACACCGGAGTTTGTCCAGATTGTGCAAAGCCTTGCTGGTCAACAAAACAGCCGATAGTTCTGTCGATGGCATCTGCCACAAACTGCCCGCCGGAACTCATCCCCCGCCGGGCACACCCACGATTTGGGGGGCATCTCTTATGAAGGTGTTCAGATCGTTGGCTGTCGGCGTCTCGGCGCTGGTGACCTTGGCGTTGGTACCGCCGCCGGCGGCTGCGAGCGCGCCCGCGTCCAAGCCAGTCCCTCCCGGACAGGCGATCGCCACTGCCAACAGCGTTGTTGCGCCAGATGGTCCGCTGAGCCCGTCCACGACAAGCCCAGAACAGATGACAGCGCTAGACGAACTCCATCAGCAACATCGTGAGCAGTCCGCAGCCGCCCTCACGGGCGACATGTCACCGGCGGCCGCATCGACCGACAAGACCAACCCGCGCAAGCTCACCCCGACCGAAATCAACACCGGCGGCCCGACCACCCAGGCTCTGCTCATCCGCCGTAACAACCAGAACACCAGGGCCAGCCAAGTCAGCAGCACCCTGGGCGAGACAGCCGCGGCAAACGAGGGGAACTCGGTCTTCTACACCGGTAACACCTACGCCTCGTTCTCCAACGACCTCGGCGTGACATGGACCAACGTCGCGATACCCGCCGGGCCGGCCGATGCGCCGAGCGCCTGCTGTGACCAGGATGTGGTACGGGCGCACGGACTCGACCGCACCTTCAGCATCATGCTCTACCTCAACGCGGCCGGCACCAACGGCGTGGTCCGGATCTTCGTCAGGAACGCGCCTGACGCCGCACCGCTGTGCAGCTACACCATCGACCCTGCGGGCGCCGCCGACAACATCGTGCCGGACTACCCCCACATCGGGCTGACAGCCAACTTCCTGTACCTGGGTAACCAAAACCTGACCAACGGCACCACCTGGGTCAACTCGCAGGTGCGCAGATTCAACGCCAGCAATATGGCGGCCTGCGTCGGCGCCGCGACCAACACCCTCACCTGGACCGGCAGCGTCGGCCAGCGTCTACTCATGCCGGTCGAGGGCGCCGCGAACACCACCACGATGTTCTTCGGCGCGATCGAGGCCACCAATTCCTTCCGCGTGTTCACCTGGCCAGAAAGCAGCACCACCGCCACCTCCGTCGTACGGACCACCGGAACCTCGGCCTTCACCAACCCAGACTGCCGAGGCGGCACCGGCAACTTCGACTTCATCGAACGCGCGACCTCCTTCTCCGCGGCCGGTTTCCGGATGCGCGGCGCGGTACACGGCTCCCGGGTGACCTGGTTCTGGCACTCCGCGCCCGTTACCGGAATCGCCCAAGCACACGTGCGGGCGGCCTCGTTCCGCGCCTCGGACTCGGTCCTGCTGGAGGAGCCGCACATCTTCAATGCGGCCCACTGCTTCGGGTACCCCGTGGTCAGCGGCAACGTCTTCGGCGCCCTCGGCATCTCGATCGCCGCAGGAGGCGCTGCCGGCGGCGGCGGCTCGGCAGCCCAAGGCTTCGTGGGAGTCGACGACACTCCGGCCGACGCCATTCATTTCGGCACCGTGATCCTCACCGCCAGCGGCACACACAACCGCACCGACGGCCGGTTTGGTGACTACTTCACCGTGCGGACCAACGCCCGCTGCCAGGTCGCCTACGTCGGCACCAACTATGCGCTGCTCAACGGAAACACCCTGTCATCGCACGTCAACGCACGATACGTCGAGTTCGGCAGCACACTCGACGATGGCTGCTTCTAAAATCCATCCACAGCCCCAATCAACGGGCCGGCCGCTGTTACCAGCGGCCGGCCCGTTCAGCCGATCGTGAAGACCGACGACTCCACCCTGGCCGCTTCGCCGGCCTCCGGCCCCGCCTGCCACCGGAAACCAAACGTGACTCGATATTCGCCTGGCTCGACGGGCTGCTCGGCGAAATTGGTGCTCATAGTGTCAATCGACGCCTCAAGCGCTTCGCCAGACCCGAGGCTGACCGTGCGCGCAGCCCTCTCCGAGCCACAAGGGGACACGGCGGTCCAACCCGAGCCACTGCGCCGATACAAGATGACCACCGTGCAATCAGCCTTCTGATCCTCAGTGAAGACCGGCTGCGAACCGGCATTCACCACCGTCACACCGATAACCGCGCCAATGCCGTATTGGGATGCATTGACCTTCACCGACACCACAGTGGAGGCCACACCGGACGGTGCGGCCGCAGACCCGCTATCGGTAGGCGCGGGCGAACCACCGTCCAGACGGCACCCTTGCAACACGAACACCATCGCCGCGACGACACCCACAAAACCGCGCATATCTCATTGACGCACAAGAACACATCGACGTTCCGTACGCGCCATACCCATCGACATTTGCCAACGCGCAAACATCCCCTCGAATTCGAGGAACTGCAGACGCGCGCCGCACACCATCTCCGATGTCCTACGGCGGTGGGATGAACGGCACTGTGAATGCGAGTAGAACGCTTTGAGCGGACTCGTTGCCGGCCGGGTCGACGGCAGCCACGCTGATGGTGTGGGTCGGTCCGCCGGGCAGACGCAGCGTCAAGCTGGTGCTGGCGCTGGTGGCGAACAATGTAGCGCCTTCGTAGAGGCGATAGCCGACGACCGGATCGCTGCCTGATGGTTGATTCCAGCCAAGGGTGACTGTGCCGGTGAAATCGAAGTTCGGGGTGCTGGACACAACGCGTAGGTCGGCTGGGCGAGGTGGGCGGGCGGCCGGGCCGGCCGCGGTGGTGACGGTGACCGGGGCGCTGGCCGCTGACCGGCCGCAACCGGTGGTATCCGCGACCACCGCGTATCGAGTGGTGCTCGCCGAGGGCAGCCCGGTAACCATGACGGATTGGCCTGGCACGGTGACCTCGGACACCGGTGCGGCGCCGGGCGGCAGCCGGAGCACGGTGAACGAGGTGGCCTGGGCGATGTGGGTCCAGGACAGCGCCACCGACGATGGCGACAGCGCGCGAGCGGTCAAGCCGACGGGTCTGGGCAGCGGGCTATCGCAGGGCTGGGTCGACGCCTGTGCGGCTGCGCTAAGCGCCGATTCGTTGCCTGCCGAGTCCACCGCGGCGACCCTGTATTCGTGAGCGGTGTCGCGCCATAGTCCACTCAGGACAGTCGACGTTGACGGAGTGACCGTGACTGCGCTGCCTCCTTCGTAGACGGCGTATGCCACTGCCGGGTCTGCGCTCGGAAGCGGTGTCCACGACAGAGCTATGGAAATGTTGGTACGGGCGCCGACGGTGGTCCCGGTCGGCGGTGCGGGCCGCTGCGGGTCGCCAGGTGCCGTAGTGACCGTCAGCGGGGCACTGGCATGCAATCCGCCGGTGCAGTCGCGCCGGGCGACCTGGTAGGTGTGGGTCGACGATGGGGCCAGACCGCCGATGCGGGCCGAGTTCAAGGTGGTTTGCAAGATGACCGTGGAGTTTTCGAGTACGACGATCGTGCCCGCCATGTCGTAGAACGGAATGGCGTTGGACCAGGACAGGGACACCGATGACGCAGTGACCTCGGTGGAAGCGAAGCCGCTGGGAACGGTGATGCCACACGCGACCGGGCCACCAGTGAACGCGCTGCGCGTCACCGGCGCGCTGGGCGGCGACTCCTGGCCGGAGCTGTCCACTGCGGTCACCTGGTAGGTATGGCTGCTGCCGAACGCGAGGTTGCGCACAGTCACCCGGGTGGTGGTGTTGCGGGCGACCACGACACCTGCCTCGTACACCCGAAAATGCGCTGGACGAACACCGGTGGCTGGTTGGGTCCAGGTCAAAGTGATTGAGGAGACGCTGTTGGTCGCATTCACGCCGGTCGGCGCGGCCGGGGCGGCAAGGCCGGCCAATGCGGGCGTGGCGAGCCCACCAACGACCAGACAAGCGGTCAGCATGGCCGCAATGGTTGGTAAAGCAACTCGGGGCATGACCGCTCTCCTCACATCGATCAATCGACATTGATATATACCTTAGCATCGGTGCAACCTCTGAGACCTCCGTCGCAAGACGGGTCAGTGCCCTGCCATCCATGTGGCGTAAAACCGTTAGAAGATCGGCGGAGTGGCGCGATAGGGCTCGGCTCGTGACCCGTTTGCACTTCTAAACCATGGAGAAGTCGGCAGAGTACACAGTGGACAGCTGGTGGGCCGACCCATTTTGCAGCCTTCCACATCTGTCCATCCGGTTTAGCTGGAACGCTGCAACGCAACGACAGTTTCTGCGATCTCGGCTTGCCAGTCGCGCGCTTGGTCCTGATCTGCGTCGTCGGCGCTCAGTTTCCCGAACCAGCGCGTGTCAACGCGATCGCGGACGTACTGGCGATAGCTGTCCATCGTGCGGTCGCTTGGCGGCTTTGGAGAGGCCGTCTGAAACCTGAGGCGCCGGGTTCGACTTGGCCGGGCATTCGGGTACCCGCCTAGTCGACGAGCTCCTTTGAACTTCCCGCTTGGACTTCGTCGCCGAAGGTTACCGACATCGCCCAGCCGTGGCGGCCCCCTTCGCGCTACTTGACCCGCCATGAAGCGACGCCGTTCTCCTTGTATGGCTCGACGCCGGCCACCCCTGCCGCCTCCCCCGGTGGCGCCACGCCTAACCGGTGCACCCACAGCGGCAAGCGTGGGTGCACGCAAAAGGCCGCGACCAGATGTTTATGCTGGTCGCGACCTTTTGATCTTGTGGGCGATACTGGGTTTGAACCAGTGACCTCTTCCGTGTCAAGGAAGCGCGCTCCCACTGCGCCAATCGCCCTTTGGGTCTTGCACTAACGAGGTGGAGACGGGATTTGAACCCGTGTACACGGCTTTGCAGGCCGTTGCCTCGCCTCTCGGCCACTCCACCGTGGTGCGCCTTGCGGCTCTCCGAGCGGATGACGAGACTCGAACTCGCGACCCTCACCTTGGCAAGGTGATGCGCTACCAACTGCGCTACATCCGCTTGTCTGGGCGATTGAGCGCCCGACAGACGAGAACTCTAGCCGACGCGCAACGCGTGCGCCAACCGGGTTGCCCGGCGAGTCATCTGGACCACACGGTCGAAAGGCTACGAAGTGGGCTTTGCGGCCAGACCGGAGCACTTGTGGGCGGCGTCGAGCCGGGCTTGTATGGCCGGGAGCTCGGCGTTTGTGGCGGGGCGGGGGATGCCGCCGGTGGCTGAGGAGGTGACCCCGGGGATGAATTTGTGGGCGACCACCTTGCTGCCTGTGTTGCGGGGGCGCACTGTCAATTGGAGCAGGCCGCTGTCGGTGCCTCGGACGTCGGAGTGCCAGACGAAGTTGCCCAGGCCGTAGTGGATGTAAGTGTTGTCCATGAATCCGTCGGCGAGCAGGACGTGGGCGTGGGTGCCCAGGACGATGTCGGCGCCGGCGTCGGCGAGGATTTTCGCGATCTTCTTCTGGTCGGCGCTCGGGCAGGTACCGCTTTCGATGCCCCAGTGGAGGTAGACGATGACGACGTCGGCGATGGCGCGGGCGGCGCGCACGGCGGCGGCGGAGCGTTCGGTGTCGAAGGCCATCGCGATGCCTGGACGGGTGTCAGTGGCTTTCCAGGTGGGGGAAAGTTCCCAGACCTGGGACAGGCCGATCACGGCCAGTTTGACGCCCCTGACGGTCGTCAGGTGGGGCGCGTAGGCCTCGTCGGCGGTGCGGCCCGCACCGACGATGGGCATCTTGGCGGCGGCCGCGGAGTCGATGGTGTCGAGCAGGCCGACCTGGCCGTAGTCGAGCGCATGGTTGTTGGCGACGGTGACCAGGTCGATGCCGGCGGCCTGGATGGCGGCGTAGGCGGTGGTGGGGGCGCGGAAGTGGTAGCGCTTGGGCTCTTCGGTGCCGCGTTCGGTGATGGCCGTCTCCAGGTTGACCATCGCGAAGTCGGCGGCGCGCAGCTGCTCGCTGAACGGGCCGACCGCGGTCTCGGGCTTGTTGAGCAGGCGGCGGGTGCGGTCGTGGAAGTGCAAGTCCCCGGCGAAGGCGAAAGTGATCTCTTCGGCCGCGTCTGGTGCGGTCGGCACGGGGCCCGGCTCGGGAGCGGCACGCCAGCCGGGCGGGCTGGCGCAGGAAGCCGCAAAGGCTATAGCCAGAAGCAGGAACGCGAGTCGAGGGGTCCGCACGGCGAAGAGGGTAACCCGGTGGCACCGGGTCGCGGATACCCGCTAAAGTATGGCAAGCATGCGGATGTAGCGCAGTTGGTAGCGCATCACCTTGCCAAGGTGAGGGTCGCGAGTTCGAGTCTCGTCATCCGCTCAGAGTTTCAAGGGAGGCCGCATCCGCTGGCCTCCCTTTTTCGATGCGCTCAGACCGACATCTTCTGCTCGGTCAGGTCGACCAGCGGCGCTTCCGCGTTGCGGCGAACAGAGTCGATGCCGTCCAGTGCCGCTGATTTTGTTTTGTACGACTCGCCAACGGCGATGATCTGGCCGTTCGCGGCTTTGAGGCGGAAGCGGTACTGCCCCCGGACGTCGGTGTAGAGCTCAAATTTGCCAGCCATAAACCCGAGTATGGCGAAGAAACATCATGAAATCGGGCGAATTGACGAGGGTCCACGGACTTGCGCACCGAGCGCGGTGACACGGTCGCGCAGGCCGCGATCGGCCGTCACCACGATCACTTGGCGATCTGGGTGCCGGCGAACCAGCTCGACTATGGCGTCATCTCCGGAGCCGGACGCGTCGTGCACCGGTACCCCCGGAATGGATTTGATGCCCTTGGCCTTGCCCTCGACGACCATCACGATGTCGGTGTCGCCGTCGGCCTGGGCGGCAAGCCGGTCGCGCAGCCTCTCCGCGGCGCCCTGGCGGTCGCGCCACCAGCCATCGGGCACGGAGCCGACGACGTTGGCGGCGTCGATGATGAGCAGCGGTCTCACAATGACAGTTTCATTCCCAGGTGACTGCTCTCGAAACCAAGTGACTCATAGAAACGGTGGGCGTCGACCCGGCTCTTGTCCGTCGTCAGCTGCACCATGACACAGTTGTTGGCGCGCGCTTCGGCGATGGCCCAGCCGATGATCCGGCGGCCCAGCCCGGCTCCACGCTGATCGCTGCGCACCCGCACCGCCTCGATGAGAGCCCTTTTCGAGCCCTTGCGGCTGAGCCCCGGAATGATGGTCAGCTGGAGGGTGGCGACAACCTCGCCTCCGAACACCCCGACCACCAGTTTTTGCTGCGGGTCCGCGGCGATTTCCAAGAATGCCATTTGGTACCCGAGATCGCCTGGATCCCCTTCGCGAGTGGCCCCAAGCGGGTCGTCGGCAAGCATCGCCACAATCGCGGGAACGTCCTCAATCGTGGCGGGGCGGATCTCAAGATCACTCACAATGTCACCCTACAAGCTGCAATTCTGGCGCGTGCACGGCAACGCGCGGCAAAGCCGCGGGGGGCGCAGGAAGCGTTCGTCGCCGACGATCCCCAGCGCTACTTCCGCCCGCCCTATGTGGGTCATCGCGGGTGGCTCGGGGGTCTATCTCGACGTGCCGGTCGACTGGGCCGAAGTCGCCACCATCGTGGCTGCCGCGCATGACACCGTGGCTGCGGCCAGGGGTGGCGGAAGGTCATTACGCTAAGGCGATGACTCGCATCTCTGGTTTATGGGCGGCCATCGTCACGGGTTTTCTGGGCACCTTTGTCATTCCGGCTGCGGCGTGGGCGGAGCAGTCGGGCGTCGCCGACGAGCTGCGCAAGCGTCCGAAGGTGGGTTTCGGCAGCGCCATCGGCCTAGTTTGCTGCCTGGTCGTAGTAGCTGTAGTCGTGCTGGTGGTGTTCCTGATCATGAAGAGCCGCAAGCGCTGACGCGACAGAAAGTGCCGGCGGCGTTACGCCGCCGGCACCGCTGAGCGCACCATGAGCAGCACGTGCTCAACCAGGGTGATCAGAACGTTCTTGACCGACAGCCGATCGCGGGCGTCGCACAGCAGGATCGGCACGTGCCCGTCGATGTCGAGGGCCTCCCGTACCTGCTGATCGGTGTAGACCTGTTCGGCGTCAAAGCAATTGACCGCCACCACGAACGGCGTGCCCCGCTGCTCGAAATAGTCAATGGCGGCAAAGGAATCGGCGAGCCGTCTGGTGTCGGCGATGACCACCGCGCCGAGGGCGCCCGTGGCCAGCTCGTCCCAGAGGAACCAGAAACGGTTCTGCCCCGGCGTGCCGAAAAGGTAAAGCACCAGAGATGGGTTGATGGTGATCCGACCGAAGTCCATCGCCACCGTGGTGGTGGTCTTCGTGGCGACCCCCGTCGTGTCGTCTGTGTCCATTCCGGCAGTGGTGAGGACTTCCTCTGTCCGCAATGGGCTGATCTCACTCACCGCGCCGACCATGGTCGTCTTACCGGCGCCGAAGCCACCGGCCACCAAGATCTTGAGCGCTTGTGGGGGCGCTGCGTCAGAGCGCACGGAGTCCATGGATAACCGCCTGCAAAGTCTCGATATTGGGAAGTTCTTCTGTATCAGGTGGGTCGTAACGGGCGATCTGGCCATCTGAAAGCAGGTCACACAACAACACCCGCACCACGCCGACGGGGAGGTCAACGCGGGCGGCCACCTCGGCCACCGATTTCGGCTCCTGGGTGACACCCAGGATCAACTGGTGCTCGGGGCTGCGGGTCTCCGCGGCCAGACTGGTGATCGCCACAACGTGCGAGATGAGGTCGAAATCGGCGCTGACCGGCTCTACCCGGCCACCCGTCACCATGTACGGGCGCACCACCGGGCCGGCCTCGTGATCCCACCAGGCCGGGCCGTCGTCGCCGGGGAACTCCGACCGGTCAGCGACCATCTGGGCCAGGCCGGGACGGGGTTCCCAGGTGGGTGCCCACCCTGGTGGCCAGCATCGTCATTTCGTAGGCCAGGACACCTAGGTCGATGTCCGGCTCAGCCAGCACGGCCAGGCACGATCCCTGGCCCGCCTGGCTTACCAACAGGTAGGCATGATCCATCTCGACGATGGTCTGCCTCACCGGGCCCCCGCGGAATCTGTCCCCCGCACCCTTGGCAAGACTGGAAAAGCCGGCAGCAATGGCGGCAAGATGTTCGGCGTCGTCACGGGGCAAGCCCGAAGAAGTAGCCGTGAGTAGCCCGTCCACCGAGAGGATCACCGCGCATCGGGTCTGCGGAACCCGCGCGAGCAGGTCATCTAGCAGCCAATCCGTCGCGTGGCGGGTCGTTGTCGGCCCCACTCAGGCACTCCTTTCCTCTGCAGCCCCCGGTGCATTGTCATGTGGTGTTTGCGCTGGGGTCGCCGCGCTGTCGCCTGACGGACTCACGCCGCCAACAGCATGGGCCCGGCCCCGTACCGTACCCGACTGGAACGCAGACATTCGAGAGCGCACCTCATCGGCAGTCCGCTGCGTCGGCATCCGCTCACCCAGGTTCACCGTGTTCGCTTCGCCTATAACGGTAACCGTTGTCTCGCCCTCATCAGTCGGCGGCGGCCCAGGATTGGCACGACGCACCCGTTTGGGCAGACCATCCACCACGGACACCGTGGTCTCGTTGGCCCTGTCCTGGGTGAACGGCTTGGCGGCCAGCTCCTTGTGGGCCGGTGCGGCCACCGCGGGCTGGCTGGGAACATCCCCATGGCCGGTGCTGACAAGGTCTTCGGGCACCAGCACGACCGCGGTCACGCCGCCGTAGGGCGAGGGCCGCAGCCGCACCGTCACCCCTTGGCGCGCCGCCAGTTTGGCGACGACGAGCAGACCTAGGCGGGCGCTGTGAGCGGGGTCGAAGTTGGGCGGGTCGGACAGCCGCAGGTTGGCCTCGGCCAGCTCGGTCTCGCTCATGCCCAGACCCCGGTCTTCGATCTGCAGCGCGAGTCCATTCCCGACAATCTCGGCGTGCACCCGGACCGTGGTGTGCGGAGGGGCGAACGAGGTCGCGTTTTCCAGCAGCTCGGCGAGCAGGTGGATGATGTCACCCACGGCCCGTCCGGAGATGCGCACGTCGGGAAGCCTGTCCAGGCTCACCCGGACATAGTCTTCGATCTCGGAGGTCGCGCCGCGTACCACGTCGATGATCGGCACCGGATGCCGCCAGCCACGCCCGGGCGCGGATCCGGCGAGGATCACCAGCGCCTCGGCATGACGGCGCATGCGGGTGGCCATGTGGTCGAGGCGGAACAGATCCTCAAGCTCCTGCGGCGAAGTGGTGCGCCGCTCCATCCGGTCGAGCAGGGTCAGCTGGCGGTGCAGCAGGGCCTGTGACCGCCGCGCGATGTTGAGGAAGACCTCGCTGATCCCCTTGCGCAGGGTGGCTTCGTCGATCGCGGCCCGGATCGCGGTGCGCTGCACCGCCGCGAAGGCGTGGCCGACCTGGCCGACCTCGTCCACACCGACCGCGACTATGGGTATGTCGTTGAGCGCGGGATCGGTCATCACCGCCCCCGGCTGGCGCAACGCCGCGATCGCCCGCGGCAGCTGCTCGTTGGCCACGTCAAGGGCGGAGGCGCGCAGCCGGTCGAGCCGGCGTACCACCGAGCGGCCGGTGCGCAACGCGAGCGTCAACGCCAGCGCGGCACACAGCAGGCCGATCATCCCGGCCACGATGGGCCGCGTGAACGCCGCGATGCCGACCTCGTTGGCCAGGGTCACCGCCGCCTTGGCGGCCGCGCCTTCGGTGAGGTTCATCTGGTCGAGAACCGCGTCAGCGCTTGTGCGCCAGACACTTCCGTCGATCGGCACCTTGCCCGCTTGGCGCAGGGTGCCCAGCGACTCCTCCATCGCGTACAGCGCCTGATAGGAGTCGCCGGCGAAGATCCGTGCGTAGTTCTCCTTGTGCGGGGAGGTGAGGGCGGAGATCGCCTCTTCCAGTTGCTGGCGGCGCGCCCCGATGGCGATGAGCATCCGGGTGTGTTCGGTGGTCGTGATCTTCGCGTCGGCGATGGTGGCGGTGATGATCGCGTCTTCCCGGCTCAGCAGCTCCCGGGTCCGGCTGATGATGAACAGGCCGTGGGCGACCTGCGACAGATCGGCGTCGGCCACATGCGTCAGCGGCGAGAACATCTTGTAGGCCGAATCGATCAGCTCTGAGTAGCGCGTGACGGTGGCCATCTGGTCCGTCTTGCTGGTATCAAAGTCGGCCCGGATCTCGGGAAGGCTGTCCATTCCGGACATAAACGCATCTACCAGGCGAACAGAGGCTGCCGTCAGGTCTTCGCGCCCGTTGGACTCGGCGAACCGCGCCTTAAAGGTGTCGTAAAAAGTATTGGTCTTCGATCGCTGCTCGATCAGCTCCGGCGCACTCGGGGTCAGCCCGGCGGACAGCCGCCGCTCGTGCTGCAACTGCACCATGAGAGCCTCGCCGCGATCGGTGACGGCATGCTCATACCTGCTTGTTTCCAACAGGTTCAGTGCGGGACCAACGGTCGCGGCAACCCCGAAGACGGCAAGGCCGGTAATAGCGACGAGCGGCACCACCGCCAAGGTCATAATCTTGGCTCGGATGCTCCAGCCGCGACTTCTCACAGTGACCACGTCCAAGGGTACGATGCGTCGCCACGCATGTCATGGCCCCTCCCCCGGCGCCATGAACCGCGGATCGTATGACGACAATGCCTCCGGGCGAAGAACTTAACTGTTTCGCCCGCTCTTGTCCACTGTGCCGGTTGCGGGCACACTGACCCGGTGAATTGGGACCCTGGCACCATCCTCGCCATCGCCTCGGCCGTGCTTTCCGTTCTGGCCGCGATAATTTCGGGCTTTATGGCGCAGCGATCGCGCCAGCTCGAGCACGTTCTTGAGGCGCAAAGGCGCCGTGAAACCAAGGCAGAACAAACCGAGGAGCTCATTTCTCGGTACCGGGAACCGCTGCTCCTGGCCGCGAACAGCCTCCAAAGCAGGCTGCACAACGGCATCAACGGCCAATACCTGCACGAGTTCCTATATTGCGGCGATCCTGAGGAAGAGCGCTATGCGCGCCACTTCACCGTTTACACGCTGTCCGAATATTTCTGCTGGGTGGAAATCATCAGACGGGAGCTGAGATTCCTCGACCTGGGTGATGAGTCGCGTACCCGCACTTTCAACGCCCATTTGGAAAAGATCAGCTCAATCTTCGGCTCATCCCGCTACGAGCACGCCCATTTCCGGCTATTTCGCGGTCGCCAGCAAGCAATCGGCCAGCTATTGATGGTGCGCCGAGAAGCCAGCGTCGACGTAATGACCTATCCCGACTTCGATGAGCGGATCGTATTAGATCCCGAATTCCGCCGATGGTTCGCCCAATTACTCAAAGATGTGGACTCATTTCTCACGCACGACTGGATCGGCAATATGCGACAGGTCGACGCGCAATGGGCACTTATCGACCTCATCGATTTCCTTGATCCCGCCAAGGTGCGCCTCACCGATAACCGCGCAAAGCTGATGGAAAGCGATCGCGCCAACCGAATTACGCCCGTTCCCAGGCTGAGCGACTGATCAGCTACAGATACGGATCCGGCCGCGCTGACCTGGGGAGGTTGACGGGCGCGGCCGGATCACTTCAGATCACATCTCCTTCTAAAGCTCCGGTCAAGTCATCCGGTCAGCCAGCGCCCAATGACCGAAAACGCGCTCAGTGCGTCGTTATGTATTGCCAGATATCGGCCACCGTCACGCCGAAACTGAAGCGCAGTGTCGCCACAAGCACGGCCGTCACAAAAACGAGTCCCGCAGCCCCTATGAGTAGGCGCACCGGCCATGATTGGCGCGCAATCCACGACGTCCACCCGCGCAGCTTGTTCCGGGTGAAATGGAGCAGGTGCCGGGCCCAGACAAACTCGACCGCCCAGATGATCAGGCCGAGGATCACGATCGCCCATCCCGGCCCCGGTAACGGGATGAGCACGATCCCGACAGCGACTACCAAACCGCCCAGAACGGCTACCAGAATCTTCAGGGCTATCGCCCCGGTGGGATTTGCCCGGATCACCTGAAGAGTGAGCCTCGCCCGGTCGGAAAAGCCCGGTTTGGTGGCTGGTTCTGTCGGATCTTTGGCCATCGGCACTCCCCTTCAAAACCGGACCGTCACCAACTCCGATCACCGGACGTTACCGGAGTGTGTCGAGGGGCATGGCGGCACCTACTAACCATACGCACGGACCAAAGCAGGGCATTTTACCTCTTACGGGCACGTGCAAAAGCCTCTTTGCCTCTCTCTTCCCACTACAGGGTGAGATCGACGCATGGCGGAGCGTAATCGGGAGGTTCACCGTGAGTATTGGAAGGACGAAGCGCGTGAGCTTCGTCGCACTGCCGGGGGGAGTACGTCCATGAGCGCCATCCGTCCTACGACCGTCGAGGTCGAGACGTCACTGCGGCTCGTCGCGCCAGACGCGACGTCTCTGCCGGTCCGCGCAAGCCTGCGCTATGACCCGGCCGACCCATATGCCGTCCACGTCCTGTTCCACGCCGAATCCGCTGGAGGAGAGGCCGTCAGCTGGTCCTTCGCCCGCGAGCTACTAGTCACCGGGCTCGACGAACCCGCCGGCATCGGCGACGTGAGGGTCTGGCCGTGGGCCACCCCGCGAGGCGACTTCGTCGCCCTCGCCCTCTCCTCACCCGACGGCAACGCGCTTTTCGAAGTGCCGCGCAGCGTCCTGGTCCGGTTCCTTCGGCGCACCTATGTAGTGGTGCCCCGCGGCCGCGAAACCGACCACCTCGACGTAGACGCAGCCGTCAACCGGCTCCTCGCCGGCCGCTGACACGCCCCAATCGCCTGCGGCGACTCGACCACTGGGGAAGGTGGTAGAGTACGATCCCGTTGCGGGCGATTGGCGCAGCGGGAGCGCGCTTCCTTCACACGGAAGAGGTCACTGGTTCGATCCCAGTATCGCCCACTTGGTAAAACCGCTGGTAGAACCCGGTTCCTGGAGATCAGGAGCCGGGTTTTTTCGATCTCTCCCCTAGATCATGAGTTGCTGGTGAGTTATCGGCTTTGGATCTTGGGGCTAATTTTGATTGGGCACTGAGCGAAGTGGTTGCGGCGCTTGGCTTACTTGCGCGTGCAGTCCGTCGACGTAGCCGTTCGCATAGCTCTTGCTCGATGCTGCCTCGATAGCGCGGAGTAGCTCCGCCCGCAGCTCGCCCAGCATCTCCTCAGTCGCGCTGGCCATACCGCCGGCCACGCCCAGAAGGAGCAACAGCGTGCCGCCGGCGGACACCGGGATCATGATGAGCATCGCGGCGATAGGTCTTTGAATAACCCACGGCCAGCCCACTAGCAACAGGCCGAGCTTCGCCGCCAGCAGCCCGCCACCACAGGCCCGTAGACGGCAGGCGCAACGGTCCGAGATCCGGAATTTCATTAGGCCTCCAGCTCAGGCTGTGGCGGACCACCCACTGCACGGGGCGATCCGCCAGAACGAACTAGTGCGGGAGACCGATCCGGAACTCAGCCCCTCTCGTCAAGGCTTCCCTGGATGTCGGTCGGTTATGCGGTACATGAGTGAATTGATTCAAGCGTCCACCCGCGGGGGTAGTCTGTGCGGCGCTTTTTTGATCTAGCCCGTAACGCAAACCGTTAAGTCCCGTTACGTTGCGATACAGAGAAGCGGCCCGCCCAAAGTTGGACGGACCGCTTCATCACTCATCGCTAGTCGACGCTTGAGAGGTACAGCGCCATGCGCGTGGACTCGGGATTGCTCGCCCACCGCAGCTCGTAGGCGGTGCCTTCGTTCAGCTCGATGCGCTCACCACTGCCGGCGACGGGCAACCAGCTGACGAACGTGCCCTTAGGCGCGCCGGCGTCGGCCAGGCGGTAGACGTGGCCGGCGTCCGCCTCGCTGGTCGCGCGCCAGCCCACGCCATCGTGAGCGATCTCCCAGACGGGGGCGTGCATCGACACCCAGTGGAGCCGGCTTCCGTCGTTGTCCAGGCGAACCCCGGTCGGCTGCAGCTCGATGCTCATCCCGTCATAGCTGACCACGTCGGTGGCGTAGTCTCGCGGGGCGAGCTCGTAGGCGATCTCAGCAACTCGCTTGAGCGTCTTCATCATGACTCCACTTCATATTCATCGATGGTTCGATCACCCGGCGCCACAACCACTGTGACCGCCACGGGTTGCCGTTCTGCGTCGTATCGCGTGCGAAGCGTCTCCATCATCGGATCGCCCGGCGTGATGCCGAATCGCACCGCCTCGGCCGACGTCGCCGCTCTGGCCACCTTCTGATCACGGGCGCTCACCCAACCACGCCCGAGCTCTTCAAGGACCGCGTAGACGCCTGGCACGATGTCTCCGGGTAGCGAGATCGGCGTACCCTCAACCAACGTCTTCGGGTAGTACGTGTCATTGGAGTTGTTGATTACCCCGTCCACATACCGTAGCCGCCGGCGTGCGACGACGTAAGCGCCAGATTCAAGATTTAGCCTGGTCGCAATGCGTGGCTCGGCGATGAGCACCGCCACCTCGATAGGGTCCTCGGTCGGAGTACGGCCCTGCTCGCGAACGCCACGGGCCCACGCATCGGAAGGCGTCAGATCGGTCTCCCCGCCGCGCTCGGGCCATGAGGCGTACCAGGTGACCGGGTTGCGCTCGGTGACATACCAGCCCTTGCCCTGAACCGATCGCAGAAAGCCTTGCCGCTCAAGCATCTTCAGCGCTTCACGTAGGGTGCCGCGCTTGGCGTCGAACTCCTGCATGAGTGCCGGCTCGGAAGCTAGTCGGTCACCTGGGCTGAGCGACTGAACATGCTCCAGCAATTCGGACGCTAGCCCTTCGTACATCGGCCGACTCAACGAACCCTCCAAAGCGGATCACCAACTCCTGTCCACAAAGTACCGCGAAGTGTTGCGCGACACATTGCCCTCGGTCTAACATCGGTCATCCGACTCATGCGAATGAGTTGGATGACCCGAATGATACTCGGGGCTGCGCAACGATGCGTCGGGTAGTGGGCCGGAACCTGCTACCCGGCGGTCCACACACGCTCAGGGACGGCCCGCGAGTGGTCTCCGTCCGCGGCCGGTGCACCCGATGGAGGTGTCGCGATGTGGGTACGGGAAGCGGCTATAGCGTTGGCAGGACTCATCACCGCATTGGTGGCCTTGAAACTCCGACGTATCTGTTTGCGTCAGCGAATCAGGGCCGAGCTGCACGACGCGGATTGTCGCGCCAGGCTGAGGAAAGCATCCGTCGCGGAAGCTGCTCGCCTCGCCGCAGCCAGAGGCACTGATTGCTACGTGCGCCCGGCCACGCCCGAGGAGCCAATCCCATGACAATGGCGATGGTCAAGCTGTCATTTCCGCCCACGCACATCGAGGAAGCGTGGCGGACCCTGCGCGAGCACGAGCATGACCCGATCACAGGCATTTGCCCGATCGACGGGCGCGCCGAATGCCTACCCTTCCGCGAGGCCCGGGGAGATCTCGCCCTAGCAGGCCTGCTCGACTGGGATCCGCTCGAGGAGATGGCCAGGCACCGTCGCTGGTTATCACACCTTGGGGATCGGTGACGAGCATGACCGCATCGGCCAATGTAGGTCACATCGCCGACCGGCTACGCCCGGGCAAAGCGCTGTGCGGGGAGCAATTGCCCGAGAAGCGGCTAGGCGGCGAACCAAAGCCAGGTGTGTTCTGCAAGGCCTGTGAACACCGTTGGGACCAAGAACGTCAAGGGTCCAAGTAGCTCCCGCATCCGGCGGGTTTGTCGCGCCTTGCTTTCGCCCTGCCTGGCGCGGCGACGCGGCACTCGTGGACTCCCCAAACTCCACGAGTGCCGCTGTCAAGGTCCAATCACGACATTGGAGGTTGCGGTGCCAGTCAACGAACAGCCAAGCCCGGCGTCCACCCAAGTCGAGCTAGCCATGGGGATTCCGCCGAACACGCTCGCTGAAGCGGAGGAGCTCGCCGCGATTGTGCTCGCCCGAGACGGAGAGCTGCAACGATTCCGAGAGCGGATCAGCGGTCGCCGCACGCGGATCAATCGGCGGTTCGTTTGACGCTCGCCCGATCAAACACAGACATGCGGACCTGGTCGCCTGCCGAAGTAGCGCAGTACGACCGTCAGGACGCGCGCCGGCGCCTCCCCTGCCAATGCCGCACCCACCGAGTCCTGCGCGCCCGCGGCGGCAAGCCGACCTATGAGGACATCCGCACGATCAGCGAAGGGCACCGAGCCGCCTTTCGCCTACGCGTCAGGCGCTCGGCGTGGATCCGATCGCGCCCGAGATACCGCCGCTGGAGGAAGCACCGATGAAGGTAAAGACACTGTTGCTGACGATGGGGGGAGTCGCGACGCTCGCGCTAGCTACGGTCACCGTGGCCGTGGTCGAGCTGACCGCACCAGCACCCGAGCACGAGATCGGCCCTGTGCAAACGGATCTCGCACCTCTGGCCCTTCACTGCCCTGGTGTGGCCGAAGCTGTCGACGCGCGCTGGCGATTCTGGGAGGTGGGTGCGGAGGACCGGCCGGAATCAGAGCGCTGGAGACTCGATGTGCCCGGACCCGTGGATTACGAGATCGAGGCGCTGGTCACGCTGCCCGAGCAGGCGGTGTACACCCTGCGGTGGGGGCATCAGTGGAAGCCGGCTGAGGCGCCCCACATGAGCGCGCAGCTCACCTCGCAGCCACCAGCGGGAGTCTGGTGGTCCGCCACCGCCGAGCCGTGCCCTGGTTACGTCGGTCGGGTCTACCGGCTCGACGGCACGAGCACGGTCTATTTCGACCTCACCACGCAGTAGCCCAATGCCAAACCATCTCAAGCCCTTGACGCCTGAGGCCTCCGCTCGCCACCGGTTCGGAGCGGAGGTGCGCCGGCATCGGCTGGCCGCTGGAATGACGATGCTGCGCCTAGCCTGGCACGCGCGCCTACACCGGACCATCGTCTCGCGGATCGAGTGCGCCACAAGGTATCCGTCGGAAGCGTTCGCCACCTTGTGCGATGAGCTCTTTAAGACTGGCGACCACTTTGCGCGGCTATACGCGGCGCTGCAGGCCGAGCGTCCGCCAGATGGGCGACGACGTCAGTAGCTGGCTCACGCTTGAACTTCGGATCCTTCCTCGCCCGCGGCTGAGAACGCGAGCGGGATGAGGCCTCACCGGACGGCCCGGACTCAGACCGGTTGCCGTGGACAGACGGTGATGGCCGGTGATGGTGCCCCGAACCCATGCGGGGCACCATCACTAAACTTCGTCCTGGTGCTCGTCGATGTAATCCTGTAGCCCACGCTCGACGTGTGGCCCGACGACGTCCGCCATCTTGTCGCCTCGCTTGTCGGCTATTTCCTTTGCCTTGTCCCAGATTGGACCGACACGCAGGGTTCGAACGGGCGGAGTCCCAGTGGTCACAGGCCTGCCGCGGCCCCTCTTCGTCTCGGTCACGAAATTAGAGTAGCACGTTAATTGCCCAATGCGATTTAACGTGTTACGCTAAATCCATGACAAACACCAAGCCCATGATCTGGAAGATCGAAGACCGGGAGTTTCAAGGCGAATGCTCGGCCTGCCCTAGGACCGGCCTTCGCTGGATCGCCGTTCTCAGTGACGGTTCAACGGTTGGGCTTGAGTGTGCAAAGAAGATCGTCGGGTTTCGCCCTAGCCCAATCACCTACACGTGGGTTGCGGATTTCGAGCCAATCGCCGAGCACAACGACCACGGCACGCTCTACGTCATGTGGCAACGCAAGGGCGGCAAGGCTACCCGCGAAACCAAGAATGGCGCGCTCGTCTCGGTTGGTGGCGTCCGGTCCGACTGGATCAAGCGCGGATGGGTCGAAAATTAAGTAACACGCTAATTGCGCTCCCCTATTTAACGTGTTACGCTAAATTCATGAGCGAGATGCAGAACAGGATCGCCGAGCTGGCGAAGACACACGGAACACGGATAGCCGCCCAGATGGCGATGAGCGAGGCACAGAGCGCCATCACCGAGCGCGAGCAGGAGCCCGGACACCAAGGCGCCTCATGGGACGCCTCGGAATTCCTCCGCCTAGTCCACCGCCACTGACACAGCCCGCCGAGCCTGACTTCCCCCAGGCTCGGCACCCAATCCACATTGGAGGAAGCAATGAACGGGCTCACAGCACCGGTCCTGAACATCGAAGCATACTGGCGTCACCGCAAAGACGCTTCGATGCCCTGTCACTATTTGTTCCGGGCTGAATTCGCCACACTGGAGCAGGCTCAGCAATTCGCCGCACTGTTCCCGAAAACAGCCAAGCTCACCACGGTCACGTGCTATGACCCTAGCCGTGGCACGAAAACGGGCATCGCGGAAAACTACTCCAACCTCACCGCTGACGGCTCCAACGGTGGCGTGAACGAAACCGCAATTCGCCGCTACCGGACTCTGGTCAAGGCTGCGGCAAAGCTCGGTATCACCGTCGCCTGGTACGCAGACCCGAGGACAAGCAACGCCTACCAGACCCGCGAAGAGTTTGAGCGTGCCGCGGGGATCACCGCGGCTTGAAACGCCTCGCCTGGCGGACACCTCGGAGCGGACCCGCCAGGCGCTAGGCCCATCCGGCGATTGCCGTGAGGAGCGTCGCCGGGTGGTGCTATCCATTCCCACCAACCAAAGGATCAAGCAATGGACATGAGGGAATTGCAGACCCGCGCATATGCATTCATCGGCCGCTACATCAGCAACGAAGGCAAACTCACGCCTCTCGGAATGCAGGCCGATTTGGCCAACCAGCTTTTTAGTGAGTTGGTAGCGGTTTACCACGGTGGTCAGGCTGACGCTTACGACGCGGTGGCCAACCCCAAAACCCTCTACATACCTCAGCAGTAGCGCCCACCGTCCGGACCGCCGGACAACCCGAACCGGCAAGGGGAGGAAGTCATGAACACAGCGAAAACCGTCTTTGACATTCTGCTAAAGGCACTGTCCGGGATGCCGGACACACTAGACCGCACCCATCATTTGCTGCAGTGGCGCGAGATCGTGCGGCGCCTGTTGGCCATCATCGACGAGCAGATAGATCAGCACCTCGACAAGTTGTATGCGGAGGGAATGACAGTCCGCGAGATCGAGCAGGCGACAGGCGTTCCCAGCTCAACGATTCAGGACGCACGCAACCGCGTAGAGCGTCCGGACGCCCGGACAGTCAAACCAACGACGCGCGCCAAGAAAGCACCAAGGCAGAGGGAGGGGCTTTTCGACGCTGTCGCGGCGTGACCGGCAGCCCGGACAGCGCAACGGATTTCACGTGAAACATGTAGATCGGCCCGCCCTCCAAGGCTGAGAGCGGGCCGATTTGCTTCTGTGTCTGGTTAGACCGGAGTGAGTGTCAGCGCCGCCCGTCGCCGTTGAGCATCCGCGTGACCGTCGCCGGCGAATACACTCGACGTCGCACCAGCAACGCGGTCACGATGGGCGCCAGCGCTGCTATCAGGCCGAGAACCGCCGCTTTGGTGGCGACGGGGATGGGCACGAGGGCGGCCACCACGCCGAGCGCGGCTGTACCGACCATGGTGATGCCGCCTACCGACAGCGCCGGCTCTTCGGCATTGGGGTTGAGGGCTGGATCGACGCCTGTTGACATGGTCTTTCTCCTTGCAATAGTACGGTTGTTCTAATAGCCTCCGGACATGGGACCGCGACCGAAGGACTGGGAGCTTCACCAGGGTGACTATGTGCCTTGGGGCGAGCAGGGCATCAAGCTTGTGCCACCAGAGGCGTGCTACCGCGGCCACCCGATCGAAGACAACGGTTGGGGACGCTGCCCCCGATGCAGGAAGATGACGACTAAGTTTTCTTGCCGTGTAAAGGATTGCGACGGAGCCCGCACCACGAAGGCGCACAACATCGACTGTCCGCCCGAGCATTAGACCCTCACCCCCGCGGATCCGTTGGCGCCAGGCTCGCCCACCATTTCGCGGAGGCGTTCAAGCGTCGCGGTGGGCGCCAGGATCGCGGATTTGAGCAGGCGCACCTCTCGGGCTGCTTCGTCGGCCGCGCGTCGAGCGTCGGTCGCCTCGCGCCTGGCATCGGTCGCCTCGCGCTTAGCGTCGGTTGCCTCTTGGCCGGCTCTCTCCGCGGAACGCTCGGCCGCGACGATGAGCTTGAGAGCCGTCGTGGAGATCTGGTCCGCGGCCGACGCCTGCACGAGCGGCCGGCCCATCACCGCGCGCACGATGGCCACCACGGCGCCCAGGATGGCCACACCTAGACCGCCCGAGAGCACCGCCGGCCAGTCGACCGCGCTCATGGCAGCCTCGCTCCCGCGGTGAGCCGTCGCACCTCGCGCCTGATCTGCGCACACCGAATCAGGTTGGCCACCGCCCAGGCGCCCATGAAGCCACCGCTGAACCAGGCGCGCATGCCGGCGCTCACGAATACCGCCGCGGTGTAGGTCGCGAAGACGCCGGCGCCGAGCAGCAGCGCGCCGAGCTCGGCCCACAACGCGCGCAGAATGTCGCCAGTCCAGACCGCGGAGGCCACCCCGACGATGCCCGACAGCATCAGCGCCGTAGCCCAGGCGACCACTACCCAGGCCGGCATGAGCGCGATGACGGACGCCGGCGCCGGCGCGCGGGTCAGCATCCCCAGGCCGAGCGGAATACTGACCGCCAACAGGAGTACCTCGTGCGGTGGGCGCCGGCCGATCAGGACCACCACCGGTGACGGCTCGCCCATGAGCGTCAGTCCGTCGTACGCAGCGCGTCAAGCTGCGCCTGCAGGCCGGCCACCGTCGTAGCCAGCTCTTCGGCGTGCAGTCGCGTGAGCTCCGCCATCTCGCTCTGGTGGCGCTGCTCCACCAGGTCCCGAGTTGCCTGGGCTTCGGCACGGACCGCGTCCACGATCGGCGCCACCTCGACGCCTCCGCCTTCGGCCAGCGCGCGGATCGCCGCGAGCATCGAAGACTCGCGGGTGGCGCTCTCCGCCTGGGACGCGAGCAGCTGGCGGGTCAGGCGGAGCGTCTCCTCAGAGGCTTGCCTGCCGCTGTAGCTGTGGCGCAGTGCGAATGCCAGCGCCGTTCGGGCGGTGCGTTGCTCGGCCGGCAGAACCTTGCCCGTGGGTAGCGTCTCGCCCTCTACCCGCTCCAGCTGCTCATCCCAGCTCATCTCGTCATCTCCTGTGATCAGGGCACGCAATTGGTCGAGCGTGCCGCGGAAAGCATTGGCGTCGCATATGCGCTGCCCGCCGATCGTTGTCCGGCTACCGAATTGGAGGATCACCGGAGACCGCCCGGAGTAGGGGGCCCAACCCGGATGGTTGTCTCCGCCACCCGCGGCGTAAGCCTCCAGGAAATGTATGTATGGGTCCGAGCCGTAGTTGCTCGCCCACAAGACATCGTCGCCGGGAATCGAGTTGCCATACGACCACCTCGGGGCGTATAGAATCGCTCGCTTGCCGGTCTTGGCTCGGAGTAGCTCGGCCATCGCCACGCCGTGTTGCGGGTGGACCTGATCGTAGCTCCAGTGCTCCAGATCGACCTGCCAGAAAAAGCCTTGCAGAGTGCGCCATTCCGGCATCTGTCGGTCAGCTTGATAGATCGCGAAGTCGACCTGAGCGGCAATGGACGGACCGGGGGTGCGGGGTACGACGTAGAAACCCACGATCGGGATTCCAGCGGCCACAGCGGCACGCACCATTTCGCCGGCGCGGTAATGCACAACGCCGGCCGACTCAGTGATCTTGTGCGTAAAGAAGCGGATACCCTCTCGCGCTGCGGCAAAGACGTTGTCCGGCCTAGCGCCACGCTCCCAGTCGAAATCGGAAGCGTCCCAACCGAATACGACTGGCGCGTCAGAATCATCGGCCACGATGACCTCCTAGACCTTCGTCAACTTGAGGTAGCTGCCAGGCAACACGCTGGTGTTCGACGCGTTCGCCGTGTTCTGCGCCCATTGGAATTGAAGGGTTCCGGGTGTTGTCGACACTGCGACGTAGCCCCACATCATGAAGGAGCGGTCCGCGGCAAAACCATCGTCCAAGATCGATGTCGTTTGGTCGGAGTTGAAAAGGAGGTGAACGTTGCCACCGCCGGCGAGCCCCACCCCCAACCTGTTGTAGAGCATCGTCAGTCCAGACGGGTACGTCCAACCAGCCTTGAAATCTGGTGTCGTGCCAGAGTTTTGGATGACCCGCATTTCCATGTGATAGACCGTGTTCGCCAGGACGGGCAGGAACAACACGTCATCGTTTTGGAGTACAGCGCTGTTGTTGACAGTCTCGATGGAGGTCTTCCGCTTCCACAGCGGCGTGAGACTAATACCAAGTGCCTCAAGCGTGTCGATACGCGTCTCATGGTCCTGCATGTGGGCAGCCAGGATCTTTTGCCCTGCAGCTACGTCCGTCATCGCCCCTCCTCAACGTGCATAGCGGGCCGGATCCCACAAGCTGACCTTCGCGCCTGAGCTCAGCGCCTTGTCCCAACCGTCCACATTGCGCACCACGGTCGCGGTCTGTGGCGACGTGGCGCCCGAGATCGCGTCGACCTGAATCCGCATCCCCTCGATATCCCAGAAGATCGGGAAGTTGGGCGCACCCGAGCCGGTAATCCAAAGGGTTCCGTCGCTCGACGCCACAGAGAATGAGGTGGCCGTTGCGCTGTAGCCTGTAGCAAGGGTCGATGTGTCGCTGTCGTAGAGGCTCCCAATCGGGTCGCTGCCGTACACCCCGCACTTGTAGGTGTCGCCGCGCACACACCGGAAGGTGATACTGCGGCTCGCCCCCTCGATGCGTTCGGCGACAATACCCAGCACGGTCAGGTAGACATCCGCCAAGCTCTCATCAGCAGGCAGGCCGGTCAGCAGGATCACGTCGTCGACGTCCACCGCGGCGGTAGCTGCAGCGATGGCCGGCGCAGCGATCAGGTCCACCGTCACGGTTTCATAGAGGACACCCTCCACCGTCAGCGTGTGCAGATACCACCAACCCAGGTCCACCAGTGCATCGTCGGTCTCAGGGTTGACGCTGATGGTGGTCTCAATGCGGCCGATGCCGCTTGGCGGGGGCTGGACGGAAAGCGCCCCGCTCGCCAGCTCGACCCGCATCGACGAGCTCGCCGGCGTCTTCACGGTGACGTCGTTGCGGCGGTCCCGTGCGCCAAGAACCAGCTGCAGCGAAGGCGCAATCGACGTATACGGCAGCGTCAGCGCGACCGAGCGGTTGAGCCGCCCGCGGCCGGTCCGGTAGATGGCGGAGCCGTCGCGCTTTTCGAAGGCCACCCCGCCGTCAGTGCGCTCGATGTCAGCCAGGATCCCCAAGAACTGGGCGACCGGTTGCGGGCCCATCGGTGTGGAATCTTCGCCCTCCACGGTGACCGTGATGCCGTGCTCTCGACCTACGCGCAAGGCTCTGGCGCCGCCAAGCTCACCCTTCCATCCGTACATCGCACGCGCGCCCTCGATACCGTCCGTGCTCGCGTTGAACGCGGGATCGGTGAACACACCTAGGTGGCCCGCCGCGATTGGGTCGGTTCCGCCACTGGCTACGAGGATGCGCTGACCGCTGAGGCTTCGGTAGACGCCCGGGTTGACGTCGATGGTCTGGCCTACGGTTGCACCTGTTGGTGACAACAAGCGCGCGGTGAACACGTCGCCTCCGCCAGTGTCCACACTGGACACCACCAGTGAGCACGCCGCGAGGAAGATGTCGTCCGCCTCAACGCCGTCGCTGTTGCTGAAGATCAACGCGCCGGGGTCGGAAACAGGTGCTGCAGCAACGGTGAGGTTGCCGTGCCCGTACTGCACCTGAATGATCAGATCATCGGCGTAGATGATGAGCCCGGCGTCCGCATTGGTGTCCGTGAGCCGCGTCGCGACCTGGGCTACCCATTGCCCTGTGTCCGTGTAGGCGGGCACGCTGAACTCAATGTAGGTGTCACCGGGGAGCAGAGGTACCGGCAGCGAACCGGTCATTGCCGAGTCTGCTGCCGGCTGCACAGCGTCGACTCCACCGTAGATCAGCGGTTGACCGGGCTGACCGGCCACGGCCGACGCGAACACCGTGACGTCTCTGCCGTCCTCCATTGGCCAGTAGGCATGTGGTACGTAGTCGCCGGCAGAGGTGCCGATCATGCTGCGATACATCGGGGAGCGCGCCGTGTCGACACCTTGGCCGAGCCGGTAGAAGGCGCTGTTCACCTCGACCGTGGTCCACGCGACGCCCTTGCCCACCGAATGCCCTAGTGTGCGCTCGGGTATCCAGCGCGTCACCTCGCCGGTAAGCCGGACGTCAGTGCTCAGCTTGACCCTGATCGGGGTGTTGACGCCGGCAGCGCCATACAGCGGGGACAGCGGCGATTCCGGGTTGATCCAGCCGGCCAGCCGAAGCGAGGTGCGGGCTGGTTCCGGCTCAGTGCCGCCTGGCTTGCGGTCCCGCACGAGGTTGGCGGGTTGGCTGATGTAGGCGGGGTAGGCATGCCAGCTGCCGCTGTAGTAGAGCTCCGCCGTGAGCTGCTGAGCGTTAGGCATTGCCGCGCCCCAGGACCACGACAGGGTCGCCACCGCGAGCGTCAATGGCGTCAACAAGGATCTCCACGAGGAGGTCACTGAGCCGCCCTCCCGAGGCGCGCAGTTCGAGCACCATCCGGCCGTCGCTGCCGACAGGGGATATGCGTTCGCCTGCTTGGAGGATCGCCAGGCCTTCCGAGCCGGGTGCGCCAGGCATGACACCACCCGTGTGGAATTTGGGTAGCTTTGGCGCGCTGATGGTGTTGCCACCAATGCCGGGGATCCAGTTGGGGACCGACCACGACAACTTGCCTATCGTGCCGTTCCATGCGTCGCTGACGTAGTTGAACGCAGCCCGGAAAGGCGCAGTAATGAAGCTACCGATCTTGGAGAAAGAGTCACCGAGCTTTTGCGGCAGCGACGTAATGTAGGCCCAGACATCTGATGCGGTGCTCTTGATCCATGTCCACGTCACGCGCCAGATGTCTTGGAACCACGTGGTTTTAGTCGCTATGAGAACGATCGCTGCGATGAGTATGCCGATACCGACCACGATCCACGTGATCGGGCTGGCCAGCCACGCGAAGTTGAGCGACCACGTGGCAGCCGTAAAGCCTTGCATGACACCGATTGCGGAGAAGACTATCGGCGCAAGGGCGGAAAGGCGATCGGTCCACACCGTGATCTGGTTGGGTGCGACTGCGTTGCGGTGCGCCTCGTTGAGCGAAATCTGTGCGCCCTTGGCGTCGATCGCGGCTTGAGTGTTGTCGAGCAAGGCCTGGTTGCCGTCTTCGGTGGCCTGCTTCGCGTCGAGCTGGGCCTGTGCCAGGTCCGCCTGGGCCTGCTTCATGTCGATGCTGGCCTGGCGTGCCTCCACCGAGGTTTTGCCGAACTCCTTTACTGCTTCGGCATAGGCCACTGCAGCGGTATCGGAGTCAAGCAGGGCCTGCTCGACGTCGATTGCCGCCTGGGCGCCATCACGCTGAGCCTGGTTCAAGTCAAGAGTTGCCTGCCGTGCGTCGCCTAGCGCCTGGTCGAGATCCTGGGCAGCCTGGGATACGTCGACCTGTGCACGCGCGAAGGCGTCAGCCCGGTCGGCGCCTTCCCGATTGAGGTTGGTCAGCGTGTGGACCGAATCGCCTAGGCCGGAGATGCCATCGGTGAGGAACAATGCCGACGAGTTGAGTTTGCCGAAGGCGTTCTCCATGCCGGCGCCGGACGACTTGACAGAGCTCTCCATCTTCGTCGCGCTCGACGTGGTGTCAGCAAAAGCCTTCTCCAGCTTGGCGCTGTCGCCGGCCATGGTGAGTGTGACCGTATTACCCATCAGGTCACCTCGATTCCTGCCTCGGATGCGACGCGCAACAGGGCTGCGCTCAACGCCGCATCGAACTCGTGACGCTTGTCGGCAAGGCTGGCGTAGAGGTAGCGACCTTCCGGCAGGAATGCGCGCTTGATGGAGCGGCGCCGGCCAGTGCGCCCACCGAAGTCAAGCCAGGCGTAATAAGGTGCCCTGTTGCCGCCACCGCCGATCCGTGACTCGGTGCGCGTCGATTTGGCCTTGAGGCTCGCCTGGGCCTTGCCAGTGCGCCTCGGGATGCGTCGTGAGGCCTCATCCACCACGATGCCGGACGCCTCATTGAGCGCCATCCGCAGCGCCTTCGGGAGGTCACCGTTGAGTTTCTTGAGGTTGCGGGAGAAGGCGGCGAGGCCTTCGATCGCGATGATCTCGGCCACCGTCTCACCCCCGTCTCAACCGCTCCAGCTCTTGGCGTTGCGCAATGCGCGCGTAGTAGATGTTCCAGCGCACGAACTCGTCGTTACTCAGCTGGATCCGTAACTGCCCCACCGTCATCGACAGCTTCTGCGCCAGGAAGAACTCGAAACTCGCTTCCTGGGTCTACCTCGAAATCCCTGTAAGCCTGCTTGGCCGCGCCCTTGTCCATTCCGGACAGCTTCTGGATCTTCTGGCTGACCGGCTCGAACTCACCGGCCCCACCTGTCTTCATCCATTCCTTGACCTGGGCCGTGGTCATGGCCGGCTCGACCATCGCGAGCGATACTGTCTCGATCTCGCGCGCAATCGCGTTGGGGAGGCCTTGCACGTGCATTGCCTCGAAACGGCTGAGGCCTCGCACGCGCACCTCACCGAGACCAGGGATCGGCACCACCTCCTCCGGAAACCCGGTCGTGGTGGTCGAGTCGCGCTTGGCCAGCAACGCCTCTGCAGACAGGATCGTCATTGTGGTGCCTTCCCTACCCGAGCGGGTAAAGCTTGTAGGTAACGGTGCTCGTCACCGAATGCGTGACGGTCACGTTCTGGGCGTTGGGGTCGACCTGCTGAGGCAAAATCTTGAACATCTTGCTCGTGCCATTGGTCACTGTCGGAGCGTTGCTCGCGGCTGCGGCGCCTGATGGGGTCACGCTGGCGTCGCTGATCGACATGACGTCGGGGGACGCGTTGCCGTTGATGATCTCCAGATAGCAGCCCTTGGTGCCTATGAGCGCAGCGGGAATGACGTCAGTTGCCGCAACGTTGCCCGGGGTCACGACAACGCCAGTCCGAGTCGGCGTGGTGGCGACGTATGTACCCATATCTATCTCCCCTTATTGATCTGTGCTGTTAACAGCGTCGGACGGTTGCAGCTTGACCGACCACGTCACAAAATCGGCGACAGGTGACGTCTCGACGTACTCCTCCACAAGCACGTTCATCGAGTCCTGCGGCTTGCCCGCGCCTGTACCTTCCGGCCGCCGCACGAAAGGGACCACCTGACCGATGAGCGGCTCGATGACGTCGCGCGGGCCGGCCGCCGTGTTGTCATAGGTACCGCCGATCGATGCGGCACCGTCGCCTAGACCGCCTTCGTAGACATGATCATCTTTGCCGTAGCAAGTCACGTCGTGCTTATCCGCCTTGCGGGTCATCGTGGAAGTGTTGGAGAACGCGGACAGGTTCGCCCCGCCGAGTATCACCACCGTGTTTTTGCCGTGGGTGAACGCCATGACTAAGCTCCTTGTCCTCCGATATCCAGCATGGCGATCGCTGCCATGTATGGGTTTGCGGCGATTTCGATCACGTCGAATTCCCACTTAGCAACGCGAATCTCGTCGAATGCCGTGTAGGTACCCGACTCCAGAACCGCTTTGATCGAGCGTTCGCCTGAGCCCGCCGTGAGCGCCGAGAGCATGTTGCGCGCGTCGATAGTGGTCGGCTTGCCACCAATGACGACCAGCGGCAGCGCGCGCATGCGATCCATGCCACGGCCGTAGGTCTCATCGAAGTCGATGCTGTCCGGATAGGTCAGAAGCGCCGCCGGCGGAGTGACCGGGGACACGGGCCACTCGAACACCTGCAAGCCGCTGATGCTACGCAAACGCACGGCCAGCTCATCCATTACCGACGCGAGATCCATCAGGCTGCCGCCCATCTACGGACGTAGGGCTTCAAGCCCACGGCGACATCGGGATCGAGCCGCTCCAGCAGCCGCAGCTCTGACCCGCCGGCTTGCGGTGAGCCCGCCACGCCGTAGGGGGACTCGCGCCGCGAATGCAACCGCGAGATCTGCAGCATGCAGGCATGCGTTACCGCGGCCGGCTGATCGGCCCAACCAGGCAACCCCAGTACGCCGATCTCCCGCGGCTTGCCGGTCGGCCGGCGCTCGACGTTGGACCGGAACACGATGCGCTCCCACGGCCGACTGTTGAGAGCCGCATCGTCGGGCAGCAAGTCGTACTCAGCGACCTCCGTGCCGTCGACCGTGACCACAAGCCCAGTCGTGCTATAGATATCGCGGATGTTGACAGTCCATAGGCAGTCTTCGCGGTTGTACCAGGCCCGGTAGCGCAACAGCGTCAGGTCGGTGAGCTTGCCAAACTGCCTGTGAGTGTGTTTGTCGACGCCACGGGACGCGGCAGCGATGGCCAACAGGATCTCTGTATCGTCGTTGTCGTGCGTGATGCGGAGGAAATCCTTCGCGTCATCCAGCTCGACGTAGTCCGGCGCCCAGGCCATCGCTGCTCACCTCCTTCTGGAAATCGAATCCGGCTGCAGTTGGCTAGGCCGCGCGGCCGACTGCGAGCACCGTGATGGAAACCTGGTGTGTGTCCGTGGTGCCCGCCCGGGTAGCCCGGAAGCGCAGCCAGGGCCGGCCCGCCTTGACCTTCACCGCGGCTACAGCGGTCTGGTGACCGGAGCCGCCGGTAAGCGTGCCGTCAGTCTCGGCCGTGGCCGGCGTGCCGATCGAGCCGGCGTTGTCGGGCGCGTCCTGGACGCTGAATGAAATCGCGTCCGATCCGGCGCCGGCGGTGCGTGGCGCGCTGAACACGACTAGCACCCGGTCACCCGGCTTGTAGGTGCCAGCCGCGGCAAGCGCCTCAAGGCTGATGTCATCGGGCGTACCGAAGTCGCCGTTGGTCGTGGTCGCTGAGTTGATTGCGAACGTGGCCGAGCCGAGAACGCGCACATTCTCAGTCACCGCGATCAATTCTTTCTCGCTCATTGTCTCTCCTTTGTGGACCGATGGTGCTGCGCGTTCAAGGTGGGTGGGGACCGGCCTCCGCCTGCCGGGACCGGTCCCCAGTTCCGGGGGGTTATGCGGTGTAGCCGGCGCCGACCTTGTAGGCGAAGGTGTCCTGCGGCCGAGCGTCAGCGCGCATCCACGCGGTGTAGCGGTTCTGGCGCTCGTCCGCGTTGCTCCACGGGTTGACGACCACAGCGATGTCACGGACCTTGCGGACCACGTAACCACGCTGGAAGTCACCGAACGCACACCAGTTGGTTCCAGCGCCGTTGGTACCCACGAAGTCGCCCGCGCCGTTGTCGAGCTGGATCGGGTAACCCATGAACGTGCCATCCTGCAGCGCGTCGCTCTGGCCACGCCTCCACAAGGGGTCACCGTGGGAGTCGACCATCTTCCACACCCTGCCCAGACCGAGCTGAGAGAAGAGCCACTTGCCGTTGTCCCAGTACTCATGGTCGACCGAGGTGACGAGATCCACGAAATCCCCGTAGGTCGGTGCCGAGCTGAACTCCTGCCCGGTCACACCGTGGAAGATTCCCTTGGGCTGCTTGACACCCGAGCCGGAAATCAAGTGCGCAGCAAACTTGCGGCCGAGACGCACGCCGAGCAGTCGCGCCAGAAGCGCCTCGATGTCGAAAGCCGCGTCCTGCATGAGCTCCCACGGCAGCTTGATCGCGCCACCGCCGGCGCCGCCCGCCTGGTACGTCCACGCGCCCAGGTCCTGCATGTCGAGACCCAGGTCCGCCCCGGCAGCGTTGGCCGCGTTCTCGTCGACAACCTCGCCCTCGTTGGCCGTGTCGTCGATCACGGGCCAAGGAAGATTGTTGCCTTTCTCGGTCGTGATCTCTTCAGCCACATTGGCAAGCCCGCCAACGGACTTCATGCGCTCGACGATCTTGAGCCGGAATCCCTCCGGGACGAGATAGCCGCCGGCCGGACCCGAGCTGGAGCTCTGCGCGTTGCTCGGGCGCACGGTGCCGATGTCGCTCGGACCACCCACGCGGAGCTCGGTGATGTCCGCGTTGGGGTGTGCCGAACGTAGGTACGCCGTGAACGCGTCTTCGATGGACTCGTGTGCACCCGAGGTCGGCGAGGGTACGCCGGCGGGAACAACGACCGTGTTGTACGCCTTGTGCTTACCGCGGATACCGTCGTCAGCCTTGGCCGATTCGAGCTCCGCCTCAAGCGCTGCGTACCGCGCGACCTCATCATCGGTCAGGCGGCGCCCGTTGGCACTGTCGATGACGGCCTGCATGTCGGCCCAGATCTCATCGATCGTTCTCACTTCTCACCTCTTCGGGAATAGCCGAGCGCCTGCCCGGACGAGTTGTGACCGGGCATCCTCGACGCCGGCTGTTTCCTTTTCGGGGCTACCCTCTTCGGGCGCTTCCTCTTCTTCGGGCTCGGTCGCAGCCGTGGTCCCGTCGTCTATCCGGTCGGCAAGGCCGGCCTTAACCGCTTGCGCGCTGGAGTACCAGGTACCAAAGGAACCGTTGGCCTGCATCGCCTCGCGCCACTTGGCAGCCTTTCCGCCGGCCTTGTCCGCGTAGATCTGTGCCACGTCGGCCGAGATCTCGTCGAGCAGGTCAGCGAACAGGCGCGTCTCCGCAGGATCGCCGTAGGAGAGGCCCGCGGCATCGTGGATCATCATTCGCGAAGGCTTGCCGATCAGCACCTCTTCGGCCGACATCGCGATGAAGCTTGCGGCTGACGCGGCGATTCCATCGACGTGCGCGGTGACTTTGGCCGGATGCGCCTTGAGCGCGGCAAACATGGCGTAGGCGTCCCACACGTCCCCACCGGGCGAGTTGATGTGCAGATCGATGTTGCTCGCGCTGATCGCGTCAAGGTCCTGCGCGAAGTCCAGCGCATTGAGGCCGAACCAAGGATGGATGAGATCGTATATATAGACCTTCGCCCGGTCTCCGTCCGCATTGGACACCCGCCACCAAGGCTGTGCCGATGCCTCCGCCCGGATTCCCAGCTCGGTCCGTGCACGCGCAGCGAACGCCTGAGCCTGAGCGCACCGCGCGCCGAGCCGCCGCAAGTCGATCATGAAAGCGCTCCTGTCTCTGCGATACCGCCGGCTAGCGCCATCGCGTGATTGGCCGGCTCGACTGGCGCCTGTGCCTGCAGCGGGATCCGCAGCGCGTCGACTGGTGACGGCTCGGCCGGCTCGGGTGCAGCGCCACCAACGAAAGTGTGTGTCGGGTCCATCGGCCCCATGTTGCGGATGCGCCGATATTCCTCTTTGGACAGAACGCCTTCCTTGACCTGCATAAGCAACAGGCTGATCTCTTCCTGCGGCGAGCCTCGCTCCAGCCCAGCGAAATCGAATTCGGTGAAGCGCTCACCCTTGATGATGGCTGTATAGGCTTCCTGCATCGGGATGGTGTAGGCGGTCAAGGTGAACCGAGCCAATCCGCGGTTCTGAATCTCGACACCCGTGCCCCACGTCGACACGCTGCCTGGGTCCATCAGCAGGTTCGCCGGCACGCCGAGCCACCGCGCCACTTCCTGAATGCCGAACTGGCGTGACTCCAGGAATTGCGCGTCACTGGCCTTCATCGTCCACGGCGTGAATTTCAGGCGCCGGTTAACCGCGCGGATCTTCCCTGCGTTCTCGACTCCGCCAAGCTGCGCATTCAGCTCATCCGCATCGGCCTTGGCGTCTTCGGGATCGACGTCTTCGTCAGGCGACACCATGCCGGCGATCATCATGCCGTTGCGCCACATCTTGCCCGCGGCTTTCTCGGCCGAGAGCGCGCCGCCCAGAGACATCCGCGCCAGCGTCAGCACCGACATACCGCGTAGCCCGTCAAGCGACGGACCCATGATTTGTGTCATCCCCGTGGCGTCGAGCTCGACCTTCTTGCCGTCTTCACCGCGGAAGCTGTAGAGCTTGCCCCCGACCGCTTTGTTCGACCACTCGACCTTGACACACCCGGGATGGATCGGCCGCAGCGCGACCAGTGCGCCGGCCTGGTTGTAGATGTGCTGCAGGAACGCGTCGCCCCACAGAATCAAGTGAAGGACTTGGATCTGTTTCCAGTTGAAAGGCTGCAGCCCGACCAAAGCGCCGGGATTGTCGAACAACGAACTAACCCGAGTGCGGGAGCCTTCCACGTCGCGAAGCGTGCGCAAGGGCAGGCCGGCGATAGAGCTGCTGATCACCATGCAGCCGCGGTAGAAAGCGCTCAGGGTCATGGCCGTCGACTCGGTCAGCGGTGCGGCTGAATCGCCCTGGCCTCCGGTGACCCACTCGATGAATTGCGGGTCAGTCACGGGAACGACCTCATTGCGAACCAGCCATCGGCTAGCCCGCGAAAAGAACGCTCTCACGCGACTGCGTGCACTCACACGCGCAATCTAACATAATCAAACAAACTTCAACATTTTCCAACAAACGTGAGGTGATGGCGTGGCGGCCCAAACAAGGCGAAGCGGGTTGTCCCTGGCGGTCCGCAAGGCGCTGGACGACGAGACGGCAGGCACGCCGGCGGCAGAGCTCGCCTTGGTCTACGCCGCGCGCATCGATGAGGCGACCCACGTACGGCTCCCGCTGGATCGGGCAATGCAGAACCTACGTAGGGCCTGTGTCGCACACCCCGAAATGGACAAGATGCTCGGTGCGCTCGACAAGGTCAACGCGGCGCTCTCGGCGGTGAGCGTCGCCGGCGAGCTCGGTCCGAAACTGCTCGCCTCCCTCGATGCGCTGCTGCTCACACCCAAGGCTCGATCCGCGCTCAAAGACAAACTGCCAGGTGGCGACGCCCAGCCAGCCAACCCGCTAGGCGCCCTACGTCAAGAGCAGGACGAGCTCAAGGCCCGCCGTGAACGCAACCGCGCTAGCTGAGCCCGGCGCGGAGATCCGGGGAAGCGTCCTACCTCGGATCTACACACCCCCGCTCATCACCGGCCCGCCCGGGGGTTGTCCGTGCGGCTGCGCGCTCACGCGAGAGACTTCCTACGGCTATCTGCTGATCGAATTCGCGGAAATCATCGGGTGGCCTTTCGACCCGTGGCAACAGTTCTTGTCCATACACGCCGGCGAGCTGTTACCTGACGGGCGCCCGCGGTTCCGTCAGCTGCTCGTGATCGTGGCCCGCCAGAACGGTAAGACCGTGTGGACGCGGGTACTCATCCTGTTCTGGATGTTCGTCCAGAAAGCTCCGCTCACCATCGCCACGCACACCGACCGCGGCGAAGCAAAGCTGAGCTGGCTGGCGACCATCAAGATGGCCAACGCCATCAAATGGTTACGCGAAGAGCTGCCGGCCGTGCATCAAAAGCTGCAGATCGGTGAGGAAGACTTCTGGAACGTCCACGACGCCCACTACCGATTTAAGGCACCGAACGGGCGTGCCGGGCGTGGCCCCACCGTGCATAGAGGCTTGCTGGACGAACTGCGCGAGCACACCAACCGCGACACGTTGAGCGCCGTGGAAGGCGCGATGAACGCGGTCAAGGACGCACAACTCGTCATGATCTCCAACCAAGGTGACCGCAAGGCTGTGGTGCTCAAGTCAATACGCGAATCGGCGCTCAACTACATTCACACCGGGCAGGGCGATCGCCGCGTTGGGCTGATCGAGTACTCCGCCCCCGAAGGCGCACGGCCAACCGACCTCGCAGCCCTCGCGATGGCCAACCCCGACTTGGGTAACCGCATCGACCCTGAGGCTTTGCTCGGCATGGCGATGACTGCAGAGAACGCCGGCGGTGAAGACCTCGACCACTTCAAGATCGAATACATGTGCCAGGCGGTCGAGCTCCTCAAAGCTGCCATCGACATAGACATGTGGAAGGACCGGGGACCGCAGGAAGGTCGCGAGCTCGTCGACCTGGCGGCGCACCGCGACAAGCTCGCCCTCTGCTTCGACGTGTCGATCGACGGTAAGCACGTCACGCTCGCCGGCGCCGCGCTCATCGACGGACTCGTCAAGGTCGAGATCATCCAAGCGTGGGACTCGACCAAAGACGCACGCCGCGACCTTCCCTCAGTCGTAGCCAAGCTGCGCCCCCGCGTGCTGGCCTGGCTGCCGGGCGGACCCGCCGCAGCCCTTGCAGCGGAGCTCGTCCGGCCAAAGGTCAAGCCGGTCAACGCGCAGGGTAAGCCGGTGCGCTGGCCGCCTCCGCGGGTCAAGCTGAGCGAGATCACCAGCGAGGCCACCGCGGTGTGTATGGGTTTCTCTGAGCAGGTTGAGTCCGATGAGCTGCGCCACGACGGTCACGCGCTCGGGCTCGCCCACGTGGGCAACGCGGTGCAGCTGTCGCGCGGTGACGCGTGGGTGTTCGCGCGCAAGGGAGCGGGTCACGTCGATGCGCTCTACAGTATGGCCGGCGCCGTGCACGAGGCTCGGATCCTGCCCCCACCGCCGCCGCCGTTGCACGTGACCTGAAACCGTTGTAGCACAACGGATCCCCAAATTGAAGACAATAGAACTTTCCGGATAATTTGGGATTATATAAGGGATTACAATAATTCGATAATGTTCCATCTTTTTTGATCGATACATCGGCGCACACAAAAAAAGACGGCAGCGGGTTTTCCGGGGGCCCCAATCGGTTGAACTTTTCTGATCGAGCCGCCGAATTCTGTTGCGCTGCAACGCTTTCTCAATGCTGGAATCCGTTGCAGCGCAAGGGTTTTCGTGGCGCAATCCTCCGGTCGTACGAAACCGTGGGGGCTGGTTGTCCAATCGCCTTGGTGTGCGAACGTGGGTCTATGACATTCACACCTAGGTCAACTATCGTCCCACTGTTGAGCGTGGCGCTGTTGATCGGCACGGCTGCATGCCAGTCGGAAACCCCTGCGGCCAACGCGGCAGATACGTCGACAGCCAACCCTGCATCACCCAGCCCTACCCCATCGCCGAGCGTCGCCCGCCTTCACGTCGCTGACCTGATGGCGAAGGCTGGTTGCAAGGGCACGATCATCGGTACTCAGCTGTATTCATTCGAGACTGGACGTTGCACGCTATCGGGTGTTGAGGTAACCATTGCCGCGTTCGATACCGCCACGCTGCGCGATGACTGGGTTAAAGCGGCTAAGCAGTTCGGGGGTAGCTACGTGACCGGGCAGGGTTGGGCTGCACGGGTCGAACAGGCTGACACTGCTGAGACGCTGGCGAGGTTGTTGGGTGGCAAGGTCGCCTAAGGCAAGACAGCGACAGAGGGCCTAGCTCAAATCCAGTGGGTGAGCTAGGCCCTCTGCTTATTACTCTTCAGAATCCTCGACCTTGACAACGACCACGAGGTGCTCCGCGATCTCAGTCGTGTAGGCCTCACCATCCTTGAGGAAACCGTCTCTACGCGCTTGGCTGACCGCGCTCTCGGTGGCCTCGGTGTGGTCGGTGTCGCCCGGAAAGCCGTAGGTGTGTTTGCTCATGCTGCCATTCTCCCTGATGCGGTTTGATTGCCGTTGGTGTAGTCGACCTTGAACACATCGGTTGTCGTCGCAAAGTCGCCCGATTCGTCAAGGTAGGTCTTGCCGTCGCGTAGAGCCTTCCGCGTCACGGTGATTGTGTGGGGTTCCCAGACAACACTCATGACCTCCTCGTGCTTTTCAATACCCATGGCCCGAAGCGCTTCCTGGACCTGAGCGAATTTGACGCTACTCATGCGTATTCCCCTATCTCTCGCTACTCGTCCCACTTGGGATCGAGCGTGGCTGGCGGGTCTATTGCAGGGGTGATCGCGTCTGTTACCCGTTTGGATGCGCCGCGATTGCATTCCGCGTGTTCAGGCCCGCGGTATTTTGTGCGGTCGTGGTCGTCGTGCCCTAGGTCCCAAGGCTCGCCTGGTTTGATCGGTAGCTTGCAGCGCGCACAGGACACCCGCCCGGCCTCGACGTGGGGACGCCACTGCTCACGTAGCTCTACGTGGTTCACGCCGTAGCCGCGCTGTGTGGTGGTGCCGCGTGGCGCTCTGTGGGTGCCCATCGGCTACCTCACGTCGATTCCATGAATGGCAATTCCAATTGCGTGCCGGCGGGCTGGCGTATTGGGCATGCGTGTTGGGCGTGGATTGTTCCGGGGATTTGGCGTGGTCTTCGGATTATTGGTGCGGTGCGGTGAATTAGTTCTTTGCGGATGATGGTCAACGTGTAGGTGCTCAGGTTGCGCAGGAGGGCGTCGAGCTCGTTGGCTTGGCCGGCGAGGGGGGCAGCGTCAACGGTGACGGAGAGGCCGTCTACGAGGGCGTGGAGGGTGGGTGTTCGGCAGGTGGGGCATTGGCGTTGGGTGGCGCGGGTGGAGATGAGGTGTTGTCTCATGGTGTGGTCCGGTGAGGATCTTGTGGGTTTGCGGCTTTGGAGGGTTTATTTCGGACGGTCTGGCCCCACTCCCCTAGATCACCTATGATGATCTTGCTGAATTCTCGCGTGTTGGGTGTTTTTAAACCCTCTAAAGCCGCAAACCCACACTTGATCATGCTTGCCACACCTCCAACCGCCATTCCTTGACACCACGAACGTCACCAGCGACCCGCACGCACCTACCGTCCGCCCAACGGCCCATCCGGTTGGCCAGCCAACGCCCGAGCGACTTGGCCACCGCGCCAACCGTGCCGGTCCGGGTGATCCGATCAACCAATGCCGCGGGCAGCGCGTCGAGAGGGATGCACGGATTAACCATGTCGTCGAGCAGCGACGTGCGTTTGCCTGGCCCATTCACGTGGTCGAGCAGTTTGGCCACCGTCCAATGCGATTCGCCGAACACGGCGTGTATTGCGGTGAGGAATTCGGACCATTCCTGATCGTCTTCGCCTGCTGTTTGCTGGGCCGATTCTTCGTGGTCGAATACGCCCGGTATTCCGGCGACGGCCAGGATGGCGCGCACTACGGATATCCATCGGCCGTAGGAGTCGGCCCGCGCCGGCTCGGTGGGCCGGCCCTCGACGATCCACGCCTGCACGAGGGTGAGCAGGGCCCGGATGAGCGGGCCGCGGTGGCGGGCGGTCCAGTAGGTGAGGTCGGGAATGGTGAAGTCGTGTCGCAAATGGGGGTCGGGGATGCCCGGATCGATGGTGACCCAGACCGTACGCCGCAGGAGGTCACCACCGAGCGCGACGTTGTTCCCGGTGATGGTCCATAGCCGGTCGTTGACCGCGGTCACCATCGTGTTGCCGCCCAGACGGCGATCGTCCCAGCGTGAGGTGGTGAGCAGGCCGGAAAGGGTGCTCGAGCGCAGCACGCCGCTGACGTTGTCGAGCTGGACCACCGGCCCGGTGGTGACGTCCAGGATGGAGGTGATCTGTTTGCGCCATTCGGGTTCGTCTTCGGGGACCTCGGCTCGGAACACACCGCCGTGGAGGATTCGTAGGAGGCTGGCGAGCAGGCTTTTGCCGGATCCGGGTTGGTGGGCGGTGATTGCGGCCAGCTTGTACGGGGGTGGTGTGAGCAGCCGCAGTAGCGGGGTGAGCATGAGCCCGATCATGTTGGCTTCGTCGTGTTTGCCGGACCAGCGGAAGTCAGCGAGAGGTTGACGGACCAGCGCGACGGCGTCAGCGAGGGGCATCGGGCCGGGGATGGCCAGATCGTTGTCGGGTAGGTACAACAGGCGGGTGTTTTCGTCATAGCCCGGGACATCGAGTAGCGTGCCGTCTTCGCGGATGAGAGGCACGTGGGTGACGCCGTGCAGCGGCCGGAGGTGTCGCATCTCGTCGGGCGCACCAAGGGCGAGCGCCGCGGCGTCGGTCGGGAATGTGGCGGGTTTCCACCGCTTGACCGTGGGATCGAACTTGACGCATTCGTAGCGGTATTGGATGCGTGAGCGCAGCGTCGAGGTGGTGACGGTGCGGATTTGGCTTGGCCCGTCGTCGCCGCTGGAGGGTGCGATGTAGCCCTCTTCGCCTTGCCGTGGGGTGTAGACGACGTCGCCGCGGCGGGCGAGCATGCCGGCGAGTTGCCCGCGACCGAGGTGGTCTTGCAGCCAGTCGGCCATTTCCGCCGCGGAGAGGATCTCCAGCTTCGGCCGGCCAGCCGACAGGTCCTTTCCGGTAGGCGCCGTCAACAGTTCAGGTTTTGACCGGATTGGCGGGCGTGGGGTGTGCCAGTCGGGGCGACCCAAAATCGCCGTGATGTCCTCGGCTGCGGCTTTGGCGTGGTCGATTGGGTCGCCATAGCCGCGGCCGGCGAGCTCGCGCACAGCCGCCGCGATGTCGCCGCGGTGGTTGAGTACCGCGTGGGCGCCGAGCTTGTCATGCCATGAGTCGGCATCGAACTCTGTGGACGACGTGAACACGTGGAGGGTGTCGCTTCCGGTGGCGTTGGTGGAGGCGGAGATGCCATCGGTTTTGCCTGGGCGGGTCCAGTAGGTGATGCCGTCGTCGCGGCGGTAGTGCTGGCGCCAGCCGTGCGGCTCCAGGATTTCTTCCCATGTTGCCCGCGCGTTGTAGTCGTCCCCCGGCCGCACCGCGCCGCCCGCCATAGTTGGCGCTGCCGGGCTCGCCAGGGTCGGTGTGGCCACCGCGGTAGGCATTCGGTCCAAGGTGCGCAGCAGCCCATGTAGGGCGTCGCGTTGAGCAATGGTGATGGTGGGCACCACGCCCGGCTGGCCAAGGATGATCTGCCAGGGCTGGCCGGTCTTGTGAGTGGACCCGTGCGAGGGCGCGACGACTACGAAGCCACCTTCGCCGCGGGTTTCGACGAGCACGCGGGGGAAGACCTTGTCCGGTTTACGTTGCAGAACTTCGCGTTCTTGGTCGGTGAGCTCGTCTTGGCGTGCGGGTCGTGAGGCGAGCTTGGTCGAGCCGGGTACTGGGCCGTCAGCGAGCCGGTAGAGGATGTGTACCCCGCCGGAGGGTGTTTGCTCGAGGTAGGCGCCTGGGCCGGCCGTGATTGCCGCCCATGCGGCGGCAGCGTCGGGTTGGGAGGCGGCGAGTTGGGTGATGGTGGGCCAGTAGCCTTCGGCGACTGCTCGCCCTTCGAGCTCGAGCATCTCCAGTTGGCCGGAGATGGCGCCGCAGAGCAGCCCAAAACCGGTCGTCACGCGCGCCACGCGTTCGCGTGGGTAGCGGGCTGCTTGGTATTCGGTCCAGGTGACGGTGGGTGCTTTGGAGCCGTCGTCGCGGGCGGGTAGCACGTTGAAGCCGTTGTTGTCCCAGCCGAGCGCGGCGCTGCATGTTTCGTGTATCTGCTTGACCTCGCCCATGATTTCCCCGTATCTATGGATGGTGTGCTCCCCCCGCAAGCCGTGTTGCGGGGGGATTTGGTTTGCCCTGTAACGGTTTCGGGTTTAGAACGGGAGTCCCATGGCGGCGAGTATGGCCGCCCGCTGTTCGTTGGGCAGGGCTGCCCAAACGTTGGGGTCGATGTTGGAGCCGGCTGGCGGGCCGGCGACTGCGGGTGTTGATGCCTTGAGCAGGTCGATGGTGGACGGCGGTGCAGCGGCGACAGGGGGCGCGGTGACGGCCGGTGCAGCGGCGGTGAGCGTGGGCTGGACCGTGGTTGCGGGCGGGGCGCTGAGGAGGTCAGCGCCTACCTGCGGTGGCTGGTAGGCAGCGGCGTACTGTCGTGCGTTGCCCTTACCGTGGCCGGTGCCGCCCGTCCATTGGACGGCGATGATGCCGCCTATAGCGAGGCCTTTCGCACCAGCGGTCTTGACGGCGTCGCGGACGGCAGGCTGCAGGCGCGGGGTGATGTGCAGCGCGCGCTTGCCGTCGTCGTCTTCGTCATCGGGGTCGCGCTGGTCGGTTTGGATGGTGACGACGATCTGCATCATCGGATCACCGGACTTCCAGAACGCCTTTTCGTCGGTGGGTTTCCCGTCGTCGTCGAACTTCACGCACTGGGTGACTTTGGGGTCGTCGGTGATGGTGCCGCGGACCACGTCGCCGAGCGTGTTGAACTTGGCGGATTTGGTGCCGCCGCCACCGTTCATGAGCAGATCGTTTGCTGCGTCTTGCGTCATTTTGTTGTCCCCCTTGGGATTGTTGTGGTTGGGCTAGGCGATGAGGCCAGCTACCTGTTTGTCGATCTTGGCTTGGCTGTCTCCGGGGCATCCGGTCGCGTCCGCGGGTCCACCCGCCCGCCGGAACGGGCACCAATCGCACGATTTGCCGGGCGTGGCAGGCACGGCAGCCCACAGTGCCGGCGTCGCCGCGAGCGGCAGTTTGCCGAGCATGTCTAGGGATGCGTAGTAGCGGGCGACGGCCTTATGGGCTATCTCGGGGTCGTACCGTTCGGTCCATTCGGCGGAGTCGTTGTAGTCGTGGGAACGGGCCAGAAACACGAGGCGAACCCATCGCACCTCACGCCCGGCACGCTCGTGGCCGAGGCCGTACAGGTGGGCTTGCACGCGGTAGTCGGGCTTGACCAGTAGCTCGTTGGGTATGGTTTTGCGTTTCACCTCCCGCAATGCTGTAGTGCCAACGAATTTCCAGTCCACGACCATTGCCCAGTCGGTATCGAAGGCGTCGCCGTGGCCGGAAATACCTGGCGTGTCGTGTAGGCCGGGGTCGATTTCGAGGCGTTGCTCGATGATCCAGCGTTCGCGGCCAAGCTGCGTGTTGTGGTGCTCGAGCGCCTCTTCCATCAGGCCGTGTATTGCGGTGCCTTGCATGGGCGCCCACGGTGGGCGGTTGGCCGGCAGCTGACGGGGCACGCCGGCGAGCTTCATCGCTATCTGCCGGCCGCACGGGGTGCCGAGCTCGGACGGGCCGAGCGTGGTTTGCATCGACCGGGGGCGCGAGGCATCCAACGAGGTGAGCACCTCGCGCATGGTTTCCACGGTCGAATCAGGCTTGGTGCTGGCGTCGGTGGCAACGATGCCGCCGACCGGAGTTTGTGCGACCGCTACGGACGCCGTGGTGGGTTTGGGGACGATGCCGCGGCCGCCCTGGTTGGGACGGATGTGTTCGACGGGGAGCCAGCCGCATGCTTGGGGGCCGCTGCAGAACGGGTCATCGCACGGCTGCTGTGTCTTGGCCGGCGCCGTCATCGGGACACCCCCACGATGTAGGCGGCTAGGTCAGCCTCGATCGCGGCGGCAGCGTAAAGCGTGGAGATACCAGCACACTCGACCCCAATGGATTCGCTTGACGGGTCGCAGATTCCGTCAACCTCGGCTCGGGTATAGACGCCCGCAAGGTGCGCATGACCGGTGTAGCCAGCTCGATTCGGCCTCCACCAGAGCTTGTGCCGGTGCGACCAGATCAGCCACGTGCGCGCCTCATCGTCGACCGGTGTGACGGCTTTCCTTGCTGCCTCGCTCATGCCGGCTGCGGCTGCTTTGGTCAGTTGCCAGAACTCGTCTGCGCACCCTTCATCGATGTCGTCGATGTCGATTTCCATGAAGAGATCGTTCGTGCACCAGGTGCCCGGCATGTGGAGCAGGCCGTCGTTGTGGCGGTCGAACGGCAGCGCGGTGCAGCGCCGGATGCTGATCTGCGCGTCGCGCCCCTGCAGCGCCTCGGCGACGTCCTCCTCGCCGGTGATAACGAAACCGTTGCGCTCGCACACGAACGCCTGCCAGGTAGATTCGGTCATGGCTGGACCCTCAGTCGGTCGATGATGCGGATCTGCTTAGCGGCCCGTGTCGCCGCGGTATAAAGCCAGCGTTGCCCTGCGCGGTGGCCGGCCTCTCGTGCGCCAGGATCGCCGCGGCGGGATGCTTCCTTGCCCTCGATGGAGGCGAACACGCTGGACTCGTCGACCACGAGGACCGAGTCCCATTGGGAGCCTTGGGCTTTGTGGACGGTGACTGCCTGTCCGTAGGTGGCTGCGACGACGTTGCCGCGGCCGTCGCGTTTCGCGGCTTGCTCGCCTTTCAAGCCGGCGAAGCCGGAGCGCCAGCAGGTGAGCTGGCGGGGTGCCCCGTCGTCGTCGAGCACGTCGAGACAGATCCGGTTGTCGTGGTCGGGCACGTCGTGCGCGTTGATGACGCTGAATTGCTGGCCATTGAAGACTTCCGCGCTCCCGGAGTTGGCGAGCACCATGATCCGGTCACCGGCGATGGGCATCGGATGGTGCAAGCCTTTCAAGGCTCGCAGCAGGTGGATGGTTTGCCACCTGGTGTTGTTGGTGCCCACTAGCACCTGATCCACGCTGAGCAGGTCGGCAACGGTCAGGCGGTCGATGCGGCCCGAGTCGCCGTCGAGACCGGTGACGCCATAGTCATGGTCGCGTATGGTCGCGGCCCGGATGGTCGTGGCAATCCGTGTCACCGGCGAATCCAGGGCGGAGCGGAGGACCTCGGTGAGGAGGTGGTTGGGTTGCGCGTCGATGAAGTAGCCGGCGCCGTCGACCGGTGGCAACTGCGCGGGGTCGCCGAGCACGAGGGTTTTGACGCCCCACGAGAGCAGGTCGAGGGCGGTGCGCTCGCCCACCATCGACACCTCATCAATGATGAGCAGGTCGGAACCGTATAGGTCGGATTCCTCTTGCTCTTTCAGGTGCCAGTCGGGCGATTCGAGCTTGCGCTTCTCGATTTCGATTTTACGTTGCAGCACTTGAATGTCTCGCGGGTCCGCGAGCGGGTCGACCAGCAGCGTATCGAGCTGTTTGACGAGCTGATCGAGCTTGGCCCGAGCCTTCATGGCGGGCAGGTAGATCAGGCTGTGAATGGTGGACGCACCCTCAGCACCCTTGCTACGCAGCACATATGCTGCCTTGCCTGTGTATGCGGCGTAGACCGGCAAGCGCACGCCGAGTTGGGAGATCAAGATATTGGCGGTGGTGCTCTTGCCAGTGCCCGCGTATCCGAACAGGCGGAACACCTGCGAATCCGGATCGGTGTACCAGTCCTGGATTTTCTGGCCGGCCTCAGCCTGGCTGGCGGTCAGCTCGATGGTTGCCGTTGTCACGTCGGGTCTCCGATATTGATAGGCCAGTGGACGCCGTCCAGGGCATCGCGGTGGATTTGGGGCATGGTGGTGATCGGCTGCCCGAGATGATCGGCGCCCATTGCCGCGAGAATCACGGCGTCACAACGGTTGTCGTTGCCGGCGGTGTCGTAGTCGGGAAAGCGGCGGGCGACAGCGTCGGCTATCGCCGTCTTGGGGCCGACGCCCTTTCCGAGTGCGTATTTGATTCGCTTGGACACGTTGACTTCGGCGACAGGGATCCGGCGCCCGACGAGCTGGGTGATCACGGCCATGTAGAGGTAGTGCCGCTCGACCGCCCCGCCTCCGGACTGTGCGTAGGCGGGAGCTTCGATCGCCACCAGCACGGGCTCTTGAAGCTCGGTCCACAGCACGATGTCGGCGCACAGCCCGGAGAGCACCTTGGCGCGCTGGTCGATCGGTAGCTTCGTGATGCCCTTGGCGCCGATGAGGTGCGTGCGCGGGTGGGCGCTGCAGGCAAGGCCCGTGCCGGTTATCGAAATGTCCAGGCCAACAACAACGCAACGCTTCAACGCTGCACCTCCTCAACGATGGTCATGAGAAATTCGGAATCGGTGTCGGGGTGGCCATAGATGAAGTGGCGGAGCATGGCGCTCAGCGACGCATCGGGGTCGAGCTCGCACAACTGTTGCTCTGTCGCGCATTCCGGCATCGGGCAAAGTAGGTAGATACTCATGCCTGGCGCTCCCGCTCCTCGTGGCGCTTGCACGGACCTTGTGGCTCTGGACGGTCGCAGCGCCACCGTTGGCGACACGGGCAGAGCATCGACGGCGTGCCGTTAACCGGCGCGGCTGGCAGCCAGAGGTGCGACTCAACAGGATCTGTCATCGCGCACCCCCACGACCCGCTTCAGTCCGACTACGTACGAGCGGCGAAACCTGATGCGGGAGCATCTGCGGAGGGGCGTAAACCCGTGTCAGGTAGTCCGCTTGCCAGTCCGTGAGCGACGCGTCGAGGTGCCGCTCAAGCCAATCGACGACAGACGTAGCGCTCAGTTCTTCATGGTGTTGGGTCATGGCATTCGCCCCCAGTACTTCACGCCACCACGGCGGATCCACTCCGCCTCGATTGCCCTGCAGTCGCAGAGAAAACCGCCCCAAGCTTGGATGTAGGAGCATCGTCGATCGGTGTGGATGACACCCTCCTTCGCCAAGCGCCACCCTGTGGGGTAGTCGAGCATGTCCGTGCGCACTGGCCGGCCAACGCCTTTGGGCCAGCTGAACTGGTCGATGTGCGCGCCGAGCTGTTCGATGTGCTCGCTCGTCGCCGGCCGCCTCCGCCCGCCGGCGACGAGCCCGGCCTGACGTGCGCGGGCTATGAGCTTGCTGATCGAGCTCGGTTGGTAGCCCATGCGCACCGCGATTTCGGCATCGGGGAGGTTGCGTGCCTTGAGAATGCGGTAGTCTGCCGCGAACTCGGGTAGCTTGCGGTAGGTCTTCATCGGTGCCTCCAGAACCGGATGCGCTGCGACATCCGGGCTCGGCGCCACCGGTAGCCGACCTTGTGCCCGCCACCGAAACCGGCGTGATCGCCGAAGTAGTCGCAGATATCGCAGGCCCATCCGATGCGCCAGAGTTTTCGGCATTCATCGCACCGGTAGAGGTCGTCGACGCTGGTGTCCGAGGTCATGGCCCAGTTCGGGCAGGTGTGCGGCGGTGGCGGTGCGGTCGCTTTTCTGATCCAGGGCATCAGCGGTCCACCTCATCCGGCGCGAGGGCGACCCAACCGCGGCGAGGTTTCTTGCCGCACGTCACGCAGTAGTGCTTGCGCACTTTGGCGGTCAGTCGCCGGTAGCCGCACGGCTTGTGTTCGGCGTAATGCTGCGTAGCCTCGATGTGCGCCAGCGACGCTAGTGCCCGCTTGGCCGTCCAGCCGTGCCCGCGATGGGGCAGCCCGTCGAGCTCGGCGTGGTATCCGTCCCAATAGCTGCGCTGGCGCCAGTGCGCCGTGAAGTTCTGCCAGACCTCGTGGAGATTCCGCTCGAATCGCGCACGCTGGTACTTCCAGATCCGTGTAAGTCGATGCATGTCTTTGAGTAGGCCGACGCGGTATACGTCGGGTTGGTTGGTAGCCAAAGGACTCACCTTTCCCCGTGAAGCTTAATTAACCTAGTTGCTACGGTCAATCCTGGCTAGTCCCTAGCGGGCTGGATCGGCACGAGGTCATCGCTCAGAAAGCGGCTGTAGTGGGTCGCGAGATGCTTGACGTCTTCGCGGCGCTGCAGCGCGTGCCAGGCGTCGCGCGCTTTGTCGAGCAGGCCCTCCGGGATCTCGTGCAACCAAGCGTCGATGTGTACGCCGTTGCGCGAGGCCGAGACGATGGAGTTGACACGCTTGGCGGAGAACTCACTGGTGAACCACCGCACTACCTGGCCGTCCGTGATGGTGGCGGTCACGGTGACGATCAGCGGCTCGGGATTTTTGGCAGGCTCAGTCATCGCTTTGTCCAATCTGGAGTTGGACTTCGTTCTCGCGGTCCGCCTTGGCCCGCTTGAGCTCGGCGGTCAGGCGCTCGATCTTTTCGTCAAGGGTTTCGGGGAGCTCGACCAGGCCGGCAGGGAATCCGTAGTTCACGATTGACCCGTCGCCGTTGAGCTCCATCACGATTCCGTCGTTCTCGACCACCGAGCAGGGCGCATCCGTTTCGAGGTAGGCAGTCTCGTCGTGCATCTCGATCACGATGGATCCACCGCCTCGACCACGATTGGATGCTGCACAAGCTCCTCAGGGACGGTGACAGTTGCCTCCGGCTGTAGCGGAGCAAACGCCCGATCCGGAATGCGTAGCCTGACCTTCACTACGACACAGCCCGACTCGACAATCTCCGGCGGACGCTGTGTCGCCTTCACCACGCGAAGCTGATGGAAGCTATGTGGGCGAACCTGAAGATAGGCAACGCCCTCGCGCCAATGGGTCATGCCACACGCCCCGTGAAGAATTCGGCGTGCAGGCGATCCTCTGCTTCAAGCTGCTTTCGCTTGTCCGCTGCGCTCATCGGCCGCCGGCCGTACCGGGCGTAGGGAACCGGGTTGGTTCCCGGCATCGGCCTTGGGGCGAGCTCATGCCATCGGCCCTTGGCGCGGTGTTGCCCTGGTCGGCTGTTCTGCGCCTTCGCTACTCGCCGGCCGTACCACACGAGCAGCAGCAAGCCGGCGATGGCGACGGGGACAGGCAGGAAGGCGAACGCGTTATCCTGGTTGGTTTTCAGGGCGAGCAGGCCCGACGCGCCTAGGAATGCGGTGCTCAGCGCGATGGCGAGCAGGACCGCGGGCAGCTTTGGGTTGTTGAGGTTCATCGGTTTACCCCCGTCATTGCCAAGGTGCGCGGTGTGCGGTGGCGCGCCGTGCTGCGTGAGTCCGCAAGCGATCCGAGCGCGTATACGGCTAGTGCGAAGTCCGCGGCGAGTGCGTCGACCGCCTTGCCCACTACCCAGATCACGGCGTAGCCGATGGCTCGGGCAATGCTGATCGCGATGACGCCTGCTGGCAGTGCTAGCGCCGCAGGGCCGACCGTGGCTAAAGTTGATGTGGTCATCAAGGCTCCTCCGCCTTTCGGTGACTTGGGCCCTAGGTGTCGTAAGCACCGATGGGCCTCATTTCTTTGGTGGGTTACTTGGCCAGCCCGCGGCTCGGCGCAGTGAGCTGGCGGTCACTGAAGTACTTATCGATGGACTTCAGTGAGACCCTGTAGTTGGGCTTGCTGCCCTCCATTGCGACGTTGGACACGACGAGCTGGCCCGCCCAGATCCGGCGGTACACCCGCATGACGCCTCCGCCGAAGTACTCCGCGGCATCGACAACGCTCAGCCAGCGATCGGCCGCGGACACCTTCACGCTAGACATCGGAGCGCTAGACATCGGAAGGCTCCGGGAACAGGGTGCTCACGGTGGTGTCGAGCACCCGAGCGAATGCCTGAGCCGTCGACAGCAGCGCGCGGGTTTCTCCGTCGCGAACCCGGAAGGCGGTCGACTTGCTGACGCCGGCGAGCTCGGCCAGTCGAGCCATGCTCGGAATGCCACGGACCCTCATCAGCTCCCCGAAGATCACTCGGTTGAGAAGCGGCTGCTGTGGGTCGGTCACCCCCTCAGAGGCGACCCAAGTTTGGGTCGATTTCATGTCGCAAACGTTAGAACGACCCAAAGCGGGCACGCAAGCATCGTCGACCCAAAACTGAGCCGCTGTAATCCGACTTAACTACCGTGATATTGACAGCTTGGGCTAGAATCGACCCATGATTGGTACGGCATTACGCCGCTCATCGCCACAAAGAGTAGGTATGAGCATGGATGCGGCCCAAGGTTGGCCCGACCCCGTTTTGGGTCGATCCGGTCAGCGAAACCCCAAGGCGGACAGTCGATATCGTGTGCATATGTCGCTGGCTGACCCCGCCCCTGAGCAAGACACCTGGTGGATGAACTACCTCAAGGGCATCCAGCGCCGGCCCGGATGGAGCGTCGCACGGCTCGCGAGGGAGTCAAACGGCCAACTCAGCCTGAATACGATCAAGCGGATGACCTACGGGACCAAGCGTCGGGTTGACGTGTCGACCGTGCGTCTCATCGCGACGATCGTTGGCGACGATCCAGAGGATGTAGTGCGTCAGGCCGTAGCGTCGCTGATCGTCGAACCCGAGCCCGCCCCTTCGCAATCTGTGGATCCCCGCCTTCACGGACTCGATCCCAACAGCACGATCGTCCGTCACATCATGCTGTTGCCAGTCGATGAGGAAACCCGCGGTTTCATGCTCGATCGTCAGCGGGAGAAGCAGGCTGAGCGCCTCCGCCAGGAACAAGCTGAGCTAGCGGAGCTCGACTACTTCGCCCGGAAGTTGGGGCAAGACGTGGCGGTGGAGGCGTACTTCGAAGCGCGGGAACAAGCCCGGCGGGAGCAGGCCAATGGCGTGGATTAGGCAGCTCGACAGCGGCAAGTGGGCAGCGACCGTCTACACGGGCTTAGGGCCAACCGATCGCATCACTGAGAGCCACATCAGCAAGCCCTGGGTCGTCAAGTGGGCCGGCAAGATGGAGGCCAAGAAAGGTGAGGGTAAATTCTTCGATCCGCGGCTCGGAAAGGTCACGGTAGGCGAACTCTGGGAGCTTTACGCCGCTGACCGCCGGCTGGAGAAGGCGAGCCACAAGCGCGACGCAAGCCACTGGCGGACCTGGGTCGCCCCGCACTGGGCCAAACTTAGCGTCGGACCTGCCAAGAAACCCCACGTCACCGCCTGGGTCAACGACATCGAGGCCAAGGGCGCGAAAGGTTGGACGCAGACCGCCGCTCTCAACGTGCTGCGGAGCATGTTCGAGATCGCTCGCGACTTGGGCGCCGTCGAGCACAACCCCTGTCTTGCAGTGAAGACCGCCCCGCCGGCGCCGCATGAGGATCGTGTGCTCGATGAGTGGGAGGACGACATCCTGCTAGGCAACCTCGAGGAGCGCTTCCCTCAGGTCAATGAGGCGGCACTCTTCGTGGAGGCGCTGCTTTACACGGGGTGCCGATGGGAGGAGCTCGCCGCTGTCCGCCGAAGCGTCGTGCGCACCAAGGATCAAGGCTTTTGGGTGCACAGGGTGCGTGAGAAGACTGGCGAAGACCGCGAATATGCCAAGAGCGCGTCAGGAATTCGATTTGTCACGATCGACGATGATTTATGGCCGCGCTTCGAAAAGGTCTACCTTGAGGCGGATCTCGACACTACCGATGGGGATCTGTTCCGCGCACCCGGGAATGGCAAACGGGTAGGTACCGGAAAGCTGCTCTATGACAACTGGCTCAAGCGGTACTGGAATCGAGGGCTGCGCCGAGCGTCACCGTGGTCACCGGAAGAGATCGAAGCATGGAAGGCGGACCGGGTAGCAGCCGGCGAGCGGCCCTGGAAAGCGAACTACTACGACGAAGTGACCATCCTGGACGATCCGCAACCAACCCCCCACGACATGAGGCACACGTTTGGTACGCGGTGCGCGGAGGCGGGTATGCCACGTCACGAGATTGCCGCGACGATGGGTCACTCCCCCAAGAGCAACGCGGTTGATCGGTACCTCCACGCTCGCAACCAACGCCTGGCCAGAGCACGTGAGGCTATGGCCGGCGTCCGTCGCAAGCGCTCACCCGGTCGCCCAGGGAACGCCTGTTGTGACCAATGTGGACAGTTGTTGCCTGTGAGTTAGGATCTTGAGAAACCACGATAGATCGCGTTACATCGTGATACATGTTTTGGCTGCTAGACTGTGGTTCGATCAAGCGCCGAGCGCGCCTAGTGGATCTCTTCGTTTCCTTCACACGGAAGAGGTCACTGGTTCGATCCCAGTATCGCCCACTTTCAATAAGCACAGGTCAGGCCTCCTTTTCAGGGAGGCCTGATTCGTTTTCGGACCCTTCTTCATCGGCCCCAGTCAGCGAGTGCGTTGCGGACCCTGCTGTCCCGTCCGTCAGATCCGTGGGTGTAGCGGTTGAGAGTCGTGGACGCCTGCTCGTGCCCCATCACCTTTTGGACGTCGTTGATCGGTACGCCGCTGGAGACCAGCCAGGTTGCGTATGAATGGCGTAGGTCGTGGAACCGCAGCCCCCCGCTGGCGCACTTGGCGACCATCGTGACCGCGCTCGCCCGGGTCGTCGTGTCGGCGCTCTGTTCGAAGCCGTTGCAGTCGGTCCAGCCGGCACGGAATTTGCCCGGCCCGACCTCCTCCACCGCACCGAGCAGCCCGGCGCGCACGAGAGCGGGTCGCCAGATCCGGGAGCGGAACAGGGTGCGGCGCATCGGCCCCCGGCCTCGTTGGTGAAGACCTCCCCCGCCGGGCCCGGCTCACACATCTCACGGTGATGGCGCAGCCGGGCGACCACGAGCTCCGGGAGCGGGACGGCGCGACGGCCAGCCTTCGACTTGGGGAACGGCTTTGCCGAAACAGTTCCCGCCACCTCCACGCGCAGCACATGCACCTCACGCTTGACCAGATCGACCGCGTCCCAGCCCAGGCCCACGCACTCACCCCAGCGCAGCCCAGTCCCAGCGGCCAGCGCCACGAGCGCCCAGTGTCGGGCAGGCAGAGCCGGAAGAAGCTGACTCACCACCACCGTGGGAGTGACCGTCTGCCCCTCATGATTCTTGGTGCGGCGCTTGGGGAGCCGGACCCCATCGCACGGGTTGACACCGATGATCCGATCCCGCATAGCCGACCGCATGATGGCCGCCATGAGCTGGTGACATTTGGCGACCGTGGCCGGGGCAAGCCGCTTGCCCAGTGCGGTGACCCACTGCTGCACGGCGAGGTGATCTATCTTGCCGAAAGGCACCGGAGCCCAGGCGGCCAGGACGTGGGTGCGCATCAGGGAGGCGTCCCGAGCTGCTGTGGTCGCTTCGCTGTTGCGTGCTTCCAGCCACCGTTGGGCGTAGACGCCAAAGCGCATCCGGCCGGCATGCGGGTCCACATACGAGCCGGTGTTTAGGCTCGCCTCAGTAGTGGCGAGAAAGGCCTGCGCTTCCTTGCGGGTCTTGAAAGTCTTCGCCTTCTGCCGGTCAGCGACATCGCGCCAGTTGGCCCGGAACTTGCGAGAGGGAGCTTTCGAGATGTGGCCCATTAGCTGCTCGCCTCCTCTTGGAATCCGACTAGCCAGGCGTGGAAGCGTTTCTTAGGGATGACCCAGCGGCCGCCGAGCTTGAGCGCCGGAATCGTGCCGTCACGGACCAGTTCGTATGCACCGCCCAGGGTGAGGCCGAGCATGACGGCGACCTCGGCCACCGTGTAGATCTCTCGTGTGGTCTGGGCCGGTATTGCGATGGCACCGCATGGGCGCTGGTGCGGGGTGGTAATGCTATTGCGGTCACTTGCTTTCTCCTTTACCGGGTGGGTTGTTGATCTGGGTTGCCGGAACATGTCCCGGTGGTCCTAAGGCCCGGCGCAGCACTGCTTTGTGCCGTGTGCGGAGTTCGATGGCGGCCATGACCCGCACGAGGACTGGTGGCACGTCGGGGTCGTCTTTGCGGGCGATCTGGTAGAGGTAGCGGCCGGTGTCGACTTCGGGAAGGTCGGAGCATGCCTCGGCCAGGGCGGCGCGGATCCAGTCCTTCTGGTCGGCGCGGTGGTCGGCGAGGGTCTTGCCTGACCATTGGCGTGAGACGAGGACGCGGCGGCCGGTGAAGCCGAGGGTGTGGCTCTGGTGCACTTTGCCTGAGCAGCGGCCGGGGACCAGGCCCTTGCGCACCTTTTCCGGCTGCACCCCGTAGAGCAGCCAGTTCGCGCACACCGTCGAGCAGGGCAGCACGGCCAGTTCTTCGCAGAGCCGTTGGTGGTGTTTGGTTTGCGCTTCACCGGTGGGGTTGACCGAAACGGTTTGTCCGCGAGGTACTCAGGATGCCGGCTGGGCAGGAGATCGAGTGGTACTTCGCCGACCCCACACCGAGTGCCATGGTCGTGCCCGTGACCGAAGACGGCAATGTCGTTCTGGTCAAGCAGTACCGGCACAATCTGAAGAAAGACACCTTGGAGCTTCCGGCCGGCATCGTGTCTGCCGACGAACCCACAGTAGATGCCGCTCTGCGAGAGCTGGTCGAAGAAACCGGCTACATCCTTGCCGAAGGCGGATCCCTGTACCCCCTAGGCAGCTACTACGCACTGCCCTCCGAGACATAACAAGTATGTCAATCTCTATCTCGCAACGCCGGTTCGCTCAGCAGGAAAGGCCCAAGGTGACACGGAAATTGAAAAGTACTTCGACATGAGCACCGTCCACATGCCGTTTGATTAAGCACTCTCGGAGATAGGTATTACGATCGACGGACTCGAGACCGCCGGTGCACTTTTGCTTGCCCAAAAGAAGCTGGCAAGTCTGACGCCACAATAAGTGGCTCGTTGGTGCCCCGTTGAGCGCGCGACGGTCGCCCAGCTCCGTCCCGGTGAAGTCCTGGGCTCCGCAGCGGAGTGTGCATGGCATGCTATTGGTGTGAGCAGGGACCCAGGCGACCAAACTCCGAGTCCCCGCCCACTGAGGCCCCGTTCGTTCAGGACGGGGCTTCCCCAATGCTCTAGCGCCTACGCTCTCGATACCTCAGTACCGCCACCACCGCACTGACGGTGGCTGCTGTCGCTCCAATCGCGACAACGACGTTCATCAAGGCCATCTCTCACCTCCTGCTCTCCAGCAAGCCTAGAAGCGCATAACGCCATTTAGACCTGTCAACTTGTCGCGGTCTACCTAGTAGAGTGTTCGGTTAATCGCACGCCGAGACCACGCAAAGCATTTTGATCCAATATGGATAGCTCACCTGCAGATTTGAACATCACTTCCAAGATCACGGACCAACATTGGGCAAAACATCGAATGATCAGCCAGCCGCAGCCAGCACCTTGTCAAGCATCAACCGTGGTACGACACAGTTGTCGTGGGGTTGTCTAGTCCCAGCTGATGGTTTCCGTTTCCGTCCCACTTGACGCTTTCCGCCTAGGTCTGATCACTGACTGGTAGACCTGGTTGGTGGTGTCCCGGTGCGACACTGCAACCGTTACCAGCATTGCGAACGGGAGATCATTGTGACGGGTCGGCGTGGCTGGGCCCCGGTTATCGGGTTAGCCGGGATCGGTGGTCTGCTGACGGCGCTGGCCACATTGTTCACCGATCTACCATGGCTGACACTGCCGCTGGGGGTAGTAGGTACAGTGCTGGCCGCTGTTGGCGGCGCGCTCAGCATCACCGCCGCCAAGGTTGCAGTGCCGGCCGCTGGGCCGGGTGCGGCAGGTGGAAACGCCGCGGCGGTGTTCGGGGCGATCCCGAAAGAGGCAGCCTGGTTTCAGCCACGCCCCTCCGAACAGGAGCAACTAGCCAAAGCGTTGGGCGGCCGGGCGCGTGCTGCGCTGGTGGCATTGCCCGGCGCTCGCGGTGCGGGCAAGTCACAGCTCGCCGCCGCCCACGCACGCCAATGCGTCCACCAAGGCTATGACCTGGTCGCGTGGATCAACGCCGAGAACGGGCCGATCACCGACCTGGCCCAATTCGGCGCCCAATGGGGATTCGACCCTTCCCTGTTGTCTGCGGATCAGATTGCGGCGCAAGTGATCCGGGCAATCAGCGTCAACGACCGCAAGCGGCGGCTGCTCGTGTTCGACAACGTCGACGACCCAGACAGTGTCACCGCCTTCCTGCCCGCCACCGGCACCGCAAAAGTGATCGTGACCAGCAACCGGCAAGAATTCACCACCATGCCCGGGATCACCCCGGTGGCGGTGGGCATGTTCACCCAGGCTCAAGGCGTCGCCTTCCTTGCCCAAGCCACCGGTGACCGCGACACGGATGCCGCGCGTGAGGTCGGGGTGCAGCTGGGCTGGCTCCCGCTGGGCCTGTCGCAAGCCGCGGCCTACATGCGGTTGAACCGGCTGTCCTACCGCCTGTACCTGGACAGACTCGCCACCATCGCGCTCGATGAAGTGCTCCTGCAGCAAGCTGGCGCCGACCACCCCGGTGTCCTGAAAGCCACCGCACTGTCCATCGACAGCATCCACCGCGACGATCCCACCGGGCACTCCCAGCGGCTGCTGGCCGTCCTGGCCGTGCTCGCACCCGAAGGCACCAGCCGCTACCTGCTCACCAAACCCCACACGCTGACCGCACTCGACCTTGACAGCACGACAATGAGCCAAGCATTGCGGGTACTGGCCAACGCCTCCCTCATCACGCTCGCCGAACGCGAGCCATCCGACCACCCCACCAGCCATCACGACGACCCGGTCGTTATCGCGGTGCACCGGCTCACCGCCACCGTCATCCGCCACGGCGCCCAACCACTTCTGAGCCAAACGATCGCGACCGCCACGGCCATGCTCGACACCCTCACCGGCGATCTACCGCTGTCCGACGTCGCGCACCGCCGCCACGAACTCGACGAACTCGTCAACCACCTACAAGCCCTGCGCCAGCACAGCCCACAACCCACCGAAACACTGCTGACCGTCCGCAACTGGGCTGGACAAGCCCTCAATGCTGTGGGCCGAGTGGACGAC